>JBFWXN010000004.1:0-132987 GCA_050187415.1 Hyphomicrobiaceae bacterium | reverse complement strand
CCGCCGAGCGCGGGGGTTTCTCTCGTGGCGCTCGGCGACTCCCCTGCGGGGAGCCGGCCGCCGAGCGCGGGGGTTTCTCTCGTGGCGCTCGGCGACTCCCCTGCGGGGAGCCGGCCGCCGAGCGCGGGGGTTTCTCTCGTGGCGCTCGGCGACTCCCCTGCGGGGAGCCGGCCGCCGAGCGCGGCGAGCTTCTCGCGATGCTCGCGGCTGAGCTGCTCGAGGAAGGGGATCTCCTTGTCCATGTGGATGAACCACTGGGGCGTGTTGCGGAAGATGACGGGCTTCTTCGAGCGCCATGAGTGGGGATATTGATGCCGCAGCCTTCCGCGCGCGACCATCATACCGGCTTCGGCCAGCTTCTTGATGACGGCGTCGTTGGCCTTGCCCTTCTCGCCCTTGTCGGTGATGACGCGTTCGCCCTCGAAGCCGGGCGCGTCCTTGGTGAAGGCGCCGTTCTCGTCGACGGTGTAGGGGATGGCAGGATCGACGCCCATCGACTGCAATTTGCGCGTCGACGCCGTCCAGATGTCGAAGTCCTCTCGGCCATGGCCGGGCGCCGTGTGCACGAAGCCCGTGCCCGCGTCGTCAGTGACGTGATCGCCGTCGAGCAGGGGGACGTCGAACTGGTAACCGCCGAGGCCTGCGTCGCGGAGGGGGTGGGCGCAGACGAGCTTCGACAGTTCCTCGCCGCTGACCGTGCCGACTTTCTCGAAGGCATCGACCTTTGCGGCCCTCAGAACGTCAGCGGCAAGCTTGTCGGCGAGCACGTATTGCTCTCCGACCTTGGCCCAGTTGTCGGGTGGTGCGGCGGTGATCTTGTAAAGCCCGTAGTCGAGCCTCGAGTTAAAGCAGATGGCGCGATTGCCCGGAAGCGTCCATGGAGTGGTCGTCCAGATGACGACATCAGCGGACATTAACTGCTTCAGTTTCTCATCCGTGCCGTGTGCTACATCGCTCTCCAGCTTCGCCCGCACGGTCGGAAACTTCACCCACACCATATCGCTCTGGTAGTCTTGATATTCGACCTCGGCCTCGGCGAGGGCGGTCTTCTCGACCACGGACCACATCACCGGCTTCGAGCCGCGATAAAGCTGGCCGGTCTCGGCAAACTTCATCAGCTCGCGCGCGATCTGCGCTTCCGCCGGGAATGTCATCGTTGTGTAGGGATGCTTCCAGTCGCCCTCGACGCCGAGCCGCTGGAACTCCGCCGACTGCACGCCCATCCAGTGCTCGGCAAACGCGCGGCACTCGGCCCGGAACGCCTTCATGGCCGCCGGGTCCTTGAGGTTCGGCTTGGCCTTGCCCTTCGCCATGTACTCCTCCTCGATCTTCCATTCGATCGGGAGGCCGTGGCAATCCCAGCCCGGCACGTAGTTCGAGTCGAAGCCCAGCATCTGCTGGCTGCGTGTGACGAGGTCCTTCAAGATTTTGTTCAGTGCATGGCCGATGTGGATGTTGCCGTTGGCGTAGGGCGGGCCATCGTGCAGCGTAAAACGGGCGCGGCCCTTCCCGGCGGCGCGGAGCTGGGAGTAAAGTTCGATCCGCTGCCAACGGTCGAGCAGCTTCGGCTCCATCTGCGGCAGGCCGGCGCGCATCGGAAAATCGGTCTTCGGAAGGAAAAGCGTCTGGCCCCAGTCTCTATTGGTGGCGGTTGGCGACTCCCCTGCGGGGAGCCGGCCGGAGGGCGCGTGGGGCGCTGATTTGTCGTTCATGGTCTCGGGTTCTTCGCGAGAGTGAGATGGCGCGCTGTGGCGCTGAGCAGCAGGCATCGTCGATCATCCGGCGCCCTCAGGCGGCCGGGCCGGTAATTCGCGCAAAGACTATGAGCGGTGCGTGGCGCATGACGACGCTTGTACGGGGCTTGGAGCCCGAGTTCAACGGGGTGGCGCGCCGGACACCAACCTATGTTTCCCGGGGCCGCAGCCGCGCGACGATCCGGGCCGCCCGCGGAGAGCCGGAGCCGCACTGCAGGCGTTCCGCGGGTTGGAGTGTCCTCAGATCTCCATGCCCAATGCTTTCGCCACGGTGGACAGGTCCTTGTCGCCCCGGCCGCACAGGTTCATCACGATGAGGTGGTCCTTCGGCAGCTTCGGCGCGATGCGCATGACGTGGGCGAGCGCGTGGCTCGGCTCCAGCGCCGGAATGATGCCTTCCATCCTCGTGCAGAACTGCAATGCCGCGAGCGCCTCCTTGTCGGTGGCGACGACGTAGTCGACCCGGCCGGTGTCCTTCAGCCAGGAGTGTTCCGGTCCTATGCCGGGGTAGTCGAGACCGGCCGAGATGGAGTGACCTTCGAGGATCTGACCATCCTCGGTCTGCAAGAGATAGGTGCGGTTACCGTGCAGCACTCCCGGCCGCCCCCCCGTCAACGAGGCGCAGTGGCCGTTCTCGACGTCGAGCCCGTGCCCACCGGCCTCCACGCCGTACATGCGGACCGAGGCGTCGTCGAGGAAGGGGTGGAACAGGCCGATGGCGTTCGAGCCGCCGCCGATGCAGGCGACGAGAGTGTCGGGGAGGCGGCCTTCCGCCGCCATCATCTGCTCGCGCACCTCGCGCCCGATGATCGACTGGAAGTCACGCACCAGCTCGGGATAGGGATGCGGGCCGGCGGCCGTGCCAATGATGTAATAGGTGTCGCGCACGTTGGTGACCCAGTCGCGGAGCGCCTCGTTCATGGCATCCTTCAGCGTGCCCGCCCCGGCCGTCACGGGGTTGACCTTGGCACCAAGCAACCTCATGCGTGCCACGTTCGGCGCCTGCCGCTCGACGTCCGTGGCGCCCATGTAGACTTCGCACGGCAGGTCGAATTTGGCGCACACCGTCGCCACCGCCACGCCATGCTGGCCGGCGCCCGTCTCGGCGATGATGCGCGTCTTGCCCATGCGCTTGGCGAGCAGGATCTGGCCGAGGCAGTTGTTGATCTTGTGCGAGCCCGTGTGATTGAGCTCGTCGCGCTTGAAATAGACCTTGGCGCCGCCGAGTTCTCTGGTGACGCGCTCGGCGAAATAGAGCGGCGACGGCCGGCCCGAGTAGTGCGTGTTCAGGTATTCCAGCGTCTCGGCGAATTCGGGATCGGCCTTGGCGGCCTTGTAGGCCTGCTCCAGCTCGAGGATCAGCGGCATCAGCGTCTCGGCGACGAAGCGGCCGCCGAACAGGCCGAAGAAGCCCTTTTCGTCGGGACCCGTGCGATAACTGTTCGGCTCGATGGAGGCGGTGGTCATGACGAGGCTCCCGTTACGGGGCTGGAATTTCGGATCGTCGCCGAAGCAACGGTCGTTTACGCAGCTTCGGCCGCGCGCACCGCGGCAATGAATGCGCGAATGCGCGTGGCGTCCTTCATGCCGGGCGCACTCTCGACGCCGGACGACACGTCGACCGCATTGGCTCCGGTCGCGCGGATGGCCTCGGTTACGTTCTCCGGCGTCAGGCCACCCGACAGCATGTATTGCACTTTGTCCTTCACGTCGTCGAGCATCCGCCAGTCGAACACGGCACCGTGCCCGCCCGGCCGGTCGGCGCCCTTCGGCGGCCGCGCATCGAACAGCACGAGGTCGGCCGCCCCGGCGAAGGCAAGCGCGTCGGCCGCGTCGGCCGCGGTCGCGACCTTGATCGCCTTCATGATGGATACGCCATAGCGCCTCCGAATTTCCGTGGCTCGTTGCGGATCTTCACGGCCATGCAATTGAAGCATGTCCGGCTGGACACGTTGCATGATCGCCGCCAGCAGCGCGTCATCGGCATCGACCGTCAGCGCGACGATGCGTGCCCGCCCGCGGGCTTGGTCGGCGAGCTGACGCGCCGTGGCCAGATCGACATTGCGCGGGCTCGGCGGAAAGAACACGAGGCCGACATCATCCGCGCCCGCGTCGAGGGCCGCGGCCATGGTGTCGGCGGTGCTAATCCCGCAGATTTTGACCCGGGTGGGCACGTTTCTGATCCCATGCTTGGCATATATCGTGGCCGGCCGGTGATCTCACCCGGCCATCGGCGAGCGGCAAGACTTCGAAGGCCATCCCGAATGATCCTGTCGCCCAGAGGCGATGCGCCAGGCAGACGCTAGTTCCTCACCACGGCGAGGGCGCGCGGCTCACTACCGCTGGCGGCGGCGACCTGAGCGTCACGCTCGCGGGAGAGGCGATCGGCTTCGGCACGCCACTTCATGGAGTCCTGCGTCCTTTGCCGGGCCGATTTGCGCCAGTGGCTCTGCCCGACCCAGGTTGCCCAGCCGCCGATCACCACGCCCACGACGAGCGTACCGAACAGGAAGACATAGAGCGGCATCTCGAGCGCCAGCGCTGGCCGCTCCGGACGGAACGGGTCCAGGATCAATTTCACGCTGTGCCGGTTGGACACCGCTAGCGTGATCAGTAGCAGGGCCACAGGAAAGGCGATAAGTAGCCGAACCACCCGCTTCAGCACCTTGCGTTCTCCTCGTTGCCAATTCAGGCCCGGCCGGAGCTGGGACGGGCCGCTCCCGCGCGAGGCGTCTTCGCAGGGCTGCGTCGCTTTGCCCCAGGGTTCCTGGCCGTATCGGGCTTTTCGTGGCTGTTCAAGCGCTCACGCAACTCTTTGCCGGTCTTGAAGAACGGCACGAACTTCTCGTCGACCGAAACCGACGTGCCGGTCCGCGGATTGCGACCGACGCGAGGCGGGCGATGCTTAACCGTGAACGCTCCGAAACCACGCAGCTCGACCCGATCGCCCCGTGCCAAAGCATCGACGATCTCATCGAATATGACGTTGACGATGCGTTCGATGTCGCGGTGGTACAGATGCGGGTTGGCCCCGGCTATCTTGGCGATCAACTCAGACTTAATCATCGAGCCCTCCCTTTATACCCTTTGGCCCAGCACCGCCCCGATGTGCCCAAACAGAGCCATAACTCTTTCGTGTTGTTACTCATTTTTCGCTGGGCTGCCAAACAGAAACAAGGCCGCCTACGCGTAGCCCTGCAAACGGCGACTGATCGGACAACCACTCGCCGGCGAAATCCGAGATGCCCAGTATGCGCGCAATGCCGCGGGTTGCCATCCCGAGAAAGCTCAGACGGTCGTCCGTCTTTGGTTTCCAGTCGACCACTTTCAGCCCGCTGCCGATGCCGCGCTCCTTGACGAGATAGCTGACAACCTCCGGTTCGCCGCCAATGGAGTCGATCAGCTTATGCGCCAGGGCCTCGCGACCGGAGAAGATGCGACCCTGCTCGAGGCCGGGGATGGCCGACGTGTTCACTTTCCGTCGCTCGGCAACGAGCCCGCGGAACCAGCTCATGCTCTCCGCGACCATTCGTTGCGCGGTTTCGCGCCCTTCTGGTTCGAGCGGATGGAAGGGCGACGGCTCGGCCTTGAGTGGCCCGCTCTTGATCTCGTTCATTTTGACGCCGACCTTGCCCAGAAGCTCCGATACCTCTGCCCACTGGAAGATCACGCCGACGGAGCCGGTGATCGTGTTGCCACGCGCGATGATGTGATCGGTGGCCAACCCCGCGATATAGGCGGCCGACGTCGCGATCGTGCCGAACTGCGCCACGACGGGCTTCTTTTTCGCGATCTCGCGGATGGTTTCGAACAGGGCTTCGCCGCCCGTCGTGGTGCCGCCCGGGCTGTTCACGTAAAAAATCACGGCCGCAACTTCGTCGTCGCGCGCGAGCTTGCGCAGCATGCGCAACTGCGAACGGCTTTCCGTGATCATGCCTTCGATCGAGACTCGGGCGATCTGCTGCTTGCCGAACAGCGAACTCCTGGCGCCTCCGCCGGCGAGAACACCGACCACGGCCAGCGCGACGACCAAAGCTACTACTGCGGCCGCCCGCCAGAAGGACATCGATCTCCTCAAGCGTCGACGATCGAGCAGCGCTTCGGTTTCAAGAGTCATGGGCTGTCCTGGTGGATCCTATGGGACCGCCTTGCCGGGCAGTGATCAGCAAAGCGCACTCCCACCGGGTGGAAACGCCGCCTCCGGACGAACGTTATGCCGAAGCCGACGCGGCGGCAACTGGCTCAACGGCAACATTCGCGCGCAACCCCCTGGCGGACTGACGAAAGCAGCCGGCTCCGCTATCGATCCCGGCCGCGCGCCGAGCAAGAGCGGGGTTGACTTCAGCCGAGCGTTGCAATGCCACACCCAACGCCAAAGGGCGGGGCCATCGCTGGCGCCCGCCCTTCGAAATCAAATTGCCGGCCGAAACGGAAACGGAAAGATCAACCGTCACCGCCCTCGCGCTTCTTGAGGGCCGCCTTGAAGATATCGCCCAGCGATGCGCCCGAGTCGGACGAACCATATTGCGCGACGGCCTGCTTCTCCTCGGCGATCTCGAGAGCCTTGACCGAGACCTGGATGCGTCGCGAATGCTTGTCCACCGACAGCACCTGCGCGTCGACCTTGTCACCCACGTTGAAGCGCTCCGGACGCTGCTCCGAGCGATCGCGCGAGAGGTCGGCGCGCTTGATGTAGGTGGTGATGTCGGTGTCGGCGATCTTGACCATGATGCCGTTCGGCTCGACGGCGGTCACCTCGCAGGTTACCGCGTCGCCCTTCTTGTACTTGCCGAGCGCATCGAGCGGATCACCACCGAGCTGCTTGACGCCGAGGCTGATGCGCTCCTTCGAGCTGTCGACATCGAGCACCACGGCCTGCACCGTGTCGCCCTTCTTGTAGTCCTTGATGACCTCTTCGCCGGCCTTGTTCCAGTCGAGGTCGGAGAGATGCACCATGCCGTCGATGCCGTTGTCGAGGCCGATGAAAAGACCGAACTCGGTGATGTTGCGGATCGGACCTTCGACCGTCGAGCCCTTCGGATGCGCGGTGAGGAAGGCATCCCAAGGATTGTCCTGAGTCTGCTTCAGGCCGAGCGAGATGCGCCGCTTGTTGGGGTCGACCTCGAGGATCTGCACGTCGACCTGCTGGCTGGTCGACACGATCTTGCCGGGATGAACGTTCTTCTTCGTCCAGCTCATCTCGGAAACATGGATCAGGCCTTCGACGCCCGGCTCCAGTTCGACGAAGGCGCCGTAGTCGGCGATATTGGTCACGGTGCCCGAGAAGCGCGCATTGACCGGATACTTGGCCTCGATGCCCTCCCACGGGTCGGACAGGAGCTGCTTCATGCCGAGGCTGATGCGCTGCGTCTCGGGGTTGATGCGAATGATCTGCACCTTCACCGAGTCACCCACGTTGACAACATCGCTCGGATGATTGACGCGGCGCCATGCCATGTCCGTGACGTGCAGCAGGCCGTCGATGCCGCCGAGATCGATGAATGCACCGTAGTCGGTGATGTTCTTGACCACGCCTTCGATAACCTGACCCTCGGCGAGACGGGCCACGATCTCCGAACGCTGCTCGGCGCGCGTCTCCTCGAGCACGGAGCGGCGCGAGACCACGATGTTGCCCCGGCGGCGGTCCATCTTGAGGATCTGGAACATCAGCGGCTGATGCATCAGAGGACCGATGTCGCGCACCGGGCGGATGTCGACCTGGCTGCCGGGCAGGAACGCGACGGCGCCGTCGAGATCGACGGTGAATCCGCCCTTGACCTTGTTGAAGATAATTCCCTCGACCTTCTCGGCAGCCTCGAACTGCTTCTCGAGACGGGTCCAGCTCTCCTCGCGGCGGGCCTTGTCGCGGCTGAGAACGGCTTCGCCCAGCGCGTTCTCCATGCGCTCGAGGTAGACTTCGACCTCGTCGCCGACCTTGAGATCGGCCGGCTTGCCGCCGACGCCGAACTCCTTCAGCGGGACCCGGCCTTCCATCTTGAGGCCGACGTCGATGACGGCGAGATCCTTCTCGATCGACGTGATCGTGCCCTTGATGACGGAGCCTTCGAAGGCCGTTTCGTCGCCCATCGACTCGTTGAGGAGGGCTTCGAAATCGGCGCGGCTCGGGTTCATTTCCTGAGTGGCGGCCTGAATGCTCATTCCGTGTCCTTGTTCGTGCGTGTGTATGGGGAGACGTCCGGCGCAACGACCGTGAAACGTCTCGGTTGCATGGGATAGGCTCCAAACGGAACGGGCGCCGACCTGCCGCGGGCGCTCCCCGCGTTGGCCGACGCCGCCTCAAATGGCGCCTGGGATGGTGTCTTGCGTGAGTGCTGCCGCGAGCGGGCCGAGCCCTGACCGACGCATGATTGGAGCGATTATTGGTTTCGCCCCTGCCGGGAGATCCTCCTTTTGATCATCTCGACGGCAGCCTCGAATGCCGCTTCTATATCCATCTCTGTCGTATCGAGCAAGTCGGCATCTGGTGCCGCGCGCATGGGTGCATCCGCCCGGCTCGTGTCCCGCTCGTCGCGCTGGCGGATGAGATCGACCACCGCTTCGTAAGTTGTCGCGCCACCCTGGGAGATCATCTCGTCGAAACGGCGCCTCGCCCTCACCTCGAGGTCGGCGGTGACGAAGATCTTGATGTCGGCATCCGGGCACACGACCGTGCCGATATCGCGCCCATCGAGCACCGCGCCGGGCGACTGGGCGGCGAACTTGCGTTGCAGATCCAGCAACGCCCGTCTGACGCTGGGGTACTTGGCGACCACGGAAGCGGCCTCGCCGGCCCCGGCGAGTCGTAGCGCGGGATCGGCAAGGCTTGCAAAGTCCAGCGTTCGCGCTGCCTCCGCCGCGTCGGCCTCATGCTCGAGTGTGCCTCGCCGCGCCCGCACGTCGCGTGCGACCGCGCGGTAAAGAAGCCCCGTATCCAGACAAGCGAACCCAAAATGCGCGGCGATGCGCTTGGCGAGCGTGCCTTTCCCCGAGGCGGCAGGTCCATCGATAGCGATGATCATCGGGCCGGTGTTCCCGTGCAATGTGTCGGGCGAGAGTTAGGCCAACTGCCGGCGTTTCACAATCGCGGCACCATGCGAAAGGGGCCCTGCCGACTTGGACAGAGCCCCAAAACCGATCGCCCGGGCAGTGTCGTCAGGCTCACGCCTGCTGGATCGCCGAGAGTTCCCACTTGTCGGAGCGTCCACCGACGGGGCGGTAGAATGTCCAAAGCTCGGTCACTTCCTGCGGCTCGGTGGACGAGCCCTCGATCACCCGGCCGGACTTTACGTCGACGGTCGCGTCGATGATCTCGTAGCGCATGGCGACCGTTGCATACTCGCTCATGCCCTCGCGCCAGGCTTCGGCAAGGTCGCCTTGCAGCAGTGTCGGCTCGGAAAGGTCGTTGCTCACGCCACGCCGCTTGTTTTCATCCAGCTCGCGCGCGAAGTGCGACAGCATCTCCGGGGTTACGCGGCTGCCCAGGGCCTCGACGTCGCCGTTGGCGTAGGCAAGCTGGATTTCCTTCAGCAGGCGCTCGAACGCGTTGTAGTCGTCACCCGTAACGGTCAGCTCCGGCGCCTGACCGCCGAGGCCACCCGTACTTGCACGATAAGCCTGCTGGCCCGGCGTCGGGGACGCTCCGCCCGTGGTTGCGCCTGCCCGCGCCATTGCCGGCTGGTTCGAGCCGCTGCGGCTGCGGAAGAAGGCGACGACAAGGAACACGAGACCGGCAATCAGAAGCCCCTGCAGGAGGAACCCGAGCACGTTGGCCAACATGCCCGCACCAAACAGGCTTGCCAGCGCCGCGCCGACGAGCCCGCCAAGCAGCAGGTTGCGCATGAGACCGCCGCGCGATGCCTGAGTCGCCGCGCCTGCGGTCGGCCGGCCCGGTTGGGTAATGGACTTCTGGATCGGCTGAGCTGCCTTCGGTGCCGTCTTTGTCGTCGACGGCGCCTGGAAGGTCCGGCTGCCGCGGCTGCCGAAGCTGAAGCCGCGTCCGCTGCGTGCCTCGGCGAAATCGGCCGTCAGCATGGCGCCGGCGCCGAGCACCGCCAACAGAGCCAGGGCCTTACCGGAAAACAGCTTCGAACGCGTGTTCATTTGTTCCCTCTCGATTGCAGCCGCCCGCTTTGAGCCAGTAACCGCCGGACGCGGGCTTAGCCCAGTGATATAGAGCAGAACGACTGCACTTCCAGCTGGGAGAACTACGGTGGCCGGGCCAACGACCGGGGCGTCGTCGACCTTCAGTTCAGCCTCCCCGCTCCGTCCCGCCCGCCGCCTCATTGCGTGCGCGCTCGATCTCGAGGTCACGCAGTGTCCGGCGTCGAATCTTGCCCGTCACCGTCTTCGGGATCTCGTCGACAAAAGCGATCGCACGCGGGTACTTATATGGCGCCGTCACGGCCTTGACGTGCTCTTGGAGCTCGCCGACGAGGCTAGCGGTGTCGGTGCGATTCGCCTTGAGCACGACGAACGCCTTGACGATTTCCCCACGCTCGGGATCCGGGCTCGGCACAACGGCGCATTCGGCAACCGCAGGGTGCTCCAACAACGCGTTCTCGACCTCGAGCGGCCCGATTCGGTAGCCGGCCGAATTGATCACGTCGTCAGCCCGGCCTTCGTACCAGAAATAGCCGTCGGCGTCCTTGCGGCCGCGATCGCCGGACAGGTACCAGAGACCCTCCGGCCCTTCGATGAAACATTGGGCTGTCCGTTCCGGCTCGCGCCAATAACCCAGCATGAGCTGGGGGCTCGGCGCACGCAGTGCCACGTGCCCTTCCACGTCGACGCCGACACGGTGGCCGGAGTCGTCAACGATGTCGATATCGAGCCCCGGCTGGGGCCGCCCCATGGAGCCCCGCCGCACAGGCTCGGACGGATAGTTCAGGACCATCATCAGAGCCTCGGTCTGTCCGTAGGCTTCCGAAACGAGACAGCCGGTCGCCTTTTGCCAGCGATCGGCCGCCGCCGGACTGACCGCCTCGCCGGCCGACACAGTGCGCCGTAGCGACGACAGGTCGTAGATGGAGGTATCTTCTGCGGCAAGGCGAAGGAGCTCTGTGCTCGAGGCGCAGAACACCGTGATCCGATGCTTGGCGATCAGCCGCAGACGCTCGGCCGGAGAGAAGGGGCCGTCATACTGGAAAGCCGTCGCGCCGGTGCTCCACGGTCCCCAGACGACGCTCGTTCCCGCCTTGCTCCACCCCGTATCGGCGGTGCACCAGATGCGGTCTACGGGCTCGAGGTCGAGCCAGAGGTAGGCCTGCATCCGCCACGCATAAAGCGCCCGGGCGGCGTGCAGTACGCCTTTCGGATGGCCCGTCGATCCCGACGTGTAATACATTACGGCAGGGTCATCGATGCCGACCTCGGCCGCCGGCGACGTGTCGGAGCCCGTCTCCATCGCGTCCGCCCATGAGGTCCATCCGACGGCTTCACCGATCGCGATGCGCACGGGAATGCGGGTCTCGACTTCGGCGAACTTGATCGCGTGCTCGCCCCGGCAGATCGCGGCCTTGGCCTCCGCGTTCTCGACCCGGTAGGCGACGTCGCGCGCGGTCAGCATCTCGATGCACGGGATGGCGATCGCTCCGATCCGGAGACACGCCACGAGCGCGATCTGCCATTCCGGAATACGTGGCAGCATCACGATGACGCGATCGCCTTTGGTCACGCCGGCGGCGGCAAGGGCAGACGCCATGCGGCAGGAAAGCCGCGCGATGTCCGAGAAGTGATAGGCGGCCGCTTCGCCAGCGGCATTTTCCCAGATGAGTGCCAGCCCGTCGCCCTCTGCCGCCCAAGCATCGACGACGTCGGTCGCGAAGTTGAATGTCTCGGGCAGCTTCCATTGGAATTCGCGGCGTAGATCGGCATAGGGTGTCACCCTGGCCAGCCCACGCAAATGATCGTCCCGCATGGCCTGCTCACCTGCCCTTGTGCTTGGCTTTGTCGGCAAAGAATGCTTCGATCGCAGCCTGCGGCTCGCTTGTCCGATAGGCTTCCGAGAACGAATCGATGCCAGCCGCAATGCCTTCCTCGACCGATACCCGCTGCCAATGGTTCATCAGCGCTTTCTGTGAACGACTGGCTTTCGGCGTTGTTTTCAGAATTAGCGTAACCCAGTGATCGACGGCGGCATCGAGGCCCGCGACAGGCACCACCTTCTGGGCAAAGCCCATCGCCAGTGCTTCGGGCGCACCGAACGTTTCGCCGGTGAGCAGGATTTCGCGTGTCTTGCCCCAGCCGATCAGACCGGGAAGCAGCGCTGCCTCGATCACCGAGGGTAGCCCCATCACGACCTCCGGCATACCGAGGACCGCACCTTCCGCAACCAGGCGCATGTCGGCCGACGCCGCCACCTCGAGCCCTCCACCGAGACAGAAGCCGTTCACCCGCGCGATTACGGGCACGGGGCAATCGCGTATCGCCTTGCACGCCTGATGCAGGCGCGTGATGAACAGTCGGGCGCTATCGAACGACAGGCCGCGCAACTCGTTGAGATCCGCGCCGCCGATGAAGGCACGGTCGCCGGCACCCGTCAGCACGACGGCCCGCATGCTCGCGTCCTGGCCGAGGGTCTCGAACGCCTGCTTCAGTGCCATTAGAATCGGTGTCGAAAGGGAGTTGAGGCGTTGACGATTGTCGATCGTCACGTGAGCAACGCGTCCTGCGTCACCGCGATCGACAGTCTTCACACTCACGCCGGCATCGGTCATTCTCGATCCTTCTCGTGCAGCTTCGGCCATGCAGCCGGTCGACGTCGAATGTGGCAGATCACGCCATGCCGCTCCAGAACCGAGTGACGCCCGTGGGCGAGATCGTAGCTCATCCGGCCCGCGGGCTGATGATGGGCAATCGGGGCGGACCGCTGCACGACGCGCACCGGACGCTCGGCCGCCGCAGATGGGTTTCGCGCCAGTGGATCTGCTGCCGCCTGTCGTTCAACGACCGGCAACGGCAAGTGATGACGCCGGGGCGCTATACCGAGTTGTTCTTCCTAGACGAGGCGACGGCGCTCGCGGCCGGCCATCGCCCGTGTTTCGAATGCCGGCGCGACGACTCCCTGCGTTTCGCGAGCCTTTGGGCTGCCGCTCGCGGCCACACGGAGCGCGCCACCGCGCCCGAGATGGACAGGGTGCTGCACGCCGAGCGGGTCGACGAGGCCGGTCGCAAGGTCACCTACCACGCCGGACGGGGCGATCTGCCGAGCGGCACATTCGTTCGTCTAGGCTCGCAACCTTACCTCGTGTGGGCGACGCGCCTTTATCCCTGGTCGCCGGAGGGTTATGGGGACCCAAGGCCGCTTCACCGCGAACCGACCGCAATGGAGGTGCTGACGCCGCGGTCCATCGTCGCCGTGCTTGGTGGCGGTTTCGTTCCGGGTGTGCACCCGTCGGTCCGGCCGCCATGTTCGGATTAAGTGCAACCGTCGCGTCACGGCCGCCGCCGATGGGTCTCGATGGCTGCCGAGAGCAGGATGTAGAGGGTCACGGCGTTGAGGACGTGCCAGAGCGCATGTGTGCCCCAAGCGTGATCGAGGAAACGGGTTGCGTTGCACAGCTCGCGATCGACGGTCCTGAGAACGATCGAAACCGAGAATACGCCACCTGCGGCCAACACCTTGCGTCCGGCTGGCAAACCGCGGCAGATCATGATGGCGCCGATAACGAAAAGAGCGGCCAAGGCCGGCGCGTAGCCCAGCGAGCCGTTGAAGCACGGGAGTGCAGCAGGCGGCAACTCGGCCTGAGCCAGGCCGCTCGTCGCGAGGTTACGGGCGCAGGTGAGGCTCGACACGACCGCCCCCAGGCCCAGGAAAGCTGGCACGGCGAGCATCAAGACGATCCATCCGCACCGCAGAAACATGCGCAGCGCGTAGGCAAGGTAAGCGGCCATGAACAGGGTGATGGGCGCCACGTCGGCGATCAGGGCCCATCGGGTTGCAAAAGTGTGAAACAGGAAGCTGCCTACGCCAATGATCGCCACAAGGGCGATCAGCATCCAGATCGCCAGCCACTCGCCGGCCGAGACGGCGTCCGCATCGGGCGGGCGCCGGCGGAGCGTCACGCCGGCAATGACCGCCGCCGCGAGAAAGGCTATATTGGTCAGGGCGTTAACCGGCTCGGCCCAGAATGACGGGTCGAGTGCCCGTTCACAGTAGTTGAAGACCTGTTCCGACCAATCCACGACCGCCCCTCACACTCGCCAACACCTCGCACGATACCTATATGCTGGCCAAGAACGGAGACATGACGCTGCGCGATGATCGTCCGGGCCGGGGCGCGCTGCCTCAGCCGGCGCCCTGGAGGATCGAGGAGCTGATGCGCACATCACATTCGGCCTCATTTTCGCGACTCGCTCGAGTTGCAGGTCGCATCGGCGTGACCGGCGCCATGCTCGCAGCGATGGTCGCGGGTCTTGTGGTGATGTCGGCCGAAGCGCTTGGCCGTGAAAGCCGCGACCGCGACCCTGGCGGTAGCGTCGTTGCCTGCAGCGACTATGGCCGTGGCTGCATCCGGGGGGCCGTGCGGCGCGGCCTCGTGGAACGTGAAGTCCGCATGCCGGGCGGAACGTGGATCGGCTGCAAGGGCAACTGCCGGCGCACGCTGCGCGAGGAATCACTCGATTTTTTCGAGACACTCAATGAGCGGGTCTGGGACAACTGAGCTCTGCACGCACGGGTTCTACACAAGAGGCTTCGTATCGGCGCCGGACTGGAGGCGGGTCGGCGTGACGCTTCGCTTGCCATGGTCGCGGCACAATGCACAATCATGCTGAGCAAAGTGCTTCGCGGCGTCTCCGGCCGGCCGCGAGCGCGCATCCGAGGGGCCGGCTGGACATCATGGCGAAGCTGATCCGCACGGTAACAGGGCTCGGACTCATCGGCATCGTGGCCGGTGGGCTGGGTTTTGCCATGTTTGCCGACACCGTTCGCAAGCTGGCTCCGTCCGACGATCCGCGCGCCGACGCCATCGTTGTCCTGACTGGGGACGAGGAGCGGATCGCCACGGGCATGCGCCTGATGGTGGAAGGGCGCGCGCAGCGGCTGCTCATATCGGGTGTGCATCCGACGACCCGGATGCCCACCGAGCTCAGACGCCGCATCCGCGGCGCCGACGACGAGCGCCGCGCGCTGGTCGGATGCTGCGTCGATATCGGCCATGAAGCCCTCAATACCAGCGGCAACGCCGAGGAAGCCCGCCGCTGGCTGCGCACAAATGGATTTCGTAGCGTGATCGTGGTCACGTCCGGCTATCACATGATGCGCAGCCGAGCCGAGTTCGCGCGCGCCATGCCGGACATCGACGTCGTATCGTATCCGGTCAGGGCGAGCCGGAATTTGCAGCTCGACGCTTGGTGGCGTCACTGGCCGACGGCCCGGCTGCTTATGGCCGAGTATGTCAAGTTTCTTGGCGCGTCCGCCCGATTGGCCGTCTGGCGCGTGCTCGCGTTGCACGATCATGAGCCGCGATCACCGCTGCCACCGGGCAGCCTTCCCTCGGCCTCCGCCAATTCGGGACCCCGCCGATGAACGTCCCGCTTGGCGTGGCTCTGCGATCGGCTCTCTTCACCGTTGCGTTCTACCTGGTGACCGCGTTGATGATGCTGCTCGGCATCTGGCTTTTGGTCGGTCCTCGATCATGGGCGATGCTGGGGTTGCGGCTGCACGGCCAGCTTTGCACATGGCTGCTGAAGGTGATCTGCGGCACACGCCTCGAAGTTCGGGGGCGTGAGAACATTCCAAAGGGCGCGTGCCTTGTCGTCGCCAAACATCAATCGGCCTGGGACACGTTCGCGCTCATTCCGCTGTTCAGCGACCCGGCCATCGTGCTCAAGGCGGAGCTGACGAGGATTCCGCTCTACGGATGGTTCTGCATGAAGTTCGAGCACATCCTTGTGCGCCGCGACCGAGCCGCGGTTGCGCTCAAGGCGATGATTGCCGACGCGCGGGCAAAGTCGGAGGCGGGCCGCGAGATCGTGATTTTTGCGGAGGGAACGCGCCGGGCGCCGGGCGCCGAACCCGACTACAAGCCCGGATATGCCGCGATCTATGCTGCTCTCGACGTGCCACTCGTGCCACTCGCACTCAATTCCGGACTCTATTGGCCACGCCGGAGCTTCGTTCGCTACCCGGGTACGATCATCGTCGAGATCCTACCTGCGATGCCGCCCGGACTGCCGCGCGCCGAGATGCGCAGCAAGCTCGAGTCCGCCATTGAGGACGCATCCTGGCGCCTGATCGCCGAAGCCGCTGGCGAACCCGTCCCGCCGCCGAGGGCGCGCGAGCTGGCGGCGTCCGCCCCCGCGGCAATCTGACGGACCCGCGCCATGACCCGCTCGAAGCTCACCCGAACGCTTCGATGGTCCTATCTGGCGCTCGGCTTCGTGCTCTCGATATCGCTTCTCGCAAAACTTGCCCCCTACATTCCGGGCATCGCCGGGTCGCCGGCCCAGGCCGTCGCCGCCGACATCTATGATTATCTGAAGGACATGGCGCTGGTGTTCATCACCGTCGTCGCGACCGTTCTTGCGGGCATCTACCAGCGTCGGCAGAGTTTCCTCTCGGCCTTGAAAGACGAATGGCGAGAGATCGTCGATGCCAAGTCGAAGCTCTACGCCTACACGCGCCTCCATCATCCGACCGAGTTCGACTACGTCGAAGCGTTCACGGCCATCTCGGCCACGCTCGACAATATGCGCACGGTCTATGCGAATGTCGGCGAGACCGAGAGCCTGATCGGCATCTACCCTTTCGCTCCGCTGCACGACATGCGTCGCGCGCTGCAAACGCTCGACCCGTCGAAGGAGACGACATTCAACGACGAGCAACGCAAACTTGCCCGCGACGGCATCCTGCAATCCTTTTACGCGCTCCGGGAAACGTTCCTCGAGGAACTCGAACTCGAGCCGCCCGATCGTCCGCTGCTGATGTGGGGTAGCCGACGGCACAAGCGGACGGGTGCAACCGACTGGGCCCGCGAGGCGCAGTTTGCCGAGCGCAGCCGGACCGACGCGGTCTCCCCACCCGATATGCGCATCGATGGGTTCCTGCGCCAGCTATACGAAAAGGAGCACACGACCGAAAAGCCGTGGCGAAATCTTGCGGACGGTCCGCTTCGTGGGAGCAAGCCGGCGCGCGAGGGCGGCGAGGCCGATCCACCTCTCACCTAGACTGGAACACCTTCGGTCTTCGCAAAGGCTCAGGTCCAGAGCGCCCGCGGCCCAAAGAAAGCCACGTCCTTGATGCGCCGTGCGGCCCCTTGCACCACGTTGGCTCGGCAATCGGTACAATAGGTCATCGAAATGACGAGGCGGCGCTCGCCGACCAGTATGGGGGTCACCTTGTGATGCACGCGAGCGCCCTCGAATAAGATCAAGGTGTTGGGCGGCGTCGCGACATCCATCTGGCGGCCGTCGATCCTTGCCTGCAATCGGGCATGACTCAGTCGACCTGCAGCCGTTCCCTCGTTGATGACGGGAAACAGAACCGTCACATGTCGTCCACGATAGAAGTTGTGGTCGTAGTGCCAGCCAATGTGATCGCCGGGTTTCTCGTAGAACAGTACAGAAAGAGAGCTTTGGTCGTGAATGGGTGTCGGGCTGACGCGGGCGCCGACGATACGCGATATGAACTCCTGCAGCTCGGGCGCATGGTAGAGGGCGACGATCGCCGGGGCCGATGCGAACAGGTTTTCGTAGGCGACGGTACCGCCCTTCTTGTGAGCCGGGATGTAGCTGCGTTCGGGCCGGACCAGTTCGAGCGCCTGCCGACGGATCGTGGCGACGGTCGCCTCGGGGAGCGCTTTGCCGAGGCTGGTCAGCCGGGCCTCGAAAGACGGCGGCACCCGTTGCAGCAGGTCGCCGGCCTCGATCCGGATGTCGCGCTGGATCGCCTCTACTCTCGACGCGAGCGATCGATAGAGGCGGGCACGATTTCGTTGCGCGACGACGAGCGCGCCGGCTGCGACGGCGCCCACAGCGAGAGCGGCTTCGGCAATCATGGCCCGGTCCCGTGTTCGAGCGCCCGTTCTTCCACGGATCGGACTGTGCGCGCATGCCTCGTAAATCTGATGACAGTTCGGCCACGGTTCGATGACGGCCACTCGGGCATCGGGCCCCGTGGGGCCGCGCAGACCGCCCGCTCCGGTGACGACGTGGGGCGTCCCTCCGAGCCTCACGCGTTGCGCGGCTCGTAGGCCGGGGCCCGCTGCGGCGGCACGCTCTTACGGGGGGCAAAGGTGGTTTCAAGCGCCGCGTAAGCAGCATTGATACGTCGCGCCATCGCTGCGAGGTAGACTGTCACCTCTTCGGGCAGCTCTGCGGTTGCGTAGCGATCGGGATGATACGCCTTGGCAAGCCGGTGCCACGCGGCTTTTGCCTCATCGAGGCCGGCGCCGATTCGCAAGCCTAGGATTGTATGGGGATCGAAGCCGTCCATGGCACTGATGCGACCCTTCAAGCTCTCGGGCCGGGCAGCCTGCACCAGCTTTACCGAGCGCAGGGCGCGTTTGGAGACATACGATCTGTCGCCGCCCCAAGACTCGAATTCGATGAAGTCCCCCTCGCCGTTGAGCGCCTGGACGAAATTGCGGCCCCGTCCGACGAGGAGTTGCCCGGCGAAACACTCGCCGGAATCGGTTGTGATCTCCACCGCTACGCCGCCCTGCTCGGTGGTCTCGATCCTGTTGCGCTCGAACATGCCGCCGGCCCTCTCCGGTCCCGGAACGGGACAATGATTTTCCTCGCGACAATCCCGACGCAAGAACCGTGCACGTTCGCGCATCCGGCTCTGGCGGCACCCACCACGCTGAGCCGGCTGCGACCAAAAGGATATTGAACGTCGTATAATTTAAGGCTATACGAACTCCGACGAATGAATCCGGATACGGTTGCCCCTATGCACATCATCGAGCAGCGCGACGTTCTCGTTCTGACGAACGGCGAAGGATCGCCACGCCATCGCCTCCTGGTTCAGGCCCTGTTCGCCCTGATTGTCGTCAGTCTGGTTCTGGCCGGTACGGTCTCGGCGGCCATGCACGGCTGGATTTGGGGCTGGCTCTCTCTCCTGATGCTGTCTTGGGTCTGCATCGCCATCGGGCAGGGCTGGACGCGCCGTTCGCACGCGACGATCGAAATCGACCGGCGCGAGGGTCAAGTGCGGGTCGAACGCCGATTTGCTGGCCGTACCCTCGAGGAGCGTCTCACGCTGAAGGAAATCGCGGCCCTGGAAATCGAGACGACGCGAGCACGCGATCGGCAAAGCGATTTTGCCGCCATCCTCGCCCTGCGCGACGGGCGCCGCATCCCGCTCGGCCCATCCCGGCACGATCGGACGGCGTTCGACCGCGCCGTGGAGGCGATACGCGCGCTGCTCTGATCCGGCAGGGCGCTGGCGGCGGGCGCCGGGATGTGCTACGCCGCGCCCGAGCTTCCATGATGCGCTGCACAAATTGCGCGCCCTCGGCCTCGTCGGCCGAGCCACCGACTTCGGGACACGTCCATGAATCTGCGTAATATCGCCATTATCGCCCACGTCGATCATGGCAAGACCACGCTCGTCGATGCCCTGCTGAAGCAATCCGGCGCGTTCCGCGAGAACCAAAAGGTCGAGTCGCAGGCGATGGACTCGAACGACCTCGAACGCGAGCGCGGGATCACGATCCTCGCGAAATGCACGTCGATCCTCTGGCACGACATCCGCATCAACATCGTCGATACGCCTGGCCATGCCGATTTCGGCGGCGAAGTCGAGCGCATCCTCAATATGGTGGACGGCGTCGTGGTGCTCGTGGACGCCTCGGAAGGCCCGTTGCCGCAAACCAAGTTCGTCGTCTCGAAGGCTTTGAAGCAGGGCCTCCGCCCGATTGTCGCGATCAACAAGATCGATCGCCCCGACGAGCGCCACGATGCCGTCCTGAACGAGATCTTCGATCTTTTCACCTCGCTCGACGCCTCGGACGAGCAGCTCGACTTCCCCGTCGTCTACGGATCCGGCCGCGACGGCTGGATGGCGGACGACCCGAGCGGGCCGAAGATCGACCTGACACCTCTGTTCGAGCTGATCGTGCGGCACGTGCCGCCGCCGACGGTCAGTCCGGGGCCGTTCAGCATGTTGGCCACCACGCTCGAAGCCGATCCTTTCCTCGGGCGCATCCTGACTGGACGCATTCGCTCCGGCTCGCTCAAGCCGAACCAGCAGATCAAGGCCCTGCGTCGTGACAACAGCCTGATCGAGACGACGCGCGTGACCAAAGTGCTGGCGTTCCGCGGCCTCGAGCGGACGGCGGTGGACAGCGCAGAGGCGGGTGACATTGTTGCCATATCCGGCGTTACCGAGGCGACCGTTGCCGATACGCTCTGCGATCCGGCGGTCGAGACGGCGCTCGTTGCCCAGCCGATAGATCCGCCGACGCTGGCGATGACGTTCCGCATCAACGACGGTCCGTTCGCGGGGCAGGAGGGCGACAAAGTTCAGAGCCGTGTCATTCGCGACCGGCTGATGAAGGAGATCGAGCGCAACGTCGCCATTCGGGTGCGGGAGAACGACGACAAGGACAGCTTCGAGGTGGCCGGCCGGGGCGAGCTTCAACTCGGCATCCTGATCGAGAACATGCGCCGGGAAGGCTTCGAGCTTACCGTTTCGCGCCCGCAGGTGGTCACCAAGATCGATGAGGAAACAGGCCAGAAGCTGGAGCCTGTCGAAGAAGTGATCATCGACGTCGACGAGGATCACTCGGGCGTCGTCGTGCAGAAGCTGTCCGAGCGAAAAGGCGAGCTTCGCGAGATGCGCCCGTCGGGCGGTGGGCGCACGCGCCTCGTGTTCCACGTGCCGACTCGCGGTCTGATCGGCTATCAGGGCGAGTTGCTGACCGACACACGGGGCACCGCGGTGATGAACCGGCTGTTCAATGCCTATGCGCCCTTCAAAGGCGAGATCGCGGGACGGCGCAACGGCGTCCTCGTTGCGAACGGTCCGGGCGAAGCCACGGCCTACTCGCTATTCTATCTGCAGGAGCGGGGCTCGATGATGATCGACCCTCAAGTCAAGGTCTATGAGGGCATGATCGTCGGCGAGCATTCGCGCGGCAACGACCTCATCGTCAATGTCGTGCAGGGCAAGAAGCTGACCAACGTGCGCGCTTCCGGCAAGGACGAGGCGCTGACGCTGACGCCGCCGATGCGGATGACGCTCGAGCGCGCCATGAGCTACATCGAGGACGATGAACTGGTGGAGATCACGCCCAAGACGATCCGCCTGCGCAAGCGGTGGCTCGATCCGAACATCCGCAAGCGGATGGAGCGCAAGAGCGAGGCCGAGGCGGTCTAGCCGATCGAGCGTATGGAACTGTCGCCCGTTGCTCCGCGTTGCCTGCAGGTAACGGCGGAGCGAAATAGATGGAGCGAACCAGTCCTCAGAGCATCGAACAAGAGCAGCAAGGCGTGAGCCCTGTGTCAGCGGAGGCTGGCGCGGCACCCGCAGCAGCTCGCATAGGCCGCGGGCGGTCGATCCTCGTCGGTGTGCTGTTGATCGTCGCCGGTCTCGTTGCAATGGCCTTTCCATTCCTCAGTTCGATCGCTGTGACGGTGATGGTCGGCTGGCTTCTGGTTTTCGCCGGTGCCATCAAGATCATGCATGCGATCGGCTTGCGGGGCTGGAGGGGCGCGGTTTGGTACGGACTGGTCGGCGTCGTGTTCCTGATCGGCGGCGGGCTGCTTCTGGCGGCACCTCTCGCCGCGACGTTCTCGCTCACGGCGCTCCTTGCCGCCATCCTCATAGTCGAAGGCGTTCTCGAGATCGTGGCCGCGGTTGCCATGAGGGATCGGACGAGTTGGGGCTGGGTGCTGGCGAGCGGTATCGTTGCACTGGTGGCCGGCATCGCGATTACGACGCAACTTCCAGCATCGGCATCGTGGGTGCTGGGTGTCGTATTCGGATTAAACCTGATCTTTTCTGGTGCGAGCTACCTGATGGACCCTTACGACGATGTCGCCGTAACGGCGCCGCCCCGCTAGGCCGAAAGCGTTCCCGGACCACGGTTCGACTCCGTCAGCCCTGGTGGATTTTCACGTATTCGAAGTCGCCGGGCTTTTGGTCTACGCCGACCTTGGGCGCCGCGATCCATGGCGCGAACTTGCCCGGCTCCCAGCAGGCCTGCATGAGCGAAGCCACGTAGTCGCCGTCATCCTTAGACGGCAGCCACTGATCGCGCAGTTTCACCCACTGCTCGGCGGAGACGGGCTTGCCATCCGGTGACGCCTCGATGTTGCGGAACTCGCCAATCTTCCGGTTGAATGCGACCGACGGCAAGGTGAGTTGAAACTTGATGCCCGCCTTCTCGATGATGCGGTTCCAGCGCGAAACGCCGCCTTGGCAATCCTTGGTGTAGTCGTCGCGCAGCCGCATGTTGATCGCCGTCAAAGCAGGCTCGTCGACTGTGCGGATCTCGCCATCGACGAGTTTCAAAACCGGATACGTGGCGCTGGTCAGTCGGTGATCGTCATCGATGCGCGTTTCCATGAACCGGCCCTTCAGGCCCGCGTTGAAGAAGTTGGCGGCGTTGGTCGAAACCTCCGAACCGAAGAGATCCAGTGACAACGAATAGTGGAGGTTTGCCTTTTTCTGCAGCGTCGGCAGATCGATGACACCAAGCGCCCTGATGCGCGCGGTGTCGTGAGGGTCGTCGATGCCGGCTGCCTTCATCGCCGCGCATGTGCGTTCGATGACCCGTCCGACGCCCGTCTCGCCGACGAACATGTGATGAGCTTCCTCGGTCAGCATGAAGCGGCAGGTGCGCGACATCGGATCGAAGCCCGACTGGGCGAGGCTCTCGAGCTGCATCTTGCCGTCACGATCGGTAAAGAACGTGAACATGAAGAACGACAGCCAGTCCGGCGTTTCCTCGTTGAACGCGCCGAGCATGCGGGGTTTGTCGGCATCGCCGGAGCGCCGCTCGAGCAGGCCCTGCGCCTCCTCGCGGCCGTCGCGACCGAAATACTTCTGCAACAGGTAAACCATCGCCCAGAGATGGCGGCCTTCCTCGACGTTCACCTGGAAAAGATTGCGCATGTCGTAGAGCGACGGCGCCGTCTTGCCGAGGTGGCGCTGCTGCTCGACCGAGGCCGGTTCGGTATCGCCCTGGATCACGACGAGGCGGCGCAGCATGGCGCGATATTCGCCCGGCACCTCCTGCCACGCCTTCTCGCCCTTGTGTGCTCCGAAATTAACGCGGCGCTCCTCGTCCTGCGGCGCCAGCAGAATGCCCCAGCGGTATTCGGGCATCTTCACGTAGTCGAACTTGGCCCAGCCCTTGGGATCGATGGAGACGGCCGTCCGAAGATAGACGTCGGACGTCTGGAAGCCCTCGGGGCCCATCGTCATCCACCAGTCGATATAGCCCGGATGCCATTGCTCCAGCGCCTTCAGCACGCGATTGTCGGAGGCCAGATCGACATTGTTCGGGATCTTGGTCGAATAATCGACGGACGTGGTATCGGGCATCTTTGGCCTCGGAGGGTGGTGATCGACGCGCAGGACTCTCGCCGTCAAGTATAACGACAATGCCGCGTCCGCACAGGCTTGCATTCCCATGCGTCCGCACGGTCCCGGAGGTCCGGCTCGTCAGCCCTTGGGCCGCATATCGACCACCCGCCTCGCCTTGCCTTCACTCCGCGCGACGCTGCCGGGGCCGGCAACGGTGATCCGGGCGCTGACGCCGACGACGCTCTTGATGTGATGGGCAAGTTCGGCCGCCGCCCGCTCCTTGGCCGAGCTGTCGGCGTGCCCATCCGGGGCTTCGACCAGAACTTCGAACTCGTCCATCCTTCCGGAGCGCGTCAGCACAATTTGATAATGCGGCGAAAGCCCCCTCACCTTGAAGATCTGTTCCTCGATCTGGGTGGGAAACACGTTGACCCCCCGCACGATGATCATGTCGTCCGACCGCCCCGTGACGCGGGCCATGCGCCGCATCGAGCGCGCTGATCCCGGGAGCAGGCGCGTCAAGTCGCGCGTCCGGTAGCGGATCACGGGCATCGCCTCCTTGGTCAGCGACGTGAACACCAACTCGCCGAGATCGCCGTCGGCCACGGGCTCGCCCGTCTCGGGGTGCACGATCTCCGGGTAGAAATGGTCCTCCCATATGGTCGGCCCGTCTTTCGTCTCGACGCACTCGTTGGCGACACCCGGGCCGATCACCTCCGACAGTCCGTAGGTGTCGACGGCATGGATATCGAACGCGGCTTCGATCTCGTGGCGCATGGCATCGGTCCACGGCTCCGCACCGAGAATCGCCACCTTGAGGGAGGTCCCGCGAGGGTCGCGCCCCTGGCGGTGAAATTCGTCGAGGATCGCAAGCAGGTACGACGGCGTCACCGTTATGATGTCCGGCTCGAACTCGGCGATCAGTTGCACCTGGCGTGCCGTCATGCCGCCCGAGATCGGGATGACCGTCAGCCCGAACGCCTCCGCACCGCTGTGATAGCCGAGCCCGCCGGTAAATAGGCCATATCCGTAGGCATTGTGCATTTTCATGCCGGGCCTGCCGCCCGAGGCGCGGATGCAGCGGCCGATCATCTGCGACCAGGTGGCAAGGTCACGCTTCGTATAGCCGACTACGGTCGGCTTGCCGGTCGTGCCGGACGATGCATGCACGCGCGCGACGCTCGACTGGGGGACGGCGAACATGCCGAACGGATAGTTGGCGCGCAGGTCGGCCTTGGCTGTGAACGGGAAGAACCGCAGATCGTCGAGCGACGTCAGGTCTTGCGGCTTCACGCCCCTCTCGTCGAAAGCCCGGCGATAGTGGGGCACATTCTCGTAGGCGTGCTTCAGGGTCCATTTGAGACGGTGCAGCTGAAGACTGCGGACGACCTCGAGAGGCGCCACCTCGATAGGATCGAGCTCGAACTTCTGCGGCGTCAGATCGTCCATGTGGCGTCCTCCCGACGGCCCGGTTGCGCGTGCTATCGTGCGTCGGCCACGAGTGTGCCGGGAATGCTCCGCACATGGCCGCGAAATTCGGCAATGGCGACGCCCGAAGTGCCCCGGACCGTCACGTCGTAGATGGCGCTTCGCTCGGCTTTGTGGCGCTCGACAGCTTCAGCTTCGAGATGCATGCCGAGCCGGGCCGGCGCGAGCAGCGTGATCTGGCCGGATTGCAGAACCATGCGCTGATTGTAGCTGTTCGAGGCAAAGGCGCAGGCGCTGTCGGCGAGGCTGAAAATGAAGCCGCCATGGCAGATACCGAGGCCGTTCACCATTGCCTCGGTCACCTCCATGGTCAGAACGGCCGAGCCCGGGCCAACCGGACCGAGTTGCATGCCGAGGCCGCGGCTGGCGGCGTCATCGGTCCACATCACCTCGGCACAGGCACGCGCGATGGTGACGAGATGGGCTTGCGAGCGCATGGCGAAGCTGCCTACTTTCCGGTGAACCTGGCGGGACGCTTCTCCTGGAACGCGACGACGCCCTCGATGTAGTCGGCCGAAGCGGCGGCCTGCTGCTGCAACAGCTTCTCGAGCGCAAGCTGGCCACCGAGATCATTGCCAGCGGCGGCCGCGAAGGCGCGCTTCTGCAGCCCTAGCCCATAGGTCGCGCCGCTCGCCAGCCGCTCCGCCAGCGCCGCCACCTCGCCGTCGAACTTGTCGTCGTCGATGGCCTTCCAGATCATGCCCCAGGATTCCGCCTGATCCGCCTTGACCGGCTCGGCGAGCATGGCATGGCCCCGCGCGCGGGCCTCCCCGATCAGACGAGGCAGCATCCAGGTCGAGCCGCAGTCGGGAACGAGGCCCAGTCGGGCGAACGCCTGCAGGAACGAGGCCGAGCGCTTGGCGACGACGATATCGCAGGCGAGCGCCAGGCTCGCGCCCGCCCCCGCGGCCACGCCGTTGACGGCCCCGAGGATCGGCTTTCCCATGCTGCGCATGAACTCGATAATCGGATTGTAGCGATCGAGTACCGCGCCGAGATCGGGCCGCGGTCCGTCCTTCACATAAACCTCGTCGGAAAGCTCTTGGCCGGCGCAGAAGGCACGGCCCGCCCCTGTCAGCACCACGAGCCGACAGGCCTCGTCGTCCTCGGCAGCCGCGAGTGCCGGCCCCAAGGCCTCGGCCATCTCTCGGCACAATGCGTTGAGCTTGTCAGGCCGGTTGAGCGTCAATCGCGTAATGCCGCCGTTTCGTTCAACGATCAGCGTGTCGTTAGCCATACTTTCGCTCCGTTCGGCCGTTTGCGACCCGCACATATTGGACGCAGGCGCCCGCGCGCTCAATGCCGTCGGTGCGGCGACGGAAACGCGCCGTTGCGACGATCGTTGACCGCGGTAGAGCGGGCCCCTAATCTGATATATCAAGACGGGAGGTCGGATATGCTGAAGGGCTTCGTCAGAGGGCTGCGCCGCTCGGGCCTCCTGCCAAAGGGGCGACCGGACATCGTCGTCCTCCTCAATCACAACCCTGCCGATCCGAAAGCTCCCGGCGACGTCAGTTTCTTCACCTCAGTCGATGCCCTGGTGCACGAGCTGCGAGCCATCGACCTCCAGGAAGGCGGCTATTATGCGGTCGATTCCACGGGACGAGTCGTGACCATGCAGGCGCGCGGACAGGATCCGGACGACCGCATCGACGCCGTGATGGCCCGCCATGCGTCCGAGGCCCAACTCGCCCAGCGGTTGATCAAGCATTTCCTGCTTTGCGACCTCGAAGAGGAGAGCGACCACGCACCCGATGCCAAGCGGCGCCATCTGATCGAGCGCGAGCACAGCACCGAGCGGCTGATGGAGCTTGTTCCCGATCGCGTTTTCGAAGGCGCCTGATCCACGATAAATCCGAAGATCGATCGACCACACGAACCGCCGAGACGACGTTATGATCACCGAACGGCAGAAATCATTCCGGAGCGAATACCGGTCGCGCATCATGGGCTTTTATGATGGCTATCTGCACATCGCCATCATTTACGCGATGGGCGCGGCCGCCTTCTACATCTACTTCCAGCACCTCGACTCGCCGACCTGGCTGGAACTTGCGACAATTCCGCTGACGTTCCTGTTCACCAATCTGTTCGAGTGGTGGATCCACAAGCACATCATGCACCGCCCGATCAACATCCGCGGGTTGCGGGCCATCTATGAGCGCCACACGCTCAACCATCACCAGTTCTTCACCGACGACGAAATGCGCTTTCGAGACCACAAGGACTGGCGCGTCACGGTGTTTCCTCCCTACGCCCTGGTCGTCTTCATTCTGATGTCGATCCCGGGCGGCATTGTCCTCGGCAAGATTTTCACGCCCAATGTCGGCTGGCTCTTCATGTGCACGACCACGGGCATGTACCTGATCTATGAATTCATGCACTTTTGCTGCCACGTCGAGGAAAACTGGTTCGTCAGAAACTGCCCGTTCGTGAATACGCTGAGGCGCCATCACACCGCGCATCACAACGCGCGACTGATGATGGAAACCAACATGAACCTGACGTTCCCGATTGCCGATTGGCTGTTCGGGACCTCCGATCTCGACCGCGGCCTCCTCGGCCATATCTTCAACGGCTACGACACGGCGCATCTCAAGGGCAGTCTGCGCGGCCGGCCGAAGCGACCCGACGAGGCAGCGTCCCAGCCGATGGGCAACTACTGAGCGGTGCGCTTGGCGCGCGCCGTCATCGACAGGCGAAAACGGAAGACGAAGCCATGCCGAACGACGTCAAGGCCGTGCTCTCGGTCGTCACAATTCTGATAGGCGTCGCAGTTGCTTATTGGGAAGCCTCGATCGGCAAGGGCCATCTGTTCTGGCTCGTGATCGGATTTTCCGTCTTCGCGGTAATCGCCATGTGGGTGTTCCCGGAAGCGCAAACGAAGAAAAAAGATCTCGCGCGGAAGCAGGGGGAATAGCACGCGACGTCTCAGTCGAAGCGAAGAGGGCCTACGCCTGGGCAGGCTCCTCTCGGAGATCATTCAAGTCTCCGATGCCTTGACGTAGCCCATCTGGCGATCGCGCGCGCGCGCGATCGGGCTTCGCCGCGCCGGTTCGCCGTAGCCGCCACCACCGGGCGTCTCGAGGGTGACGACGTCACCCTTGTGCAGGAGGTGCATGTGTCGCGTGTCGACGTCGTGACCGTTGATTGCCACCCGTCCTGCGGCGCCGTCCCTGCCGCCGCCAATTCCCGGTGCCGCAAATTTCGTTCGCTCGGTCACGAACCAAGCCGACAGCTCACGCGCGGAGAGACATTCGATTTCGATCGCCTGTCCCAGCCCGCCCCGCAATTCACCGTCGCCACCCGATCCCGCCTTGAGTACCTTCTGGCGAAACAGGAGTTGTCCCGAGCGCTCTGCCACTTCCACCGGCGTCGACGAGATGTTCGACGGCCAGGCCAACGCCGAAACTCCGTCGGCAGCGGCGCGACCGCCGAGGCCGCCATTGTAGAAAAGCACGGTCGCAAAGGGCTGGCCCTCGTTGTTGAGCCCCGCCAGGGTCATGATCCAAAGCGGCGAGCCGGGCGCGGCCATTACCTTTTCCGGGATGGCCTGATGCAAGGCCCCATAGATGACGGCCGGCACGTAATGGCCGGTCGCCGCCCGTCCGCCGCATGATGCCGGATGCCGCGGATTGAGCAACGACCCTTCGGGAGCGATGATCTTGATCGGCCGCAGGACGCCCTCATTATTCGGCAGGCTCGGCAGCAGCGCGCACTTGAGGGCATAGGCCGTCATGGCAAACGTATAGGCGATGACGCAGTTGATGGCGCGCGGCTGTTGCGGCGATGTGCCGGTGAAATCGAACGTCGCCTCATCTCCGTCGATGGTGACGGCGACGCGGAATTCGAATGGCTGGTCCAAACCGTCGGTCTGCATGGAATAGCGATAGGTACCGGCCGGCACCGTCCGGATGGCGGCGCGCATCGCCGACTCGGAGCGCTCGAACAGGTCCGATGCAAACGCCTCGAGATCACCGAGGCCGTAATCCTGCATGGTCGCGGCCAGACGCTCTTCGATGACCGCGAGGGCGCTCGCTTGCGCCCAGACATCGCCGAGTGTCTGATCGGGGGTGCGGACATTCGTGCGCAGCAGCCGGATCAGCGTTTCGTCGGGCTTGCCTTCGCGAATGAAGTGCATCAGCGGAATATGGAAGCCTTCTTCGTAGAGTTCGCGAGGCTCGACCGAGCGAACTCGTCCACCGATATCCGGCACATGCGACGTCGAGGCGGCAAACGCAACCAGGCGGCCGTTGCGAAACAGGGGCTTCACCAGCGTGATATCGTTGAGATGGCCGGTGGCGTCCCAAGGGTTGTTGGTAATCAGGACGTCTCCGGCGCGCATCTCGCCCGGCCCCATGCGGTCCAAAAAGTGGCGCACGGTCGCCGGCAGACAGCCGATGAACGACGGGATGCTGCCGGAGTTCTGGGCCAGAGAGTGCCCGTTGGCGTCGGTCAGCACGCAGGCGAAATCGTTAGCCTCGTTCGACAGTGTCGAGAACGACGTGCGCATGATCACGCGCGCGGCCTCGTCGACCGCCGAAATGAGCCGCGTCCACACGATCTCGAGCGTCACGGCATCGAGCGGCTTTGCTTGCGGCATAGTGTAGGTGCCTCGCTGGCAGGGGGCCTCGATGGCCGAGTATAGCCCCACCAACAACGCGTGAGGCAAGCCCCGCGGCGGCGGTGTCTCAGGACCCTTCCTTGGGCAGGTCGACGGCAAAAACGCGGGCCGTCCCGCCGCTACCTCCGGCCGCTACGTGCCGCCCGTCCGGCGAAACAGCGACCACGTCGATCTCGCCGATTTCGCCAACGACTGTTCGGATCAGCCGACCGCGGACCGTATTCCAGATTTTGACGCGACCGTCGGCCCCGCCGGAGACCAGATGTTGTCCGTCCGGCATGAAGGCCAACGCGGGGATGTTGCCGTCGTGGGCCTTGAAACTGCGCTTGCGTTGGTTGCGGTAGGTGGACCAGACCCGGACCTGGCCATCCAGGGAGGCTGAGGCGAGCGCGCGTCCTCTCGGCTCGAAGGCCACAGACGAGACGAAGTCGGCATGGCCGCGATACGTGCGCACCAATTGCGCCTTGTCCTCCTTCCAGAGCTTGATCGTCTTGTCGGCCGCGCCGGATGCGATAAAGGGCCCGCGCGGGGCATAGGCAACCGCCTTGATCGCACTTTCGTGCCCCGACAAGATGCTAACGGGCGCCGTCGGCTTCGCGACATCCCAGATGGCGACCGACCAATCGTGTTCGCCCGCGGCAAGGCGGTCGTCGCGTCCGAGAAAGGTCAACGCCCATATTGCCGCCTCGTTGCGCCGCATGGACGCGAGCTTCGAGCCCGAAGTCAGGTCCCAGACAGCGATCGAGCCATCCTGATGGCCGGTTGCGGCGCGATCGCCATAGACCGCCAATGCGCTCGCCGCGCCGGAATCGAGCTCGAGCGTGCGCACCAGATGGCCACCGGCGGACGTCCAAACCTTGAGCGTGCCGTCTCCCGACGCGGTGACGATCTGCTGGCCGTCGGCCGAGTAGGCGAGCCCAGTCACCGGACCCGCGTGGCCCCTGAGCTCGACGAGAGCCACATCGGCGTTGGTCTGGCTGGTGAGCAGGCCGCCACCTTCCCGGCGTACGCGCGGGATGTGATCCTGGACCGCAACCACCGCTGCCGCCACGAGCACGGCCAGCAGGAGGTGCAGCACGAACATTCGCCAGCGGCTATCACGCGTGCGCTTTCGCAAGGCGCGCGGAGTCGCCTGCCGAGCGCCCGGCTCCGGCTTGGGGTCGGCCATCGGCGTCGGTGACTTGTGGCTGGGGCTGCGCGAGAACAGCGAACGGCGCCGCGCCGGCTTGGGTTCCGCTTTGGCAGCAGCGGGTATCGGCGCGGCGACGGGTGCCGGCTTCTCTTTCGGCTTTTTCGGTTCAGGCTTCAGCTCGGGTTCCGGCTCGGGCTCTGGTTCGGGAATGACCGGAGCGTCGGCGGCGGGTGAATTCACCGGACCGGCCTTACGCCAGCCCTCGAGGAAGGCGGCCGCCAATCCACCCGAACGGCGCGGAGCCGACTGCCCGGACGGCCGTCGCGAGCCCCGGGAGATGACAGCCACATCGGGCGCGGGGTCGGCCTTGCTAGACGATGCCGGCTTTGCCCCAGCCGGTTTTTGGCTCGAACGAGGAATTGGCTCGACAGCCGGCGGCTCGGGCTGGCGTTTGGCCTCGGCCCGCTTCGGCGCGGGTGCCAGCAGCTCGGCGCGCCATTCGGCGACACTACGCGGGCGCTCGCCCATGTCCATGCGCAGGGCTTTGTCGATCGCCGCAACGAACCGGGGCCGATAAGACGAGAGCGCCGCGTCGGCGGTCGACACGAACTCATCCGACACCATGCGCGTCGGCGCATCCGGAGGCCGGCGCCCCGTCACCGCCTCGTAGAGCGTCGCCCCAAGGGAATAGATGTCGGTCCAGGGGCCTTGCTGCTTGGCGATCGTAGCATACTGCTCGTAGGGGCTGTAGCCCGGCTTGACCAAGGCGGAGATCGTCTTCGTGTGCTTGGCGATATCGCCGCGAGCGGACCCGAAATCAATCAGCACCGGCTGTCCGTCGCGCCGGATCATGATGTTGTCGGGCGCGATATCGCGGTGCAGGTACTCGGCCGTGTGCACGGTCTCGAGCGCCTCGAGGAGCGGCTGGATCAACCGATCGAGTTCCGGCTGGCGCGGTGCCCGGCCCAGCCCCTTGAGCCAGCCCTTGAGGCTCTCACCCTCCTCGTAGTGCAGCACGATGTAGCCGGTATTGCGCGCCTGAAAGAAGCGATAGACGCGCACGATGTTCGGGTGATCGAAGCGGGCGAGGGTCTGCGCCTCGGAGAGAAAGCGATCGAGCCCCCACGAGTAGTCGCCTTCGCTGTCGCGCGAACGTGGCACCACCTCCTCGGCCGAATCGCGGGCGGCGAAATCGACCGGAAAATACTCCTTGATCGTCACCTTGCGGGCGAGAGCGATCTCTTCTGCGAGATAGGTGATCCCGAAGCCGCCCGCACCCAGCGGCCGCTCGATCCGATACTCGTCGGCGAGCACAGTACCGGGTTTGAGGGCGACCAGATCGCTCATATCGAGACGATCATTAGCTTGGCGATCCGAGCCGCTGCGATCGAGCCCGGGCCGACCGCGAGATGGCACGATCCACGCCACGCGTTGCAGGCGGGGCTCGTTCCCGCTGTCAGGATCACGCTGCCCTCCCCGTACCCGTCATGCAGCCCAGATCGATCCGGACTACGATTCCCACCGGTCCAAATTCTCGCCATCAATATGGCAAAACCAAGAGTTGGCAAGCCCATGTCCGGGTCAGGCACGGCCGACGCGGGCGGTGATCAAGCGGTTCGTGCGCAGAACGTTGCCCGCATGGAACAGGTCGAGCAATCTGGCCATGTTGTGGCCGTCATCGGGCGTCAAACGTTACCGATTCGACGGAGGTGCCATGCCCGGGCCGCGGCACACACGATCAATTGCCTGCGACGGGGGCCGTCTGCCGCCGTTCACTGGCGGCGTCGTGTTGTGCACCACAATGATTTGTGCGCTCGTGGCGAGCCACACGTCCGCCGGCGCCAGCGATGCTTTTCTGTCCAGCCGACTCGAGACGGAGTTCGTGAAATTCATGCGGGCGGGACTGGATCGCCACCCGACCGTGATGCTCGCCGGCCTGACGGCGCTGGCTGTGCCCATGGTCGCGTTGGCCCGCGCGGTGGCGCGGGCAGCCAGCGATTGGCGCCGGCGCGGCGAACGCGGGCTCGTGCCGCCGGGTAGCGGCCTCGTTGCTCACCGGTTGGCGTGGATCGAGACGCCGGACATGCGCGGATCTCCCGTTGCCATCGGTGAACTCATGCGGATCGGCGACAGCGAGGACTGCGACCTTGCAATCCCCGAAGCGTCGCCGGGAGGAACGCGCGCGCTCATTCAACGCACGCCCGAAAACGAGTTCATTTTGTTCGACGTCAGTGCCGGCGAGGCCTATCTCGCAGTCAACGGAGCGCCTTCGGCCAAATGCCGGTTGAACGACGGCGACCGAATCGAAATCGGTAGCGCGTGCCTGATGTTCCGAACCGGCGAGACGGCGCCGCTGCGTACGCAGTCCGCCTGAAGCGGCCCGAGGCAGCCGGTCGGCGCGTAGTTCGCTTGTGTGGCGCAATGAACGAAATTTGCGGATCGAGGAGAGGGATCAATGTCGAAGAACGGGAACGACGACATGGCGGGCGGAGACCGGCGCATGGTCGGCTCGCTGAGGCAGGCGCTGGCGGCAGCGGCGCGAAGCGAAGGCTCACAGCCCGCGAGCGACAAGGAACCGAAGGCACTGCCGATGCCACCCCCGCCCGTTGCCGCGCCCCCGCCCGTTCTCTCGTCTCCGGCCGAGGCGACCGAACGCCGGACGGTTCCGAGCGCTGCCCAGGCCGTGGCCGAAGTTCGCGCGGCCACGCCACCGCCGAGTTCCGACACGCCCCAGACCCGCGCCATGCGGCCGGGCGTGTCGCGGCAGGCCTCGCCCGACGGCGGGTCGCGCACCCAGCTCGTACGCGGGAAGACTTTGGTCAAGCGCACCGAATTTCACCAGGACCCGGTCGTCGCGTGGCTGGTCGTTATCGGCGGCCCCGGCCTCGGAGCGTTCCGCCCGATATTCGAGGGCAACAACACCGTCGGCCGATCGACCGGACAGCGTGTGCCCATCGATTTCGGCGACGAGACCATCTCGAGCGAAGAACAGGCTTATATTCGCTATGATTCGGTTGACCGGCGGTTCCTCCTTGTGCCCAATCTGGCCAAGACCAATATCGTTGCCGTCAACGACACCAAGCCTACGTCGGCGGTCGAGCTCAACGCGATGGACGTGATCAGCATGGGGCATACCCAGTTGGTCTTCGTGCCGTTCTGCGGGCAGGAGTTCGACTGGGCGGAGCTCTCCGAGATGAAAGGCTGATGCTCAAGTTCCAGCATTCAAGTCGCGCCAGTCAGGGCGCGCGCGCGTACCAGGAAGATGCCACGGCGATCTGGCCGGGCGCGGATCTCGCCATATCGTCGGGAAGCGCTGTGCCGCCGGAAGGCACTACGCTGGTTGCAGTGCTCGCCGACGGCATGGGCGGTCACGCCGGCGGCGCTCTGGCCTCGAGCACCATATGCGCCACCTTTCTTGCCTCGTTCGCGGAAGCCAGCGGAGAAGGTCGCGCGCGGCTGAAGCCGAGCCTAGCCGCCGCCAATGGAGCCATCGGGAGCAAAGTCGCGGACAATCCCCAGCTCGCCGGCATGGGGGCCACGGTGGTCGGCGCAACCATCGGCGACGCGGGGCTGAGCTGGATCAGCGTCGGCGACAGCCCGATGTACCTGTACCGTTCGGGTGAGCTCGTCCAACTCAACGAAGACCATTCCCTCGCGCCCGTCATCGACCGTCTGGTCGAGCAGGGCCGGATGTCGCCGGAGGAGGCGCGCTCGGACCCTCGCCGGCATTATCTCCGGTCTGCCGTGACCGGCGACGAGATCGAGCTGATCGACGCGCCAGAGCGGCCTCTGGAGCTTGCCCCCGGGGACATCGTCATCATCGCCAGCGATGGGCTGCATACTCTCGGAGAAAGCGAACTGCGCGACGTGATCGCAAGCTACGCGCCCAATGGGCCCGATGCGATCGCGGATGCTCTGATCCGCTCCGTGACCGAGGCGAACGAACCTCACCAGGACAACACCACCGTGGTGGTTGTGATGGTCGGCGAATAAGGCGGAGGCGTCCGCTCACGGCCTGATGCTTGCCGTTTCCGGCATCGGGTCATTCGGACGTCGACGTTCCGATGCCGCTGCTCAATCCGACGATATCGTCCGCTTCAACCGTGTGTGCTCAGCTCCGACGCTTCGGACCACGGACCGCGCTGATGATATCGGCCATCACCGATACCGCGATCTCGGCCGGCGTCTGGGCTCCGATGTCGATGCCGATCGGCGCCCGGATGCGGGCTATCTCGTCCTCTGTGATGCCGGCCGCCAACAGGCGCTCGCGGCGCTTGGCGTGGTTGCGCTGCGAGCCGAGGGCACCGACGTAGAGACAGTTCGATCGCAGTGCCAGCTTCAGCGCCTCGTCGTCGATATGTCCAACGTGAGCCAGTGCGACCACCGCCGTATAGGGGTCGAGGCCTATTTTGGGCAGCACATCCTGCGGCCACTCCGCGTGGAGGGCGATGCCGGGAAAGCGGTCGGGTGCGGCGAAGGCGCTGCGGGGGTCGACGACCTGGATCTCGTAGCCTGCCAGGCGCGCTATCTCGGCCAGCACTTGGCCGATGTGCGAGGCGCCCACTACGATGATCCGCGCCGGCGGCACCAGGGCGTGCAGGAACACCTCGCCGTCCGGCGTCTCGACAAGACCGCTCTTTGCCGTCGAGAAGCGTTTGGCGATATCGTCCGGCACACCGCTATCCTCGCGCGCAAAAACCGTCTTCGCGCCATCCTTGAGACGCGTCTCGATGACGAGCCCGCGCCGGCTCTGCTGCGCTTCGACAGCCTTCGAGAGCAGTTCACCGCCACCATCCTTGGCTTTCATGCGCTCGACGTAGACCTTCACCTTGCCGCCGCACGGCAGGCCCGCGCGCCAAGCCGTCTCGTCGGCGACGCCGAACTCCAGCAACTTCGGCTGGCCCGACTCGAGGATCTCGTCGGCCTCCGCGATGATATCGCCTTCGATGCATCCGCCGGACACCGAGCCTTTGAAGCGACCATCCGCCGCGACGGCCATTTGCCCGCCGATCGGCACCGGCGCCGAACCCCAGGTGTCGACCACCGTCGCAACGGCAACGACGCCGTCCTTCTGGAGCCAGTCGCGCGCGGCCTCGAGAACGCCGATCTCGTCACGGGCGGTGTGGGGCGTCGGTGACAGGGACATGGGGGCGGCCTCCGCTGCAATCATCGTTGCCAGGATACCGGCTCGCGCACGCAACGGCAAAGGGAGATATTTTACGGTAGCGCTCGCGACCGGAGGATATGCCGCCGCGCCGAATTGACCGGGCCCATCCTGGGCTGGATCATTCAACTTGTGCGGCTGGGGTGGGGCTGGAGCTTCCTCCGACGTATTCTGATCGAGCGCCGATCAACACCGTGCCTTTGGCGCGGCGCGCCGGGTCTCGGCTGCGATCCAGGACAGGAACGCCTGCGAGCCGCCGACCGCCGGCAGCACCACCGCCGCGGGGTTGGTGTATGGGTGTGCCACCCGCAGCCACCCGATCAAGCGCGCGGCCAAGCGAGCCCGTGTCTTGAAGATTGCGGCCACTTCGTCGCTACGCTCGACCATACCCTGCCAACGATAGACCGATCGCATGCCCGGATTGAGGTTTGCACACGCTGCCAAGCCGACCTCGACCAGGTCTGCGGCGATGGTCTCGGCCGACGCCAAATCAGGGAACGTCGCATAAACCAGCACGATCCCGTCCCCCTCGTCACCGTTGCTGCCCAGCATTCCAGCTTGGGCTCGCATCGCATTTACTCGCACCACATTTTCTGGCACTGCAATAGACTCCTCTTCGAGGACGTTAGCGCCTGGTCAGCCGGGCAGATCCGGGTGTCCGAGAATGCCAAAGTCCAGCGCCAGGTTCGAGCGGGTCACGTTCGTCGCCAGTGACACACCGGAGGCCCAGGAAGCCGCACGCCGGATGGCGATCCTCTACGGCAACGCCGAGATCGGGAGCACAGATGTCATCGTGGCCCTCGGCGGCGATGGCCTGATGCTCGAGACGCTCAAACGGCACATGCACGATCGTATCCCCATCTACGGCATGAACCGCGGGTCCGTCGGCTTCCTCATGAACGAGTATCGCGAGGAAGGACTCATCGAACGGCTGGAGGCCGCGGAACTCAGCCGCATCCATCCCCTGTCGATGACGGCACTCGACAAGAACAACCAGACGCACGCCGCGCTGGCCATCAATGAGGTATCGGTTTTCCGCGAGACCTATCAGATCGCCAAGCTGCGCATCTCGATCGATGGCAAGCAGCGCCTCGAGGAATTGGCCTGCGATGGGCTTCTTGTCTCCACACCCGCCGGCTCGACGGCCTATAATCTCTCCGCTCATGGTCCAATTCTTCCGATCAACGCGCGGCTCCTGGCGCTGACGCCAATCTCTCCGTTCCGGCCGCGCCGCTGGCGGGGGGCGCTGCTGCCGGCCGTGGCCAAAATCGAAATCGAGGTGCACGAGGCCAATAAACGACCGGTCAGCGCGGTTGCCGACAACACCGAGATACGCTCGGTCGTTCGCGTCTCGGTCGAAGAAGCCGCCGAGATCGACATCCTGATGCTGTTCGACTCCGGCCATAGCCTGGACGAGCGCATCCTATCCGAACAATTCCGCTACTGAGGCGTCTCGCGCCATTGCGTTCGGGTTTATTTCCTGGCGATGCTCACCAGCCTGTTGTCGGCCGAAGCCGGAGGGCGCATGTGAGGTCTGAGGGATCAGGCATAGACAACGGCTCAGGGCCGCAGGTGGGCCGCCAACGGGGATGAGCGACCTTGAGCACTAACCACATCGAGAACTTCTTCGTCGGCATAGGTGCCCAGAAGTCGGGTACGACGTGGCTAGCCCGGATGTTGGCTTCGCATCCCGATGTCTTTGTCACCCCCGTCAAGGAGATTCACTACTTCGATCACCTGCGCGGCCTCACCGAGCATCTGTCGCAGAAGAAGCGCCGCTCACGCCATCGCAAGTACTACCAGCGCATGTTCACCCAATGGTCGCGCTATTCCGAGCACCGCGCGCAACACACGTGGTGGCGCGACTACATGGGATCACCCATCGACGACGACTGGTATCGCCGGCTGTTTCGCCATCGCGGCAAGGCGACGTTCGCCGGCGAGATCACGCCCGAATACGCTATCCTCGGAACCGACGGGCTGGGTCACATCAAGCGGCTTGCCCCGGAAGCGCGCGTGATTTTCATCATGCGAAATCCCGTCGATCGGCTGTGGAGCCAGGTGCTACACCAGTGCCGCTCCCGCGGCCTCGATGCCAACAGGCAATCGACAGAAGCCGTCGCTGCGATGCTGACCGAACCGCGATTTTCAGAGCTCGCGGACTACGCCCAGACCCTCGACGACATGGCGGCGGTGTTCCGCGAGGATCAGACCCTGGTTCTCTTCTACGAGGACATGCACGCCGACAGGCTCGCGGCACTGAGGCAGGTGTGCCGTTTCATCGGGACCAGGTTCGAGCCTTCGTACTTCGCTGAACTCGGCCGCCGCTTCAATCGCAGCCAGCAGGCCGCCTTGCCGGCGCCCGTGCGCGAACACATGCGGGGGCTGTGCCGCAATCAGTGTGAAGCCGTGCGCCAGCGCGTCGGTCGTATCCCGGACGCCTGGGAGCGTGAATTCACTGAAGATCGCACCGCGGCGGCCTGACACGGCCTATACGCCGCTCGCGCTCAATCCCGCGCCGATCCGACTGGCTTGGCGGCCTTGGCTGCCTGCTGGCGCGCCGCGGCGTGGATCGCGGCCCGAACGCGCTGGTACGTACCGCAGCGGCAAATATTGGTCATCGCGTCGTCGATATCTGCATCGGTCGGCGCCGGATTGGCCGCCAGAAGGGCCGCGGCCGCCATGATCATGCCGCTCTGGCAATAGCCGCATTGCGACACGTCGGCGTCGAGCCAGGCCTTCTGGACCGCGTGCAGGGTGGCACCGGACAGGCCCTCGATGGTCACGATCTTCTGGTACCGCGTGAGACTGCCGACCGTAACCTCGCACGCCTTCGCCGGAGCGCCATCGATATGTACGAGGCAGGCGCCGCAGGTCGCGACGTCGCAGCCGTACTTGGTGCCGGTCAGGCCAGCCTGCTCGCGTAACGCCCACAGCAACGGCATGTCACCATCGACGGCGAGGTCGAGCAGCTTCCCATTGATATCGAGCTTCGCCATCCAGCCTCGCAACCACCGGCTTGCACGGGCCGGACCGCATACCGGCTACCCCGGAGCTGCAGCCGAAATCAAGCATCGTCTGCCGTGTAGCTGTGGGCACCGGTCGCCTTCACTCCCCGTTCCCGATGCGGCGATGCCGCCTCGACGGCCTCAAGCAGCATTAGCAGGACGTGCGTTAGCGGTCTTCTGGGCGGAAAGGAGTACCTCAGCATACTCGGCCGGGAAATATACGCAGTTGATGAAATAATCCCCCTCGTGTGGCTCGAATGGAAGCTCGACACCGACGAACGGCCACCCAGCCGTCGGGATGCGTGCCTCGAGATGGTCCGGGTCGAGCATCTTGTCGCGGGCGATGAGCAGGTAACGCTCGACGTTCGCGCGCTGGCGTTCGATATCCTCGGCGGTCATCATCTCATCGCGGCGGGCCATCGTCATGTTGTCGAAAAAGGCCACGAAGTAGGCGAGCTTCACGAGGATGCCATCGATCCTGTCGGCTACGCCCGGAGCCTGGAGCGCAACGCCCAGGGCCTCGTCGATCTCGGCGCGCTGACAGTAGAGGTTGAACGCGAGAAGCTCGCCGATCGTCTGCTGCAGCTGGAACTGCGCATTCGGATCGACAGGCCCTTCCCCGTCCGGTCCCTGGTAGCCAAAAATAACGTGTCCGAGGCCGTTCGGGCTCCGCGTCACGAAATGACGGCTGAATCCGGCGAGAACGAACGGACCTGCCTCGGGATCGGTGTGATCACCAAGCGGTGGCACCGGGATCGGTCCCTGTTGGCGGACGCTGTCAGCCACCATCTGCGCCGTGCCGAGAAGCTCCATAAAGCTGTCGCGAAGCCGGTTCAGCCGCTCGGACGCCTCGATCTGCCTCAGCCGATCAACTGACGAGATGGACGGGGTGGGGGGCGCGGCGGCGCGCTTTCCGAAGGCCATGAAGATGTCCATCGCGTGGCAAAATGATCTGCCGGCGCACGCCAGGCGAGGCAACGGTAACCGCCGTCCCCTTAACGATGTCTTACGAGCGTATGATTTCCGGCCACTCGGGGCGATGGCTGCCAAGCGGCATGGCTGGACGTGCGAACCCGGCGGGGCTGTCCGACAGGCGCCCTGCGTGCCGAACCGCCGTCATCAGGCCGAAGCCCGAGGGCGATACGTCCAGCAGGTCACGCACATCCTCGCGCGTGGGATCGCCAACCGCGAGCGCTTCGACGGGCTGGCGACCGAGCTTCCAAAGCCATTCTCCCGTTTGCGCGAGCGAGACTCGAACGAGCCACGAGCCGCCTTCCTCCGCCTGCCGCTTCAAGGCCAGCATGGCCCCCGTGGCCATCAAGAACCCGGTGCCGTGGTCGAGCGCCTGGCAAGGCAGTTCCTTGGGACCCTCGACGCCCGCGGCTTTTGCCTCGGCGTCGTTCAGACCGTTGGCATTCTGTACCAGGCTATCGAAGCCACGCCGCTTCGCCCAAGGCCCCTCGTGACCCCAGGCCGACAGGGACACGCAGACAATGCCGGGCGATACCTCGGCGAGCGCCTCCGGTGAGAACCCCTTGGCAGCGATCGCTCCGGGCCGGTAGCCCTGAACGAACACGTCCGCCTGTCGAGCCAGCGCACGCAGCGTCTCGCGCCCGGCGCCCTGCGTCAGGTCTATCTCGGTGCGCAGCTTTCCCCGCCCGCCATCCATCACGAGCGTTTCCATGTCCGGAATGCCCGGCCCGGTGACCGAGAGCACGTCCGCGCCGTGCGCCGCGAGCGTCCGCCCGCAGACCGGCCCGGCGATGACCCGTGTCAGATCGAGGACGCGGATGCCCGTCAACGGGCGTTCGGCCGGCGCCCGCTGGCGAGGCGGCGCATCGCCAATGCGGATAATCTCGTAGAGGGGCAACCCGCCCACGGCCGCACCGTGCGGATGGGCGCGCCATTCCTCCGGCGAGCGCATCATCGTGATGACCATGCCGTTCTCGGCGGCGGCGGTTTCGAGGGCCTCGCCGGCCCAGTCCTGAAGCTTTCGCTCGACGCTCGCCCGGTCGTACTCGGCGCCCAGGAATCGCAAGGTCCGTTCACGATGGTGCGGCATGTTCGCGTGGACGCGGACGTAACGGCCGTCACCGACACGATAGACGCCGGCCACTTTGTTCCAAACGCTACGCTCGGGCTTGCCTTCCACCTGAAGGTAGCGCTCGCTGCGGAACTCGGCCGATGCGTGTCGCATGTCCACCGCCGCGAGTTGCCGCCGACCGGTGCGCAAGGCCCAGAACTCGGCTGCCGCCAGCGCGCTCGCCGCGATTGTTGCCTGAGCCATCGTGCCAACGGAGAAGGTGGACGGCAGCGAGGGTTCCTGGCCTCTCAGTGCCACGCCATCGAGCGCCGACAGATGACCGCCCCCGAGTTGCCAGATATGAGCCGTCGCTTCCGCTGGTGACATGATTGCCCTCCGTTCCCCGCGCAGATGACGTCACTTACGGACGCCTTAGAGGTCTTCCGGCACGCCGCGCATGTAGCCGCTGTGCGAGCCTTTGGCTTCGGTCATGTCTAGCATGACCGCTGTCCCGCGCAATTCGGCGGCCTCCCCGGGACCGCCATCCAGTGTACGGCTGGCGCGCGGCGTCGGCTGCAAGGCCATCGACACGCGGGGCCGGTGGGTGTGCCGAGGCCCAGGCGGTGCCTCGGCCTGCTCTGCCTCAGACGTTGCAGCCTAATCGGTTCTCATACGCGGACTGGGCGCTTCAGGAATGCCGGCATGTGATCGCCGAAGGCCAGCGGCGTGGGCTCCTCGTCGCGATGCGCTCCGCGCCCGGACCCACTTCGCTCCGCAACACGCTGGCGCTGTGGCCGCTCTCCTTGTCGCTCGGGACGCCCCGGCGACGCCTCGGATCGCGCGGGCGCCCGCTCGGGCCGGCGACCCCGTTCAGGACGCGCCGGTGCAGCCGCATGGGCGGAAGCCTCCTCCTGGCCGGGGCGCTCCCGGCGCCGGACCGGCCGCCGGGACGGGCCCGCATCGGCCGCGACATCGGGCTGGTCGCCGAACTCCGGGCGCTCGACGCGCCGTGTCACTTCGCGTCGCTCAGTCCGATCGCGTCCCTCGCGACGGTCACTTCCTTCACCGCGCTCGCGCGCTCCGCTCCGGTCCTGTCCTTCGCGCGAGCGACGGGCATTGCTCCGTCCATCCTCCCGTCCGCGGCTCGGAGCGCCGCGACCGCGCCGCTTCCGGCTGCGCCCCTCGGCCAGCGCCGCCTCGTCGGGCGCATCCCCGATCCAATTCGGCTCTTCGTTCGTCAGCTTGAGGATCGCGTCCACGGCCTTGATGTCGTCGCTGCAAACGAGCGTCGCCGAAATTCCTTCCCGGCCCGCGCGCCCGGTCCGGCCAATGCGGTGCACATAGTCGTCGGGCTGCCACGGCACATCGTAGTTTATGACGTGGCTGACGTCGGGGATGTCGAGCCCGCGCGCCGCAACATCGGACGCCGCCAGCAACGAGATCTCGCCCGAGCGAAATTTATCGAGCGTCGCCGTGCGGCTCATCTGGTCCATGTCGCCGTGCAGCGCGCCGGCGTTGAAGCCGTGCTTGGCCAGCGACTTGTACAGGATCGCGACATCTTTTTTGCGGTTGCAGAAGATGATCGCGTTGCGAACGTCGAGCGTGCGCAGCAGGTCGCGCAGAACCTCGCGCTTGGCCCAGTCCTCCGGGTTCTCGCAGAAACGGAAGCGCTGGGTAATGGTTTTCGCGGTCGTCGCCGGGCGAGCCACCTCGATGCGTGCCGGGTCTTTCAGGAACTGATCGACCAGCCGGGTGATTTCGGGCGGCATCGTCGCCGAGAAGAAAAGCGTCTGGCGCTTCGGCGGCAGCAGTCGGCAGATCTTCTCGATATCCGGAATGAACCCCATGTCGAGCATGCGGTCAGCCTCGTCGATGACGAGGATCTCGACGCCCATCAGCATGACCCGGCCGCGCTGGAAATGGTCCAGCAGCCGGCCCGGGGTGGCAATCAGAACATCGACGCCGCGATCGAGCTTGCGGACCTGATCATCCATCGACACGCCGCCGATCAGCAGTGCCACGTCGAGCTTGTGATTGACGCCGTATTTCTCGAAGCTTTGTGCGCACTGCGCGGCAAGCTCGCGCGTCGGCGCGAGAATCAGCGACCTCGGCATCCGAGCCCGCGCCCGGCCGGTTTCGAGACGGGTGATCATGGGCAGCACGAACGAGGCCGTCTTGCCGGTACCCGTCTGCGCGATGCCAAGCACATCGCGCCCCGTCACGGCAACGGGTATCGCCTGCGCCTGGATGGGTGTGGGCGACGGATAGCCGGCGGCATCGATGGCTGCGAGGACCTTTGCACTGAGACCGAGCTCAGCGAACGTGGCGGTTTGCAAAAAATCGTCTCCGTACCTAGTTCGAGCCCACTCGTTGCCTTGCAAAGCTGGCCTTGCAAAGAATCTGAAAGCAGGCATTGCGGAGCGCAGGGTTCGATCAGTCGCACAAGACCGGAGCATCGTCCGGCGGCTTCGCAAAAGCGGCGTGGTCGAGAAAGGGACAAATGTATGAGGTGCGTCCCCTGCGCCCGATGGCGGCTAGATGCCACATTCCGCTCGCCACAACAAGGCCTTGTCACGGCCTGCGGCAGGCTGGCGCGGGAAAATGGCCCCTCGGTGGGAATCGAACCTCGCCGAATGCCGGCAGAGGCGCCCTTAGGCGGCGGACGATCCCACTTTTTTTCAGTATCGGGGCGCCATCCGCCTCAACCATCCTGGTCGCCGGGGGGCGATGCCGTGGGCGAACCGGAGCCACCTGTCGAGCGCCCCTCCACGAGCCGAGCGGCCGCGGTTTTGATCCAGCTCAGATCCTGGAGATGGACGTCCTGCTGCGGATTGGACAGCTCGATCCCGGCCTCCCGGAGCCGCTTCAGAATGGCGATCCGCAACTCACTTGCGACCCGCCCGCTGGCGTAGACGTCGCCTAGCACAGCCCGCACCGTGAACTCGAGTGACGTGCCGGTGAAGCTATCGAACGTGATGAACGGCGCCGGTATCTTCAACGTGTCCGGATGCTCGTCGGCGCACGCCCGGAGCAGCGCCAGCACTTGCTCGGGGTCCGCAACGGGATCGACGACGACCTTCACGACCGCGCGACCCATCGGATTGCGATGGGTCCAGTTGAGCACCCGCCCCGTGATCAGTTCGGAATTCGGCAGGATCAAGCTCGCCTTGTCGAACGTCTCGATTTCGGTGGACCGGACCGAGATCTTCCGCACGTTGCCTTGCTCGTTGCCGACCACGATCCAGTCGCCGACCTTGACGGGCCGTTCGACCAGGAGGATGAGCCCAGAGACGAAATTGTTGACGATCGACTGCAAGCCGAAGCCGATGCCGACCGACAACGCTCCGGCCACGATGGCGAGGCTGGTGATATCCAAGCCGCCGTAGGACAGTGCGATCAACAAAGCCAACCCGATGCCGGCATACCCGATGGCCGTATCGACCGAGTTGGCGATGCCCGGGTCGACGCGCGGCTGAACAAGGATCGTGTCGCGCAACCAGCGCTGCAGAAGGCGCGTCGCGAACAGCAGCCCCGTGAAAAGCGCCATGGCGAGCAATATGCGCGCCAGAGAGATGCGGAACTGGCCGATTTCCAAGCCAAACAGCAACGCTTTCAGCCAGTCGCGGATATCGTCGCCAGAGAAACCCCATTGCAGCATCAGCAGCGGCAGAGCCGCGGTGGCAATGACCAGCGTCGCCATCAACTCGATGAGGCGCGAGAACTGACGCCGTCTGACGGGATCGACCAGACCGAACCTCGATTCGAGCGTCATGCCCACGAGATCGCGATTGTCGGCGCGGCCTCGCGTTGCAGCACGCACCGCCAGGTAAAGCAGCCCGCACGCCGCTACGACAGTGCCGGAGAGCACGACTTGATGCGCGATGAAGCGACCCAGCGCGACGTAGCCGACCACCGACGAGACCAGAATGACGATGGCCGTCAGCGCGAGAGGAAGCTTGATCCACAGCGGCCTCATCAATCCCGTGCGCCGCACCACGAGGGCACTGGCATTGACCGGTCGATCCGGGCCGGTCTGCCCCGCGAACGGGGTCAGAACGAGCCAAGCCAGCAAAATCGCGAATGCCGTACTCGTCAGGAACGACTGGGCCACGGTCACCGACAGTGGCACGTAGAGAGCACGCCCGAGCTCGACCAAGACGATGTCGACCACATAGATCGCTACGAACGACTTGAGCAGAGCGAGGACGCGGCGCGCCGTCCAGTCGGAGACCGGGACGAGGCGCCAGGCCGGCTCTGCCGGTGCCAGACAGACCGTCAGAAGAGCCGAGGCCGTGATATAGACGAGCAGGCCGTAGAATGTCGCCGATGCCAGGCTCAGCCACGGCGAGAACAAGAGGTCGAGGCTGGCGAGACCGAAATAGAGCACCGCGACGGCAGCGGCCGGCGCAAGCATCCGAACCGGGGCCAGCCAGGCTGCCCTGCTGACGCGTTCGAAGAAGCCCGGTGGCGTCTCAGGCCGCGGCGATCGACGCGCGATGAAAGCGCGGGCGGCGAGGGCCAGCAGGGTGAACACGACAACGATCGCGCCTCCGAGGACGCCGAGACCCCGACCGGCTCGGGCCGCCCAGACGAGCCAGTCGCCACCGTAATATTGCAGGCGGCCGTAGATCGTCGGCAATTGCTCCCGCACGTTCTGCCAGACAGCGGGCGACAAGGGACTGTCGCGGCGCTCGAACAGGTTGCGCGTGAAGAGCTGGTAACGCATCACCGTGATGCGATCGATCAGTTGCTTTGCCCGAACCCAGGCCAGTTCGGCGGTCTTGATGGCGCCATCGAGTGCAGCCTTGGCCGTGTTCAGTCGAGCCCTTTCCGCTGCGACGGCGGCCGCCTCGGGCAGTTGATCCTTGGCGGGTGGCGGGCCAAGGCGCTGGATCTGCTTTTCGACCTCATCGAGCTGGGGCTTGAGCGTGTCGACGGATGCCGTGCTGTCGTAGATGATCCGCTCGACGTCGCTTCTCAGGCGCACCATCTCGCCTTCGATCTGGTTGAGCTGCTGAATCGCCTGCTCGGCGCTCTCAATGCTGCGTGCGAGCCGCTCGACGGGTTCCAGAGTTTCAGGCGCAAGGACGGGCTTTGCAACCGGCGCCTGGGACGCGGCTGCCTTGGACGGCTCGACAGGAGGTGTGACCGAAGGCGCCTGCGCCGTTGGCGCATCGGGGGTGGTGGCGGGCGATCGTGGTTGATCCTGCGCCATCGGGGCGTGCGAAACTCCAACCACGCACGCGATCACAATCAGCAGGCTTGCTGCGCACTTCGCGAGCTTCGACAGATTGCTCAAGGGGCCCCTCGGGAATCGGAGACTTCGATCAGCAGCGCAGCAGGGAGTGGCCGACCACGCCTGATCGGCCGCACCCGCGGTCACGCACGGGCGCACTCGGCACCCCTGAAATGCGGCAATGCTGTGTCCAGCGACCGGCCTCGCCGCTCAATCTCACATCACGTAGGAGTTGTGCACAGTTGAGCGCCTACTCTGCCGCGGATTCTCCCGTCCGCGAGCCGTTACGCTGACGTCCGAAAACCGGGGGCTCACGGCGATCCTCGACATTGTCCACAATCGTGCGGGACAACGCCGCGTCACTTTGACCAGCCTCGATTCCCGCCTCGATCAGAACGTCGACCGGGCCGCCTGTCATGATCAGGTGCTCGACGTTGTCACGCCGCACGAGGACCAGCCGGCGACGTCCGTCGACACTGGCGTGCTCGACGACAGCAAGGCGCTTCTCCGGCCGTGGTCCGAACAGCGCGACCATGGGCGACTGGCCGCCGAGCGAATTGCGCATCACCCAAAGGCCGGCAAGCACGACAAGCACGAGCACCGCAAAGAACAGCACGTAGAGCAGAAGGTCGACCATCGTTCGAAGTCCTCGCTCAGCCCGAGAATCGCTTAGCGCAAAAAACGCTTCGCCACCGTGCGTCGTTAGCAGATGTTTAGCGCACTTTTAACCCTAATGATCGAGTTGTTGACGTCATCGAGGCGGCCACGCCGGGTGCGGTATTTGCGGGGGGACGAGGTGGTATCAGTTCGCGTGGTGTACTCTTCTGTGGTCGAAGTCCTGGGCTTCGCTTTCCGTTTTCAGAATCAGTCTATGACATTGCGCATGATCGGGACCGATGTGCGCAACTCCGACGTTCCCGTGGGGTCGAACGCACCTGAGCCGACAACGGGGACCGGCATACTGTTTGTCGTCTTGGCCATCCTGACGGTCCTCGGCCTCGGGGCACTGATTGGCATCGCCACGCGCGCCAGCGACCCGATTCTTCTCGTCATCCTGTCCGTGCTCGGCATGATCGGCAGCTTTTTCCTGTTCGGCCTTCTGGCGGGACACATCCGGATCGGCGCCCATGCCGAGGCCGATGGCGGCATCGCTGCAGTTGCCAACGACCTCATCGAGCACGGCGTCATGGTTACCCGCCGTGACGGGAGCATCGTCTACGCCAACGAGGCCTACCGCCGCCTCGCAGGGATCGACCAGGTCGGAGAAGCACGCAGCCTCGAGGTGGCGTTCGCCGGTGAACCCCACGCAGCCGAATGCATCTTCCGTCTGATGCGTGCGGCCGAGCTCGGCGAAATCCGCAACGAAGAATTTCGCGTTCGCGATCTCGACAACCGCGATCGTTCCGGCCGCTGGCTGAGACTATCGGTACGGCCGCTGAAGGCCGGGGCCGCAGGGCGCATGCCAGGCGCCAACCGGCTTTGGGAGCTGACCGACATCTCCGGCGAACGCGCCAGCGAGGCCGAGGCTATTCGCAGCCTGGAAGGCGAGATCGGCCGGTACGAGTCCGTACCGGTCGGACTGCTCGGCGCGACCCTCGACGGTCGCATCGTGCATCTCAACCCCACGCTCGCGAACTGGCTCGGTCTCGATGCGGACGCGGCCCGTTCGCGCGGGCTCACTCTGGCAGATCTCATCGCCGGCGACGGAGACGCTTTGCTGCGCGCTGCACTCTCGCGCTCGACCGGCGAAATCGTGCGCCTCGAACTCGACCTCGTGCGCGAAGACGGCGTCGGTATCCCCGTGGACGTCGTCGCCCGCCTCGGGAGCGAAGTCGAGCGCGGTGGCGAAATCTCGGTGCTGTTCCTCACCCGGACGTCGCCTGCCGCAAATCTGATGCCCTGCTCGGGCGGAGACTCGCGCTTCGAGAAGCTTTTCCAATCCGCGCCATTCGGCATCGCGGCACTTGGTGGTGACGGCAGCATCAAATCGTTCAATGCCCCGTTTGCCCGCATGTTCTTCGATGCGGGACTCGGCCAGAGCAGCGACATCCAAACCTTGCTCGACAGCGCGGGTGATGCCGACGCCATGACAGCCATGGAGGCGGGCTTGCGCGAAGTCGTGGTGGGGCGCACGCCAGTTCGTCCGATCGAGATTTCGTTCGGCCCCGAGAAGCAGTTCACCCGCCGAGTGTACCTGGCGCCCGTGCATGACGGTCAGCCCGGCGAGACGGCCATGCTCTATGCCATCGATGCTACCGAGCAGAAGGCGCTGGAGCTCAAGTATGCGCAATCGACCAAGATGGAGGCCGTGGGCAAGCTGGCGGGTGGCATTGCGCACGACTTCAACAATGTGCTGACCGCGATCCTCGGATTTTCCGATCTGCTCCTGCAGACGCACCGGCCTTTCGATCCGGCACACAAAGACATCATGAACATCAAGAAGGAGGCGAGCCGGGCCGCCGGACTGGTTCGCCAACTGCTGGCTTTCTCGCGCCGACAGACCTTGATGCCGGAGGTGCTCGACCTGGGCGAGGTGCTGACGGATCTTTCCGTTCTCGTCAGCCGCCTGATCGGCGAGAAGGTCGACCTGAAGCTCGTCACCGGTCGCGACCTGTGGCTGATCAAGGCGGACCGCACCCAGTTCGGCCAAGTCATCATGAACCTGGCGGTGAACGCCAAGGATGCGATGCCGGAGGGCGGGCGGCTGACGATCAAGACGCGCAACATCACCGAGCGCGAGTCGCTGAAACTTCGCCCTCTCTCGGTACAGCCGGGCGAATACCTGCTCATCGAGGTCGAGGACACGGGCACCGGCATGACGCCGGAGGTCATGGCCAAGATTTTCGAGCCCTTCTTCTCGACCAAGGACATCGGCAAGGGTACCGGCCTCGGCCTTTCCACCGTCTATGGGATCGTCAAGCAGACGGGCGGCTACATCTTTGCCGATTCGGCGCCGGGCAAGGGCACCACGTTCCGTGTCTACCTGCCGCGTCACATCCCCGAGCCGGCTGCCGCGGGCGAGCAGGCCGAGGTGCCACAGGCGCCCAAGCCCGAACGGTCGCGCGACCTCACGGGCACGGGCCGGGTGCTTCTGGTCGAGGACGAAGATTCCGTGCGCAACTTTGCCGTGCGCGCACTGAAGCGCCAAGGATACGAGGTGCTCGAAGCGACAACTGGCGTCGAAGCACTGGAAGTTTACGCCGCGGAGACGTTGCCGATCGATATCGTCGTTTCGGACGTGATGATGCCCGAAATGGACGGGCCAACCATGCTGACGGAGATGCGCAAATCGCGGCCCGATCTGAAGGTGATCTTCATCTCGGGCTATCCCGACGATCGCTTCAAGACCGGGCTTGATCCGGACGCTCACTACGCCTTTCTGGCAAAGCCGTTTTCGTTGCCTCAACTCGCCGCCAAGGTGAAGGAAGAACTGGCCCGCTGAGAGCCTTCGCGGAAGCGCAGGGTGTCGCCAGCGCGCGCTCCAGGGGCGAGCACCGCCGGTGTCCGATGGAGCTGGAGACGGTCAGGCTGATCTCGCCCGCTCGATGGACTGCGTGATGAGGCGCCGTGCCTGCTCGGCGTCACCCCAGCCGCTGATCTTGACCCACTTTCCTGGCTCGAGGTCCTTGTAGTGCTCGAAGAAATGGCGGATCTGCTCGATCGTGATCTGAGGTAGGTCGGCGTAGCTGGCGATGCGTTCGTAGCGGCGCGTGAGCTTTGTCGAGGGTACTGCGATCACTTTCTCATCGCCGCCGGCGTCGTCCTCCATGAGGAGCACACCGACGGGGCGGCAATTCATTACGGCTCCCGGCACGACCGCTCGCGTGTTGCACACAAGCACGTCGATCGGATCGCCATCCGTGGCGAGTGTGTGCGGTATGAACCCGTAGTTTCCAGGATACCTCATGGGCGTGTAGAGGAAGCGATCGACGAAGAGCGTTCCTGAGGCTTTGTCGAGCTCGTATTTGATCGGCTCGCCTCCGACCGGCACTTCGACGATGACGTTCACGTCGTCAGGCGGGCTGTAGCCAATGGGGATTGCATCGATGCGCATCTAAGTGTCGCTCCACCTTGGCGTTGGCCCTCACGGAATTTTCTGCCGTCGCCACATTCAGCTTTCCGTTGCATGCTAGCAAGCCGCCGTGGAGGCAAGATCATGATGCGATCGACCATGATGGCAACCGTGGCGGCTGCTCTGGTCTGTACCGGGCCGGCCGACGCGAACCCATTGAAAAGCCTTTACACGACCATCGATCTAGCGGAGTGCCGCCAGACGAGCAAGAGGCCAGGCGGCGGCGCTTGGCTGTGTAAGGGACTGGATGGCTATCCCGTGTACATCGCCGAGGAAGATCGCAGGACGTTCGTCAGCGTCGGCCGACAGCCTCAGAAACGCCGCGCGGCCCGGCAGACGCTTGGCGCGTTCAATTCCCTGTTCCAGGGGAAGTCCCATCGAGCGACGCTTGAATGGCGCTTCGTCAGGCAGGACGGAAAGGTCCAGCCATTTGCGACCATTCAGCGGTACTTCACCAACAATGACAGCGGCTCGGGCGAAGTACTCGTCGTCACCAAGGTGACGCGTGACGAGGATTGCCACGTCGCCCACATCGACGCGCTCGCGAATCCCCAAGCCATCGCGCTTGCGCGCGACGTGGCGGATAATGAGGCGCGCCGATTTGATTGCCGATCCGAGCCGAAGCGCGTCGGAAAGCGAGGCGCGAGCCCGATGTAGGTGCGTGCGCAAGAGCGCCGATCGTCGACGCCAATCATCATCCGGACTCGAGCGGCTAGGTCCAGCCGTATCCGGTCTTTTCGAGCAGTACGCCGCCGACTTTCTCGGTCATCTTGCCGACCGGCCGGCCGCCGCGACGCCAATAGAAATCCGCGGCGATCTCATTGTCGGCCAGCGCCCAGACAACCAGACCGTTGAGCCGGCGCTCGTCGAGTGCGTGGCGCGCGCCCTCGAACAGGTGCTCACCCAATCCCACGCCCTGATAGCTCGGCGCCAGATAGATCTCGTAAATCTCGCCTTGATGCTTGCCGCGACCGCGCGCCCGACCGAACGTCGCGTAGCCGGCCAGCTTCCCCGCAACTTCGAGGACCAGAAGACCGTCCGAGCCTCGAGCCGCGTTCTGCCACCAGGCCTTGTCGCGACGCTGGATCATGCTTTCCAGGTGAAGCTGAGGGATGATCCCGCGGTAGGCGACAAGCCACGACTCACGGAACACCGAGGCCAAGGATGCAGCGTCCCGCTGCATTCCCTTCCGTACCCTGACCTCTGTACGCGACTGGAGCATGTGCGAACTATAGCGCGCCAAAGGCGGCGCCGGGAAGGGACTCGATGCTCCGAGCCGTGAAATTTCGCCGCCTCGAGCCGGGAGACCCGGAAACACCGCAACCAAGCAGCACGCGCGACTGAAATCGGCGTGCACACGCGCCCGTAACCTCCCAGCCACGCAGTCAATTGTGATCGTCGGGCAGCGTGGGGATCGGAAAAACGTCGATCCCCTCGCTCGCGAGATCCTTGACTTCGTCGGCACTGGCTTCGCCGTAAATGCCCCTTTCCGGGGCCTCCTCATTATGAATCTTGCGGGCCTCATCGGCAAAACGAGGGCCGACGTACTCCGCGTCAGCCAGGATCTTATCCCGCATCGACTTGAGCTGCTGCAGCATCTCCTTTTGCGGCCCGGAGAGCATTTGCGCCGAGGGCGCTGCGGCTTGCTTCGCGTCGCTGGTCGCGGGCAGGTCCTGCCGCCTAGCCCCTCGCCGGCCACCGCGCTTCGCCTTCTGCTCACTCGTTACAACGTTCGGCGCCATCAACGCCTTGGCAACTTTCGTCGCGCCGCATTTCGGGCACGCTACGAGTTTCCGCTTGATCTGCTCATCGCACGCCTCGCTCGAGGGAAACCAACCCTCGAATTCGTGGCTCTTCGAACAAGCCAGTCGATACCGGATCATGTGGCGCTCGCCTTCCGTGACAAGATCCAAACTCAGTTCTCGCAAGCGCTATCCCGGCAACGAGATCGCCCTCGGGCTCTGCATCATCGCATTGCACCGTCGCCTGATCACGTGAAACATATTCTAAACGGGTCGGATTGCTCACCACACATTCGTATCGCGGACCGATCATGCTGAAAGTCTGGTGTGCGATACGGTAACGACCACCAATCTGCAGGTGCATTCCATGCGTCACACAACCAGAAGCGGCTCCAACCGACCGGCATCTTCGAGCGCATAGAGATCGTCGCAGCCACCGATGTGCTGACCGCCGATCCAGATTTGCGGCACCGTGTACCGTCCGCCCGCCTTGGCCGTCATCTCAGCGCGGACGGCGCTCCGCCCATCGACGGAAATTTCCTCGTACTTCACACCCTTCTTGTCCAGCAGCCGCTTGGCGCTGATGCAGTAGGGGCAATACGACGAGGTGTAGATTGTCACCTTGGGCATGTGTGGGTTCTCGCGGATGCTCGGCCAACCGGGTATGTAGGCAGTTGCTGCCAAAGGGCAAGCACCGGATGGGGCAGACGCGCCCGGCGTGCATCCGACGTCAGGGTGACACGATCGACGGCGCCGCGACGAGCGCAACGGCCAGCACGTCGACCCGCGCGGCGCCGCCCGCGATCAGGGCCTTGGTGGCTGCCTCCGCCGTCGCTCCCGTGGTGACGACATCGTCGAGCAGAACGACTTTACGCTGGGAAACGGCACGCCCCCCGACTCCGGTCAATTTGAAGGCGCCGCGCAGGTTCTCCCGTCTGGCCGCGCCGCTGAGCGTTACCTGTGGCCTTGTCTCACGCACTTTGGCGAGCGCCAGCGGTGACCAGCTGACACCCGTCAACCGCGAAACCTCGCGTGCCAAGAGCGCCGATTGGTTGAAGCGCCGCCGGATCAGCCGCCGCCGCGTCAGGGGTACCGGCACGATCAGGTCGGCATCGGCGAGCAGCTCATGTCCTGCCTCGGCGAGCCATCGTGCCAGCATGTGGCGGGCGTCATGCCGGTCGGCATACTTCATCGCATGGACAAGGCCGGCAATCACGCTACCACTTTCATAGACGGCCACAGCTCGCGCCCGAGACCAGACGGGCGGGTCGGCGGCGCCCGCCGCCGAGACGAGAACATCGCCCGCGATACCGAACGGCAGTGGAATGCCCAGCCGATCACAGAGCGGCGGCCGGATGAAAGCGATACCTCGCCAGCATGCCCCGCAGAGCGTATCCGGCTGCGCCAGCCGCGCATGGCACGCGAGACACACGGGCGGAACCAGCAGGTCGGCCAAGCCGCGTGCGAGCCGACCGAGGCCGACTTGAAGCCCGGTACCTGCCATTGGCGTTTCTCTGCTAATACGACCGCGACCCATTGCTCCGACGATACGCGGCGGGGCCGTCACCGGTCCAGGCCATCGCAACGCCTGGGGAGACTGCAGCGTGACCAGTGCCAATACCGGCCTTCGGATTTTCGATCGCGAATTGTTTCGCGCGCGCCGCGACCGTCGCGCCGCCGAAATCGCGGCGAACGATTTTCTGCACCGTCATGCGGCGGACGACATCCTCGAGCGCCTCTCGTTCATCCGTCGCGAGTTTCCCGTGGCGCTCGATCTCGGCGCCGCCTCCGGCAGTCTCACGCGCCGGCTTCGCGCAGCGGGAATTGGCCGCGACATCCTGGTCGCCATGGACGTATCGCCGCGCCTGCTGTCTGGCCTCGATGGCGCCCGGGTGCTCGCCGACGAAGAATTCCTTCCCATGCGGCCCGGATCGCTCGATCTCGTCGTCTCTTGCCTTTCTCTGCAGACCGTCAACGACCTGCCAGGTGCCCTCCTGCAGATCCGCCATGCCCTCAAGCCGGACGGCCTGATGATGGCCTGCCTGCTCGGGGGCCTGACGCTCCACGAGCTTCGCGAAAGCTTCGCGCTCGCCGAGGCGGAAACGACGGGAGGGGCGTCGCCTCGCGTAATCCCGTTCGCGGATGTGCGCGAGCTCGGCGGCTTGCTGCAAAGGGCCGGATTCGCCCTTCCGGTTGCCGATGGCGACGTGCTCGAGGTCGGCTACGAGAGTGCGCTCCATTTGATGCGCGACCTGCGCGCCTTGGGCTGGGCCAACGTGCTCATCGAGCGCAGCCGTAGAGCCCTGCGGCGCGATACGCTGCGTCGCGTGGCGGAGATTTATCAGGAAAGGCACGCCCGACCCGACGGCCGGGTGCGGGCGACCTTCGAAGTGGTGACCCTCACGGGGTGGGCGCCGCACGACAGCCAGCAGAAGCCCCTTCGCCCGGGTTCTGCACAGTCCCGGCTCGCTCATGCCCTCGGTACCGTCGAGCAGCAGGCGGGCGAGCAGCAGGCGGGCGAGCAGCAGGCGGGCGAGCAGCAGGCGGGCGAGCAGCAGGCGGGCGAGCAGCAGGCGGGCGAGCATCCGGCGAGCGACCAAGCGCCGGATGACAAGCCCGGGTCAGATGGCGGCCTCGGTCGCGGCATCGAAAAACCGTAGCCCGACCGGATTCAGGGCGAGCCGCACCTTCTGCTGTGGCTTCACCTTCACAGTCGGCTCGACGCTCGCCACCATGGAGCTCTTGCCGACGGTGACGTCCAGGATCACCTCGGAGCCAAGCTGCTCCGCCACCTCCACGATTGCCTCGAACGTCGTGCCGCCCGGGTCGGCCCCGTTTGCCATCCGCAGATCCTCAGGACGGATGCCCAGCGTTGCCGGCTTGCCGGCGTGCGGTGCCAACCTCTGCCGCAGCGCATCAGGAACCGCAATCCGCATGACGTTGTTCTCGGCAACGAGACCGTCGCCCGCGGCATTGATCGTCACGTCGGCAAAATTCATGGCCGGCGACCCGATGAAGCCCGCGACGTATTTGTTGGCCGGATGGTTGTAGAGCTCGAGCGGTTCGCCGACCTGCTGGATCAAGCCGTCCTTCATCACCACGACCCGGTCGCCCAGCGTCATCGCCTCAACCTGATCGTGGGTCACATAAATTGATGTCGTCGAGAGGCGCTGATGCAGTTTCTTGATCTCGACGCGCATTTGCACGCGCAATTTGGCATCGAGGTTGGACAACGGCTCGTCGAACAGGAACACTTGCGGATTGCGCACGATAGCCCGACCGAGGGCAACGCGCTGGCGCTGTCCGCCCGAAAGCTGGCGGGGCTTGCGCGTCAGGTGATCCCGGATGCCGAGAATATCCGCCGCGTGCTCGACCCGCCGCTTGATCTCGGGCTTGTCGAACTTCCGCATCTTCAACCCGAACGCCATATTGTCGTAGACGCTCATATGCGGGTAAAGCGCGTAGTTCTGGAACACCATGGCGATGTCCCGGTCCATGGGCGGCAACTCGTTGACGACCGTGTCGCCGATCAGAATCTGCCCTTCGGTTATGGTTTCCAGGCCGGCGACCATCCTGAGCGTCGTCGTCTTGCCGCAGCCGGACGGGCCGACGAGGACCAGAAACTCCTGATCCTTGATGTCGAGGCTCACCCCTTTTACGGCGTGGAAGTCGTCGTAGCGCTTGTGAACGTCGCGGATCGATACGTTTGCCATCGTCCTTCCTTATCCTTTGACCGATCCGGTCAGTCCCGACACGTAGTGCTCGACAAAAAACGAATAGGCGATCGCAACCGGAATGCTGCCGAGCAGTGCGCCCGCCATGAGTGCGCCCCAAAAGAACACGTCGCCACGTATCAGCTCGGAGACGACGCCGACCGGCACTGTTTTCTCCTGCGGCGACGACAGGAACACCAGCGCGTAGATGAACTCGTTCCACGACAGCGTGAATGCGAAGATGCCGGCAGAAAGAATGCCAGGTATCGCGACCGGGATCACGATGTAGAGCATCGCTTTCCATCGCGAGGCACCATCGATCCGCGCGCACTCCTCGAGCTCCTTCGGGATGGCTTTGAAGTAGCCCATCATCAGCCAGGTACAGAACGGTATCAGGAATGTCGGATAGGTGAGGATCAGGGCCCACGGCGTATCGCCGAGCTTGTAGTTCCGGATGATCTCGGACAACGGAATAAATAGTAGCGTTTGAGGGACGAGATACGTGATGAAAATCGCCGTTCCGAGACCGCCTGCGAAGGGGAAGCTCAGGCGCGATAGCGCATAACCGGCCAACACGCCGCAGAACAGCGAGATGATCGTCGAGCAGATCGAGATGAACATCGTGTTCCACAGCCAAGTGGCGAAGGCCGTCTCCCGGAAGAGGAAGCGAATGTGGTCCAGCGTCGGATGCCAAGTCCAGAACGGCGTGTAGGTGGGTCGCTGCCAGGCGATGTACAGCTCGTTGTCCGGCCTGAACGTGGTGATAACCATCCAATAGAATGGAAAGAGGAGGAAGATCAGGAATAGAGCCAACGGGATCCGGAAGAAGACCCAGCGCCGCCAGATGCCACCTTCGATCATCGTCAGTTTCTCCCGGCGGCTTCAGCGCGTTTCAACGCGGCGGATATAGAGGAGCTGCACGATCACGATCGCGAACAGAATTGGGAACATCGCGAGCGATATGGCAGCACCTTGGCTCAGAAGGCCGGTTCCGACACCGAGCTGATAGGCGTAGGTGGCGAAAAGATGCGTGGCGTTGGCGGGTCCGCCTCCAGTCATCACATAAACGATCTGGAAATCCGCGAACGTCTGGATGACCGAGAACAGCACCACGACCATGGTCACCGGCAGCAGCAACGGCCAGGTGATGTGAATGAAGCGCTGCCACGGCTTGGCGCCGTCGATGGCGGCCGCTTCGTTGAGGTCGGGACTGATGGTCTGCAGGCCGGCCAGCAGCGAGATGGCGAAGAACGGCACGCCGCGCCAGATGTTGACGATGATAATCGACCACATGGCGAGTTCGCCGTCGCCGAGCCAATTGAGACCGCCGTAGCGGCCGATGACGCCGAGCTTGAAGAGAATCCAGTTGAGGACACTGAAGGTCGGATCGAACATCCACTTCCAGGCGAATGTCGACAACACCGTCGGGATGATGAAAGGGAGCAGAATGAAGGCGCGCGTGAACGCCTTGAACTTAAAATTTCGGTTCAGCAAGAGCGCGAGCCACAAGCCGAGCGCGAGCTTGAATATGGTGGTGATGAGGGTATACCAGCAGGTATTCCAAACGACCATCTTGAAGATGGGATCGCTGAACAACCGCTCGAAGTTGGCGAAGCCGACGTACTCGCCCGGAATGCCGACACGTGCGTCGGTGACCGAGAGGAGAATGCCGCGAGCGAACGGATAGGCAATGAACAAGCCGAGCAGCGCGACGGTCGGCAGAAGCAGCACCACCGCCAGCCACCTCTCGTCCTCGAGTGGTCGCCATTTCGGCCGTGGTACCTTGACGCCATCTCCGGCGGCATCGGCCGGCACTGTCACTGCCATGGTCCACTCGCTCCTCGCCGTGCCGGTCCGTGACGTCGCGACGAAAGTGATTGCTGCAGGAAGGATCGTGTCAATACCGGCGCTCCACGCACGCGGCACCGAATGGCTGGCGACGCCTTATGGTCTCGAGCACGGTTCGAGCGCACGCGTTGGGGCTGCAATAGCAGCCCCATCCACCCTGCTTCAGGCGCCGTAGATCTTTTTCAACTCGGCGTCGGCGGCTTTGACCGCGTCCTCAGCGCCTTGCCCCTTGATCGCCGACGCGAACATGTTGACGATCAGATACTTCGAGAGGACCTCCGCCGATTTCGCATTCGGCGGCCCGGCGCGCCCCGGTGTCGCCCCGAGCTTACCAGCGACGGCGTAGGGCTTCATTATTGGATCCTTGTCCCACATCGGATCCGTCTCCCAAACCTTGGTCGGGGGCGTATCGAAGCCCTTCCCGGTCTCGAACCAACCGGCATAGTTTTCCTTGGCGTGAATGAACTTCAAGAGGTCCTTCGCCGCCTTCTGATTCTTCGAGTACTTCGGAACCACGTGGCTCTGGAAGGTATGAAAGGCGAACTTGCCCTTTGGACCGGCCGGCAACTCGCCGTGGAGAATGTCGCTCGACAGTTCCGCGCCGCTATCGGTCTTGTATTTTCCCTTCTCGCGCGCAGCCAGCAGATAGATCGAAGCGCCGTTCAACGTGCACGAAATCGTGTTGGCCAGGAACGCCCGATTGTTGGACGCATCATCCCAGGCGAGGCCGCCCTCGTCGAACGCGTCCTTCCACATGGCCGTCATAAACTTTACGGCCTCGACCGTATCCTTGGAATTGATGACGACTTTTCCCTTATCATCAACTTCCATTCCGCCGAAGCTCCACATCAGCGGATAGGCAAACGTCGGGGGATCGCCGAACGATTGACCGAGCGCCTGACCGAATGGCGTGCCTTTGTCCTTCAGTTTCTTTCCGACCGCGCGATACTCATCCCATGTATCGGGATACTTGCTCGCACCGACTTCGGCGAACAAGGACTTGCGATAGGCATTGAGCGCTCCGATGATCGCCATCGGCATCGCGACCCACTTGCCGTCGACCTGGCAGTTGCCCTCGCAGAGCGGATAATAGCCGCCTTGCGCCTTGCCCACTTCCTCGGCCACGTCGGAAACGTCGGCCAGGCTATTGGAATAGAGATGCGGGTGATTGTTGAACAGCATGATGATGTCAGGGCCGGCACCGGACTGGATACCCGACGTAATGCGCGGCTGCAGATCGTTGCCGTTGACGGTCTCGAAGTTGACCTTGATGCCGAGCGCCTTCTCGGCAGCGGGCGCGATCTTCTCGCGGATCAGTTTGTCGCAGGTCGGGACGAAATCGTTCCACCTGAGCCAATGAACAGTCGTGGTTTGTGCAATGGCCGGAGCCCGGCCCGTTGCGAGAATGCCGGCGATGCCGCCAGTCGTCGCGGCAGCTGCGCCCACCGCGGTCGTTCCAAATTGACGACGCGTGATCTTGGTCATCGGTAGTCCTCCCAAACCAAACTTTGCGAATTTCTGTATCGCTTGTGGAGAAGCTTACGCGCGAATGCATCGGCCAACAAGCCATCTTTCCCGGGTCGAAAGAAACAATTCTCGGTGCAGGCCTCTTGGCTCCGTGGCGCTGGCCCTTATCCTGTGCGGGACGGTTATCGATCCGGATCGGATGCCCCATGCCTCTCGCCTATACGCCAAGCGATCCTGCGGTGCGCGCAGACCCTTATCCGCAACTGGCGCGCTTGCGCGAAAGCGACCCGGTTCACTGGAGCCCCGCACTCAAGTCGTGGGTGCTGACGCGCTACGACGATGTTGCCCGTGCCCTCGCGTCTGCCGACGAAATGTCGCCCGATCGGCTGACCCCGTTCTATGCCAGCCTGCCGGAGCCGAGCCGTTCGACCCTGTCCGAGGCCATGCGCTACCTGTCGCTGTGGATCGTGTTTCGCGATCCCCCGGGCCACACTCGGGTTCGGGCGCTGGTGGCCAAGGCTTTCCTTCCCGGCACGATCAATAGCTGGCGTCCCGCCATCGAGGAGACGACCGAACGGCTCCTCGACAGCCTTGCCGCGGCCGGTCCCGGGGAGACGGATCTGGTCGCTGCGCTGACCATGCAGCTTCCGGCACGGGTCATCATGCGCATCATGAATGTGCCGGAGGGCCACCTGTACGAGATCAAGGGTTGGTCCGACGACATCATGTCGTTTCTCTTCTCGGCGCGCGAGATCCGGGACAAGTACGAGCGCGCGCGACGTGGCGCGGTGGCGATGGCGGCACTGTTCCGCAAGCTCATCGAGCAGCGGCGGCGCGAACCGGCACACGATCTCCTGAGCCTGCTCATCGCCGCGCGCGATCACGATGATCGCCTATCGGAGGACGAGTTGGTCGCAACGGCCATGTTGCTGCTGTTCGCGGGGCACGAGACGACGACGAATCTGCTCTCGAATTCGACGCTGATGTTGCTGCGCGACCCCCAAGCGCGTGACCGCTTCTGTAGCGAACCCGACAATGCGGGCACGGCGATCGAGGAGTTCTTGCGCTTCGACGGACCATCGAACTCGATGAGCCGCGTCGTGCGCATCGATCATGATATCGGGGGCAAGCAGCTTCGCGCTGGCGATCGCGTCTTTGCCATGATCAACGCCGCCAACCGCGATCCGCAGCACTTCGCCGATCCCGACCGGATCGACGTCGGCCGCCAGCCGAACCGGCATCTCACGTTCGGTCAAGGGGCTCACTTCTGCATCGGCGCCCAGCTCGCCCGCCTCGAGGCACGTATTGCGCTGCCGCGACTGTTCGAGCGTTTTCCCGATCTAGCGGTCGGCGCCGCGCCAGCGGTGTGGCATGACAGCCTTGTCGCGCGCGGCCTTTCGAGCCTGCCGGTCCGCACTGGATGCGCGAAGTCCTGAGCCGATTGGTCGCCCGTCTCGCGGCAAGGCAAGGGCGGCCGCCGGAGCGTCGGCAGCCGCCGCTACAAGAGCTACTGGCTCGGACGAGCCACTACTTGCTCTCGCTTGCGATCACGTCGCCGAAAAGCTCGAAGCCCTCGCCCTTTACGCGTGCCAGCCGCACGGCCTCGAGCGGGTAGAAATCCGTCGGGCTGGTGTTGACTTTGATGCCGGGCAGCAGCAACGGAACTTCGAGACCCTTGAGGCTCGCGGCCTGTTTCATGATGTTCGCCCGGGTGAGATTGTCACCGCATTTCTTCAGCACCTCGATGAGTGTATGAGCGACCGCATAGCCGTAGTTGTGCGTGTCCTCCGCGAGGTTCGCCGACGGCATGTATTTGGCCATGAACTCCTTCCAGGCGTTCACGTCGGCTGCATCCTTCCACTGCGGGTCGTTCGCGTCCTTGCGGTAAAGCGCGAGAATGATGCCCTGCGAGTTTTCGATGCCGGCAGGCTTGAAGACGGAGCCGAAGGACGACGACACGTTGTTGAGGTAATGGACCGGTTTCCAGCCGATCTCCGCGGCCTTCTTGATGGCCTGCGCCGCGAATTTCGGGATGGTGATGTTGAAGAAGACGTTGGCGCCCGAGTTCTTGAGCTGGATCATCTGGCTGTCGACGGTCGGATCGGTCGACTCGTAAGTCGCCCGCGCGACGATCAGCTTCTCGTTCTCCTTCCCGAGCCCTCGGAGGAAGCCGTTGTAGTAGTCCTTCCCGTAGTCGTCGTTCTGCATGAGGACCGCGATCTTGGGGTCCTTGATGGTCGAGAGAATGTGCTTGGCGTAAATCGAGGCTTCCGTCGCGTAGTCCGGCTGCCAGCCCATCGTCCAAGGGAACTTCTTCGGCTGCCCCCACTTCGACGCGCCGGTCGCAACGAACAGTTGCGGCACCTTCTTCGCGTTCATGTACTTGTGTATGGCCGAATTCGGGGGAGTTCCGAGGGTATTGAAGACGAACAGGACTTGGTCCTCCTCGACCAGCTTGCGGACCATTTCGACGGTTTTGGGCGGGCTGTAGCCGTCGTCATAGGTGATGAAGTTGATCTTGCGCCCGTTGATGCCGCCCTTGTCGTTGACCATCTTGAACACGGCCTCGATGGTCCGACCGATGTTGCCGTAAGCGGAGGCGTTGCCCGAGTAGGGATTGGTGTTGCCGATCTTGATCTCGGTATCGCTGGCGCCGGGATCATATTTTTTCTGGGCGGCGACCGGCGTCGCGATGACAGCGCTTAGCGCTGCCACGCCGGCGAACCGGAACATCTGCTTCAGCATCCTGGTCATGTGAACGTATCCTCCTCATGTTGATCTTGTTGCCGGATCGAATCCGGAATTGGCTCTGGTCCTTCTGCCACCCTGCTAACGCGCTCTTCGGCCGGTCAACCTGCTCCAGAGCGATGCGATCCCACCGGCGATGCCGGCCGGCATCAGATACATCAGCGCAATGAGCGCGATGCCATAGATCGTCCACGGCTCGAGCTCGATCGGAAGGTGAACCGCATTCGAGATGGCTCTGGTCGCGGCATCGGCATACTTCTCGATAAGCTGCACGAAAGCGCCGCCGACAAGGGCTCCCGGAAGTGACGCGATACCACCGACCACGGCCCCGACGAGAAGCGAAATGGAAAGCTCCAGCCGAAAACTGTCGGGTGCGATGAACTCGAAGATGGTGGCGTGAAGCGCGCCGGCAACGCCCGTGTAAAGCGCGGAGACGCCGAATGTCATCATTTTGATGCGGGCGTTGTTGATCCCCATTGTCTCGGCCGCCATGCCGTGATCGCGGATCGCCATCATGGCCCGCCCGATCCGGCTGTCGACAATATTCCGGGCCAGCCAGAACATCAGCACCGCCACGGCCAGAACGACCAGGTACATCCATTGGTCCGGCGTCAGCGGCAACCCGAAGGGGGCATCGGGCTTGACAAGGTTGAGGCCCTGCACCCCGCCCGTCAGCTCCTCGAGGTGCCGGTACTTGAGTATCTGCGGGACGGAAATAGCGAGCGCAAAGGTGGCGAGTGCCAGATAGTGGCCCTCGAGGCGGAGCGCGGGATAGCCGAACAGATAACCGAAAATGAAACAGACGATCGCTGCGGCCGGCAATGTGGCCCAATAGGGCGCGATGCCCTGATCCATCAGGATGCCCGCGGTGTAGGCGCCGAGCGCGAAGAAGGCGCCGTGGCCGAGAGAGATCTGACCGTTGAAGCCGGTCAGCAGATTGAGACCGAGGACGGCGATCGAGAACACCAGCACGAGCGAAAGCTGCAGGTAGCTATAGTTCGAGACGAGCCCCGTCAGATGTGTGAAAACCGGCAGCAGCGCCGCCAACAGCGCCGCAACGTAAAGCCACGGCGCGATACCCGGTCGCGTCCATTCGACCAATGACGACGCATGGCCGGTTTCGACCCGAGCAATGCCGCTTGCCTCGATCGCCATGTCTCAGACCCGCTTGACTGTAACCCGACCGAAGAGGCCGCTCGGCCTCACCGTCAGGACGGTGATGAGGATGATGAGGGCCACGGTGAGCTTCTCGCCGTTGCCGATGACATAGACGCCGGTCGACCGTTCGAAGAGATTGCCCAGAAATGCGACCAGATTCTCGAGCACGCCGACCAGGAAACCGCCTGCGACCGCACCGCCGGGACTGCCGATGCCGCCGACAAGCGCGCCGGCGAAGCCGTAGAGAAGTATGCCCGCCATCATGTTCGGCTCGAGGTAGACGACCGGTGCCACCATGCAGCCGGCGACCGCGCCGATGCTTGCCGCCAACCCCCAGCCCAGCGCCAGCATCCAGTCTACCGGCACGCCCGCAAGCCGCGCCGAGACCGGGTTTTGCGCGGCGGCCCGCATGGCGAGCCCGAGGGGTGTGAACCGGAAGAATAGAAACAACGCCATCAGCAAAACCAGCGTCACCACGATCATGCCGATCTGATGCGATCCGATATAGCCGGAGCCGGCAAAGCTGACCTTGGGAAAGGGCGACGGGAACGGCTTGATCGTATGCGTCCAGATGGCGCCCGCCATGGAATGGAAGACGGCGAGAAGCCCGATGAAGACGACGACGATCGAAAGGATCGGCGCGTTGTGCAGCGGCCTCAGGATGATACGCTCGATCAACATGCCGGCGACGAACGAAACAAGCACCGCGAGAAGCAGAGCCGGCCAGAAACCCATCCCCGTCTGATAGAAAGACCAGGCGACGTAAGTCGAAAACATCGCCATCTCGCCCTGGGCGAAATTGAGGTGATCGGTCGCGGAGTAGATCATCACCAGGGCCAATGCGACGAGCGCATAAATGGCGCCGTTGGCGAGACCTGCCGCAACCTGCTGGATCAGTTGCTCCATTGCGCCCCTCAGTAGCCCAGGTAGGATTTGCGGATCTGCTCGTCGCCCTTCACGGTCGCTGCATCGCCCGACATCACGACGCGCCCGGTTTCGAGCACGTAAGCCTGGTCAGCCAGATCGAGCGCCAGCGCGGCGTTCTGCTCGACGAGCAGCATCGACACTTTGGCTTCCTCGTTGATACGGCGCATGATGCGGAAGATTTCCTGCACGATGAGCGGTGCCAATCCGAACGAGGGTTCGTCGAGGAGCATCAGGCGCGGCCGCAGCATCAGCGCCCGGCTGATGGCGAGCATCTGCTGCTCACCGCCCGACAAAGTGCCGGCCTGTTGGTCGATGCGCTCAGCGAGGCGCGGGAAGTAGCTCAGCACCATCTCGCGGTCGCGCTGTACTTCGCGGCCGCCGCCGCGCGTGAAGGCCGCAATCCTGAGGTTCTCGTCCACCGACAAGCCTGTAAACGTGCCCCGTCCTTCGGGGACGTGCGCGACACCAAGCTTGACGATTTTTTCGGTTGCGAGCCCGGAGATCGGCTTTCCATCGAATGCCACCTCGCCCGATGTGCGCACCATGTTGCAGATCGCGCGCAGCGTCGTCGTCTTGCCCGCTCCGTTGGCGCCGAGCAGCGTGGTGATGCCACCCGTCTCGATCCCGAACGAAACGCCGTGCAGCGCTTGCGACTGTCCGTAATATGCAGCCAAGTCGCGGACTTCCAGCAACAGCGCCATGCCTTACGCCTCCGTCCCGAGATACGCCCGGATGACCTCGGGGTCGCGCTGCACCTCGGATGGCGTGCCTTCGGCAATTTTCTTTCCGAAATCGATCGCGACGACTTTGTCGGAGACCGACATGACGAGACTCATGTGATGCTCGACGAGGAGGATCGTGACCTTCTGGATGTCGCGGACCCGGCGGATCTGCGTTTCGAGCGTCGAAATTTCGTCGTGATTGAGGCCCGCGGCCGGCTCGTCGAGCAGAAGCAGCTTGGGGCCCGAAGCGAGCGCTCGCGCCAGTTCGACGCGCTTTCTGATTGGAAACGGAAGCGGACCAGCGGGCAGATGAGTGAACGGCTCGATATCCATGAACGCTATCAATTCGCGGGCGCGCTCGTCGATGCGGCGTTCCTCCGGCCCGGTCGACGGCAGGCGCAATGCCGAGGCGACAAATCCAGCGCTCGTCTCGCTATGACAACCGACCTTCACATTGTCGAGCACGGATAGCCTGTCGAACAGGGCGACGTTCTGGAATGTGCGACCCAAGCCCAGGTTTGCGATGCGATGGCGGGGCTCAGCCAGCAGCGATCGCCCTTCGAAGCGGATGTCGCCAGAGGTCGGCACGTAAAGCCGTGAGAGACAATTGAAAAGCGTCGTCTTGCCGGCGCCGTTCGGCCCGATCAGACCGGCGATTTGGCCCTTTTCGATGTCGAAGCTGATGCCGTCGAGGGCTACGATTCCGCCGAAGCGCACGGTTACGTCGCGCACCGACAGAATTTCCGGTGCTGCGGGCACACCTCGTCGATCAGCAGATGCAGGCTCTGCCATGCTTCCAACCGTTCCCGGACATTTGCAGGTCCGGCCTCCCTTGAGCCGATTGCCCGGTTAGCCTTCCCATGCAGGACGGTCCGCGAGCTTGTCGTTTCTTGATCTTGGCAGCCTATCGGTTCACATCGAACAACTTGCCGCTTTCCTAAGTCTTGGTCCAGTAGTCAATTGTCGACTGATCAGAAAAACTGCATCTCGGGAGAGCAGAGATGACATTGCCCCTGAAATTGGCAATCGGCGGACTGGGCGCCATCGGCATGACGGTCGCGCGCCGGGTCGATGCGGGCGATCTCCCCGGCATAGAGCTCGTCGCAGTCTCCGCGCGAGACCAGGACAAGGCTCGGGGCAAGCTCGGCGCCCTGCGCACGCCTCCGCGTCTCGTACCTTTGGCAAAACTCGCCGATCATGCCGACGTCGTGCTCGAAAGCGTGCCCGCCCGTCATTTCGCGGAAATTGCGGAACCGGCTGTCGCCAGGGGTCGCATCTTCATGCCGCTGTCGGTCGGGCAACTGTTGACGAACATGCACCTCGTCGAGAAAGCGAAAGCATCGGGTGCACGCATACTCGTGCCGACGGGGGCTCTCCTCGGCCTCGATGCCGTGCGCGCGGTTGCGGAAGGCGATGTCGAAATGGTCCGCATCGTCACTCGGAAGCCGCCGCGAGGCCTCGCCGGAGCGCCGCATCTGGCTCGGAGCGGCATCAGCGTCGAAGGACTTGCGTCACCGCTCAAGGTGTTCGAGGGAACCGCACGCGAGGCCATCGTGGGCTTTCCCGCCAACGTCAATGTTGCGGTTGCGCTGTCACTGGCCGGGATCGGCCCCGACCGCACCATGATCGAGATCTGGGCCGATCCGGCTGTCGACCGCAATATCCACACGATCGAGGTCCGCTCCGACAGCTCCGATCTGTCGATGACGATTGCCAACATTCCAAGCGACGACAACCCTGCCACGGGAAAAATCACGGCGCTGTCCGCCCTCGCCATGTTACGCAGGCTGACCGCGCCGCTTGTCGTCGGAAGCTGAGCTACGATCATCGTTCGTACCGGCCGGGCTCGGACACATAGGCGATCGCTTGCGTGCTCTCCGGGAGAAACCTATCGTCGAACCAGCTATACAGAGCAGGGAGAACGCCATGTCTGCCGCAACCACACCCTCGAAATCTCTCGCCGATATGATCCGCTCCGGCCCGATGGTGGTGGCTCCCGGCGCCTACGACTGCATCACCGCGCGCGTGATCGAACAGGCCGGCTACCCGGCGGTGTACATGACCGGCGCGGGCACGTCCGCGGCCCATGGCCTGCCGGACTACGGCCTCGTCACCATGTCCGAAATGGTTGCCAATGCCCGCCGCATCACGAGTTGCATCTCGGTGCCGCTCGTCTCGGACGCCGACACGGGCTACGGCAATGAGCTGAACGCTTACCGCACGGTCCAGGAGTTCGAGAGGGCGGGTGTCTCGGCCATTCACATCGAGGACCAGGTGTTCCCCAAGAAATGTGGACACCTCGACGACAAAGAGCTCATTTCGATCGAGGACTACACTGCCAAAATCCGTGCGGCAGCCACAGCACGCCGCTCGGCAGACTTTCTCATCATCGCACGGACCGACGCGCGCGCCGCTGCCGGCTTCGAAGAGGCGGTCCGCCGCGCCAATGCGGCGGCTGACGCCGGCGCCGACCTGATTTTCCTCGAGGCTCCCCAGACCATGGAAGAGGTCGCGAGGGTGCCGCAAGTCGTCAAGGCGCCGTGCCTGCTCAACATGGTTCTGTCGGGCAAGACGCCGCCGGTGAACCTGAAGGATGCGGAACAGATGGGGTATCGCATCACAATCCTCCCAGGGATGCTGCTCTCGTCCATCATCGGGCTGTGCGACAAGATGCTGGCCGAGGTGAAGGAGACGGGCCACCTGTCACAACCGTTCAACCAGGGCGGCCCGGGCAAGGTCTTTGCCCGTTTCGGCGCCGACGAGTGGGACCGCCGGCGAACCGCTTTCCGCGATGCGGATCCGGCCAAACGTTCGGCGGCCGAGTAAGCGGCCCCGGACAATCCGGCGCGTCATTCGGGAAACGGGCGGTGAGACACGGATTCGTGTACCGTCGTGCATCAGCGGTGAATTGAACATTCGTCACTTTGGCATCTATATACGGATCGAACCGGATCGTTTAGGTCCTGTATTGCCCGAAAGGATGTCCGAAATGACCCGTAATCAGCCGTTGGCGTTTCCTATTCTCACCGCATTGCTGATCTCGACCGCCGCGGCGACGGCAGCCTCGGCGCAGTCTGTTCCGCCGGCCGACGGTCAGAATCGTGCCGCCGTTCGTGAAATTCTCAATCGGGCGGAGACCGAAGCCCGCCGCAGGTCGCTCGGCGATATCCTGGGCGGTATTGCCGGCGTCTCGCAGGCCGCCGCACAGACGGCACCTCCAGTGGCGCCGGGATCGGCGCCTCCAGCCAGTCGACAGGCCGCAGTTGGCTCGCCGGCGCCGGCGAGCCAACAGGGTACCGGCCCCGCCGGAGCCAACGCCGGGCCGGGTCAAGCAACCCGCGCCGCTGCCGTGCAACGGCCCCAGGCCGTCGCTCAGGCCACCCAATCCCCGCCACGGTCCTCGAGGCCGCTTTCCCAGGACACGTCGCCCGTGCCGTCGGTGACAGGGGTGTCCGGTCGAGGGACGGCATCGGATCCATCGATGATCGCCACTGCACCGCCGTCAAATGCCGGTTCTGCGCCAACAGCGCCCGAGGCCCAAAATGGTGCCCCCGGCCCTGTCGCATTCGGAGCCCCGTCCGATGGCCCGCGCCGCGTTTCGGCGGCTGGCGAGCCTCGCACCGTGCTTGCCGATCGAGGTCCGCGCCACCGCGAGCTCCGGTTTGGCCGCTCGGAGGGCTATTCGCGCGGTGGTGCGTGGTGCGAGCCCTACCGCTGGTGAGACCTGGGCCAACCGCCGGCGCGAGCCGACGGTTAACTGCCTACGATTGAAGCTGTTTGTTGCGACCCGTGCCGGCCGCTACTAGAGTTGAGAATAATTTGTGACGCGATGCAGGGATGCTCGTTATGAACGTCAGAATGTTTGCCACCACCGCAGTATTCCTGTTCGCTGCCTTGTCGTCGTCGCAAGCACAGACAAGCAAGGACAACCAGAGCCTGCGCGATATCCTGAACCGGGCGCAATCCCAGTCCGACCGTAAAGCAGTCGAGGATCTGATCGGGAAGCTGCGCGGGGCGACGCCGGCCCAGCCACCTGCCCCTGCGGCTCCGTCAACGACCGTGTCGACGCCGCAGGCGCCAACGCCGGCCGAGACCCCAACCGCGGCCACTCCTGCTGCCGGCGCGACGACGCCGGCTCCGCCCGCGACGGCCAGCGCACCTTCGACGCCGTCCACGCCATCAACTTCAACGGCGCCTGCCGCGGCTGCATCTTCGGCTCCACCCAGCGCAGTAACAGCCGCCCCGCCTCCGCCGGCCACGCCGACATTCGGTGCGGGATCGTCGGGCGCGGCGCCGGTCAACACGGCATCGCCCGGAGCAGAAACGCCGCGTGCAAACGGGGCCCCGCCAGCAGCCAGCTCCTCCGCACCGACTGCAGTCACCACTGCTCCGCAGGCCGCCCCGGCGACCAACCCGACAGCTCCGCCACCGGCCCAGACCACGTCACAGCCTGGACCGACCCCGGTGTCTGCTCCCGCGGCTGCGCCCGTGGGCACGCCCATCGGACCCGCCGAGGCTCTCCCTACACCGATTGGACCGTCGGATGCCTTCATGGCCCGGGCCCCGCAGATTGCGCGCGAGCAGGGATTACCCAACGTCGATATCGAGGTTCTTTTCGACTACGACTCGAGTGAGGTCACGCCGGCGGCAGCCGAAAGCCTGATGAATCTGGGCCGCGCGTTGACCGATCCGCGTCTCGCAAAGGAGCGCTTCGTCATCGCCGGTCATACCGACGCACGAGGGACGCGATCCTACAATGTGGCGCTCTCGGACCGCCGCGCCCAAGCCGTGCGACAATTCCTGATCGAGCACTTCAAGATCGCGCCCGAGGTTTTGGTCGCCCGTGGCTTCGGCGAATCGCAATTGAAAGATCCGCGCAATCCGCGCGGCCCCGCGAACCGCCGTGTCCAGGTCATCAATTGGACCGCGCAGACCGCGGATCAGCAACGTCGATAATCGGCCCTGTGGCTTGGACACGTTCATGCCCGGCACACGAGGTCTCTGGTGGAGAGCGGCGCAGGGTGAGATAGTCGAAGCAAGATATCTCAGGCGCCGGAGAGCGGGATGCGGCAACGGTCATGAGCGAGTCCGAGCAGCATAGGCCACCGGGCAGCGAGACCCAGTTGCGCTACCCGCTGCCGTCGGGGACGCGCGTCGACCACTATGTGATCCGCGAGGTTCTCGGCGCCGGGGGGTTCGGCATCACCTATCTCGCCGAGCACGAGGGTCTCGCCAAGCTCTACGCGATCAAGGAATACTTTCCGCACGCCTTCAGCTACCGCCACGGACGCAGCGTTCTGCCGACCTCCACCAGCGACGGCACCTACAAATGGGGGCTCGAGCGTTTCGTAACCGAAGCCCGTGCGCTCGCCAAATTCAAGCACCCGGCGATCGTGGACGTGGCCAGCATTTTCGAGGCGAACGGCACCGCCTATATCGTCCTCGGATACGAGGCCGGCGTCGACATGGTGCAGTGGCTGAAGGAGCTCGGCCGGGCCCCATCGCAGGAGGACCTCGATCGTCTGCTGATGCCGTTGCTCAGCGCCCTCGAAGAGGTGCATCGCCACAACATGATGCATCGCGACATTTCACCGGACAACCTGCTGATCCGCGACGACGGCCGCCCTGTTCTGATCGATTTCGGATCGGCGCGCGAATCGATCAGGGGTCGCGCCCGCGCACTGTCCGCCATCGTCAAGCATGGCTATTCGCCGCCCGAACAGTACACATCCCGTCCGGAGTTGCAGGGCCCCTGGACCGATATCTATGCGCTTTCCGCCACGCTTTACAGGGCTATCAGCGGCAAGCTGCCTCCAGACGCCACCGAGCGGATCATTCGAGACGACATCCAGCCTCTCTCGCGGCTGGCGACCGCCCCCTATCGCGGAAGCTTTCTCGATGCGATCGATCGCGGCCTCGCCGTCAAGATCGAGGATCGCCCGCAGTCGGTCGTCGAATGGCGCGAGCTCCTGTTTCGGGCGGAGCCACTGCGTCAACCAATGCGTCCGCCGGGCAGCGCGGCGGCCCGCGAGGAGCATGGTCCGGGTTCGCAAAGGCAGCCTGAGGCCTCCGTCCGCCGGGAGGGCTCACGCCCGGTAGCGCCCTCCGTCGCCGGACCGCGACGGGCGGTCGGCGCCGGAAGCGGCTCGGCTCGCCCGTCGCTCGATCAACTGCAACCGGCCTCTCGGCGGATCAGCGGCGGCAGCTCCATCCCGAAAAGCGAACGCCCCGATCTGAGCTGGCTCGATCAGTCAGAGGAGCCGCTCTCCGCCGAAGACGACGCGCCATCCCCGGACGCCTCGAGCAATATTGGGCAAAGCATCACGTATGCCCTGTTGGGATTGATGGGCGGCGCCATTCTCGGCGGCATGCTGTCGATTGTGCTCGCCAGCGTCGTTTCGACCGAGTGCTTCGCCGACAACTGCATCTTGCGCTATCTGACGGTGTGCTCTGCGATCGGGGCGTTGGCGGGGATCATTGTCGGTGTTCGCCTTGCGAGGTCGGTGCATCAGGCCGATTCGCCGCCGGAGACCGGTCGCTGAACCGCCACGTAACCGCCCGGCTGCATGCGATCGATTGAAATCTCAACAGCCCACATTCCGCGCCAACCGCGAGCGGATGCCGGGACGTGTCTGCATTCCGGGCGTGGCGCCCTAATTCCATGCTCGTCGGGCCTTACGGGGACCTTGGCGCGGCTCCAAATTTGATCGCAAATGCATGCGGTAAACCGCTCCTTTTGCGCATTACGGGAACGCAACAAGGCCCCGGCACGCCATGAGTCGAGACTTAGAAGCGCAGATCGAGCACCAGATCGAAAAGTAGATCGGGGTTATACCGCCGAACGATGCAGCGCGCGCCATGACCGAGCAGCTTGCGACTGTCATGCAGGGCTTCGCCGGATCGAATCGAAAATGCCACCAATCAAGGATAGCGACATTCCGTCAACTTTAAATGGGCGCCCTCCCCAATGTTAAGTTATCGGCAATCGGCCCGGGACCTCGACAATGAACAGATAATTCGCTCGCCCGGCTCGTATCGCGCCGAATGCGTGTGCTATGAAACATCACGACTCGGTTAACACCAGCCATGCACGAGGTCAGCCCGGCATGAATGACACGCAGCTCAGCGAGCTTTCTCTGCTCGAACTGCAGGATCTCCAGGCCCAGCTTCACGCTGCGATACGCAAAGCCATTCGCGCCCAACAAGAAGCGATGGCCGCTCGATATCGACCTCAACAGATACAATCCACAGTGCAACCGGTGGGTCACATCGATCTGTCACGCGACCGCGATGCCTGGCTCGCGCGCCGGCGCCGATAGACGCGCCACGGCCAAGTCTCAGACTTGCGGCGCGGTTGGCGGGTTGTTCGGCAGAGTGTTTATTTGCGCGTCGTCGATCGCTCGTCTGTCTCGGGGGCGTTAAACGAATAAATGTAACACGTACCGAACCGGAGTGACTGAAGCACGATCAGGGGCCAAGCGCCCCCGATCGAGTTTCCTTTCGAATTTCAGCTCCCAGGACCATTATCGAAGCCGACCTTGTCCATAATTTCGGACGCCTTCTTGCGCAACGACGATATCTTGTCGAACGCCAGCTTATCGGGATGCAGCGGTCCCCAACTCTTGACGATGTCGGCGATCGCGACACCGGATTTCAGCGGATACTCGTGCACATTCTCGGCGTAAACTTTCTGGCCCGCGTCGGATGTCAGAAATTCCACAAGCTTTACGCCATTCGCCTTATTGGGCGCGTGCTTTGCGAGAATGGCGCCGGTGATATTCACGTGCGTTCCGCGACCCTTCTCATTCGGGAAAATGATCCGTATGGCCGCTGCCCATTTCTTCTGCTCGGGGTTTTTCTCATTCAGCTGCATTGCCGCCACATAGTAGGTATTGGCCAACGCAAGATCACATTCACCAGCATAAATCGCCTTTGCCTGGTCGCGGTCGCCACCAGCGGGCTTCCTCGCGAGATTGGCCTTCACACCGCGCGCCCAGGCCTCGGCTTTCGCCTCGCCGTCATTGGCGATGATCGACGCCAGGAGTGCGATGTTGTAGGTGTGCTGCCCCGAGCGCGTGCAGACCTTGCCCTTCCACTTCGGGTCGGCAAGATCCTCGTACGTGATCTCGGTCAGTTTGACCCGTTCCCTCGACGCGTAGACGACGCGCGCCCGCTGCGACAAGCCAACCCAGTGGCCTTCCGGATCGCGGTATTGGGCCGGGATATTGGCGGAAATCGTGTCGGACATCAGAGGCTGCGAGATGCCCAGTTCCTTCGGGTGTGCGAGGCGCCCGATATCGACGGCGAGCATCACGTCGACGGGACTGTTGACGCCTTCCGCGGCGGCGCGCTCGGCCATTCCGTCCCTGATGTAGACCATGTTGGTCTTGATGCCGGTCTGCTCCGTGAACGACTTGAGCAACGGGGAGATCAAACCCGGCTCGCGCGATGTATAAATGTTGACCACTTGTTCCGCGGACGCCGCGCCGCCCAAGAGCATTGTCCCCGTCAATGCGCTGACTATCCACTGTACGGCCTTGCTCATGCCGAGGTCTCCTCCACGCTGCCTGCCGCGGAATTGTTGACTTCCCGCAGGAGGTTTCTTCGGCAATCGGGGCGGGCTGTCAAGATCAAGTGCCGCTCATTCGACTTATTGGAACCGCACTAATTATTGGCCCGTGTCATAAGGATGGATCGGAAGCGATCGAGTTCTCATTGCTCCGATTATCAAGCCGAACCGCCTTATTCGACGGTGTCGTCGTTGCCGCCTGCCCTGTCCGGGACCCAGCCATACTCGCGGCGCGCATGTTCGGGTGTGATGTAGCCGTCGGCGACATCCTCGGCGACCGCTTGCGGCTCGCGCGCGGATGGAGGCCCGTAGCCACCCGCACCGGACAGCCGGAAACTGAGAACATCGCCGCGCTTGATGGGCCGCGTTTCCTTGGAGTGCAGCTTTTCACCGTTGCCCTGAGGGTTCAATATGCTTTCCGCCAATGCGCCGGATTTGCCGCCGAAGATGCCGTAAGGCGCGAAAACGTGCCGGTCGCCCAGATGAGACAGCGTCGCTGTGGAGTTGAGCAACTCGATGTCTTTCCGAATGCCGCAGCCGCCGCGCCACTGTCCGGCACCGCCTGAATCCGGCACGAAACCGAAGCTGTGAATGCGGACGGGGTTGTGCGTCTCGTGCACCTCAACTGGAATGTTGGAGCAGTTCATGACGGGACTCATGCCTTCGACGCCGTCCTTGCCGAACTGTCCGCCGTAGCCGGCGAGCGAGACGTCGTACATCACGAAGGGACGCCCGGTCCTGTCGTCGATACCCCCGATGTTGGGATTGGACCAATGCGAGAAGGCGCCCATCGCCCGATGCGGCAACGCCTTGGCGAGGGCGCCATTGATCGTATCGAAAATACGGATCTGCAGGATCGGACGGCCACCCGAGGGCGCGGGAAACCTCGGATTGAAAAAGCTTCCTTCGCGCACCGTCAGCTTGATGGGCCGCATGCTGCCTTCCGTCTGAGGGTCGAGAGCGTTGCAGAACGTCTTGACCGCGAATACGGCGTAGGCTCGCGTATAATTGATGTAGGAGTTGATTGCGGCGGGCACCGCGTCGGAAGAGCGAGAAAAATCGAACTCCACCGAGCCCCGACCGTCGAACGTGATGTCCACGGCCATCTTGATCGGTTCGGTATTCGGACCGTAGTCGTCCATGAAGTCTTCGAAGCTGTAGGTGCCGGCCGGAACCTTGGCGAGCATTTCCCGCATCGTCGCCTCCGACCGGTCGAGGATCGAGGTGTAGGCGCTTTCGACGGTGTCGACGCCGTAGTCGCGAAACATCTGCTGCAGGCGCGTCGCCGCGGACAGGTTCGCCGTATGTTGGGCCAGCAGGTCGCCGCGCACCTTGTCCGGCATGCGGACGTTGCCCAGCACGATGCGCATGATGTCATCGTCGATGCGTCCTTCGCGCACGAAACGCACGGGCAGAATACGCAGGCCTTCCTGGAACGACTCGGTCACGCCGTGGACCTTTTGCGAGCCGGGTGCGGCTCCGCCCATGTCGACCTGATGTGCCGAACAACAGACATAACCGATAAGCCGGCTTTCTTGGAAAACGGGCATGATCTGATAGGTGTCGGGAAAGTGGCCGGCTCCTATGAAGCTGTCGTTGACCAGGATCGAGTCGCCGGGTTTGAGGGACTGTGGCGGAAAATATCGCGCCACGTGCTTCGCCATGAACGGCATCGAACCGAGGTGGCCTGGACTGAAATTCCCTTGCGCCATCATCACGGCATTTCGATCGAAGAGGGCAGTGGCAAAGTCGTCGCCTTCGCGCACGCCTTCCGAGAAGGCGGTATTGCGCAATGTGATGCCGAGTTCCTCTGCTATCGAGAGAAGCGTATTCCAAACCACGCTCAGCGTTATCGGGTCCACCTTGCTGCCATCCTCGCGCTTGGCTTCGTCAGCTCCGGGCATCGTCGTTCGAACGGTCATGCTCAGGCCTCCTTGGCGATATCGATGATGATGTGGCCCTCGGGGCCAACGCGAACGGTGTCACCCGGCGGAACGACGATCGTACAATAAGCATCGTCGATGATGACGGGTCCTGCCTGCGGACCTCTTGCCGCGAGTGACGGCCGGTCGAGTATGCTGGTTTCGACGAGGCCGCCCGCCTCTGGGAACCAGGCTTGGCGGGTCGAACCGCCGCCGGCAAACGAGGCCGCGACCTCGGTCGTTCTGATCCCGACTTCGCCCCTGCTCCGATGGCTCGCCACCAGCGTCCAGTCGACACCTTCGACGACGCCTTCCTCATCGACAAACTTGTTCTTGCGCAAGTAGGCCTCCCGAAATGCGGCAATCACCTTGTCGGGATAGCTGGCATCGATCGTGTCGGCCGGAAGCTCGACATGGATTTCAAAACCCTGGCCGACGTAACGCATCTGGGCATAACGCGACCATTGCGGCTCTTCGTCGTGGCCGATCCGGGCAATCTCCGCCCGTGCCTCGCGCTCGAGATGTTGGTAAAGCGCCGAGATCGCAGGTCCGGCGTCCGCGGCATCGAGACGAAGCACGCGCGTCGCCGACGCATCGACGCGCGGCGTCGATTGCAGCAGGCCGATCGCGGACCCGACTCCGGCACCGTTTGGTACGATGACCTGCGGCACGCCTGCTCGTCGGGCCAACCGAGCCGCGTGCACCGGCCCGGCGCCGCCAAACGCGATCATTGCGTAGTTCCTCGGATCGCGACCGCGCTCGACGGAAACGAGGCGCAGCGCATTCTCCATGTTGATAGTCGCAAGGAGATGCACGCCCCAGGCGGCTGCATGCACGGGCAGCCCGAGCGGTCGCCCGATGTGAGTCTCGATGCCCTGCATGGCGGCCGCGACATCGAGCGCCATCGTGCCTGCATTGAAGCGATCGGGCGAAATATAACCCAGAACAACATTGGCATCGGTGATGGTCGGAAGCACACCGCCCAATCCGTAGCTGATTGGCCCGGGTACCGCGCCCGCGCTATCGGGGCCGACAACGATGATGCCTCTCTCGACCCTGGCTATGCTGCCGCCGCCAGCTCCGATCTCGAGCATTTCAACGGAAGGAACGTTGAGCGGCAAGCCGCTGCCACGCTTGGCGCGCACGAGATCCACCTCGAAGGTCGGCATGATTGCCGCCGCCCCGTTGTCGATGGCGCCGAGCTTGGCGGTCGTGCCCCCCATGTCGAAGGTGACGACATTCTTGTGGCCGAGGGCGCGCGCAACCTCGGTGCACATTTGGATTCCGGCTGCCGGGCCCGACTCGATGATGCGCACCGGAAAATCGCGAGCGATGCCCGGTGACACCAGGCCGCCATTCGACTGCATGATCAGCAGGCGGTCACGGCAGCCGATCTCGGCAAGCGTCGCCTCGAGGTGCTCGAGGTAGCGGTCCACCATCGGCATGACGTAGGCGTTGGTGACAGTCGTGCTGGTGCGTTCGTACTCGCGGAACTTGGGTGAGATTTCCGACGAGATGGAAACCGCGATCGCCGGTGCCCGCTCGCGGAAGCGGTCCCGGATACGCCGTTCGTGCACAGGATTGGCGTAGGAATGCAGCAACGCCACGCCAACCGTCTCGCGCCCCGTCGCCAGCGACGCGTCGATGGCTCGATCAACGCTCTGCATGTCGAGCGAGACTACCTCGCTGCCGTCCGAGCCGACACGTTCCCTCACCTCGGCGATATGGCGTCGCTTAACCAGAGGCTTTGGCTTGTCGATGTAGAGATCGTAGGTCTCGTAGCGCTTCTGTCGCCCGATCAGCAGAACATCGCGAAAGCCCTCGGTCGTGATCAGACCGGTTTTCGCCCCTTTGCGCTCGAGTACTGCATTTGTTGCGACGGTCGTAGCGTGCAGAACGGCCGACAGATCGGCACCGGTGATCTCAGCCGATGCGAGGATCTGCCTTAAGCCAGTGATGACGGCAATGCTCGGATCCTGTGGGGTCGTCGCCACCTTTCCCGTAAGTGTGCGGCCGGACCGCGCGTCGTGCAAAACGAAATCCGTGAACGTTCCGCCGATGTCGAATGCCACTCGGATCATGTGCTCTCAGTCCATATTCTGCTGGCGGCGGCAAGCCACCTGCATTGTCCTTCACGAAGCGGTTGCGTCGTCACATGCCGAACAACATGCGCAGGCGTACTTCCAGCGCGGTGCGCATGTTCTGCCGCGCCACGCGCTCGGCGGCATCGCAGTCGCGCCGCTCGATCGCGTCGACAAGCTCCACGTTCTCGGCGAGTTCGTTTTTCCATCGTCCCCTTATGGAAAAGGTGGTGCCCCTGAGAAGGGCGAGCGTGTCGCTGAAGTCGTCGAGAGACTGGCTGAGATACCGATTGTGCGCGGCTTCGTGGATGCTCGCATGAAAACGTCTATTGATGCGCGCCAGTTGGCGCGGCTCAGGCGCCATTCTGCGAAACTCGTCCAGCACGCGCCGCATGGCGATGATGTCGCCCGGCCCCGCGTGCTGCGCCGCAAGGCGGGCGGCAGCACCTTCCAGGAGTTCCCGCATGGCGTAAAGCTCGACTACCTGCTGGCGCCCAAGCTCCGCCACGATCAATCCCCGTCCGGGGGCCTGGACCAGAAGACCGCGCGTCTGCAGGCGGTGCATGGCCTGCCGCACGGGCGTGCGGCTGATACCGAGCATCCTCGATATCTCCTGCTCGCGTACTCGTTCGCCGGGGGCGATCTTCTGCTCGCGAATGGCATCGAGCAGCATCCCATAGGCGAATTCCGCGCGCGATGTGGTGTCGAGTGCGCCTTCAACGGCACTTGCCGTCATCAACATCGAATGGTCCGCTCCGCTGGCTTGCCCGCGGCCCTGCGCGCGGGCCCGCTTGAATTGTGTACGACTGTATACAATAGTTGCATCGTGTCCATCGGCGCCTTGCGCCGGACGTCGCCGCTGAGGGAGTGAAAGCATGAGTCACCTGCCGAACAGCCTGCATGCGCTCGACATCGCGAGCGTGGTGCATCCCCAATCGAACCTCCGCAAGCACCTGGAGAGCGGGCCGACGATCATCTCGAAAGGCAAAGGCATCTTTGTCTACGACGAGAACGAGAAAGAGTATCTGGAAGCGGCGGCTGGCCTTTGGTGCGCCTCGCTCGGTTTCGGTGTCGAACGGCTGGCCAAAGTCGCCTACGACCAGATGTGCAAGGTCGGCTACTATCACATCTACCGATCGTCCTCGAACGAGAGCACGATCGAGCTTGCGGCCAAGCTGCTCGAAATGGCGCCCGTGCCGATGTCGAAGGTGTTTTTCCAGTGTTCGGGCTCGGAAGCCAACGATACGGCCGTCAAGGTCGTCTGGTACTATTGGCATGCCCATGGACAACCGGAGAAGCGCAAGATCATCGGCCGTAAGATGGGTTATCACGGCTCGACATGTGCGGCGGCATCAATCTCCGGCAAGCCTGACATGCACCAGGAATCGGGCCTGCCATTCGATGGCTTCAAGCATACGGAATTTCCGAACTACTACCGCAATCACCTGCCCGGCGAGAGCGAGCAGGAGTTTTCGACGCGCATGGCTCAGGCCCTCGAGGATCTGATCCTTGCCGAAGGACCGGAGACAGTTGCCGCCTTCTGGGCCGAGCCTGTGATGGGAGCCGGCGGTGCCGTTTTGCCGCCTGACGGGTATTTCGAGAAAATCCAGGCCGTTCTTGAAAAGTATGACGTTTTGTTCGTTGCAGATGAAGTCATCTGCGGCTTCGGCCGCACCGGCAACATGTGGGGAAGCCAGACCTACAAACTGAAGCCCGACATGATTTCCTGCGCCAAGGCTCTGTCCGCCGGCCTTCAACCGATTTCGGCGCTGCTCATGAACGAGCGCGTCTTTCAGGCTCTCATGACGCAAAGCGACAAGGTCGGCCATTTCGCACACGGGTACACTTACGCCGGTCATCCCGTGACGACAGCCGTCGCCCTCGAAACGCTGAAGATCTACGACGAAATGGACGTTGTGGGCCATGTCCGCAAGGTCGAGAAGCCGTTCCTCTCCAACTTGAAGGGACTCGAAGGTCATCCGCTGATCGGGGAGTTCCGTGGCGTCGGCCTGATCGGCGCGCTCGAGGTGGTCAAGGACAAGACCACACGCGAGTTATATCCGGAGTCCGCAGGAGTCATGGAGATACTGGGTCGCAATGCACGCAAGCATGGCCTCATCCTTCGCCTCGTCGGCAACCGGATTGCCTTCTCGCCGCCGCTCATCATCAGCGAAGCGGAGGTGAAGGAGATGGTGCGGCGGCTGACCTGTGCCCTTGACGATACGTGGACCGTCGTTCGGGCCAACTGAGAAGACATCGATCGCGGCGATTTTGCGTATTTGCTCGACCGAGGACGCCGCGATCTGAATTTGCCGCGATTTGGATGTCATCGCCTCCTATCGGCATGCCGTGGGGCGCCCAACGTGTGATGTCGGGCGACCTCGCCGACCACTCCATATCTTCTTCCCTTACATCGTCCTTGCTTGCGGGCTTTTTGTTCTCGTTATGTTTCGATAAATGCGCTTTGGGAACATTGACGTGCGTCTGGCGTTGACCGCCAAAAGCACCTAGATTTGGGGCTTCCGCGGCGATCCGACTACAAGGTATTGCGTCATGGCGAAGAAGCATCGCGCCTACTGGAAGGGCTATCTGCGGCTCTCCCTAGTGACCATCGCGGTCGAAATCTACAATGGCGTCGAGAGCAAGAACGAAATCAGCTTCCGCCAGATACACAAGCCCTCGGGCCGCCGCATCAATTATGAGAAGGTCGTGCAAGGCGTCGGGAAGGTTGACAATTCCGATATCGTCAAAGGCTATGAAGTCGATACCGACACCTACGTCATTCTCGAACCCGACGAGATCGACAGCCTGAAGCTCGAGAGCAAGAAGACCATCGACCTCGTGCAATTCGTCGATGCGAGCGAAGTCGACTACCGGTTCTTCGAGCGGCCCTATTTCGTGGCACCGGCCGATCCGCTCGCCGGCGAAGGCTTCGTCGTTATTCGCGACGCGCTGAGAAAAACCGGCAAACTCGGGCTTGCGCAGGTCACCATCGGTGGGCGCGAGTGGCTTGTCGCCATCGGGCCGCTACAGGACGGCCTCGTCATGGAGTTGCTACGCTACTCGGAAGAATTGCGCGAGCCGGCCGACTTCTTCACCGAGGTTCCCGCTGACAAGCCACCCGGTCAGATGGTCGATCTGGCCGTGCAGTTGATCGAGCAAAAGGCGAGACCGTTCGAGCCCGCGGCATTCCACGATCGATATCAGGACGCGCTGAAGGCGCTCGTTCAAGAGAAGCTGAAAGGACGCAAGGTCATCGCCCCCGAGGAAGAAGGCCGGCCATCCGGCGCCAACGTCATCGATCTGATGGAAGCGTTGAAGCGGAGCCTCGGGCCACCGTCGAAGCGGGTATCGGACGAGAGTGGCGAGAAAAGCGCCGACCATAAGGCCCGCAGATCGGCGAAGGCCGAAGGTTCTTCCACTGCGGCAACGAAGAAGCCGCCGGCAAAGCCGCGGACCAAGCGCAAGGCATAGGATCTAATCTTGGCCGGACGTCTGGACGAATATCGGACGCGACGCAATTTTCGCGCAACGCGCGAGCCGGCTGGCGACGGCCCTTCCCTTCGGCCATCGCAGCACCTGCGTTTCGTCGTGCAGAAGCATGATGCGACGCGACTGCACTACGACCTGAGATTGGAATTCGACGGCGTCTTCAAATCCTGGGCGGTTACGCGCGGGCCGTCGCTCGATCCGGGCGAGAAGCGACTTGCCGTGGAGGTCGAGGAGCACCCGCTCGAATACGGGGACTTCGAAGGAACGATCCCGAAGGGTGAATACGGTGGCGGCACCGTCATGATCTGGGATCGCGGTTATTGGGCGCCGGAGACTACCGAGAAGCCCGAGGAGTCGCTCGCCAGGGGTGAGCTGAAATTCGCTCTCGCGGGCACGAAGCTCAGCGGCTCCTGGGTGCTCGTGCGGCTCAAGCCGCGGCAAAGCGAAAAGCGTACCAACTGGTTGTTGATCAAGCATCGCGACGACTGGGCGACGCCCGGACGAGACGAGGTGCTCGCGAACGACCGCTCGGCCGCATCTGGACGGAGCATGGCGAACATCGCAGCCGGTCAAGGCGATCCGCCGAAGCCTTTCATGACAGATGGCAATGGCTCCGGAGCCGGCGCCGTCTGGGACGCGAGCGCAACCCGTCGTTCGCAGCGGCGAGACGTGGAACGGCGCGTGTCTCGAGGTCCCTCGGCGCACGCCGTCATGCCGAAGCTGACACACCCTGAACGCGTGCTCTGGCCCGAACCTAAGACGACCAAGCAAGACCTCGCCCGATATCTGGTCGAGGCTGCGCCATGGATGATTGCGCATCTCTTTGGCAGGCCGTGCTCGCTGGTGAGGGCGCCGGACGGCATCGGGGCCGAAACATTTTTCCAGCGCCACCCGATGCGCGGTCAGGGTGGCGGCGCGCGCTCGATCCAGTTCGGCGACGGTCCGCCGTACTTGCAGCTCGACAGCGCGCAGGCGGTGGCCAACATGGCGCAAATGTCGGTCGTCGAATTCCATCCATGGAACTCGGCGCCGTTCGAGCCGACAGTGCCGGGACGGCTCGTTCTGGATCTGGATCCCGCGCCCGATGTCGGCTTCGACGACGTCATCGCCGCCGCCAAGGAGTTGCGAACGCGTATCGAGCGCCTCGGGCTCATGGCGTTCTGCAAGACGACCGGGGGCAAAGGGCTGCATGTGGTCGTGCCGCTGGCGAGCGATCCTGACGTTACGTGGCCGCAAGCCAAGCTTTTTGCCGAAACGATCTGCACGCAGTTGGCGTCAGACGCTCCCGGACGCTTCGTCACGACGATGAGCAAACAGGCGCGGCGGGGTCGGATCTTTCTCGACTATCTGCGCAACGATCAGACCGCGACGGCTGTTGCACCGCTTTCGCCACGTGCACGCGAGGGCGCGCCAGTTTCGATGCCGCTCAACTGGACGCAGGTGCGCCAAGGCCTCGATCCAAAGCGTTACACGATGCAATCGGCCATCGGCCTGCTCGCCAAGTCGAAAGCGTGGTCGGATTACTCGGAAGCCCATCGCCCGCTGAAGCCGGCCATTCTCAAGCTGCTGGGCGGGGCCTCATGAGACGCCCTCGCGGCGGGGAGAACGACCGGGGCTTCATTGCACCCTGTCTGGCCATTGCGGTATCGCGCCCGCCCGACGGGGCGGAATGGGCGACCGAGATCAAATACGACGGCTATCGCATCCAGGCTCATGTTGCCGCCGGAACCGTCAGGCTTCTCACGCGCTCCGGTCTCGACTGGACGGAAAAGCTTGGACGGGTCACGGAAGAGCTTGCCGCCCTTCACGTCAGTTCAGCCATTCTCGATTGCGAAGCGATCGTTCAGGACGTGCGCGGACGTCCCGATTTCCACGCTCTCCGTCGAGAAATCAAGAAGGGCCCGGCTGCCCGCATCGCACTCATGGCATTCGATCTGCTCGAGCTCGATGGTCGGGACATGCGTGGTTGCCACCTTCTCGAACGCAAGCGCGAGCTGAGGCGCCTGCTCGAAGCCGGCCCCCCAAATGGACTGCTGCGTTTCAGCGATCATGTAACTGGCAGAGCTGAGGAAATGCTGCAGAGCGCCTGCGCGCACAGCCTCGAAGGCATCGTGTGCAAGAGGCTCGACCGACCCTATCGGTCAGGGCGGTCGGGCGATTGGGTCAAGGTCAAGTGCACCACAGTCGAGACACTGGTGGTGGCCGGGTATGTGCCGCAAAAAGGAACCGAAGAGGCGATCGGATCTCTATCGCTCGGGTTCTTCCGCGACGGCAAACTTCAATACGCAGGACGCGTCGGCACGGGCTTCACCGCCGACGAGGCTCATCAGATCTGGCGGGCACTTCAAGAGGTGCGACGGCCAATATCTCCGTTCGACTCGGCACTCGACCGTGAACAGAGCGCTGGGGCCGTTTGGGTGGAGCCGCGCCTCGTCGTCGAAATCACGCACGCCGGCTGGACGCCCGACGACGTCCTGAGACACTCCGTATTCAAGCGGTTCTGCCTCGACCGCCAGGCGGCCGATGTCGGACCGCCCTCGTCGCTCCGGCCCAGCGATTGAACCGTCATCATCGCGACGTGGGCAAGGTTGTCGCGGTCTGATACGAGAGGTTGGAACCGAGCATGCATCTCGGGACTTTAAGCCGTTAACGCCTGAAACGAGGAGATCCGACATGGAAATCAAACGTCGTGGCAGCGCCCGTTGGTCGGGTGGCCTGAAGGACGGCAAGGGCCAGATCTCGACGCAGAGCGGTGCCCTCAAGGAGCTTCCCTACGGATTCAACACCCGTTTCGAGGACAAGCCCGGCACGAACCCCGAAGAGTTGATCGGAGCGGCACATGCGGGCTGTTTCACGATGGCGTTGTCGAACATCCTGGGCCAGGAAGGGCTCACGGCGACCCAGCTCGACACAACGGCAGCGGTGACGCTCAAGCAATCGCCGCAGGGCTTCGAGATTTCGGCGGTGCACCTGACGCTCGAAGGCAAGGTACCGAATACGGATGCGGAAACTTTCCAGCGTCTTGCGACAAAAGCGAAGGAAAACTGCCCCGTATCAAAGCTGCTCAGAGCCGAAATTTCGCTCGACGCGAAGCTTGTGAGCTGATTTCGAGGGCTGGCGCCTGTGCAGTGGTTGCCGAGGCGCCACTAAGTCCCAAGACGAGTTGAACCGGTCGGAATGAGCGCCGGTGAAGGGGCGTTGCTCCGTGGCGAGCGAGGGCCGCTTTATGCTCAGGAGTGCCGTACCCTTTATGGCGGTCAAATCCGTAGTCGGGCCAGCTTCGGGCCAACTCGATCATCAACCTGTCGCGTGTAACCTTGGCGATGATCGAGGCGGCCGCAATAGAAAGACACAGCGCGTCGCCCCTTACGACGGTGCGTGTCTCGCATGACAATTTCGGGCTGCGATTGCCATCCACCAGCGCGAGACGCGGCCTGACGCCAAGGCTTCGAACGGCTTCCGACATGGCCCAGAGAGTGGCGTTGAGGATATTGTCGCGATCGATGCGATCGACGTCCGCGATGCCGACGCCGACGGCAGAGGTGGCGACGATGCGTGTATAAAGCTGATCTCGCATATCGGGATCGACCGTTTTTGAATCGGCGATGCCGTCCGGAATCGCCCGCATGTCCAGAATGACGGCAGCAGCTACCACCGGTCCGGCCCACGGGCCCCGGCCCGCCTCGTCGACGCCGGCGATCGGCGCCCGGCCAAGCTTGGCTTCGTTCTCTTCGAGCTCGAATGTCGCCCTGATCGCCATGAGCACTCCCCGCCGACAAGGTCGAGGGATTCGGCGAGTGAGTCGAGAGGGACTTCATGCCCCGGGACGCGACCGGTGGCGCCGGCCAGAGACAACGGCGCCGGCGGCCGGCTCACCTCGGGGCGCCATCGGACTCTTCCCGGCGCCCCTCAAGGCTCTTGCCGTCCGCGCTCGCATGCCGCACATCTGTGGCGCGCCGGCATGGCCTTCCGTTGTGGGCGCGCTTCACTCAGGGAGCCCGCCTACGGCATGCGTCACGATACGGAAATGAACGGCCCGCTCGCCGGGCTCAAAGTGGTTGATTGCTCGACAGTGCTCGCAGGGCCCATTTCCGCGATGGTGCTCGCCGACTTCGGCGCCGACGTCGTCAAGATCGAGCACCCGCAGGGCGATGCGCTGCGCAAGATGGGACATACCAAGGACGGCCACGGCGTGTGGTGGAAGGTGACAAACCGCAACAAGCGCGCCATCACGCTCGACCTGCACGACGAGGATGGCAAGGCCGCGTTCCTGGCACTCGTCGACAAGGCAGACGTTTTGGTCGAGAACTTCCGCACGGGCACAATGGAGCGATGGGGCCTGGGTTGGGACGTGCTCTCGAAACGCAATCCACGGCTGGTAATGCTGCGCGTCACGGGCTTCGGGCAGACCGGGCCATATCGCTTCCGGCCAGGCTACGGAACGGTAGCGGAGGCGTTCTCCGGCTTCGCCCACATCACGGGTCAGGCCGACGGGCCACCCACCCTGCCCCCGTTCGGACTCGCCGACGGCATTGCCGCCTATCACGGCGTCTTCGCCATCATGTTCGCGATCTACGAGCGCGACGTGCAACGATCCGGCAAGGGTCAGTACATCGACCTCGCGCTCTACGAGCCGCTCTTCGCCTGCCTTGGCGCGCAGACCTCGGCCTATGACCAACTCGGCGTCATTCAGAACCGGGCCGGCAATCGATCCGCCAATAACGTGCCGCGTAACGCCTACAAGACCAAAGATGGACGATGGGTTGCGCTGTCCACGGCGTCCCCCTCGATCGCGCGCCGCGTGATGAACCTCGTCGGCGGCGATGGCATGGGCGATGATCCCCGCTATGCGACCAACACCGAGCGCGTGAAACGTGCCGAGGAGGTCGACGGCATGGTCGCCGATTGGATCGGCGCCCGGACGCTGACGGAGGTGCTCGATGCATTCGAAAAGGTGGAGGCAGCCATCGGTCCCGTCTACGATGCCGCGCAGATCCTCGAGGATCCTCAGTATCTGGCGCGGGAAAGTGTGATCACCGTCGACGACGAGGACCTCGGGCCGCTCAGGATGCAGAACGTGTTTCCCCGCATGTCGCGCACGCCCGGCAGGATCAAGTTCGCGGGGCCGCGGGCCGGGCAGCACCAGGACGACGTGATCGGCGAGCTTGAAGCTTCTGGCCGCCTCGATCGCGCAACTGCGACCCGGCTGAGACAGCTCGCGGGCTCATCCTCCGCGCCAGACAAAACGTAATGCACGCCGCATCGGCGCGTTGCTCAACATTCAACCAGGGAGCTTAGCATGGTCTATCTGACCGTCGTTTTGACCGTGAAGACCGAGGCTGACGCACCTTTCGTGCGCAGAACCATGACGGAACTGGGTCATCTGGCGCGCAAGGACGCGGGCTGCGTACGGTTCGAAGTCTACCATTCTCAGGCCGACCGCAGGGTCTTCTTTCTGGACGAAATCTGGGAGGATCAGGCCTCGCTCGACGCGCACCGAAATACGCCGGCATTCACCGAGACCTACATGAGGCAGGTCGTGCCGAAGCTTGATCGCATGCCACACCCTTGTGACCTGCTCGAGTGATTTGCCGAGCGGCAAACCCTCCGCGGACGTGGTGGAATGGTAGACACACAGGACTTAAAATCCTGAGATGGCAACGTCGTGCGGGTTCGAGTCCCGCCGTCCGCACCAATAAATTCAATAATCTACATAGTGAACTCGGTGGATCATCAATCCAGCACTAGCAACCATCCAGCGATCACCTTGCGGATCACACGGCGAACGAAGTGGCTGAGAGGCACGTGAATTCCGTCCCGCCTTGGTGGCCGGGCTTCGAGATGGCCCAGCCGTACCGGCGCGTGGCGATCGTCGAGCGGGCCAGTTCTGGTTTGCCTTCCGGCCAGCAGACGAGTTCGTCGAGGCCGTGGATGACTGCCGGTGGATGTGCATGTACGATCTGGCGGCGGCGCGCTCCTTTCCGCCGCTGAAGGCCATACCCAAGTCCCACCTGATCGTGCCTGAGCCGGCGGGCGCTGGCCAACTTCGAGACCGAGAAGATACTTCTCGCCGGAGCTGACAAGCAGAGGCGGCCTATTTCACTGTCGATTGGAGTTTTTTGAGTTGCACGCGGAGGTCCTCGATCTGATCGAGCAGATCGAGCACGATCGCTAGGCTGGCCGGGTTCAGATCGAGATCACGTTCGAGCCGTCTTGCCTTGGCGACGCGCACGATGGTGAGGCTGGTGAATTTCCAGTCCGATCGGCTCCGACCGATGGGCTCGATCACGCCATGCTCGACCAGTTCGGCAATCCACTCGGCATCGACATTGCAGGCAACAGTCAACTCATCGATGCCGCATAGGGCTGCCGTGTCGACCAACTCGGCAGCGACGCCGGATGCGTTCTTGTCCGCCATAGTCATCGAGCTCCGAGTTTCGAGCGCGGGTCAAAGGCAAGCTCGCGCGCCATGTCCGCGTAGATTTGTTTCGCCTTCTCACTGTCCGCCGGTGGCAGGACGATCCTCAGTACGGCGTAGAGATCACCCGGCTCCGCCGCAGGTATCCCGCGACCCTTGATGCGCAACTCGCGCCCTTCAAACGAACCTGCGGGGATCCTGAGCATGATCGGGCCCGTCAGCGTTGGAAACCTGATGCTGGCGCCGAGCGCCGCTTCCCATGGTGCGACCGGGAGCTCGACATAAAGATCCTTGCCCACCACGCGGTAGAGGGCATCAGGCTCGAAATGGATTTCCAGGTAGAGATCGCCGGCCGGCAACCGGCCGATGCCTGGCGCTCCCTGCCCCTTCAAACGGATATGTTGTCCCTCCGTAACGCCCTTCGGAATCGTGACCTGCAGCGTGTGGTCCCTGAGCACGACATGCCCGTCGGCATCGACGGCTGGCTTGCGCAGTGACACCGTTCGCGTGGCGCCTTCCAGTGAATCGCGCAGATCGATCAGGATCTTTGCGTGGTGGTCTTCGCCTCGCGCATGGAATTCGGTTTGGTCCCCCCCAGTCCGGCGGCCTTGGCGCATCCGACCGAACAGCGCGTCGAAGAAATCGCTGAATTCACCTTCGGGACGCTCCGAAGCTGCACCGGAGAACTCGAAACCGGCGTCCCAGTCCGGCGGCGGCCTGAAGCCCTGGCCTTGCTTCCATTGCTGCCCCAGTTGGTCGTAGGCGGCGCGCTTCTCGGCGTCTCGAAGGACCTCGTGGGCCTCGCTGACCTCCTTGAACTTGGCCTCGGCGCCGGGCTCCTTGTTGATGTCGGGGTGATACGTGCGCGCAAGCTTGCGGTAGGCCCTCTTGACCTCATCCTGGGTCGCATCCCGCTCCAGGCCCAGGACTTTGTAGTAGTCTTTGAAGTCCATCAGATCTCACACGATGATTGCTGGCGCGCCGCCACGTAACGCTAAGTGCCTAGACACCGAATGGATAGGTGTCCGGCAAGCCCTCGAGCTCGGCCACGTCGAACGGCTTCACGGCACTCGTCCGGTCGATCCAGATATACTCATCGAATTGACGAGGCAGAACGGCTTCGAAGTAGTGGCTGGCGAGTTCGCTCTCCGGTCGGTAGATGACACCGATCGCCCGCTCCAGGCGTGGTCTTTTCAGCTTGTCTCGGACCTCGATGGTGTCGTGGCCTGTCAACGGCAGCAGCAGGCCCGGCGCGTTGGTCAAATGAAACAGATGCTCGTAGCTCTGAGGATGCGCCGGCCGAACGCGCATGACCTGCATGGGCTCGTCCCAGCCGGTCGCTGCGGCGACGGTTCCTTCATTCGTGCCAAAGCCGATGGCGTAGCAGGCCATGCCGAAGTGCCCGCGACACAGCTGGCCGATATTGTGCTCGCCGCGCCGACCCATTTCCGTGGCGGCCGCATTGCCGACGTGGGAGTTGTGCGCCCAGACCACGGCCTTCGATGATGGCCCATGATGTTCGAGCACGTTCTTCAATGTCTCGAACATATGGCCGTCGCGCAAATTCCACGACGCGCGAGAGCCGTAGTACATGACGCGGTAATACTGCTCCGCATCGGCCACGAGGCGTGCGTTCTGTGACGCGTCGAAAAACCGCTCGCCATCTCTGAGGGCATAGGCCTGCCGCTGTTGCAGCAGCTCGACGAGCATGTGCGTCACCGCTTGCTCGCACTTGTGATAGGTGCCGTTCAACGCTGCCCTGCCGTAGGCGGCTGGGTCCGCCTCCCAGGGCGTCAAGCAACCATACCGCTGCCGCGCCGTGGCCGCGAGGTCAGCATCGACGGTGTCGAGGTAGTCGATGACGGCGCGCACGGACGTGTAGAGGCTATAGAGATCGAGGCCATAGAACGCGGCGCGGTCGTTGTATCTCATGGATGAATTGCGCTGGTGCAGCCAGTCGACGAAGTCGCGCGTCTCCTTGTTGCGCCACATCCAGGTCGGGAACCGGGCGAAGGCCGTCCATTCAGACGGCGGCACGTCGCGATGGCGCACGTAGTTGTCGAAACGCGCCGCATCCGGCCAGTCGGCTTCTGCCGCAACGATCCCGAAGCCCTTCGTCTCGATCAACAGTCGCGTGATCCGGGCTCGAACACGATAGAACTCCGAGGTCCCGTGGCTGGCCTCGCCGATCAGCACCACGCGCGCGTTGCCGATCCGTCGCAATAGCGGCTCGAGATCGGCATCCTCCGGATTGGCGAACGTCTCTGCGTGCCTGGCGATGAGATCTGGTATGGACACGCTGACGGCAGGTCGTGACTGGACGAGGCGGGGCGGGCGGGTTTGCCAGTCGCTGTCGCGGCTTTCCCAGCTTTCCTTGCCGATCAGGGGCACGAACTTGACGTCGGCAAGATCCTCCTGCTCGAACTCGTCATCGTCGGCGCGCGTCACCCGGATCAACTCCTGTGATCGTTGATCGGCGCCGATGGGGATCACCATGCGCCCCCCGACCTTCAATTGGCGCATCAGGGACTTCGGAATGTCCGGCGCTCCTGCCGAGACGAGGATGGCATCGAAGGGCGCTTCCTCTACCCAGCCTTCAGTGCCGTCGGCATGACGGACATGGACATTGTCGCACTTGGCTTTCGCCAGGTTCGCTGCGGCCTGCTCGGCGAGCTGACCCACGCGCTCGATGGTGAAGACTGCGCCGGCGATCTCGGCCAGAACGGCCGCCGCGTAGCCAGACCCGGCACCGATCTCGAGCACCTTCTCGCCGCCGCGCAAGATCAGCGCTTCGACCATGAACGCGACGATGTAGGGTTGCGAGATCGTCTGGTCCGATCCGATCGGAAGCGGGGTGTCGGCGTAGGCCTCCTTCCTGAGGCTCTTGGGGACGAACAGCTCGCGCGGTACCGCACGGATGGCCTCGAGCACTCGCGGGTCGCGGACACCCCGCGCCTCGACCTGTTCTTTGACCAATCGCTCGCGGAGCTGCTTCATCGTCGACATCGAGGCCTCCCGCCCAATATCTCCCCCTCAAGGCTGATGGGTCCACTCATCTTGCGCCAGTGCCGACCGCTCCGAACGACCGAGGCCCGCGGCCCGGAACTTACATGCCTATGTCCGGAACTGCCGGTACTTCCGTTTTCGGTCCCGGCAGATCGGTCATCGTCGCCTCGGTCAGCAGCAATACGCTTGCCGGCGAGACCGCGTTCTCCAGCGCGATGTGTACGACCTCGGTCGGCCCGCCCATCTAGTCAAACTAGAAGGTCAAGCAACCGACCGAGCGGTCAGGTCTTGCCAATGGGGATGCGTTTCTCACTCTTCACGGCCTCCGGTCGCTTCGGTAGCGTGACCTTGAGAACTCCCTTCTCGAATGCCGCTTTGACTTTATCGGCATCGATCGTATCGGCGACCTGGAACGATCTCTGGAAGCTGCCGTAGCTGCGCTCCATGAGGTGATAATCGTCCTTCTTCTCCTCGCGCTCCGATTTCTTCTCACCCTTCAAAGTAAGCACGCCGTTATTCAGCGTCACGCTGATGTCCTTCTCGTCCATGCCCGGCAGCTCGGCCTCGACAACGAACTCTGTTTCGTTCTCGCGCACATCAATGCTCGGAACGACGGCGTCGCTGTCTTCAACCCTTGCAAATGCGGGGTAACGGCCTAATCTGCGACCCAGGAATGAATCGAACACGCGATCCATCTCTGAGCGCATAGCTGAAAACGGATCGATGTAGCGTTGCGCCGGCATAGCGCCTGTCTCGGTCTTCTTCATTTCCTGAGCCATGACCGAACTCCCGGTTGGATGCTGAACAGCTGTCGAGTCGGCAAGCCTGACAATCCAGGCACCGATCCTTCAGATCGCATTGTACTTTTTCGCAAAACGGAGGACTGCGCGTTGATGCCAGTCAAACCGGACGGCCGCCATCGCCGCTATCGCTAAACTTTGTCAGGGCGCGCGCCCCCCCCAATGCGGCGGGCTTCGCCGAGTATCAAATCGACGGCGGGTACGCCACGCATGCGGTAGCTGATGCGCGCTACTGCTTTCAGATTCCAGATCTCTCACCGCCCAAGCGGCAAAAAAGTTTCGTCTGCCATATACTAGCGGCTGGTCTCTTTGAGCCGTCGATCCCGCAACACGGCCATTGCCGTCTTCACTGCGGCGAGGCTCGCATCGTATTCGGTTCTCAGCTTCGCCTGTCGTTCCGGATCGATTTCTTGTCGTGAGTTCGCCATTTCACTTGCTGCCGAATTTTGAGCGACATTCCATCGCGCTATCTTCGAGAGCGACGAGCTCGAAGCCAATCGATCTCATTTCGTTCACATCTGTAGTACGAACCCAAGTCGAGCATGGTAGCTCGTGCCAGAACACGTCGGGGAATTGCAGCGAGACGCGCCGATTGCCCACATCAGTAGCCGCTTTGCTTCTCTCGTGACAAGAACTAGGTCATCGCGAAGCCGACCCGAAGCAGGCGGGCCTCGACTGGAGTTCAGCTTGGCGACGAGCCCTGCTGGCGCTATCCTCGTCTTAAGCGCGCACGTGGGGAACGCATGTCTGGGTGGCTGATCGACTCGGCGGGTGAAATTACCTTCGAAGGGTCGCCGAACCTCATGTCATCGCTGTATGCACGGCTATCGCCTGAGGAGTTTGCTCGCTACGCCCTTGTGAACATGGGCTGGGCGCGACTGAAGGAGGGCCAGCACGGCCTTCAGGTGAGTTGGAGGCCTACGACCCTCACCGAGGTTACGTTCGCCGGTCTACTGCTCGCGCTGCGGCGACGGGGACCTGCGCGGGTTCTGGTCGAGACGCTGCATAATGGTTGGTCGTATAAGATTTTTGCGACCGTGGAGTCTGCGACGCAGCATCTTGCTCATGTCTTCGATACAGCGGTCTGCGATGGCGAGGAGGGCTACTTCGCCGCGCGTCGCCGACGCGTCGAATCGCTCGAAAGCGGCAGCTCTCTCGGCGAGTTGCTCCGATCAGTACCGCCGTGCGCCAGCGCCGCGGCGCTGCACGACATCCTGCAAGCCCACGCACAACGCCCCTTCATGCTCGTGCACGCTGCTGGAGAACATGCCCCGCTCAGGCTCATGCTGTGGGGAGAAGGCTTCCAGCGTTATCCGTCCACTCGGCTGCGGGCGATGGCTAACTTTTCCATCGAGGAGCAACCCGACAAGACCTACGCGCGCAGGATTTCGGCTGCATACCGCCAAGTTATGGCGACGGGATCACCTATCGTCGAGGACATCACGACCTCAACCTGGTGGCCAGGCCGAGGTCGAACTTCGTTTCGCTATACTCGACTGCTCGCCCCGATCCGGATAGCCGGACTGGGGACCTGCGTCCTATGCTGTTCGCAGGGCGTCGCGCGTCTTGAGCCGGGCTTCGAGCTGCGTCATGAACTCTGACAAGTCGGCGACCAATTCGTCGGCAGTGATCCAGACAACTCCGCCATCATAGTCGCCGATTGCGAAGTTGCGCAGTCGAACTCCATGCTCGATGTGCCGGTAGCCGTTGCGTGTGGGCCAACCCCGGGCAATCAGGACGTTCGAGTTGAAGGCGACTGACATATCCGTCTGCCACCGCGTAAATGAATAGGCGCGGGAAATGCGCGCGATGATCGATCCCAATAGGCGCCCGCGAACGCTCGGGTGCCACCAGGCCGACCCGTGGTACGCGACCGAACCCGACAAGTTGCCGGCCGTCGCGGCGGTCACCGTGCAGACTTCACCCGGTCGAGCCTGACGCGCGGGATCGGCATAGTACAGTCGCAGGCTTTCCGCTTCCTGTTTGAGGGTTGTTTCCGACCAATCGAAAATCCGGGTCCCTTGGGCGATCACAACCTCATTATCGACATTTCGGCCTATCAGCGCATACGAGCGCTCCGCGTCGCACAGGCCGTTTGCGGGGTCGAATGTCGGGGCAATAGGAGACCAACTGTCGCTGTGCCGGGCATTGGTCTCGACCAGTTCATCAAAGCTGCCGAACCCCAGGAGAATGCCTTCGTCCTTCAGGGCGGCGTCGGCCATCAGGAAGAAGCGAGCCAGCAGATCACGTGGCCCGTAGTCGACCCTCAGGCTCGTCAACGGGGCCAAGACTCTTGGTGAACGCGAGATATCAGCTTCAACGGCACGATGATTGAGCGTCATGTTGACCACCTGTTGGTTGCAGTTGCAGATCGATCCTACCAATTCCAGATTGGTACGCTTGAGTGTCCGGGCTTGCCGGAAGATAAATCGGATGCTTAATTCGCTGCGGGGAAGACGGATCAGGAACCGAATGCAATGCGGATGCCGACGGTGACGCGCAGGCCAGTGATTGCGCGTGCCCGGGCCGGGGTAGCGGATGTCGCGATCGGTCAGCGTCTCAGGACGCTGCGGGCAAGCCGGGGCATGACCCAGGAAGAGCTAGCCCACTTGCTCGGGCTTTCGTGTCAGCAGCTGCAGAAATACGAAGGCGGTGAAAACCGGGTGAGCGCTGCGCGTGCGGTCGAAATCGCCCGACACCTTGGGGTGAGCGTGGGCTCTCTGCTCGCGGGAAGCGAGGCGGAATCCTCGGAAATTCCTAAGAGTGACAAGCCTGACCCAAGCGAGATGGTCGAGCTTCTGAAACTGTTCAGCACTATCCAAGATCCGGAGGCGCGCAAAAGGCTCATCGATCTGGCCCGATTTTTTGCGCGTTAAAACCTGCCCCAAACGTCAAGGCCATCGTCCCGAGTGAAACGACCCGAGCAAACCCCCAGTTGGTTGACCGTGCGATGCTTCGCTGGCGCCATGGAGCAGGCGCATGGATAGCTCGGGGCATACTCAGGATGACATTTGACGAAATCGAGCGAAAGCTCGGAGAGCACGTGGTCGCTGACGTGTGCAAGGCGGTTTCCAACGCCTACGTGGCGTCGCAATCTCGAACGGGCGATACTTTTGCAGTCGAGAATCTGCTCATTTCACAGCTCGTTGCTGTGATCGTAAGGTCAAACAGTGTCGCCGACTCCGAGGCTCGCGTGGACGACTGCCTCAACAGGATCGAAATCCTGGCCCAGGCAACCCGCAGGGTCTATGAGGCCGCAGCTACCGGGCAATGACGCGCGGCGGCGCAGCCACCACGAGCAGGCGCTCGACCTCGTCGCCGACCTGCCGCAACCGCCAGCAGCCAACGCGTGGCCCGTCTGCGCGGCACTCGCGAAGTCGCGGTAATGACTGTCCGCCTGCAATCTCTTGACGAGCCCACGACCCTCTGGAATGGATGACATGCTGTCACAGGTCGTTAGGCATCCCAGGATGCAGGCGACCGCCAGACATCATGAAGAATTGGACACGCATAAGCGTGCCGTTCCGTCAAAGGGAGTAGCCCATGCCATCCATCCGCTTCGCGGGGGCGGCCGTTATTGCGGTCTTTGCCCTCACGACCAGCGCGCTTGCGCAAGCACCGTACAAGTTGGAGATTTCGCTCGAAACCGGGCCTAATCACGTGCGAAATATTGCGGTCCTTCAGATAGCGGAGGAGTTGGAGAAGCGCGCCGCCGGCAAACTCGAAGTGAAGGTTTACCATGGCGCCGCCAAACACAAAGACACGGACGTGCCGAAGGCCCTCAACCAGGGTGCCATTGACATGGGCATTCCGGTCACGTTCCACCTCGGCAAGTTCGTCTCGGATTTCGATGCAGTAGATCTGCCGATTTTCTATGGGCGCACCCGCGAAGAAATCTACAAGGTCACCGACGGACCGGTCGGGAAGGCCCTCGCCGCCAAGCTCGAGGCAAAACTTGGCATCAAGGTCGTCGGCCGGTGGATGGATCTCGGGCACCAGCAAACCTACACGATCAGCAAGCCGATCAACTCTTGGGAAGATCTGCGGGGCCTGAAGATCCGGACGCCGGGCGGGGCTGGCAACATACAGCGCTTTCATGTGCTGGGGGCCAATCCCATCAAGATCGCGTGGCCGGACGTTTCCCAGGCCTTGCAACGCGGCACTATGGACGGTCTCATGACGACGTTCGAGTCGGTGCGTAGCGCGAAGCTCTGGGACTCGGGGCTCAAGCACGCTTATGTCGACAACCAGTCGTTCACACAGTACGTGCCACTGATTTCCGCCAAGTCGTGGGCGAAGTACCCGCCAGAAATTCAAAACGTCATCACCTCCGTTTGGGAGGAACAGATCGACGGCATTCGCAACCTGGCGGAAGAGCGTCAGAAGTCGGCGACCGAGGATGCCAAGAAGCAGGGGATGACCGTTGTGATTCCGCCGAAGGCCGACCTTGAACGCGCGCGCAAGCTGCTGCTCTCAAAGCAGGATGCTCTCATCCAGGATCTCAAGATCGACCCGGCACTCGTGACGCAGATCGTTGCCGCTCTGGGCGAGTAAAGCAACGCGGCCAATCAGGGCTGCCTTGAGCATTCGGGGACGCTTGGCTCGGCTCAGCCGGACAGGTGTCATTCGTGACGATGAGGCGGACACACGTGCGCCTCATCTCATGCGCGGGCCTGAGACGCCTATGATCATGCGCGGCGTCGAAACCTTCTCGCCGGTCCCGAACCTCAGCTTCGAGTCGATCCGATCAGGGTCGATATAGGTGCCGAACAGGCGATCCCAGAACGAAAACAGGATCGCCAGATTTTTCGAATGGTGTCGCTGATCGTCGCTGTGGTGGATGTGATGGTAACGAGGCGTAACAATGAGCCATTCGAGCCAAGGCAGGCGCCAGTTAACATTGAGATGCATCCAGTCGTTCTTGAACATTACGAAAATCAGGAGCAAGCCGGCGGTCGTCGGGCCGACGTGTCCGAGCAGCGGCCATGCAAACATATAGGCTAGGTTGACGATGATGGCGTCCGGAATCGATTCCCGCGCGCCGGCCGACCAGCTCATGTGCGTGGGCGAATGATGCCAGCGATGCACCGGCCATAGAAGCGGATGGTGCATTAGGCGATGCAGCCAGTAATGGCCAAAATCAGCAACAATCAGATAGAGTAGAATCCGTACTGCATACGGAAGCGAATTAATGGTCGAAGGAATCGGCGCGGAAACCCCGATTAGCCTCACTGCATGTTCGGCAATGGGATACGTGATCGCCACGTAGAACAGCATGGCAGCCAGATCGAACAGGATCTGCTCGCGAAAGCGGGATTCGTGGGCCGGAGAGTAACGCTCAATGAGCGACAGCCCGACGAGCCGGAGGGGTAGAAGGAGGAACACCAGCGCAACAGGAGAACTTAGCCATTCCTTCACCAACATGAGATCCACGGCGAGACCACCAGCAAAAGCAGGATGCGACCGCAGAACGCGGAATGAGATCAGATAGCCCGATGCTTCGCGGTGAAGCAAGCCAGAGGTGCCGACGCGTAACGACGTCAACCACTGGCATAGGCCGCGCAAGCTGCCGAAACTTCGCGCGTGCTCAGGCAGCTGTACGCCGAGATCGTGAGATAACTGCAATAAAATCGGGACTGGTATTATGTTGACAGCCGTCGTCTCCAATGGGCGTTCGGCAGCCGACACTCAGATCTGACACGTGGCGAATGCGATCCGTTTCAACAGAGGAGTACGTGCGATGATTCTAGGCATGTCGACGTCAACATTCACAATGGTGCACGTCGTCATCAGTCTCGTTGGAATTGTCAGCGGGATCATCGTCGCATTTGGAATGCTCACGGGAAAGCACCTGGGCGGCCTGACCGGCATCTTCCTCGCGACCACGGTTCTAACAAGCGTCACGGGTTTTCTCTTCAAGTCGACCAGCTTCGGTGCTTCGCATGTGTTCGGCGTGATATCGCTCGTATTGCTGACGCTTGCGCTGATTGCGCTTTACGGTCGCCACCTGAACGGAGGCTGGCGATCGATTTATATTGCGACCGCGCTGGCCTCGCTCTACCTCAATGTCTTCGTTGGTGTCGTCCAGGCGTTTCAGAAAATTGCAGTCTTTCAGGCCCTGGCACCGACGCAGGCGGAAATGCCATTCATCGTCGCGCAAACGGTCGTGCTTGCGATTTTCCTGATCGTCGGCTGGCTCGTGCCAAAAACGTTCCACCCGCTTGCCGCCAGCACGCCCTGACGGCAAGCGGCCCTCAAAGGGTCCGCTGGCCGCGACAAAGCGATACGGAGCGCTGCCGAGCACAGCGCGCCATGCCGTTTCAAAGCGCAATGCCGGTCCCGAGTGGGCATCGACCCGCTGTCAAGCAGACAGCTCTCGAGCCGAGATCGTGTATTTGAAGGCGTCCGGATCGAGCGGATCGATGCGGCCGGCCGCCGTCTCCGCCTGGGGATACATCAAGAATGGGATGCTCGGTCCGCTGGAGCCCGGCAGCTTCACGTCGTGCGCGTCATTGTAGGCCAGCCAGTTGGTTTCCCAGGCCCCGAACAGCGTCTTGCGTGCAGCAAGTACGTTGGGACTGGTGAGCGAAAGGTTGCCCGGTGGCTCCTCGAGCACGACCTTACGGACGTCGGCCGGATCGGCCGGAACCCATCCGATGCCTTCGAGGAACACCTCGGCACGGCAATGCTGCGCCTTGGTGACCGTGGCGGTATTGGCGCCAAGGCTCTTGTAGCCGAAGGCGGACGGCGCGACCCGAATGCCGTAGAGGTCGCGAGCGGGAAGTCCGGCCGCGCGCGCCAGCCCGACATAGAGTGCGTTGAGGTCGGCACACTTTCCGCCAAGGTTCCCCGTTTTGAGCATCGCCTCGATATCGCCGACGCCGCAGCCGCGCGTCTTCGGATCGCGAAAGGTATTGTCGATGATCCACTCGTAGATGCGACGCGCCTTGTCGAGATCGCTCGGAGCCCCACTCACGATACGCTGAGCGGTCTCCTTGGTGATGCCGTCGAGGCGCAGGAGTTCCGTCGAGGCGGTATAGCGCTGCTTCTGTCCAGCATCGAGCGCGGCTGCATCGGCTGGCTGAAGGCGGACCGCACGGTCGCGCGCCGCGAACCGACTGACGACCGCTATGTCGGCTGGCGCGCCGGCCGGCCATCGCACATGAAGCATACTCGCGCCTGATGTCGGGTCGCGTGTCACGGCCGCTTCGCCCGTCTTCGTCGTCCAGGTTGTTTCGCCAGGCCGCATCCAGTCTTCGGCCGTGAAAGACGGGATCGGGACCCAGGCTTGTACTCCTGTTTTGTCCGCCAGCGACACCGTGGTGGTGATCTCGAATGTGCGCCACTTTCCGGGCGTGGGCGCGAACGTCGGCTCAGCCCGAAGCCGCGTCGGTAGCGCCGGCGCCAAAGCCAGCGACGTTCCTCCCAAGAGCACGTGGCGACGATCAATGGTCATGACATTTTCCTTTAGCATCGAGAGGTGAGGTTGGTTGCCGAGGATCAGAGGATTGGCCCGTTCCGCCCGCCTTGGAGAGCCGCTGCCGAACCGCCGCCTCGTCCCAGGGCACGTCGCCGATCGCCTGCCACAGAGGCGCAAGCGAGTGGTCGAGAACGAAGCTCGAGGGGAGCGCGTAGACACCCCAGGCACGGGCGACGGAGCGATCGGCGTCCAGACCGATCCGCGGACGGGCGGGAAATGTCTGGAAATAGCGCCGGATGCGGTCCGCGGGCTCGCCGACGTCGATGATGATGATCGTCACGCACGAGCCGAAATCCGACTGCAGACGCTGCAGTGCATGCAGCTCCGGCCCACACGTTTCGCACCACGTGGCGAAGAAATGCACGATCACGATGCCGCCCTGTGGCGCCGAGAGCGTGATACGGGGGCCGTCGAGCGCAGCAAGCGACAAGGAGGGAACAGGCCCGTGCCACGGTGCGAGGGCGTCGGTGCGACCTGTGCCGGGTGAGGCGCTCGAGCATATGCAAGCGAGAGCCGAAAGCCCTCGGAGCAAGCTTCGCAAGAAGCGATTGCGCCACGCGGTGGACTGCGCACGGCAGCCCGAGGTCGTCAGCATGCTCTCAGCGGTCGTCCCGTTCAGATGTTTAGGTCACAGGGCGCCGCCGGACTCGAGTGGCGGGCATCGCAGTAGACCGACGATGGCACGGGGACGCACGGACGTCCAGATCGGACGCTTCGGCGCATGAGCACGCAGATGCCCGGACGGCGCACGCTGACGGTGAGCCGGGCCCATCTCTGCGTCGGCCAGCCCTTCAAACCTTGCATATCGCTTGCCGTCTGGCCATTTGGCGACAATTGAGGCAAACCTCGCCTCTCCGCTAAGCCCACCATTGCAATCCGCACACTTTAACCCGTTGTTCAAGTAGCAGACGGACTCACGGTCGGTTGGGCTAGTTTCTGCCGCGCCACACTTCGCGAATGGACAACCGATGAAGATTTTGGGCATCGTGACCTTGACCCACGACACCGGGGCAGCGCTGCTGGCGGACGGCAAGATCGTCTCAGTGCTGGAGGAGGAGCGCCATTCGCGGGAAAAGCACACCCTTTGGTTTCCGCGCCAGTCCCTTGCCGCGATGTTCGGGCCGGATGGCGCAGGACTTGCCGATGTCGACACGATCACGGTGCCGTGGGACCAGAAGCGGCTGCGGAGCACGTTCGCAAAGGCCGTTTTCAGTGGTCTGCCGGCGAGCCTCAACCTCGTTCGAGACAGTGCCCACACTGCGCAAGACGGTGCGGTCGTGGTCATGAACCAGTGCTTGCGCTTCGGGCTGTGGCGGTATTTTCCCCGCCAGAAACGACCTGAGATCGTGGGCGTCGCCCACCACGATGCGCACGCGGCCATGTTTTTCGTGTCGCCCTTCGATGATGCCACGATCATCGTCATGGATGGCTTCGGCGACGAGACGTCGACCAGCGTCTACAGGGGGAGCGAGGGTCGTCTCGAACGCCAGTGGCAGGGTTCCTTCTTCGACAGCCTCGGCATGGTCTACACGCTGGTCACACGTCACCTCGGCTTCGAAATATTCGAGGAGGGGACCGTCATGGCTTTGGCGGCACTCGGCAGCGACCGCCTCGTCGAGCGGATGCGCGACATTGTCCGGCTTGAGCCGGATGGCCGCTTTTCCATCAACATGAGCTATTTCAACTATGACAAATACGGCATGATCCGGCCGTTCAAACAGAAATTCGTGGATGCTTTCGGTCCGTCCCGGCAACGCGGCAGCGCGCTCAGCGACCACCACAAGGATATCGCGTTCGCTTTGCAGGCCGTCAGCGAGGACGTGATCCTCCACGTCGCCAAGGCCGCACGTCGCAGTAATCCATCGGACAACTTGTGCTTCGTCGGCGGCGTTGCGCTGAATTGCGTCGCCAACGCGCGGTTGCTGCGCGAGGCTGGATTTGCGCGCATCTGGGTACCGCCCTGCGCGTCGGATACGGGCGCTCCGCTGGGCAGTGCGCTCTACCATTATCACCAGACGCTGGGGAACTCGCGCCGCACGACGATGGACCACGCCTATCACGGCCTCGGATATAGCGACGGTCAGATCGAAGCTGCACTGAGTGCGGCCGGGATGGCGTTCGAGCGTCTCGAGGACGACGCTTTGCTCGATCGCGTCGCCGACGATCTGGCCCAAGGGAGGATCGTCGGCTGGTTCCAGGGGCGCTACGAGATCGGGCCGAGGGCTCTCGGCAACCGATCGATCCTGGCTTCGCCCATCTCACCCGGCGTGCGCGACGTCATCAACACGCGCGTCAAGTTCCGCGAGCCGTTCCGCCCGTTCGCGCCGTCCGTGCTGCTTGAAAGGGTCGGCGAGTATTTCGAGATCGACCAGGCGGATCCGTTCATGACCTTCGCGCCCCGAGTACGGGCCGGCTTTGCCGACCGCATACCCGCCGCGGTGCACGTGGACGGCACGGCGCGCATCCAGACCGTCGCGAAGAGCGCGAACCCGCGCTATCACGCACTGATCGAGAGGTTCGCCGCCATCACCGGTGTTCCGATCCTGCTCAACACGAGCTTCAACAAGCAGGAGCCGATCGTCGGCCGGCCCGAAGAAGCGATATCGTGCTTTCTGCGCACGCAAATGGACGTGCTGGTGCTTGGCAACTACTACACGAAAGATCGTCCTTCCGGCGCGGCCGAGCATGCGCGCGCCTCGTTCGAGGTGATCGAAATCAACACGCGCAGCGGCGAATGATAAAATGAAAACCACTTTCTATACCACGATCGGGCTATGAAATCTCCGAAATGCGCTTTAAAAGGATACTCAATATCAGAGCGTATTGGAGCGTCCCATGTCGCATATGGAGAGTATTGCCAAGGCATTTTTCGAAGCTTGTGAAACGGGCAAAGGCTGGAGTACGTGCCAGGCATTCTGCACGCCGGGCGCAACGTTCTCGTGCCAAGCCGATGCGCTTGCCGAAGTTCGAACGCTCCAAGCCTACACCGATTGGATGAAGGGACTTTTCACGCCCATTCCCAATGGCGCTTATACTTTGACGGCCTGGGGTGTCGATAACGAACGCCATGCCGTTGTCGCCGCCGCGGTGTTCACGGGATCGCAGACCGGCGAGGGCGGTCCCGTTCCGCCGACCGGGATGCACATCGAGGCGGACTACGCCTATGTCATGCAGTTCGAAGGCGACAAGATCCGACACATGAAAAAGATCTGGAACGCAAACTTCTCGCTGAAGCAGTTGGGCTGGGCGTAGCGCGTTTCAAAGTGGGCTCCCGCACGGTTCGGCACCTGTCATCCGATCGGCCGCGAGGCACTATCCATCGTTGTTGCTCTCCGATTGTGCGCGAGGGTGGGCAACCTGCTCGCGGCTCGGGCTGGACTGGCGCCGAGAGGCGTGCGCCAATGGTGTGTGTCCGAAGCTTTAGAAAAGGCATGACCCGCTATGGAGCAAGACGAAGCGGTCCGCATTGCAAAGGCTGCTGGCGTTACTCGTTTACAGGAAGAGTACCCGGAGGCTTGGCGGTCGGCGTTGAAGGCGGCCGCCAATTTGGCCGCGCAACTGCCCAAAGACTTCATTCCCGCGGAAGAATGCAGCCACGCGTTCCATCTGCCTGGGCGGGCGGAGGATCGCCGATGACAGGTCTTGCGTGGCTGTCCATCGCGCAGGCGGCAAAGATGATCGCGCAGCGTGAGCTTTCACCGGTCGAACTGGTCGACGCGCTGCTCGAGCGGATCGAGCGCCTCAATCCGAAGTGGCATGCTTTCATCCGGGTGACGTCGGAGCGCGCCAAGGCGCAGGCCAAAGCGGCGGAGACGGAAATTGCCGGCGGGAGCTATCGCGGCCCATTTCACGGAATGCCCGTCGGCCTGAAAGACATCATCGACCTGGCGGGCTACCCGACGACCTGCCATTCGAAGATTTATGAGGATCACCGGGCTCCGACGAACGCCGTCGTGACAGACAAGCTGGAGGCGGCGGGCGCCGTCGTGATGGGCAAACTGTCGACGCATGAGTTCGCGATCGGCGGACCGTCGCACGACCTCCCCTGGCCTGCGGCCGTCAATCCGTGGGGCGGCGCCAATTTCCCGGGCGGCTCTTCCTCTGGCTCGGGTGTCGCGCTGTCGACCGGCATGCTACCGGCGGCACTTGGTACAGACACCGGCGGCTCGGTTCGAAATCCGGCCTCGATGTGCGCCATTGTCGGCTTGAAGCCGACCTACGGACGGGTTTCCCGGCGCGGCGTCTTTCCGCTCGCATTTTCTCTCGACCACGTCGGGCCGATGACGCGTGACGTAACGGACAACGCGCTTCTGCTGCAAGTGCTCGCGGGCCACGACGCGCTCGATCCTGGAAGCGCCGATGTGGCGGTGCCAAATTTCTCGGCGGAGCTCGGCAAGGGCGTGAAGGGCCTCAGAATAGGGCTCGTCCGGCATTTCTACGATGGGGACGAGACGGCACACCCCGAGCAGATCAAGGCGACGGACAAAGCTGCCGGCGTTCTGCGCCAGCTCGGCGCAGACGTGCGTGAGATGCGGCTTGCGCGGCTGCAAGAGTACTCAGTGTGCAACCGGATCATACTCGCCGCCGAAGCCTTCTCGATCCACCGTCGGCACTTTGCCGAGCGACCGGGGGATTATGGCGAGCTGGCGCGAGAACGACTTGCGATCGGCGCCGGGCTTTCCGCGGCCGACTACGTGGACGCGCTGCGCTGGCGCGCGCGGCTGGTCGAGCAGACCAAGGCGGCCATGGACGGATTCGACGCACTTTTGACCGTATCGAGCATGGACCCGCCGCCGCCGATCGACGATGCTGAAGCTTGCGCGCGGGTCTATCCGCGGCAGGCACGCCAGCCGTTCAACGTGACAGGTCTGCCGGCCATCGCGATCCCTGCGGGCTTTACCCCGGAAGGTCTGCCGCTGTCGATCCAGATCATCGGACACGCGTGGCAAGAAGCGCGCGTCTACAGGGTCGCACGGGCCTACGAGCAGGCGACAGGCTGGCATGAACGGCGGGCGCCAGGATTAGACTAACACGACGGGTGAAGTCGCCGGAGGCGACCTTGCCGAGGGGTCGCGCTGCCCTCTTTCGCCCAGGCGTGTTCGATGGCAACCTTGGCCCCAACGTCAGATGAACAGGGGCCAGGGAGCCGAGGAGACGTCATGAAATTCGGAATTTTCTACGAGCTGCAAATTCCGCGTCCTTGGGAGCGCCACAGCGAGCACAAGCTGTTGAACGAGGCACTCGATCAGGTCGAGCTGGCCGATCGCCTCGGCTACGATTATGCGTGGGAGGTGGAGCATCACTATCTCGAGGAATACTCACATTCCTCGGCTCCGGCCGTGTTCCTCGGAGCGGCCAGCCAGCGCACCAAGACTATTCGCCTGGCACACGGCATACTTCAATTGACTACGAACCATCCGTCCAAGATTGCCGCTCAGGCAGCGACGCTCGACCTGCTGAGCCATGGGCGGGCGGAGCTCGGCCTCGGGGAAAGCGCGTCGTCAACCGAACTCGAGCCGTTCGGCGTCACCATGGAGAACAAGCGCGACATCTGGGAGGATGGTGTCCGCTGCATGGTGCCGATGTTCAAGGACGAGCCGTGCGAGTATAGCGGCGAACACTTCAAGTTTCCGTTCCGCAACGTCGTGCCGAAGCCGCTGCAGCGTCCGCATCCACCACTTTGGGTAGCGTGCTCGCAACTTCCGACGATCGAGTATGCCGGGCGGCGTGGTATGGGCGCCCTCGGGTTTCAGTTCGTTTCGGCGGATGCGGCGCATGCCTGGGTGCATGCTTACTACAATGCGGTGACAAAGCGTCTCGACAAGCTCGGTGATTACCAGATCAATCCGAACATTGCGCTCGTGTCGTACTTCATGTGCGCCAAGACGGACGAGGAAGCCCGCAAACGCGCCGAAGGACTGACGTTCTTCCAGTTTGCGCTCAACTTCTATGGTCGCAGCCCCACGCGCGAACGTCCGCGCGCGGGCACCGTGAACGTCTGGGACGAGTTCGTGAAGTGGAAAGACGCCAATCCGGACGCGGTGCAACGGTCAGTCAGGTCGGGCTTGGTCGGCTCGCCGGATACGATCCGCGCCAAGCTCAGGAAGTTCCAGTCGTCGAACGTCGACCAGATCATCATGCTGAACCAGGCGGGCAAGAACCCGCACGAGCATATCTGCGAAGGTCTGGAGCTGTTTGCCAAGGAGGTGATGCCCGAGTTCCATGCGGCGGAGCCGGCGCATCAGGAGTGGAAGCGGCGGGTGCTCGCTGGCGAGATCGAGCTCGAGGAAATCGATACCCAGCCGTTCCGGGATCGCTTCGGGCACCTCAAGGACGTCGCGCAGAAGGCCGACGCCGCGGAGTAGGCGATCGTCCCGAAATGAGCCGAGCCGGTGGCTTGCGGGTCGCCGGCTTTCTCCGAACCATCGTGCTCGTAGGCGCAGACCGCTTTCACTACGCGCATCAGCGACCACCGGCAATTGAATGCTTGGGGAGAACGATGGCTCACTATCTCTTGCGATGGAAATTGAGCATAGACAGCGCAAAAAACTTCGTATCGAAGCCGCAAGACCGATCACGACCCGCGCACGATTTCATCGAAAGCTTCGGCGGCAAGCTCGAAAGCTACGCGCTCGGCGAGTATGACGGCGTTGGTATTGCAGAATTCCCCGATGTGGTCTCCTTGACGGCCGCATCGATGCTGGCGGCATCGACCGGCGCGTTTCGCGGTTCGAATCGACGCAGTTGATCACCCCGCAGGAGGCGGAAGAAGCGATGAAGCGGGCCCACGCGAAAATCGGGAGCTATACGCCGCCGAACGGCTGATCCCGCGGCGGATCGGACCTTATGCTGCGACTTGCAGGCGGTCGCTCAACCGACTTGCCGGATGACTCTTTCGCCGAATTCCTGAAGACGCTCCTCGAGCCCCGATGCGTCGAGCCCGCCAAAGGTGTTGGCGTGCTGCGTCGCTCCGGACGGCGCGCCCGACATGAAGGCGGTGACGGGCAGGACGATGCGGCCGACGCCCTTTGCCGCTACGTCGGAGACCGCCCTCACCGGATCAGTGCCCGAGCCGGGTAATGCGTTCGGGCAACCACTGGTGATCTCGATCGACCGGGGATCACGGCCGTTTTCTACGGCGAGCTTCTGCATGTGCTCGATAACGGGTCTAATGTCGACCTGGGAGCCGGTCGCGGGGAAGAAACCGTCACCATACTTTGCCGCGCGGCGTGCAGCGGCTTCAGAGTGCCCGCCGATGTGGATCGGGACTCGCCCTGCGACCGGCTTCGGATTGCAGCTCATACCTTTGAAATTCACGAATGCTCCGTCGAAGCTCGCGTCGTCTTTGCCCCAGAGGCGGCGCATGGCCTCGATATACTCGTCGGTCCGAGCGCCGCGCTTCTCGAACGGCACACCCAGCGCCTCGAACTCCTCCTTGAGCCAGCCGACGCCGACGCCAAGCTCAACCCGCCCTCCACTCATGTGGTCGAGCGTGGCAAGTTCCTTGGCGAGAACGACAGGATTGCGCTGCGGCAGGATCAGGATGCCGGTCATACACTTGAGGCGCGTGGTCGCGGCAAGTGCGAACGCCATCCAGATGAGCGGATCGGGAAGCTTGGTCTCGGGGCCGCCCGGCAAGCGGCCGGTCGGGGAGTAAGGGTACTTCGAGACATAAGCGGTCGGCCAGACGACGTGCTCGATCACAACGAGGCTTTCGAAGCCCGCCGACTCGGCGGCCTGCGCCAGTCGCTTGGCGCCGGCTCCATCGGCAAAATTCGAATTCGAGAAATGCAGCGCGAATTTCATGGGCGGCCCCTCGTCCATTGCCGGCGTGCGTCGGTGGCGATTGTTGCACCCTCGCGGGCGCGCACCAAGGCCTTGCCAGAAAGCTTGCCGAGTGGGGTTGCCTCGTTCAACATCGATCGGCGGCACGACAGAGCCGTTCCATGAAGCTCCATCGTCGTCAGTCAGCCGGCACATGACCCAGATCTCGTTCGTCGCCAGCCTCGCGCGGCGGCTCCCTTTCTATTACGGCTGGGTCGTGCTGGCATGCGTCTGCTGCGCCGCCGTGGCGCGGGTCGGACCTGCCGTCGGCACGCTGTCCATCTTCGTCACGCCCATGACGGAAGAGTTCGGGTGGTCGCGTGCGGCGCTGTCGGGCGCCGTTTCGCTGGGTGGCGTACTGGCTGCGCTGACATCGCCTTTCGTTGGATCGTTTCTCGATCGCAAGGGTCCGCGCACGATTCTGCTTGCGGCCGTGCTCATGACGAGTGCGACAATCCTGATGCTGTCCGGCGTGCAATCGCTGATCGGCTTCTATCTCCTGTTCTGCATCGCGCGCATGAATTTCGCGGGGCCGTTCGATCTCGGCACATACGGGGCGGTGGTGAACTGGTTTGCCGCGCGGCGGCCTCTCGCTACGTCGATCGCGACGTTGGCGCAGATGGTCGGCCTGACGATCATGCCGCTCATCGGCTATTGGGCGATGGCGCACGGCGGCTGGCGAATGGGCTGGATCGCGATTGGATTGACGGTGCTGACGATCGGTTTCCTTCCGACCTGGGCACTGATGGTACGACGCCCCGAAGATCTCGGGCTTTTGCCAGACGGTGCCAAGGCCGCGCCGGCGCGCGACGATGGCGGCCCGGCCATCGAGCGCTCGATTGACAGCGAGCCTTCATTTACACGATCGGAGGCCCTGGCAACGCCGGCATTCTGGCTGCTTTCGCTTTACACGCTGCTTGTTTTTCCCGTTCAGGCGGGGACCAGCCTGCACCAGCCAGCGCATCTGATGGAGCGCGGTGTCAGCGCGGCGGCCGCCGTTTCAAGCGTAACGGCGTTCTCGGCCACGTCAGCCGTGGTCGGGCTCCTGTTCGGGCTGTTGCTGCGCCGTATCGGCGTAAAGATGGGCTTGGCCGTCTCGGGGCTTGCGCTCTGTGCGAGCTCGATCCTGATCTCGCGAGTGACGACTTCTTTCGACGCGCTGACATCGGCCGCGCTATTCGGTGTGGCCATGGGGGGCATCCACACAACACTGCCTGTGGCCTGGGCCGATTATTTCGGGCGGCGCAGCTTCGGGGCGATCCGCGGCGTCGCGCTCGCCATCCAGGTGACGGCCCAAGCCTCGGGGCCGCTGATCTCTGGCGTGCTGAGGGACATCACGGGCGACTACTCCGCCTCGCTGACCATATTCGCTACACTCGGAGGGTTGGCGACGCTATCGGCCCTGCTGGTGAGCGCGCCGCAGCGCCCGGCACGCGACAACGAGCCCCCGTAGAGCACCTCAAGCCTCTGCCGTGGCCCAAGCCTCGAGGCCGGCCCGATCGATGATCACGATCTCGCCGCCTTCGACGCGGATGAGGCCGGCCTCGCGCAATCGGCTCAGCTCGCGGCTGGTGTTCTCGCGTGACAGCCCCAAGTAGCTGCCGAGGTCCTTCTGCGACAGCTTGATCTCGAGACGCATGCCGTCGGCGGCTTCGCGTCCATGCTGCTCGGCGAGACGAAGGAGGCCGCGCGCCGCCCGACCAGACATCTGCAAGACGCCGTGCTCGATCATGGCGGAGGTCCGGCGAAGTTTGGTCGCGAGCTCGGCGACAATACCGAGCAGAGCTTCGGGGTGGCGCTCGAGCGTCGCGATCATGTCCCGCCGGTAAAAAAGGAGACCCGCAACCGTGTCCAGGGCCGTTGCGTCGGCCGATCGCTGGCTCCCGTCAAGAGCGGCCATCTCCCCGATCAGGTCACCAGGGCCAAGGAAATTGAGGATCACCTCGCGGGCGTCGTCGGTCACGTTCGAGATCTTCACGCGGCCGGCGACGATCACGATCATGCTCTCGCCCGCGTCACCGCGTCGGTAGAGCGCTTCACCCTTGGCGAAGCGGACAGGGCGCCCGCGACCGATCAGTCCTGCAAGCGCTTCGTCAGGGAGACGGCCGAGCACGCTGCGCTGCCTCAGCACATCGTGAACCCGCAGGTCGTCGCTCGCCATGCCGCTCCGCTTTCCGAGGCAAGCCGGCCTCTCGATCTATCTCCGCGTTGCCTGTGGAGGCGCAGCATAAACGGCTTCGCCCGCAGAATCACGTCAAACGGAAAACCCCGGCGCGCCAATGGCGGCCGGGGTTTGGAGGTAGGTCATGGGGAACGCCCAATCACCACCAAACGAGGCACTTCTTGTGGTAGCCGTGGCTCCAAACTTTGCAGCCATAGTAGGTCGGCTTGTAGTAGCGATAGCCGTAGTGCCGGTGACGGTAGTGCCGGTGGCCATAATGACGATGGCCGTAGTGCTTGTAGTGCTTGTGAAAATGCCGGTGCTTGTAACCGGCCTCGGCCGTGCTGGCCGACACGCCCATGCTGCCGAACAGGGTGGCAGTTCCGAGAAGGCCGGCTGCCGCGATCATCGAGATATTTTTCAACATCCAAGGTCTCCGTTTTTTGATCGGACTGATCTCGGGTCGGATCATCAACCGCCCGATAGGGAGACAATGACAACTGAGCAACTGACGGTCTGTGCCGGACAGCACAGCTCGCAAGCTTTCTGATCTAAGCCGGCTAAATCAGCCTTCGCCCGCCCGGCGCTTGTTGCGCAGACCCGCCCAGTAGGCCAGGCGCTTCCTGACTTCGCGTTCGAAGCCGCGCTCGGGCGGATCGTAGAAGACGGGGCGTTCCGCCATCTCATCGGGAAAGTAGTTCTGGCCTGAAAAAGCGTCCGCCGTATCGTGATCGTAGGCGTAGTCGCGGCCGTAGCCCTCGTCGGCCATGAGCCTGGTCGGGGCATTCAGAATGTGTTTCGGCGGGCTCAGACTGCCATGTGCCCGGGCGGACTGCATGGCCGCCTTGTGCGCGAGGTAGGCGGCATTCGATTTGGGCGCCGTGGCCAGGTAGATCGTCGCCTGGACAAGCGCCAGCTCGCCCTCCGGGCTGCCGAGAAAGTCGTAAGCATCCTTTGCTGCAAGCGCTTGCTGCACAGCTTGAGGGTCGGCAAGACCGATGTCCTCGATAGCCATGCGAACAAGGCGACGCGCCAGGAAAAGCGGATCCTCACCGCCCGCCAGCATTCGCGCGAGCCAGTAGAGCGCCGCGTCCGGATCGGAGCCGCGCACGGATTTGTGCAGCGCCGAAATGAGATTGTAGTGCCCATCGCGGCTCTTGTCGTAGAGGGGGGCACGCCGCTGCACGAGCGTGCTCAGGCGGGCGCGATCGAGGGGCGAACCATCGGCCGGCACCGCGGCCAGGATTTCCTCGGTGAGGTTCAGCACGGTACGGCCGTCGCCATCGGCCATGGCGATGAGAGCTTCCCTGGCGTCGTCCTGCAGGGGAAGAGGGCGGCCGGCGTCGCCCTCCGCTCGCGCGATGAGCTGCTCCAGTGCCGCCCGGTCGTGGCGATGCAGCACGAGAACCACGGCGCGCGAAAGCAGGGCTGCGTTCAGTTCGAACGACGGGTTCTCGGTGGTGGCACCGACCAGGGTAATCGTTCCGTCCTCCATAACCGGGAGAAAGCTATCCTGCTGGGCGCGATTGAAGCGATGAATCTCGTCTATGAAGAGCAGAGTGCCCTTGCCGGCCTCGCGGCGGGCGCGCGCACGCTCGAACGCCTTTTTGAGATCCTGCACGCCGGAGAAGATCGCAGACAACTGCTCGAGTTCGAGTGCGACCTCGTTGGCGAGCAGCCTCGCGATCGTCGTCTTGCCAGTGCCGGGCGCACCCCAGAGCACCAGACTCGGCAGCCGTCCGGATGCAAGCAGGCGCGTCAGCGTCCCATCGGGCCCGACAAGATGATCTTGCCCGACAACCTCTGGCAGCCTCGCGGGGCGCAACCGATCTGCCAACGGCCGACGGACGCTGTCACTCAGACCTGCGGCTTCGAAAAGAGTGCTCATCGGCGCCAACTCTAGGCCGAATAGGGATTGCGCGCCAACGGCGTCGCGCTTGGCGGGATCTCACGCGACGACCGACCCGAGACATCGCCCGGAAGGGGATGTTCGCGCGTCAGCGCTCCAGCGTCGCGACCGGCACGGAGGTTGTTCGTAGTCGCCATCGCCGCTTAGATTGACCGGAGCACCGCCATATGTCCGCCAGGGCGAACGGGAGACGAGCATGGATCTGAAGCTGTCCGGTCGAACGGCTCTCGTCACCGGGGCGAGCGCGGGCATCGGCATCGGCATCACGGAGTGCCTTGCGCGAGAAGGCACGCGTCTCGTTCTTGCGGGTCGCAACCGCGAGGCGCTGGAGCGCGTGGCCGCCCGGGCACGGGAAATTGGTGCCCAATCCGCTGCGATCGCGGTCGGCGATGTTGCCACGCTCGCGGGTTGCAGCTCTGTCGTCGCGGCCGCTCTCGATGCACTCGATGGGCGCGTCGATATCCTCATCAACAATGCAGGCGGATCGCGCCCGCTCGGACAAGCCGAGGAGACGGAGGAATTCTGGAACGAGGCCCAGGCGCTCAACTTCGCATCCGCGCGACGTATCACGCGGCCGTTGCTGGCGCCGATGAAAGCCAACGGATTTGGTCGCGTCATCAGCATCACCGGCGCGCTCTACGGCAAAAGCGTCAACGGCGCGGGGGCGGCCAAGGCGGCACTCGTCGCGTGGGCGCGAGCGCTCTCGTTCGAACTGGCGCCGCACGGCATTACGGTCAACTGCGTCGCGCCTGGGCGTATCAACTCGGTGCAGATCCTGGAACGGCTTCATCCGACAGAGGCATCGCGCGACAGTTTCATCCGCGACAACATTCCGATGGGGCGCTTCGGCGAACCGGAAGAGCTGGGAGCGCTCGTCGCGTTTCTCGCCTCGCCACTCGCGGGCTACATCAGCGGCGCGCATATACCGGTCGATGGCGCCGCCGTGCGCATCGCGGTCTAGCTTCAGTGCGCGAGCCCAACGGTTGGCTCTTCGCCGTGACGGTGATGCTGCTAGGAGCCTGCATTGCCACCGGGGGACGACAGGTCCGCGCCCAAGCCTCGGCGCCGCTTCCGTGCGCGCTCGACGCGGGTCCGGCCCGCGCCGTGGTCGCCATAGGCGACGGTCACAGTGTCACTCTCGACGACGGCGTGGACCTGCGCCTGCTTGGCATCCTGGCGCCGACAGCGCGCGATGGCGGACCATGGCCGGCCGCGCGACCCGCGTCGGTCGAGTGGCCGCCTTCGTCCGAGGCGCAAAGGGTGCTCGAAAAGCTGGTTGGCGGTCGTAGCGTCGCGCTGGCCTTTGCAGGTCCGCACACCGATCGTTACGGCCGCGTCGTTGCGCATCTTTTCGTCGACGTCGATGGACGGCAGATCTGGGTCCAGGGCTATCTCGTGGAACGCGGTCAGGCACGAGCCCATCCTTTGCCTCGACATCCCAATCCCTGCCATGCCGCGCTCGTGGCGCTGGAGCGACGTGCACGAGCGGCCGGCCTTGGATTGTGGTCGCATGCGGCTTATCAAATTCGGCCCGCCGATCGGCCGAGCGAGCTCGCCCGATACCGCTATACGTTCCAGCTCGTCCGTGGCCGCGTCGAGCGCACCCGGACGACGCGAGCGCTCGTGATTCTCGAACTCGCAAACGGCGAGGCGCCCCCCGCCCCGGCCGGTCGTTCGCACAGAAATGCCTTCCATGTGATCTGGCGACGCGGCGCGACGGGCAATTTGAAGCTGCCCGACACGGGATCGTTGGTGGGCCGCAACATCCTCGTGCGCGGCTGGGTCGACGAGCACCGTGGTCCCGAGATCGAGCTTGTCGCCGCCGGTCAGATCGAATTCGAAGATTGATATTCCGTCGCGTATCGCGGTCGACAACAAGACAGCACGGGCACGACGAAGGCGCCGGCCCTGACGGGCGGCGCCTCTATCGAAGTCGCAGCGCAAACGGCAAGTTGCCGTCTGGGTATCAGCTCAGGCGGCCTTGACTTCGCCGCTCTCCGTGGGTTCCGTCTGCTCCTCGGCCGCACGACGGCCACGGGCGCTCTTGGCGAGCACCTCGGTGATCCGCTGCATCGCGCCGCGCTCGTCGGAATGATCGACGGCCGCCAGCTCGCGTGACATGCGATCGAGCGCCGCCTCGTAAAGCTGCCGCTCGGAGTACGATTGCTCCGGCTGAGCATCGCTGCGGTAAAGATCCCGTACAACCTCTGCGATCGAGACAAGATCGCCCGAGTTGATCTTCGCCTCGTACTCCTGGGCGCGGCGACTCCACATCGTGCGCTTGATGCGTGCCTTGCCCTTCAGAGTATCCATGGCCTTCTTCAACACGCCGTCCTCGGCGAGCTTGCGCATGCCGACGCTGGCGAGCTTCGAGGTGGGCACGCGGAGCGTCATCTTGTCCTTGTCGAACTCGATCACGAAGAGCTCGAGCGAGATGCCCGCGATCTCCTGCTCTTCGATGCCAATGATGCGGCCGACGCCATGCGCCGGATAGACGATCAGCTCACTGGTTTTGAAGCCATGGCGTGACGTAATGGGCTTTTTGGGGTCGGAGGCTGCGGACGCGGGTGCCGCCGGGGCTGCAGACTTGGCGGCCGGTTTGACCGGCACATTAGCCGTCAACCGTTCGGCCGGCTGCTTCGCGCCTTCTGCAGGCATCGCCCGCTGCTGCGTTACCTGGGGCGCACGAGATGGCACCGGAGCCGCTTTGGCGACCGGCGCAACTTTGGCGACAGCCGGTTTGACTGAATTGGCACCGGGTTTCGTCGCCGCCAGAGCGGGAGCTGCCGGCTTGACAGAAGCCTTGGCCTTTACCGGAGCAGCAGCCTTGGCGAGTGCGGCCTTGGCGGGAGCAGCCTTCGTGGCGGCAGCTTTATTGCTCGAGCCGGCTTTCGTGCCGCTGGCAGGCGGAGACTTGGTAGGCGCCTTCGTGGCAGACTTGGACTTCAATGACACGGCCTTAGCAGCACCAGTTTTCGGGGGCAGCTTGGTCTTCTTCGTCATTGTTCTCTACGCTCCGTCAGCCCTACCTTCGCTGCCAAGATCGGCAGCACGATCTTACGAGCGCCAGCGCGTGGAGCCCGCAATAGCTCACGCGCGCGACCGCACCAGGTCGCTGCGCGTTTGTCCCCGTCTAGGCGAACCTCGATCTCCCGAGGCTCGCAATCCAGAACTCTGGATATCCGTGATGATTGCGTGCTGCCGCTTTGATGTACGTCTTCACCTCGTCGACGACCGCTTTCTCGAGATCGCCAAACTGTGCAGAACGCATCACCAATTTCCTGCGCGCGAGCGAATGATGGGCGTCGAACCAGCGACGCCACTCATCAACAAGCGCACTATAACAGAAATTTCATCGCGAATGAAGACATCGCGTGCGGTTTGGCGCAAAGAAGTCGATGAACGAGCTTAACTCACGACGTAAAGCGTGGGTACGATGCCGATCAGTCTTGGTAAACAGCCTAATCGCCGTCGCCTGGCTCAGCGATAAAGTACTTCTCGTACTTGTCCTTTTCATCTCTGAAGTCGTCTGCGTCCGCGGGAGCATCCTTCTTTGCAGTAATATTCGGCCAAGTCTCGGAGTACTGACGGTTAATCTCCAGCCAGCGTTCGAGGCCGGGCTCGGTGTCCGGCTTGATGGCTTCCGCCGGGCACTCGGGCTCGCACACGCCGCAATCGATGCACTCGTCCGGGTGGATGACGAGCATGTTCTGCCCCTCATAGAAACAGTCGACCGGACACACCTCGACGCAATCCATATACTTGCATTTGATGCAAAGTTCAGTGACGATGTAAGTCATCTTTCCCGTCCCGGCCCGGCATTCGGCGCGTCGGCCGGCCATGCCGGGCGTAGCGATGCCGTGATTTGCTGCCCCTGGATTGCACGACACCGCGTCAGAGAAAAGTGGCGCGTGCGCTTTCTCGTCAGTTTGTCGCAATTTCGATGAACGCGCGCCGATGCGCGTGCTGTGACGCCCGCTACGTGTCCGTCTCGCGCAGCCGATCGATGGCTCGGCGATCCCGCTTCGTCGGTCGACCTGCGCCCTGCTCACGCTGTGCCGGCGTCGCTTCGGCACCCGCGTCGACACCGGCTTCGACGACACGGGATGGAGTCAAATCCTTGTAGAGCGCCTGCGCCTCGAGCGGTGGCCCCCGGCGAATTCCGGCCGCAAGCACCTCGAGAATGCGAACATGCGGCCCCACTGCCACGGTTATCACGTCGCCGACTTTGACCAGATGGCTCGGTTTGAGGACGCGCGCGCGGTTGACGCGGACGTGTCCGTCCGTCACGAGGCCGGCCGCCAGTGTCCTGGTGCGGATGACCCTGGCAAACCAGATCCACTTGTCGAGACGCTGCGAGACGCCCTTGGACACGTCGCCCTTCGTCTCCTGGTCGGCCATCGTCAGCTCGGTGTCTTGCCGCTCTTTTCGAGCTGTTGCTTGAGGGCGCTGAGCGCTGCGAACGGCGAATCTGGATCCGGGCCGCCCTTGCGCTGCGGCGCCGACGTGCTCACGCGGACACGGCTTCGATCCTCGCGCCGACGCTGATCGTCACGCCGCTCGTCGCGCCCACCCTGGCGCCGTCGATCGCCGCCGTTGCCGTCGTGCCGGCTGCTGTCGTTCTGCCGATCGGCCGGGGCATCGCGACGGCCCCCGCCCGCGCCGTGCTGCGAAGGCACCTGATCCTGGCGACCACCCGCATGACGAGGTTCGCCGCGTTGGCGATCGCGATCCCGGTTGTTAGGCCGTCGACCCTGTTGGCCCTGCCGTTGCTCGCCCTGGCTCTGCTGACGGTGCCGCTGCCCGCCCGGAGCGGAACCATCGACGACAGCAGGCGATGCTTCTGCGGAGCCGGGGGCCGTTCGACGCTGGCCATGACCGCGCCCCTCGTGGCGCGGCCTGCGATCCTCGCGATGGCGCCGGCGGGGCCGCCAGACCTCGATCATCGGCGTCTCGGCTTCAGCCTCGCTCCCCGTGTGCTCGCCAGCGGTGACGCTGCCGGTCTCAGCGGTGAGCCCGGCGCTCACTTCGAACGCGCCCGGCGCCATCGCCTCCGGCGTTGGAACCGGCGAGGCCTCCTGGTCGGATTTGATCAATGGCTCGGATCCGGCGGTCGAAGATGCCTCGGTGGAAACGGCAGACATAGCTTCAACGGAAGGCTGCTCGACGACAGGCACCGGCTCCGCCGCAGCCGCTTCGGCGGCTTCCCGCTCGGCCACGGCGGGCGATGCTTCGGCGGCCTCCTCGCGCGCCTCAGCGGCAGGTGGCTGCGCGCCGTCCGACGGAGCTTCGGCAGGGGCCTCAGCCGTCATCGGTTCGACCGGTGTATGCCCCGCCGCGGACACCCCGGCGACCGCGTCTGATGCATCTTGCGGCGACGACGCATCGTCCACCAGCGCCTCCGCGGCCAATGCATCGGCTGGCTCGGCAGGTGTCTCGGAGGAAACGGGAGCCTGGGAAGGCCGTGGCTTCGGAGCGGGGCGCATTTCGGACCGGAAGCCAAGCGTGGTAAGCACAGCGCCGAGTTCGGCCGACGAACACCCGAGTATCGACATCATCTCGGGCGTAACCATAAATCCGCCGTCGCCGCTGGAGCCACGCGGTGGCGTATGACTGGGCTCGCTGGCGCGCCAGGCCAGCAGCGGGCGGATGGAGTCGGCGAGCCGTTCCAGCATGTCCACGCGGATGGCGCGCGGGCCGCACACGTGATAGCCGGCCGCCCTGTAGAACTCCTCCGGCACGGCCGGATTGATGACAACGGAGGTCAACCCCGCACGCGGGGGCTCGGGCAGGTCTTCGAGCGACAGACCGGCTGCGGCACCCTTGTTCAGCACCCAGAGGGCGAGCGTCAATTCTGCGGCGGCAGGCTTCAGGAGCGGCGGCAGGAAGATGTTGAAGGCACCGAAGCGGACGCCGTACTTGCGCAACTGCGCCCGCGATGGCTGATCGAGCTGGCGCATCTCGTCGGCTATGCTGTCGCGCTTTACGATGCCGAAGTTTTCCGCGAGCCGGAACGCAATGCCGCGGGCGAGGCCGGTGACGTCCTCGGCCGACTTCAACTCCATCATGGGCTTCAGTCGGTCGGCGATGACCTCGCCGATCCAGGTGTCGAGCCGCTGCTGCACCTTCTCCTTGTCGGGGGCCGATAATTGATCGTCGGCCAGAACGACAACGGTCGGACGCATCGGATCGTCGCCGGCATCGAGCCGGGCAATTTCCTCGTCGCGCCAGAGAATGCGCGCGTTGCGCGTGAGCTTGAAAGCGTCTGTCTTCGCGGCGGCCACGCGGCGGGCACGCATGGCGAACTCTTTCGAGAGCACGTGCGCTGCCGCACCTCGCGAGGCCTTGCCGTGAACGCCGGTTGCGTCCGCTTGGGTATCCGGCCAGAAGCGGAAGCCCTTGAGACGCCCCACAAAGTGATTTTCGACGGTCACACTGCCGTCGGACGCGATATCTGCGGTCATGTCCTGCTTGTCGCGCAGTCCTTTCATGAGGGCGCTGGTCTTGCGATCGACGAAGCGCTGAGTCAGCTGCTCGTGGAGAGCATCCGACAGGCTGTCCTCGATGGCGCGCGTGCGCTCCTGCCAATGGGTCGGGTCGCGCAGCCACTCGGCTCGATTGGAGACGAAAGTCCACGTGCGAATGTGCGCAATGCGGGTGGCCAGCGTATCGATATCGCCGTCAGTCCGATCCGCCTGCGCCACCTGGTTGGCGAACCAGTCCTCGGGAATCTGCTCGTCGGGGCTCATCAAGAAGCCGTAGAGCTGAGCAACCAGCTCGGCGTGGTTCTGCGCCGAGATCTTGCGATAGTCGGGGACCTGGCAAACATCCCACAGGGTCGAGACCGCCGCCGCGCCAACGGCTTTCTCGGCGACCGCGGGATCCGCCGACAGAGTCTCGAGCGCCGTCACGTCATCCGCCATGCGGGCGCGCTGCAGGCGCAGCTCCTGCGGAACCTCTCGCAGGCTTTCGCGCAACCGGTCGAGCGACGAGAACTCGAGATTGCGGTTGCGCCATTGCAGCACGCGTACCGTATCGAACGTGTGGGTTTCGAGCCGTTCGATAAGGTCGGCATCGAAAGGTTGCGCGTCGCCCGTCACGCCGAAGGTACCATCGTTGAGGTGGCGGCCCGCACGACCGGCGATCTGTCCAAGCTCGGCCGCCGTCAGGTCGCGTGACTGGTGACCATCGAACTTGCGCACCGCGGCGAAAGCAACGTGATCGACATCCAGATTGAGGCCCATGCCGATCGCGTCGGTTGCGACAAGATAGTCGACGTCCCCGTTCTGATAGAGTGCGACCTGCGCGTTGCGCGTGCGCGGCGACAACGCGCCGAGCACCACGGCCGCCCCGCCGAGCTGACGGCGCACCAATTCGGCGATCGAATATACCTCGGCCGCCGAGAATGCGACGATTGCCGATCGCTTCGGCAGGCGCGTGATCTTCTTCTGGCCGGCATAGCTGATCTTCGACAAGCGCGGGCGGGAAATGAAATTGGCGTCGGGGATCAGCTCGCTGATCGCCTCGCGCATGGTGCCGGCGCCCAGCAGCAACGTCTCGGACCGACCGCGGGCATGCAGCAGTCGGTCGGTGAAGACATGGCCGCGGTCGGGATCGGCGGCGAGTTGGATCTCGTCGATAGCGAGGAAGTCAACGTCGATGCCACGGGGCATCGCCTCGACTGTCGAGACCCAGTAACGAGGATTGTCCGGCTTGATCTTCTCCTCGCCGGTGACGAGCGCCACCGCCGACGGGCCGACCCGCGCGACGATCTTGTCGTAGACTTCGCGTGCGAGCAGCCGGAGCGGCAGACCGATCATGCCGGACTGATGGCCCAGCATGCGCTCGATCGCGAGATGAGTCTTGCCAGTATTCGTGGGGCCGAGAACGGCCGTCACGTTACGGATACGGTGCTGAAACGCCAATGCCCTCTCCCTCGACGCCGAGGCTTGCCCGCGAGGCATGGCAAAGCCTTGGCCCGCAATCAAGCGGACTCTGCGCCGAGACACCGAACAAAGCCAGAATTTGGTTGGGAAGATGCCCGCCGCGCAGCCCAAGACCACTCGGCAGCCTTAATTCGCCACCTGCGAGAGGCCGCCGATCAGTTCGTGAGCGCGATCTGCTCGTTGCGCGTGACGATATTGATGCGATCCGATGTGAGCGTCGCCGAGCCCGCAACCGTCGGGATGGAGATCAGATAGGGAACGTGGATCGCAGCGCTCGGAACAGGGCGGAACGCCACCTCGATGCCCTCTGTCGATGCCATGTGCCTCGCCTCGTCGGTGGCGCGATGGCCGGCGATCGGAATGAAGCGAACGCGGCACACAATGGCCACACCCGGCTGACCGCTTGGCCGCGATTCCCCGATCGCCTGCTGGCGAAGGAACGAGAACGCCAGATCGAACCTCTGCTTGCCGTCGAATATGGGGATACGCCTCGCGCACGGATTGCCTCCCTCGGGGCGGCTGATCGCGAGCACTGCGCTCAGGGGATCGAACACAGACTTGAGGTCGGCGTCACGAATTGGCACGACGTCCGGCAAGGGCTCGGCCGGCGGCAAGGCCGAGACGCTCGTGACGTTGCCACGCTGGAACCCGAGCTTGATCGCCCCGCTCTTGCCGACGCCGTTGAAATCGAACGTGTAGCCTGCCGGACGCGGGTTGGATCCGGCCAGGGCGCCAGAGGTGCGGGATGCCCCCTCCCATTTGAAGGCGCCGAGAAGAGCCGAGATCTGCGCGTTGCCGCTGACGGTGTAGCTGGAGCCGGAGATGTCCGCGCGAAACTCGAACCTGCCGATATCGAAGCCGTTGAAAGCGATACGATAGGTCGCATCCACCCGGCTCGGCCACGGCTCGGCCGCGGCGGGCGAAACGGCCAACGCAAGCCAGTTGCTGCTTGAGAGGGCTACAAAAAGAATTGCTGAACGGGCGCGCCCGTCGGACATCTTCAGCTTCGAGAACATGACGCAGGGCTTCCAACGCTGGCGAGCTGTGGCGTGATGGCCCGGACTGTCCGGCGCCACACGGTCTTCCCCGCCGCAACGGCTATTAGGCCATTACGACGAATGTATGTTTCGCCGATGGTCGCCGAGATTGCTTAACAAGGCGTGGACGATCGTGCCGCACGACCTCCGCTCAAATCGGAAAGTCATGCGCTCCTGCGCACTGGCTTCTTGCGTGGCGTCGTGGGGTGTGGCTCGCTTGACGGGACACATCAGGAGGAGAGCGCATCATGCGTATGCACGGCAAGGTTGGTCTTGTAACAGCGGCGGGCTCGGGCATGGGCCGGACGGGTGCGATCCGCTTTGCCCAGGAGGGGGCCGCCGTCGGCGTGGCCGACATCGACGAGGACGCGGTGGCCGCGGTGGTGGCGCAAATCAAGGCGGCCGGTGGCCGCGCGCACGGCATTGTCGCCGATCTCACCAAGGACGAGGAATCCCGCCGCGTCGTCGCCGAGACCGCCAAAGCGTTTGGCGGACTCGATTTCGCGTGGAATCACGTCGGCCACCCTGGGCCCGCAGCCTTCGAGGGTCTCGACCTCAAGGAATGGGACAACGCGGTGGCGCTGAACTTGCGAACGGTGGTCGTCACAACAGAAGCTGCAATTCCAGAAATGCGCGCGCGCGGCGGCGGCGCGCTGCTCTACACAGCCTCGACATCAGGCATATCCGGATCGCAATTCTCGCCCGTCTACTCGGCGGTGAAGCACGGCATCATCGGTCTCGTGCGCGGGCTCGCCAAGCGCTACGCGCGAGAACAGATCCGCGTGAATGCGATCTGCCCCGGCCCGATCGATACGCCGATGCTGCGCATGTTCGTGGCCCGTCCCGACCAGCAGTCGACCATGGGCATGGATAAGGAAGAGCTGGTCAAAAAGCGCGGGGGACAGACCCCGATGGGACGCCCGGGCCGGCCTGAGGAAGTCTCGAACGCGGCGCTATTTCTGCTGTCGGACGAGGCATCGTTCGTTACCGGCGCCTATCTCGCCGTAGACGGCGGCGCGACCTGCTGAGCGGGTCCGCAACATCGAGGCAGGCTTTTTTGCGCGGGCGTTCGGCGTCGCGTTCGGCGGCACATCATTGCCACCGAACGGTGCACTGGCCTAGCGTCCGACCAACGACGACGCTCGGCGCCAACAAGGGCGTCGCAACCGGAGACACGACCCATGAACCGACTTGACGGCAAAGTTGCGCTTATTTCCGGCGCGGCACGAGGCATCGGCGGAGCAACGGCCAAGCTGATGGCCGAAGCCGGCGCCTGCGTGGTGATTGGTGATGTGCTTACCGACAAGGCGAAGGAGACCGTCAAGGAGATCGAAGCTCTCGGCGGAAAAGCGCTGTCGGTTCCGCTCGACGTGACCAGCGAGAAGGACTGGAATGGCGCGGTCGCGACGGCCACCAAGCAGTTCGGCAAACTCGACATCCTCGTCAACAATGCGGGCCTCTTTCTCGGGCGTGATTTCGAGGAGGTCACGATCGACGAATGGAACAAGCTCGTTGCGGTCAACCTGACGGGCGTGTGGCTCGGCACCAAGCTTTGCACCGCAGCGCTTAGGGACGCGGGTTCCAGCTCCAGGCATGGCAGCGCCATCGTCAATCTTGCGTCCGTCGCCGGCCTGGTGGGGTCGCAGCTCGATCCGCTCTATTCAATGACCAAAGGCGGTGTGACGCTGTTCACGAAATCGACGGCGCTCTCCTACGGGCGAAAGGGTTACAAGATCCGGGTGAATTCGATCCATCCGGGTGTGATCGAGACGGACATGGGCAACCAGACGTTCGTCGCGCGCGCAACGCAGACCGGATCAAACGACACCGAGGCGGCGCGCAGCGTTGCGCTGAAGACGCATCCGATCGGGCGACTTGGCCAGCCGGAGGACATCGCCTCGGGCATCTGCTTCCTGGCTTCGGACGACGCGGGCTTCATGACAGGCTCGGCGCTGGTGGTCGACGGGGGCCTGACGGCCCAGTAGTCATGAGCAATCCACGCACCCAGGCACATCGCTAGGCCTTTTGGAAGGAGATCCCGGATGGACTTCGGCTTGCACCTTGGCACGCGCGGGGCGGCGGCTCACCCCGACAACCTGGCCCGCATCGCCCAACATGCCGATGACCTCGGCCTCGCCTATCTGGGCTTTTCCGACCACGTCGTCATCGCGCGGTCGATCGACAGCCGCTATCCGTACAGCGAGTCCGGCGACTGGCCGGGCGTCGCGACGGGCTTCTGCCTCGAGCAGCTTTCGTGCCTCGCCTACGCGGCGGCCATCACGAAGAACATCAGGCTGCTGACCTCCGTCATGGTCATACCGCACCGTCCGCCCGTGCTGACGGCCAAAACGTTGGCGACGGTCGACGTGCTTTCGAAGGGCCGGGTCACGGTCGGCGTCGGCGTGGGCTGGCTGCGCGAGGAGATCGAGGCGTTGGGCTCGGCCCCGCCGTTCGAGCGCCGGGGGGCGGCATCGAACGAGTACATTCGCGCGTTCCGAACCATGTGGACGGAGGACAAGCCGGAGTTCGACGGCGAATTCGTCAAGATCGGCAATATCATGTTCGAACCGAAGCCGGTGCAACGGGGAGGACCGCCGATCTGGGTCGGGGGCGAAGGCCTCGCCGCGCGCAAGCGGGCCGCGACGCTCGGCGACGGCTGGTACCCGACGATACGCAACCCCAATGAACCGCTCGACGATCCCGCGCGGTTCGCACCGGCTCTCGCCGACATGCACAAACATGCGCGCGCATCGGGACGCGATCCCGCCAGCATCGACGTCGCCATCTTCGCTCCGAATTATTCACTCGGCCAGGCGCAGAAGGCTCCGCGAGGCGGTCGCATGTCGTTTACCGGCAGCGCCGTGGAAATCGCGGCCGATGCACGCGCGTTCCGCGATGCGGGCGTGCGCCATATCAACATCGGCTTCGAGTCGAGCAGTCTCGACGACGTGCTTCGCAAGCTCGATGCGCTCGTGAAGGACGTCGTCGCAAAGGTGGGATAGCCGCCCGCCTTCATCCAGCGATGCCGCGCCACACGATGTAAAGGCCGGCGCTGGCCACGATGCCGGAAAACACGCGGGTGAGCGTGGCTCTCCGGGTGGACAAGGTCTGCGCCAGCCGGCCCCCGAGGATGCTCCCAGCGATGCCGCCGGCCACGAACAGCGCCACAAGCCGCCAATCGATGAGATCAGACAAGGCATAGTTGAAGGCTGTGGTGATGCCGAATGCGGTCACCGAAACAAGGCTCGAACCGATCGCAGCGATCAGCGACATGTCGGTCGCTGCAATCAACCCCGGCACGACCAGAAAACCGCCGCCGATCCCGAAGAATCCAGCCATGGTTCCGGTCAGCAATCCGAAGCCGGCCAGCCGCGGGATCAGGTGCGCCGCCGTTTCGCGAGCGAGCGGCACGAACCTCGGATCGCCAGCCGATTGACGCCGCAGCATCATGGCCGCAACCGCGATCATGAGCATGCCGAAAAGCAGCAACAGGCGACGCCCGTCGAATGCCTTGCCGAGCGTCGAGCCCAGCGCGGCGCCAACCACACCGGCAATCGTGAAGATCATGGCGCACCCCCAGCGTACGTTGCCGCGACGGGCGTGGCCGACAAGGCTCGATGCAGCACTGAGCGCGACGGCGATCGCGCTCGTGCCGATGGCGACGTGCGGCGACGGCACTCCGACGACGTAGACGAGAAGCGGCACAGCCAGGATCGATCCTCCGCCACCGATCAAGCCGAGAACCATGCCAACGAGCCCGCCCGACAACAAAGAAAGCAAATCCTGACCCATTTTCCCCGCTTTGGCGAAAGACCGACGCTAAAGGCTAGTGCTTTCGCGAAACGAAGCAACCGCTCGTTCGCATCGATTGGGCAAGATTAGGCGGTCACCGGAGCGCTCATAGCCCCATCTCTAGCGGGCCTCTGTCAAGCACGAGCCGCAGTTGCAGGCGAGACGTCGCCGGGTGGCCCGCCCGCCAATGGACCAAACGTCACGCCGCTCAGTCCTAAAGCTGATCTAGCGGCAACTTCAGGAAACGCTGGCCGCCCTGCTCCGGTTCGGGAAGCCGGCCTGCGCGCATGTTCACCTGGAGAGACGGAATAATGAGCTTCGGCATGGCAAGTGTTTTGTCACGCGCCTCGCGCATTTTCACGAACTCGTCCTCGGTGGCGCCATCATGCACGTGGATGTTGTGGGCTCGCTCGTCGCCAACGGTCGTCTCCCACTTCACCTCACGTCCATTCGGACCGTAGTCGTGACACATGAAGAGCCGCGTCTCAGGCGGAAGTGTTTCGAGCACCTTGCGGATCGACCGGAACAGGACGCGAGCGTCGCCGCCGGGAAAATCCGCGCGCGCGGTGCCGCCATCCGGCATGAACAGGGTGTCTCCGACGAAGGCCGCGTTTCCGATGACATGCGTCATACACGCCGGCGTGTGGCCGGGTGTCGCCAGTGTGAAGGCGGTCATGCTGCCGATCATGTAGGTGTCGCCGTCCTCGAACAAACGATCGAACTGGCTACCGTCCCGACGGAACTCCGTGCCCTCGTTGAAGACCTTGCCGAAGACGTCCTGCACCACCTTGATGCCTGAGCCTATTCCGATCTTGCCGCCGAGCTTGCCCTGGATGTAGGGGGCCGCCGAAAGGTGGTCGGCGTGGGCATGTGTCTCGATGAGCCACTCGAGAGCAAGCTCGTTGGCGCGGATGTAGTCGATCAATCGGTCAGCCGACGCGAAGGAGATGCGACCCGCGGCATAGTCGAAGTCCATGACACTGTCGATCACGGCACATGACTTGGACGCCGGATCCCTGACGACATACGAGATTGTCGCCGTAGCGGGGTCGTGGAAGCCGGTAACCTCGGGTTTCACATCGATTTCAATTGGATACGCCATGATGAGTTTCCCTTGCACCTCGTCCGGCAGCGCGCCATTGCGCCAGGAAGCCGACGTCATCGCAGCCGCGTCGTGGTGGTCGGGCCGCGTCGTGCGCCCTGCGGCCGATACCTTCCTTTGGCAGGCAGTTCGCATCCCGATCGGTCGGAACCGAGCTGCGGCGGGCTCGTTGACCCAATATGGCAATAAGAAAGGAGATAACAAATGCGTTCGATCATGGCGATTGCGACTCTCGCACTCTTTGGCGTTCTGCCAGCAAATGCACAAGTAACGCAGCCGGCTGGAACGGTGCAGAGCAAATCACAGTGCCAAGCCAATTTCCGAGCGGCGGACTACAACGGCGATGGTTGGCTCAATCGTGGCGAGATTCTATCCGCGCGAAGCGTCGTACCGACGACACTCGGATCGCGCGACATCATTTCCCGCAGTGATTTCATCAACACGTGCAATCAGATAGCAAAGCACGATACACCGTAGTGCGGCTAACGAGAGCGTCGCGAGGCGATGTTGGCCTCGCCACGCCCGGCGCCTGGTCTAAGGCGTCATCCCCCCACCCGCGCCTTCGCCGACGATCACGAATGGCGCCCATAGGCCCGGAGCAAGTCCTGCGTCGATCATGGCAAGCATGGTGAGCCGGAGGGCTTCGGCCCGGCCTGAAGCCGGCTGCCTGGCAAGCGCCGAAAACGTGCCGGTCGTCAGCCAGACCGTCGCCTCAGAATTGACGGCCCAATGCGAGACCAGCAATGCCTTTGCGCCGGCGAAGAAGAAGGCACGGGCGAGGCCGGACAAGGCTTCCGCTCCGACTTCCGCGCCCGCCGCCGTGTTGCAGGCCGAGAGCACGACCCAATCTGCGCGCAGCTTGAGTGTGGCCACCTCCGAGGCGGTCAGGAGGCCGTCGTCGGCGTCGGACGCGCGAATCGGCGGCGTGAGGACGAGAGCGGGCTCGGCAAGTCCCGAAAGCTCGCCAGCGACAAGTCCGTGCGTCGCGAATTGGATGACCCGGTAGCGATCCAGCGGTTCCCGCTTGATCCGCGTCTCCGTCGCGTCATGCTCCAACAGCAGGGCGGCGTCCGGCGCGTTCAACGCGGCTGCGATGGCCCTCAGTTCGGCCGCCGTCTCGGGAAGGGGCGTAAGCTCGCGTAATGCGCGCAGATCGGGGTGTCCGTTGCGATAGACGGCGGCGAGAGCCGGCTGAACGCCACGCGCACGACCCGGAGGTGTCGGCGTGCCGCTGAGTGCCGGATCTCCGATGCCGAGGAACGGCTCGGCAGCGCTGAGGCTCGCGCCCACGCGACGCAGCGCCGCGAGCGACGGCACGGACGGCAGCACGTTCAACGCATGTTGGCGAATCAGCCACGCGGCGTTACGCATGGCGTCGGTGTCGCCAGGCCTCGGGGCAACGGTCACCAAGACCTGAAACGGCAGGCTGGTCAGCGGGCCCGTCGGGACCAGAACGAGATTTGGCTTGTCGCGAATGACAGCCTCGACGGGGGCCAGTAGCAGCCGATAGAGATCGTGTGCGCGCGCAAGGTCGAAAGGGCCGGGATTGGCCGACAGCGGATCGAGGCCCCTGCGCAGCTCCGCCACATGACCGGCGAGCATTTCCGTGCCGGCCGGAATGCGCGCCCATACGGCGCGCTCACGCGAGATCGCCCAAACATAACTTTGCTGCCGGCCAACCAGGAGCGTGACCAGTGCTTCACTCGGACGGAGCAGCTTTTGTGTTGCGGGGATCGTCAAGGGTTGGGGCTCAGTCAAGGCCACGTAATCGGGAAACGAACCGACGATCGCCTTACGCTCCGACGCGACGAGCCGGTCGAGGCGCACCTGCTCGTTGATGCGCTTCTCACGCGCCTCCTTGAAATCAGAATATCCCGGCAACCGGGCCTCTGCCGCTTCCATGTCGCGGTGGACGGCCATCAGCGAGCCGGCGTGGCGCGAGGTTTGCTGCGACAGCTCGCCGAGTTCCTTGGTTATCGCATTGCGTTCCTTGTCCGCCCTTTCGCAACCCTTCCTCTTTTGCCCCGGCGGGCACCGCGCGAGATTGTCCTGAAGCGCTGCGACGAGCTCGGTTTGTCGTTTGACGGCCGGCTGATTATCGCGGCTTTGCTCGATGCTTGCGGCGCGGAAGCGCTCGAGCAGTGACGAGTAGGCCGCGTCGGCGCGTTGAACCTTGCTCCAGCGTTCGAGTTCGCGCATGTCCTCCTGGTGCAACGACAAGACCCGCTCAGCGGCGTTCTGCTGGCTTCGTATGCGGCGGCCGAGATCGGTATCGCCTGCCGCCAGACGCGCCGACATTCGCGCCAAGGCAGACGCCGCAGACGTCATCCATGCCCTTTGGCTGGTGGTGAACGTTTCGTCGGCGAGAGCGTCGACCGAGCCGCGACGCTCGCTGAGCTGCCATGCGGCATCGACCAGTCCGGAGAATGCCGCGAGTTGGCGGCGGATCTCGTTGTCCATGACGTGTGCGGCAAGAGTTTGCGTCTCGCGTCTGCCGGTCAACAGCCGCACGGCCTTGCGATAGGACGCAAGGGCGGCCTCCCCGTCGCCGCGGGCAAGGCTTGCCGCACCAAGCCCCGCGTGCACACTCGCGTTGTAGGAATGCTCGGGGCCCAGCGTCGCGCTGCGGATCGCCAGTGCCTTTCGCAGGAGGGCTTCGGCCTCGGCCGGCTTGCCCGCGGTTACCAGGACCTCGGCGAGCTTCTCCTGCCCCTGCGTGAGGAACACGGTGTCCTTGCCGTAAACTTTCTCGCCGATGGCGATGTTCTCGCGCAGCGCCTGCTCGGCAAGATCGAAGCGGCCGGCCTGTGCGGCGACGAGCCCGAGGCTGTAGGCCTGGATCGCCACCTGCTCGTGGTCGGGGCCGAACTCGGCGCGCGTCGCGGCGAGTAAGCGCTGATGGGCGGCGAGCGCGGCGGCGAAGTCGCGTTGTCGCCACAGCTCGGTGGCCGCCGCTTGCTGCTGCCTGAGCGCCGGAGAGGGGAGACGCCCGTCGGCGCGATCTGCGCGGTCCTGGGCCTCAGCGGCCGATAGGGCAAGCAAGACGCCGAGCACGGCCATTGCGAGGGATCGGACGATGGCCTTCGCTGCGATCGACATGGAACGGCTTCCCTGCCCAAAATCAGCTATTTGCGCCCCGCACATCCAGTCGTCGCGTCACCGGCGCGCGCCACCGGCTTGCCATTGATGAAGACGCCCGAGGCGCCTCCCACGACCACGCCGCCGCATCCCGTGGAATTGCCCACCGTCACGGCTGGCCGGCCGTTTATGAAGACGTTGGTCGAGCCGTTTGCGATCGGTGTGCCGTCGCTGGTCCGATCGCCGGCTCTCGCGGCCGGAGCGCCGCCGATGCTCACGCCAGTGGCGCCCTCCGTTATGACTCCCGGTCCGGCTTGGGGGGGCGCGCCGTCCTGGACCTGGGCCTTCGCCGGGCCGACAAGCGGCAACATCCAGAACAGCACTACTGCTCCAGCTCGAGACAGTTTCACGGGCAGGTCTCCCTCATGATGCGCACGCGGTCGGCCTCGCAGTTTATGCGTTGTTGCAGCAGAATAGTGTCTTTTCAGCGTGCGCCGAGGATCAAGGGGCCGAGGGAGCCGGCCACGGCGATCAATCCGATCCCCATCAGAATGGCCAGTGCCGCGGCTCGGAAATACCGCGATCCGCCCTGCAGGAAGAAGCGTGTGCCGAGCCACGTGAAACCCACAAAAACAGGCAGCAGGATCGCAGCCATCACGATTGCCTTGTGCGTGAATAGGCCGAAGCTCAGATGCGAGATGGCGCCGCACGCCGAAATCGCCATTACCGTTGCAAGCACGTTGGCCCTGAGCTGACGCGGCTCCCCGCCTTGGGCCATGAGCACGGCGACCGAAGGCGGCCCACCGATCCCGGCGGCGCCTTGCAACAATCCGCTCGCAGCCCCAGCCGCGACGCCGACCCACGGCTTGCGCATGCTGTCGCCTTTGGGGGCCTTCCATGTGAGCACCGCGAGAAGCATGACGATCATGCCGATGGCACCGGTCATGATGCGTTGATCGAGCCGCGTGAGGATCAGTGAGCCGAGAGGCGCGGCCGCCAGAATAGCCAGGGCGATCGGAGCAACGCGCCTGCGGTCGGCATAACGAAATGCCTCCGGGAGCAATTGAATAAGCGCCGGCAAGCCGACCAGGCTGGCCACGGCGACCGCAACGCGGGGACCGACTGCGAGAGCCAGCGCAGGCACCAGCGCTAGCGCCCCGCCGAAGCCCACGAAGCCGCGCAGGAACCCGCCGATTGCGGTCGCGCCAACGATGACGGCCACCGAGGTCGTGTCGAGCGTGGAACCGGCGATCTCGATCACTGGACGGGATGCCCGCTGGTCATCTGGCTGGGTGGGGGCTGAGGTTGGATGAAGGCTCGGGGCGGGGTGAGAACTGGCGTCATCTGACGTTGAGATAGTTGAGGGGGCAACCTCCCCGATCCCAATCGAGGGCGATCAGGCGCCCCGACATCGACAGCGTGACATATGCCGTCCGCAAGCCTTCACCGCCAAAACAGATGTTGGTCACGTACGGGTCGCCAGGGATGGCGAGGTGGCGCCAGTTGCCGGACGGAGAGATGATGGTGATGCCGGGGTTGAAGAGGGTCGCGACGCAGACGTTGCCGTCAGCATCCACAGCCAGTGAATCGAACAGGTTGTAGCCCCCGACCCCCGCCAGCAAGCGTCCACCGGACGGCGACGGCCAGGGATCCTTTCGCACCTTGCCAGGCTCGACGATATCGTAGGCCCAAACGCGGCCGGTCTGAGTTTCGGCGACGTAGAGAACCTTTCCGTCGGGCGAGAGGCCACATCCGTTGGGCGTAATGACCGGGTAGGCGACCTCCTTGATCTCGCTACCGTCCGCCTTCGCCCAATAGACGCAGCCGCGGTCCCATTCCCGGTCGCGGGCCTTGCCGAGATCGGTGAAGTAGAAGCCGCCGTGTGCATCGAACACGAGGTCGTTGGGGCCGTTCAGCTTGTGGTTCGGACCGTGGGTGTAGAGCACATCGACTTTGCCGGTCGCCAGGTCGACCCGCTCGATGCGACCGCCCTTATAGTCGCGTGCCTGCAAATGGGGGCGGACGCCGCCGGCGCTTTCGAGCCATTCGAAGCCGCCGTTGTTGGTGATGTAGCAGGCGCCGTCCGGGCCAATGGCTGCGCCGTTGGGGCCGCCACCCGTGGTCGCGACGACGCGTGTCGAACCATCCGGCTCGACGCGCGTGAGCGTTCCACGCTCGATCTCGACGAGCAGCACGGCGCCATCCGAGAGCGCAATCGGCCCCTCAGGGAAGCGCAACCCACTGGCGATGTCGCGGATTTCTGGCATCGGATGGCTCCCGTGGGATCAGAAGTTAAGTGCGGGACGAGGTCAATCAGGCACGCAGCGGCGCGCGCGGTATATGTGCCCGCAGCAGACCACGAGCATGGCGTGGCTGCAATCCTACGAGGTACCGCGCGTCTGGTCGCCTGGCGGAGCCTTAGTGAAGGGTCGCCCCGGTCGCCTTCTCGAGCGCTTCCTTGCTCACCCCTGGTGCCAACTCGACGATCTTGAGGCCGTCCTTCGTCACGTCGAGCACGGCAAGATCGGTGATGATACGATTGACGACGCCGACGCCTGTCAGCGGAAGGGTGCACTTCGGGAGAATCTTGAGGTCGATGCTGCCATCCTTCTTCTTCGCCGTGTGCTCCATCACCACGACAACCCGCTCGACGCCCGCAACCAGGTCCATGGCGCCGCCCATGCCCTTCACCATTTTGCCGGGGATCATCCAGTTGGCGAGATCTCCGGTCTCGGAGACCTGCATCGCGCCGAGGATGGCGAGATTGATGTGACCACCTCGGATCATCGCGAAGGAATCTGCGGACGAGAAGTAGGACGATCCAGGCAACGACGTCACAGTCTGCTTGCCGGCATTGATCAGGTCGGCATCGACCTCGTTCTCGGTCGGGAATGGACCGATTCCGAGCAGGCCGTTCTCCGACTGCAGCATCACGTCGATACCCGCCGGGATGTAATTGGCAACCAGCGTCGGCAAGCCGATGCCGAGATTGACGTAAAAACCGTCTTCGAGCTCTCGTGCGGCGCGCTCCGCCATTTGATCTCGGGTCCAGGGCATGGGCGTTCTCCGGATGAATATGCGATGTCTCGGGTCGAGCGGCCGTCGGTATCAGCCCTTGCGGATGGTGCGCTGCTCGATGCGCTTCTCGGGCGTGGCATTGAGCACGATGCGCTGCACGAAAATGGCGGGCGTGTGGATGTGATCGGCATCGAGCTCGCCGGTCTCGACGATCTCCTCGACCTCGGCCACGGTCACTTTGCCGGCCATGGCGCAGACCGGATTGAAGTTGCGCGCGGTCATCCGGTAGACGAGGTTGCCGGCCTTGTCCGCCTTCCACGCCTTCACGAGCGCGACATCGGCCCGGAGCGAGCGCTCCATGACATACATCTGGCCATCGAATTCGGCGGTCGGCTTGCCTTCGGCGACCAGAGTGCCGTAGCCGGTGCGCGTATAGAACGCCGGAATGCCTGATCCGCCCGCGCGAAGCTTCTCGGCCAGCGTGCCCTGCGGTGTAAAATCAAGCTCGAGCTCGCCCGCCAGGAACTGCCGCTCGAATTCCTTGTTCTCGCCGACATAGGACGCGATCATTTTCTTGATCTGGCGCGTCTGCAGCAGGATGCCCAGGCCGAAATTGTCGACGCCTGCATTGTTCGAGATCGCCGTCAGGTTCTTGACGCCGCTATCGCGCATTGCAGCGATCAATGCCTCGGGGATGCCGCAAAGACCGAACCCTCCGACGGCGATCGTCTGGCCGTCCTCGACGATGCCAGCGAGCGCTTCGGCTGCGCTGCCAAAGACTTTATTCACCGCGCGTCTCCCAATAACCTAGTCTGCTGGATACAATCTGCGTTCTCGGCGCCTCAACCGTCTGCAGGCACCGCACGTCGCGTTTCGCCGAGCCGTTTGGCCCATTAAGCACCACGTGAAAGCCACGGCAAGTGTCTCGGGGCGCCCGGTCGGAGCCTTTTGCTGTCGTTGGTGCGTGTCCGCTCGCAGCTGCCGAAACGCCCGGCGTGCTGCCTGCCTATCGAGCTGTATCGACCGGTCATCTGCCTCGCTTTCGTCGCGGGTCCGCCACAATCTATTCGCATGTTGCCGACGTCCGTCGGGATGCGTAAGAGGACAACGAACGGTTCGACCAAGTCGATGTCGTGGAAGCCTGGGGAGAGCGCCACGTGGGGATGATTGACAGTCCTAGTGCTGGCATCGCGCGCGATCAGCCTGGCGAAAAAAAGGGCTGGTCTCTCTATTCGAGGTTGACGGCGACGGCCGGAGCCTTGGCCGCCGTCGGCGGACTGTCAGTTGTGATGTGGAACGCCGGCGCACCGGATCAATCGATCAGCAGCGCCCTCATGATGCCAATCGGCGACGCGATCGCGATTTCTGCGCCGCTGCGATTGAGCCGGCGGTTACCCCTCACCATCGACAGCGGCTCCATTCTGAGCGCTGGCGTCGAGCGCGGCAGCGGCGGCGTCGCCATCGACGAAGCTGCGATAACCCTCGACCTATCGGAGCGCGGCGGCAAAACTGCAGCCTCGGCGGAGATTGATGCTCCGCCTACCAAGACGCCACGAATCGCCGGGTTTGCATCCGGCAACCTGCGCCTGACGCGCGCCCTGGTGACCGTGATCGGCCCAAACGGCGTCACGACGCGGCTCACGGACGTCAACGCGACGATCGCGGCAAGCCGAAAGGGGAGCTACAAACTTTCGGCAACCGGCCGACTGAATGATCAGCCGATCGCCGTCGACGCCGTCTGGGGCGAGGCCGTCGCCAGCGAACAAGCCGCACAACTTCCAATCCGAATCACGCTTCGCAGCCCGGTTCTGGAACTGTCGCTCGAGGGGCTCTTCAAGGATTCGGCACGCCCGCACTTCACGGGCGAGGCGGAAGTGCAACTGCCGAACCTTAGACGATTCGCGAAATGGAGCGGCCTGGGACGCGGGGTGAGCCGTCAGTTCCGCTCCCTTTCCGTTTCCGGCCCCGTGGACTGGACCACGACGCGCATGGCTTTCGCCAAGGCCAACATCTCCGTCAATGGCAATCATGCGACGGGAGCCTTGACGATCAAGCATGCCGGCGAACGCTTGTCGCTCGATGGTACGCTCGGCTTCCAAGAGCTGGATCTCGGCCGGAATTGGCCCGAATTCGCCGCGCCCCGCGACCCTCAGAAGGGCACGAACGAACCCCATATCCTCACCGTTCTCGACGCCGATCTGAGACTTTCTGCGACCAAGGTCTATGGCCCGACGTTCGAAATGGGACGTGCTGCGGTCTCGATCGCACTGAACAAGGGGCGCTTGCAGGCAGATATTGCCGAACTCGAAATCGAGGGGGGGATCGCTGGCGGGCAGGTCGCCGTCGATCTCAGTCAGGCTTCGCCACAGGCGGTTTTCAAAACCAGGCTCAAGGGGGTCGATGCCGGGCGAGTGCTGGCGTCGTCGCTGCGGCGAAACGCACTGCTCGGCCGGTCAAACCTTGCTTTCGACGGCACATTCGGCAGGCAGACCGCGGGAGAGCGGTTGCCGACGCTGTCGGGGCGCGGCAGCTTCGAACTGGCGGAGCCGGGACGCATCGGCATCGATCTGCATGCGCTCATTCATGCGGCCCGGAGCTCGCCGACGGTCGGATGGGCTGCCGCGAACAAGGGCGGAATGCCGGTCGATATGCTCGTTGCGCGCTTTCGTCTGCTGAATGGCGCGCTCACGGTCGAATCGGTACAGGCCCGCAGCGGGGCGTCATTTCTGGTCGGGTCGGGACAGCTCGATGTGCCCGCGCGGCTGATGGATGTGAGCATCGCGGCCGGCCCATCGAGCACCGGAGAGGCTCCGATAACGGCGCAGGATATTCTGCTCCTGCGCGGCACCTGGGATGCGCCTGCCATCAGCCTTCTACCCCGTGCAAAGCAGACGACGAGCCAAGCAACGCCCGTGCGCGCGCACTAGAGTCCTTCAGGTTTAGCTGGAAGCATATCCTGCGTTCCTGAGGTAGCTTTCGCACTCGCTGTGTGAGATGGCGGCGACGAGCTTGGCGATGTGTTCGTGGATGGCGTCAACGGTTCGGGCC
>JBFWXN010000003.1:0-135877 GCA_050187415.1 Hyphomicrobiaceae bacterium | reverse complement strand
TCGTCCAACCACGGTCAGCCGAAACCTTCGTCAAGGCAGCAGTCAGCGTCGTCTTGCCGTGGTCAACGTGACCGATCGTGCCCACGTTGCAGTGCGGCTTGTTACGATCGAATTTCTCCTTGGCCATCTGGACGCCTTTCTCTATTCCATAAACGTGACGAAAGCCTACGCGCGGCTGGGATAGGGCCCTTTCAGGTTTCTATCAAGGCGCATTATGCGACACCGCTGCAGGCAAGGCCGACGATATAAGTACCCCCTCCCGTCCGTTCAATGGGCATCGCCTCGGAAGGCACTGCTCGACTCGATCGCCTGCGCCAGACCGGCAAGCCGCGCGGACGCCACAGCCAGACGTGCAACACTCATCTCGCGGGCCGCCGCTATCGCCTCCAGATCGCGATGCGCACGGTCGGCCAGCGAGCCGCAACCGGCTAGCCAGTTGCCGAGGTCGTGCTCCCCCTGCCCCATCGCTCGCAAGAACGACGCCGTAAGGCGCCGATGTGCGTCGCCGAGGCTCGCAACGCCGCCGCCGATTGCCAGCCGCTCATAGTCGTCGGCAGGCGCCAGTTCCTGGGCGCGCGCGACGATCGCGTCGATCTTGAGATAGCTGGCGATCTCGAAGTAGGCGCGGGCTGTCGCCTCGACGGTGGCACCGCTTCTCTCCGTCGTCGCGACAATCGCGGGTGTTTCCACGAGGACGGAGAGGCGGACAACGTCGCGAGCGACATCCGCCGGTACACCTTGTGCGCCAAGATCACGGCTGTCGCCAGCCAGGCGCTCGGCCAGGTGCCGCGGCGCGATCCGGTCCAACGCCGCTGCAATAACCGCATGGCCTGCCGCGCAGCGCTCGATAGTTTCGGCCAACGGCCGCGAGGCGACCCCTTCGCGAAGGAAATCGGTGGCCGCGGCGACAAGCCCATGGCGCACGCGATCGTACAGTCCGAGCTGAACCTCCCCCGACAGCCTGCCGTCCAGGGCATCGATGCGTGCCCAAAGAGCGTTCAGGCCCAAGGTCCCACGCGCCGCCATGAAGGCGAACGCGACCTCGGTCACCGGCCGGCCAGCCACATCGGCGATCATCAGCGGGCCCGCAGGACCGAGCCGGTTGATGAGGCCATTGGTCAAGGTGGTGGCCACGATCTCACGGCGCAATCGATGGTTGGCAATGTCGTCGGCAAATTTGGCCCGCAGGGCCGGCGGGAAATAGTCGGTGAGCAGGCCCGACAGATAGGGATCGTCCGGCACCTGGCTCGCCAGGAGATCGTGCAGCAACGCGATCTTGGCGCAGCTCAGCACCACGGCCAGCTCTGGACGCGTGAGTCCATGCCCCCGACGAACCCTTTCGGCGAGTTCGTGATCGCCGGGCAGCGCTTCCAGGCGGCGATCGATCAGGTCGCGTCCCTCAAGATCACGGATCAGGCGGGCAATGCGGCCGAGATCACGGGCCTCGCGGCGTTCGGCAAGGCTCAGCGCGAGCGATTGCTGATAGTTGTTGCGCAAGACGGTGGCAGCGACATCTTCGGTCATCTGGCCGAGCAAGTGATTGCGGCTCTCGATCGGAAGGCGGCCAGAGCGAACGGCCGGCGCCAGCGCGATCTTGATGTTCACCTCCTGGTCCGAGGTGTTCACGCCAGCCGAATTGTCGATGAAATCCGTATTGAGCCGGATGCCGCGGCTTGCGGCCTCAATTCGCCCGGGTTGCGTCATGCCGAGATTGGCGCCTTCGCCGATGACCCGCGTGCGCAGTTCGTTGGCGGCGACACGGATCGCGTCGTTTGCCCGGTCGCCAGCGGCGGCGTCGGTTTCGCTTGATGCGCGCACGTAGGTACCGATGCCGCCGAACCAAAGGAGGTCCGTGTCGGCGAGGAGAATCGCACGCATCAACTCGATCGGCGTCATCGCATCGACCGTCACGCCGAGCGCGGATTTGACCGGCGGCGACAACGCAATCGACTTGAGCTGGCGAGAGAAGACGCCTCCGCCCGCCGAGATCCTATTGCGGTCGTAGTCTGCCCAACTCGATCTCGGCAGCTCGAACAATCGGCGGCGCTCGGAGAGGGCGGTTGCGGGTTCGGGATCCGGATCGAGGAAAATGTCACGGTGATCGAATGCCGCGATCAGGCGCGTGCACGGCGACAGCAGCATGGCGTTGCCGAAGACGTCGCCGGACATGTCACCAACGCCGACGACGCGGAACGGCTGGACCTGGATGTCCATATCCATCTCGCGGAAATGGCGTTTTACGCACTCCCAGGCGCCGCGGGCGGTGATGCCCATGCCTTTATGGTCGTAGCCGGCCGAGCCGCCGGAGGCGAACGCATCGCCGAGCCAGAAGCCCCGTTCTTCGGCGATGCCGTTGGCGATATCGGAGAAGGTTGCGGTGCCCTTGTCGGCGGCAACCACCAGATAGGGGTCGTCCAGGTCGTGTCGCAACACTCGATGCGGCGGTACCACGGCGCCATCGACAATGTTGTCCGTGAGGTCGAGCATGGCACCGATGAACGTGCGATAGGCGGCGACGCCTTCGGCCTGCATTTCCTCCCGGCTACCGCCACGCGGCAGGCGCTTCGGAAAAAAGCCGCCTTTGGCACCTGCCGGTACGATGACCGCATTCTTGACCTGCTGGGCCTTGGCAAGGCCCAGCACCTCGGTGCGATAGTCGAGGGCGCGATCCGACCATCGGATGCCGCCACGAGCGATCGCGGCGAACCGCAGATGCACGCCTTCCACTCTCGGGCCGGCAACGAAGATCTCTCGGAATGGCAGCGGTGCAGGCGCCATGGCGAGCTGCTTGCCGTCGAACTTGAACGCGATGGTGGATGGCGGCGTGCCGTCGACCGCGCGCTGGTAGTAGGTCGTTCTGACGGTGGCCTGGAGCAAAGAGAGCAACGCGCGCACGATGCGGTCGTGATCGAGGCTCGCGACCTCCGCGAGCGCCGTCTCGATACGTTCGACGATCGCTTGCGACCTGGCTTCGCGCGCCGCGCCATCGAGTGGAAGATCGGGGTCGAAGCGGGTGTGGAAGAGGTCGACCAGCTCTCGCACCAACAGCTCGTGGGCGACCATGGTCTCGGCGATATAGCGTGGGCCGAATGCCGATCCGAGTTGGCGAAGATACGCCGCGTAAGCCCGGAGCACGGCGGCTTCGCGCCACTCGAGACCGGCGGCCAGAACGAGGCGATCGAATGCATCGTTATCGGAATTGCCATCGAGAATGGCGATGAAGGTCTCCTCGAGACGCTCGTCGAGCGACGTGCCAAGCTCGAGGGGCCGGCCGTCGAACGTCTCCAGAACCATGTCGTGGAGCACCACCGTTCGCGCTCTTCCCTCGAGGCGCGGTGTCAGCCGCCAGGTTCGCTCGTCGATGACAGAGAAACCCAGGTTCTCGAGCAGTGGCACCCGCTCGGACAGGCGAATCGGCTCATCGAGGCAATAGATGGCAGCCCGGACGCGGCTCGACGGCAAATTGGATTCGCGATGGATGTCGATCGCCGCCCGCCGACCGGGCGCAAGCCGTTCGATGCGCGCGATGTCCTCGAGCGCGCGTTGAGCATCGAAGACTTCGGCATAACCCGCCGGAAATGCCTTCTGATAGCGCAGCAGAAGGGACGCCGCATCGTTCCCCATGCCGGCCAATGCCGTCTTCAACTCGTCGTCCCAGGTGCGCACGATCCGCCCGATGCCCGCCTCGAGCTCGTCGACCGGCACGGGCGCAATGCGGCCGCTCCGGCGCGCAACGATAAAGTGCACTCGTGCCAGCGGTCCCTCTCGAAAATGCGGATAGTAAGCGGCGACGTAGCCTTCGAAGCGCGCCGACATGAACTCGCCGATACGCTCGCGCACGCTGCTCGAATAGCGGTCGCGCGGCACGTAGATCAGCGCGGACACGAAGCGATCGAAGCGATCGAAGCGCAGGAATACTCGGACACGCGGCCGGATCTCGAGATCGAGAATGCCCGCCACCCAGCGCACGAGGTCGTCCGTCCCGATCTGGAACAGCTCGTCGCGCGGGAACGTCTCCAGGGCGTTGACGAGCGACTTGGCGTCATGGCTGCCCTGGGCGAGGGCGAGCGTGTCGATGACCTCGCCCACCTTGCGGCGCAGCAGCGGAATGCGCTGCGGGGACTGCGTATAGGCCGACGAGGTGAAGAGGCCGACGACGCGAAGCTCGCCGACGACGGCGCCATCGGGGCCGTATTTCTTCAGGCCGATGTAATCCATGTGCACCCGGCGATGCACGCGGCTGACGACGTTCGCCTTCGTGATGAGAAGCGGCTCGCGAGCGAAGAAAAACTGGCGCAGCTCCGGTGTCATCACGACCAGTTCGCTGCCGCGGCGCAGAACGTGGACGCTCGGATCCGCGAGCAGCCCGAGGCCGTCGCCGTCCTCCGAGATCAAGTCGCCATTCTCGAGGCCGCCTTCCAGGCGATAGTCGCGGGTCCCGAGAAAGGTGAAGTTGTCGTCGGTCAGCCAGTTCAGAAACGCGACTTGCTCGTCGAGCATGGCTTTATCGAGGCCAGCCGACGCCTCCGACAGCGTCTCGGCCGCCATGCGGACGCGAGACAGCATCGGCCGCCAATCGCTCACCGCCAGGCGGACCTCGTCGAGTATGGCCGACAGGGCTGCGCACAGCTCCTCCTGGCGAGGGGCCGTCAGCGGCGCAAGGTGGATCGCGATATAACTTTCCTGGCGCCCGTCACCCCAATCGGCGTCGCCCAGTCCAGCTACATTCAGCAAACGGCCGTCCTCGGTTCGATCACACTTGATGATCGGATGCAGGACGAGCGCCACGTCGAGGCCCCGCGCTTGCAATTCCGCCAGAATACTATCCAGCAGGAAGGGCATGTCGTCGTTCGTGATTTCGATGGCGGTACCACCGGAAACGACCAACGATGGACGGCTGCCGACACGATGCTCGCCCCGCTTGCGGACTGCGATCGCCGCGAAGCCGAGCAGGACCTCATGCGCCAAAGCCTCCGGCGCCACGGCCGAAAAACTCGATGGATCGGTCGAGGCGAGCAGTGCGCGCAGGAACACATCGCGACCGCCGGCATTCGGTGCGCGGTTCTCGATCAACGCCTCCACCTGGGGAAGGTCGCTGTGGGAGGCCGGCTCGGAAACTTTAGGCATGGCACTCTCCGTCGGGGCCAGCTGCTCTCGCACTTCTGCGCGGCCAATGGCGACATGCCATGATCGGACGAGGCGACACTGCTTTCAATGCTCAACCGCACACGAGGTTCGGGCAAAAGGCTGGCGTCGACGGAAATGATTAGGGCGGACCGCTTGCGCGCCCCGCCCGATCGATCTCATCGCCCTTGCGCAACAGTTTCAGCGGAGTGTGCCGGAGGCCTCGGGACCGAGCTGCTTCTTCAGATCCTCGATCTCGTCCTTCAACTGCGAATTGGACGTGATCTGTCCTTCGATCTTTCGGATCGCATGAAGGACCGTGGTGTGATCGCGATTGCCGAAGCGGCGGCCGATTTCAGGCAGCGAGCGCGCCGTCAACTGCTTGGCGAGATACATCCCGATCTGGCGCGGCCAGACCACGGACCGGTGGCGGCGCTCGGACAGGATATCGTTGCGCGAAATGCCGTAATGACGCGACACGATCTTGAGGATGTCCTCGATGCGGATACGACGCGGCTCGCCGCTGGCGACGAGGTCGCGAAGAAGCCCCTCTGCAATATCGACAGTGACGGGGCTGCGCATCAGTTGCCATTGAGCGTAGAGGCGTGTGACGGCGCCTTCGAGCTCGCGGCCGCTCTCGGTGAGCTTGTCGGCCACCATGGTCGCCACCTCACGCGGGATCTCGAACGAGGGATCGCCCGCCCGCTTCTCCTGGATGCGGCGCTCGAGGATGCGAACGCGAAGCTCGCGGTCCATAGCGCCGATTTCGGTCACGAGGCCCCGCTGCAAGCGCGAGCGCATGCGGTCATTGAGACGCGACAGTTGCGCCGGGGGACGGGCCGAGGCGACGACGAGTTGGCGACCGCTGTCGAGCAGCATGTTGATGATATGATCGAATTCAAGTTCCGTCTTCTCGCCGGTCATGAACTCGAGATCGTCGATCAGCAGCATGTCGATCGAACGGAAGCGGTCCTTGAACGCCATCGCATCCTGAGCGCGCAGTGCCTCGACAAACGTGTAACGGAAGCGCTCGGCCGTCAGATAGAGGACCTTCGCGTGCGGCGTGCGGCGGCGGACCTCCCATGCGATGGCCTGCAGGAGATGCGACTTGCCGTGCCCCACGCTCGAGTGGAGGAACAGTGGGTTGAAACCGCGGCTCTCGGCGAAGACCGTCTCGGCCACCTGCACAGCGCCGGCATGCGCCATGCGATTCGCCGGTCCAACAACGAAACTGTCGAATGTGTAGCGCGGGTCGAGCGGCGAGCCTTCGAGACCATTCACAAGAACGCGAGGGCCGACCGGTGCGCCGACGCCCGGCGACATTCGATCCGAGAGGCCGCCCTCGGCACCGGCGCGCAGTGGTTCGCCAGCCGATGGGCGATGAGCGTTCGGCGTCGGGGACTTGCTGGCCAGCGCACTCGGCTGGCGCAGGAGCACCTCGACCTGCTCGACGCCTGCGAACTCCGACGTGGCGCAGCTCACGAGAATGTCGGCGTAATGCGACTGGATCCAGTTGCGCAGGAATTTGACGGGCACCGTCACCTTCAGCAAACGACCGTCGAAGCTCTGAAACTCGACCGTGGTGAACCAGCTCGAGAAAACCTCCTCGCCCAATCTTGCCCGCAGCGCGGCCTTGACCTTCACGCCGCGCCGAGACAGGTCCGCGGCCTCGTCAGGCTGGGGTTTCCCGGCCTCGCCGGCAGGCGCCAGCTCAGCGTCACACTGAGTTCGATGGCTGGATGCCCCCAGGCCAGCCTCATTATCAGGTGCCGTCTCGTCAAAATGCCCCTTTTCGATCACCGCCGAGCCGACAGGGCGAAAGCGTCCCTTGTCCGCGCCACGCCCCTCAGAGCGCGGTGCGAAATCTTTGTCGTGAATCATTGATCCGTTCCCCGCATTACTTCGTGAAGCAGAGTCTGCTTTATGCCCTCGCAGCCTGCTTCAGCGCGCCGACCCTCCGGGCCGGCCTATGTTCTGTGTATCGGCCTACGCAATACCCCCTTCTTGCCGACGATTACGACTGCACCCAAGGCAGTCCCTTGTACTTCCAGCCGCCACGGACACTGCGGTGCCGAACATCGTCGAGAGGCCCCTCAAACCCCTCCGCGACATTGAAGCAACGCGTAAATCCCGCCGACAGCATGGCCTGAGCCGCGGACTGACTGCGAGCTCCCGAGCGACAGATGAAGTACAATTCCGTATCTCGCGAAGCCCCAAGTGCCGCGAGGCGCTCCGACAGTTCCGCGACAAACGCCTTGTTCGGGCGACTGTCGGGAAAGCTTTGCCATTCGACGAGAACGGTTTCCTTGCCGACCGAGGCCAAATCCGGGAGACCGACAAATGACCATTCCGCTCGAGTCCGCACATCGATCAGAATGGAGTCGTTTATCTCGGAAAGCCGCTGCCAAGCGGCCTCGACTGGAACATTCTCGGCAACCGTTGACGCCTCGGCAACCACGCGCACGTCCTCCTAACGATATCTTTCGAACCAACCATCGCGAACTTCGCACGGCGGCCGCACATCGCTCGGCAGCTCGACCGGTCGCCGGGCGAGACAACGCTGCCATTACAGACCTACGCGGGATACATTTAGAGCCTAATGGGCCCTGAACTCATACTGGGTACGCAAGATCAAACTGTACGACGGGCGCCGCACGCGCCGCGACCTGGAAAGACCTTTAACCAAAACTTAACCGGATGCAAGCTTGGACAAATCAGTTGGACCCTTTGCGGCGCCTGCCATGCGACGGAACGTCGCTTGTCGGACAACCCGGATGCGCCGCCGGAAGACTGTGGAGAACTCGTTGAGAGATATGAGTGAATCGAGCGCGCCGCAGAAAGCAAAAAGGGCGCCGGAAAAAGGCGCCCTTGAATCTCGTTTTGGTTTGGTCAGGCGAGGGTGGATTGCGCTGGACCGACGCCCGATGAGAGCTGAGTCTCAATATTCGCGTTTCAGCTCAGGACTCTATCGGGCGTTTGCAGTGTCCGCGGGTTCCGACGCTTGTTGAGTCCAGACCACGAACATACCGTACAGCAGAACGGCGCTAAGCGGACGGCTGTCCCGTGGGCGCAAGTGCCTTGAGGCGCTTGTTCAGCCGCGACACCTTTCGGGCAGCGGTGCGCTTGTGGACGATGCCCTGCTGAGCCGTACGCATCAACACGGGCTCGGCTGCCTTGATGGCAGCTGCAGCGGCCTCGGCATTGCCCTCGGCGAGCGCGGTCTCGACATTGCGCACCATCGTCCTCATCCGCGAGCGGCGCGCCTTGTTAACCTCGGTGCGCCGTAGCGTGACGCGCTCAGCGCGCTTCGCCGATTTCGTATTGGGCATTCCTTACTCCGTTGGTGTTAGCAACCTTGTGATCTCTGAAGCGCGGCGGCGGCTCGTCTCGCAATCCTGCCCTTCGGCAAAACATCTTCCGAGACCGGGGCCGGCGCAAACGCGCAATCCGCCCGTGGGTAGAAACCCAGGGCGGCATCTCGTGTGGCACGGTCTATAGCCCGGGCTGCGACCGCCGGTCAACGGGCGCAGGGGACCACTCTTACGGCATCGACGACTCGACGCATTTTTACGAACCGTTCAAGGGCGCCGAGATCGACACGCCATTGTCTGGCTACGGCTCGAGCTCGGTATCCCAGTACAAATAGTCTAGCCAGCTCTCGTGCAGATAGTTGGGCGGGAAAAGGCGGCCGTTCCGATGCAGCTCGAAGACAGTCGGCCGGTAAGGCCACTGCATGGGCCTCATTCCCGCATGCTCCGGCATCAGCCCGCCCTTGGTGAGATTGCAGGGCGCGCACGCCGTCACGACGTTATCCCAGCGTGTCTGGCCGCCACGGGATCGGGGGATCAGATGATCGAACGTCAACTCGCTCTTACAGCCGCAGTACTGGCACGAGAACTTGTCGCGCAGGAAGACGTTGAACCGCGTGAAAGCCGGATACAATGCCGGCTTGACGTAGGTCTTCAGCGCGACGACGCTCGGCAGCCGCATCTCGAACGTCGGGCTATGTACCAGCCGATCGTACTCGGAAACAATGTTCACACGATCGAGAAAAACGGCCTTCACCGTCTCCTGCCAGCTCCACAACGAGAGCGGATAATAGCTGAGTGGCCTGAAGTCGGCATTCAGCACGAGGGCCGGAGAGTTCTTCGCGGATGCGGTGTGCATGCTCACGAGACAGCAGTCCTGACAGTTTCCTGTCCGAATCGCACTCGGATCGCTTCGACTTCTGTAAACATACTAGACATATGTGCTGGTCCTGTGAAGCCCACCAGAATTTGTTTCCAAACCCTTTTTCCGACTTTGGCCACGGGCGGCTCACCGATGCACTTTACACGTGGCGGCGGCTGCCGTTGACTGCGCAAGAGCCGCTCACCGGCTCCTCGTCCATGCACCAAGGGCACATTCATGACGACGTCGACAGGCCGGGCCAACATGCCGCTGGCCGGGATTACCGTGATCGATCTCGGGCAGATCTATCAGGGGCCCTATGCCTCGCTGCTGATGGCCAAGGCCGGCGCGAGGATCATCAAGGTGGAGCCACCGCGGGGCGAGCCGGCGCGACTGCGGGCGATGGTCGGCATGAGCGCCACATTTCCCTTCGCGATGCTCAACTCGAACAAGCAGGGGATCTCGCTCAATCTGAAGCATCCTGAAGGCAAGGCCCTACTCAAGCGGATGGCCGCGCAAGCCGATGTGCTGATCGAGAATTTCGCTCCCGGCGCGATGGACCGGCTCGAGGTCGGCTGGAGCGTGATGCGCGAGATCAACCCGCGGCTGGTCTACGCCTCCGGCACGGGGTACGGCCTCGACGGACCGGACCGGGACAACCTCGCGATGGATCTCACGGTGCAGGCCGCGTCCGGCATCATGAGCATTACGGGATTTCCAGACGGGCCTCCGGTCAAGGCCGGGCCGGCGATCGTCGACTTCATGAGCGGCGTGCATCTCTATGGCGCCATCGTGACCGCGCTTTACGAACGGAATTTCACGGGCCAAGGCCGGCTCGTCGAAGTGGCCATGCAGGAATCGGTCTATCCGACGCTCGCCTCCAACCTTTCGTTTCTTTACAATCGCAAAGGCGAAATTCCTCCGCGCACGGGGAACCGGCACGGCGGCTTGAGCATCGCTCCTTATAACGTTTACGCCACGTCGGACGGGCACATCGCCATCATCACCGTAACCGAGGATCACTGGCTCAACATTCTTGATGCGATCGAACGGCCGGAACTGAAGCATGATCCGCGGTTCACGCCGAACCACGAGCGTGTGAAACGCATGCCCGAGGTCGACGGCATGGTCGAGGCTTGGACCATGAGCAAGACCCGCGACGAGGCAATCGCCATCCTACGGCGTTTCCGGGTCCCGTGCGCGCCGGTGCGGAACCTGCGCGAGGTCATCGACGACAAGCATATGCACGAGCGCGGCATGCTCGAAGAGATCGAACATCCCGAGCTCGGCCGGATCACGGTGCCGACCAGCCCGTTGCGGTTTCACGGCGCCGACCAGGTCGAGACGACGCCGAGCCCGACGGTTGGCCAACACAACGCCGAGATTTATGGGGGTTGGCTCGGGCTGAGCGAAAGCGAGATTTCGGAACTCAAGGCGGCCGGAGTCATTTAGCGGCGTCATTCGTCGCCTCTTGCCTCCTTTGGGCGTGCTGCGCCATGCTCGCTTGCTCAGCTCGGTGCCAGTCTTCGAGCTTCCAAGCCGCACCGGTCCAATGGCAGGAGGTACGCCGATGACCAAGTACACGTTCGACCATATCCACATCTTCACCCGAGACCCCGACGCCATGGCCAAGTACTTCGAGAGCATGCTCGGAGCCGAGGTGATCCGCACGACCGTAGCCGGCAAGCCGCGCATCGACCTGAAGCTCGGGGGGGCCAACATCTTCATCCTCGACGTCTCGGGCGACCCCAAGGCGGCGGAGGGCGCCACGCATCCGTATCGCGGCCTCGACCACTTCGGGCTCGAGTGCAAAGACATCGACAAGGTATGTGCAGAGCTGAAGGCCAAGGGCGCAAAATTCACGCGCGGGCCCGAGACGATCCGGCCCGGCACGCGCATCGCCTTCATCGAAGGCCCCGAGGGCGTCTCTGTCGAATTGCTCGAGCGCGGCGCGCATATCACCTGAGCGGGAGCGTGTCGGCTGGCAGGTGCCGGAGGTCGGCGACGGCTTGAATGCGACGCAGGCGGAAACTGGGGAAATCCGGCAGCGCTTGTGCCAAAGTTGTCGTTCTTGACCGAAGGCGCGTATAGCTATGCTTTCGGTTCGTCGGACTTGATGGATCGCGTCGTCCGCGGGGGAGCGTCGTGTGAGCCAGGATAAGGTCGCTTCGCGCATCATCGCGGCGAGGACTTGGCTGGTCAGCCAGTCCCGAACCGCGAAGCGCGTCACCCTGATGGCGAACGACCTGGTGTTGCTCACGCTCGGCGTGTGGCTGGCGTTTTCGCTTCGGTTGCTTGCGCCCTACGTACCGCCCAATTTTTCACTCGCGCTGGTGCTTCTCAGCGCGCCGATCGCCGGCGTCATCGTTTTTCACTTCCTCGGCCTTTACAGGCTCGTCACCCGCTTCATCGGTCATCGTGGCGCGTTGCGCATCCTGGGCGGTACGTGCCTCGCGACACTGGTCTGGGCGGTCGTGATTTTGATGGCGGTCGGCGCCGGCGACCGGGAGATCTGGATTCCGAGGTCGGTCATCTTCCTGTTTCCGATCATCGGCAGCCTGCTCGTCTGGGGCAGTCGACAGGCGGCCGTGCATCTGCTCGTCACGGGGCTACCGGGAAAGGTTGTCCTGCCCAATCGCGCGCGGGTGCTCATCTATGGCGCGGGCGGCGATGGCTTGCAGTTACTGGATGCGCTACGCAACAGCCCCGACCACGAGGCCATCGGCTTTCTCGACGACGTTCCGAGCCTGATCGGCCAGCAGGTCGGCGGCCTCAAGGTCTACCGGGAGAGCAAGCTCGGTCGCTTCGTCGAACGGGACGGCGTGAAAGAAGTTCTGCTCGCGCTGCCGCGCCGGCAACGCAGTGAACGCCAGGACATCATCCGCCGGCTGGCACGGCATCCCGTCCGTGTGAAAACGATGCCCGCTCTGGAAGACATTGCCACGGGCCGGGTCTCGGTGACCGACCTGCGGGCGATCGACGTGGACGATCTGCTGGCGCGCGACCCGGTTCCGCCGGACTCGGAACTGCTGGCGCGATCCATTCGCGGCAAATCCGTGATGGTGACCGGGGCGGGCGGCACGATCGGCAGCGAGCTTGTGCGCCAGATCCTGCGGCAAGGACCTGGCCGCCTGGTGTTGCTGGAGCTCTCAGAGGCGGCGCTCTACGAGATCGAAACGGAGGTGCGGGACGCACTTGCCCGCATCGACGAATTCGTCGATGCCGACGGCTCGGCGACGCCGTCGCGGCCCGATGTCGTGGCTGTGCTGGGCTCCGTCGACGATGCACGGCTGCTCGAGCTGACGATGCGCCAGCACGGCGTCGAGACGATCTACCACGCGGCCGCCTACAAGCATGTTCCGATCGTCGAGACCAATCCGATCGCTGGCCTGAAGAACAATACGTTCGGAACACTCGTGCTGTCGCGGATGGCGCTTCGGGCGGGCGTCGAGCGGGTAGTGCTGGTCTCCACCGACAAGGCGGTCCGGCCGACCAACATCATGGGGGCGAGCAAGCGCCTCGCCGAGTTGGTGTTTCAGGCGGCGGCCGCGCGGCGATCGACGACCGTGTTCACGATGGTCCGCTTCGGCAACGTGCTCGACAGCTCGGGCTCTGTCGTGCGCCGCTTTCGACGGCAGATCCAGGACGGCGGCCCGGTGACCGTCACCCATCGCGACGTGATCCGCTATTTCATGTCGATTCCGGAGGCCGCCGCTCTGGTGATCCAGGCCGGAGCGATGGCGAAGGGGGGCGAGGTCTTCGTTCTCGATATGGGGGAGCCCGTTCGTATCGACGATCTCGCGCGGACGATGATCCGTCTGGCGGGCCTCGAGGTTCGAGACGAGGACCATCCACTCGGCGACATCGCGATCCGCTACATCGGGTTGAGGCCCGGAGAGAAGCTTTTCGAGGAGCTTCTGCTCGACGAGCAGCGCATGACCGAGACGGAGCATCCGCGCATTCACCAGAACAAAGAGCCGTTTCTGCCGGCGGCCGAGCTCGAGCGCGAACTGGCCAAGCTCGAGGCCGCCATGCAGCTCGAGAACGGCAGCCGCGAAGCGATCCAGGACATTCTTGCGCGGACCGTGGAAGGCTATCGGCCGGCACATGCGGACAAGGATGCATTCGGCACATCGGCGACCTGGCTGCCACATACGCGCACGTTGCACTGAACCGCCCGATTGCCGTCTCGCACGCCATCTCGCGCTATCGTCGCTCGGGCGCAGGTTGTGTTTCGGCCGCGCTGCGGACGAAAGTTCGCCAGATGGCCGAGAGCCAGCGGCCCGATGTCGAGACGTCATTGTGCCGTCGCGCTTGCATGTCCGCCGATGGTGTTTATGCTCGGAAGTCTTCGGGCCCCTCTCCCTGCCCCACCGAAGGGGGCAACCCCCGCCGGCTTCGCCAAGCGTCCGGCCGAGAGATCCCATCGAGGAGCCTTTCCCATGAAGTTTACTTTTTCAGCCTGTTTGGGGCTTGCCTTCGCGTCGGCTGCGATCATCGCAACGGCGTTGCCGATCGATGTTCGTGCCCAGGACCCTATCCGCATCGGTGAGTTGAACAGCTACAAGGCCATCCCTGCTTTTCTCGAGCCCTACAAGAAGGGCTGGGAGCTCGCCGTCGAAGAAATCAACGCAGCAGGCGGCATCAATGGGCGGAAGATCGAAGTGGTGAGCCGCGACGACAACGCCTCGCCGGGCGATGCGGTGCGCGTTGCCGAGGAGCTTGTCAGCCGCGAGAAAGTCTCGCTGCTCACGGGTGGTTTTCTCAGCCACGTCGGGCTCGCCATCGCAAGCTTCGCCAAGCAGCAGAAAGTGCTGTTCATCGCTGCCGAGCCGCTGACGGACAAGATCGTCTGGGAGAACGGCAACGCCTATACGTTCCGCCTGCGCGCCTCGACCTACATGCAGGTGCACATGCTGGTCGAGGAAGCGGCCAAGCTCGGCAAGAAGAAGTGGGCCCTCGTCTATCCCAATTACGAGTATGGCCAATCTGCCGTCGCCTCGTTCAAAGCGCTGATGAAGGAGCGCCAGCCGGGCGTCGAGTTCGTCGCCGAACAGGCGCCGCCACTGGGCAAGATCGAAGCCGGAGCCGTCGCACAGGCCATCGGCGACGCCAAGCCGGACGCGATCTTCAACGTCACCTTCGGACCCGACTTGCAGAAATTCGTGCGTGAAGGCACCACGCGCGGCATCTTCTCGGATGTCGCCGTGTTCTCGCTGCTGGGCGGAGAGCCTGAATATCTCGATCCGCTGAAGTCCGAAGCGCCGGTTGGGTGGTACGTGACGGGTTACCCGTGGGTCCAGATCAAGACGCCCGAACACACCAAATTTCTCGAAGCCTATCGGGCCAAGTGGAACGACTATCCTAGGCTCGGCTCGGTCGTCGGCTATTCGGCACTGAAGTCGGTGGCGGCCGTGCTCGCCAAGGCGGGTGGGACCGACACCGAGACGATGGTCAAGGCGATGGCGGGTCTGGAGGTCGAGACGCCTTTCGGCAAAGTCACGTATCGCGACATCGATCATCAGTCGACGATGGGCGCCTTTGTCGGGCGGACAGCGGTCAAGGACGGCAAGGGAGCCATGATCGACTGGCGGTACGAGCCGGGCGAGAAGCACTTGCCGCCGGACGCGGCCGTCAAAGCATTGCGGCCGGCTCCTTGATCTCCATCGTGGCTTGTGCAGGAACTATGAGGGGCGGGCCCGATTTGGGCCCGTCTTCATTTGCTGGCTGCGCCGATCCAACCTGGTGCTCTTCGAGAACGTGACGACGCCGATGCTCGCCTCGCTCGCTATCCAGACGCTGAATGGCCTCGCTAGTGCGTCGCTGCTGTTTCTGGTGGCTCTCGGACTGACGCTGATTTTCGGCGTTACGCGGATCGTCAATTTCGCGCACGGCTCGCTCTACATGCTCGGGGCCTACATCGGCGCCTCGCTGTTCGATCGGCTCGGCGGCGGCGCACTCGGCTTCTGGGGCGGCGCATTGGGGGCAGCGCTTGCCGTCGCCGCGGTCGGGCTCGTCATCGAAGTGGTGGTGCTGAGGCGTCTTTACAGCGCGCCCGAGCTGCTGCAGCTCGTCGCAACGTTCGGCCTCGTGCTGATCGTCAAGGACGTGGCGCTCGCCGCGTGGGGGCCCGAAGACATTCTCGGACCGAGGGCGCCTGGCCTGACGGGCAGCGTCTCGATCTTCGGCAAGCGGATGCCGGCCTACGATTTGTTCCTGCTCGGGCTCGGGCCGGCGATGCTCGCGTTTATGTGGTGGCTACTCGACCGGACGCACTGGGGCCTCAAGGTGCGTGCGGCCACCGAGGACCGCGAGATCACGGCGGCCCTCGGCATCGACCAGACGATCCTGTTCTCGAGCGTGCTCGCACTCGGTGCATTCCTGGCGGGCCTGGCAGGGGCGTTGGCGCTACCGCGCGAGCCGGCGAGCCTCGGCATGGACCTGTCCATCATTGCGGACGTTTTCGTGGTGACCGTGGTCGGCGGCCTCGGCAGCATTCCTGGGGCCTACCTTGCAGCCGTGCTGATCTCGGTGATCAAGGCCTGGTGCATCGGGCTCGGAACGAGCAGCATCGCAGGCTTTACCGTATCGTTCACCAAGCTGACGCTCGTCGCCGAATTCGTCGTGATGGCCGTGGTCCTGCTGGCGCGCCCGCATGGGCTGCTCGGCAAGGAGCCAGCCGAGCAGCGCGGCAGCGCCACCGAGTTCGCGCCGCTGGCACGTCCCTCCCTCACGCATTGGATCGCGACGGCGCTGATCTTCGCGGGATTGCTACTGACCCCTCTCGTCGTGGACCGCTACTCACTGGTGCTGCTGACGGATATCGCCGCATTTTCGTTGCTGGCGGCGAGCCTTGCCATCCTTATGGGCTGGGGCGGCATGGCCTCGTTCGGGCATGCAGCCTACTTCGGCGCGGGCGCCTACGGCGCGGCGCTCTCTGCCCTTGCCGGGCTTCCGTTCGGCGTTTGCCTGCTGATCGGTGTCCTGCTCGCGGCATTGCTTGCCGCAGTGATCGGGCGTCTCGCGCTGCAGGCGTCGGGGATATCGCTGGCGATGCTGACGCTGGCATTCGCGCAGATTCTATGGGCCATAGCCTTCCAATGGGACGACGTAACCGGTGGCTCGAACGGCCTGATCGGCATCTGGCCACCGGCGATGCTGTCGGCGAAATGGACGTATTATCTGCTGGCGATCGTGGTCGCAGGCGCGGTCATCGCCGGCATCTGGCATCTCGCACACACGCCATTCGGCTATGCATTGAGGGCAACGCGCGATCACGCGCGACGCGCCGAGGCGTCGGGCCTCGCGACCAGGGCGCTGCGGCTCACGGCGTTCGTGCTGTCCGGAACGGTGGCAGGACTTGGCGGCGCACTTCTCGTTTTTTCGAAAGGCTCGCTCGCGCCTGACGTTCTAGCGATACCGCGCTCGGTCGATGCACTCGTGATGGTGCTGCTCGGCGGAGTGGAGACTCTTGCCGGACCGGTGGTGGGTGCCCTCATCTTCACCCTGCTCTCGGATTGGCTGACGCGCGCGACCGAGTATTGGCAAGCTGTGCTCGGCGCATCGATCGTACTGCTGGCTGTCGCCTTCCCGCGCGGGATTACGGGCACATTCGAGGCATGGCTGGCAAGGAGGCGGTCGTCATGACGGCGGACACCGCACTCGAGGTCAAAGGTCTCGTGAAATCCTTCGACGGCTTCAAGGCCGTGAGCGATGTATCGTTCGCGGTGGCGAGCGCCGAGGTTGTGGCCCTTATCGGTCCGAACGGCGCGGGCAAAACGACGACGTTCAACCTGATCAATGGCCAGTTGAAGCCTGATCAGGGTCGCGTCACGATCGACGGGGCCGACGTAACCGGCCTTGCGCCGCGTGCCCTTTGGCGGCGCGGGGTCGCGCGGACATTTCAGATAACCGCCACGTTTGCCTCGATGACCGTGCGCGAAAACGTGGCGGTCGGCGTGATGGCAGCCAGCGGAGGGCCATGGCGATGGCCCGGATCGTTCCAGCGCATGCCGGCGCTCGATGCCGCAGAAACGCACCAGCTGATGGTCGATGTCGGCCTCGAAGACTTTGCCGACCGTGTCTGCGGGACCCTCGCCTACGGCGATCTCAAGCGCGTGGAGCTGGCCGTCGCCCTCGCCAACGCGCCGCGGCTGCTGCTCATGGACGAGCCGACCGCCGGCATGGCCGCGGCCGAGCGCGGGGCGCTGATGGCCCTCGCGGTCGGCACCGCCCGGTCACGCGGGGCTTCGATCCTCTTTACCGAGCACGACATGGGTGTCGTCTTCCGATACGCGGAGCGCGTTCTGGTGATGAGCCGTGGCGAATTGATCGCGACCGGAACACCGGACGAGATCCACGACAATCCGCAAGTGCGCGACGTCTATCTCGGGCAGAGCGTCGTCGAAGGCCGCCCATGATCACTGCAACGACAGACGATGCAACCGGCGCCCGGCCTTTGCTCGATGTGGCAGAGCTGGCGGCGAGCTACGGTCGTGCCAAGGTGCTTTCGGGCGTCTCGCTCGCTGCCAGAGCATCCGAAGCCGTCGTGCTGTTGGGGCGCAACGGCGCGGGGAAATCGACGACGCTGAAGGCTATCATGGGGCTCGAGGTGGAGCGCCAGGGACGGATCACCCTCGATGGCCGGCGGATCGATGAGCTTCCCACGCACCGCATCGCCCGGGCTGGTGTAGGCTACGTTCCCGAGGATCGCCGCATCTTCGCCGGCCTGACCGTTGCCGAGAACCTGGCCGTTGGCCGGCAGCCGGCACGGAGCGGGCACGCCTGGACCGAAGCCCAGATCTGGGCGTTGTTTCCGCCGCTCGAAGCGATCGCAGCTCGCCGGGCGGGATACCTATCTGGTGGCGAGCAGCAGATGCTGGCTATCGCGCGCACGCTGATGGGAAATCCACGCCTGCTGCTGCTCGACGAACCTTCGGAAGGCCTTGCGCCGATCATTCTCGAACGCATCGCCGAGGCTGTCATCGCACTCAAGGCGCGCGGCCTCGCGCTGCTGGTCTCGGAGCAGAACCTCGCCTTCGCACGCGGGTTTGCCGACCGAGTGCTTGTCCTGGAGACGGGGGTGGTACGATTCTCGGGCACGCTGGCGGAGCTGGATGCCGGGCCCGATCTCGTGACGCGGTACCTGTCGGTGTAGTGCGATCGTGAAACTGTGGGGCGGGAGGAGACGGCAGAGAAAAGTCTGCGCGCCTCATCCGCCGACCCGGCCCTGGGCGATCGCTTTGTGCAGCAGCAGCACCGGCACCAGCCCGACCAGTACGATGGCAACGGCGCCCACGCTCGCGGCCTCGACCTGCTCGAGCGCGGTCAGCGCGTAGACGTGCGTCGAGAGTGTCTCGAAGTTGAATGGACGCAGGAGCAGCGTCGCCGGCAGCTCCTTCATGGCATCGACGAAGACCAGAAGTGCTGACGTCGCCAAGGCCGGTAAGAGCAGTGGCAGATGCACGCGCCGCAGCGCCGAGAGGGCGGTTTCGCCCAATGTGCGCGCGGCCGCATCGAGGTTCGGCGAAATGCGGTCGAGGCTGGCCTCGATCGTGCCGTGGGCGACGGCGAGAAAGCGCACTGTGTAGGCCAGCACCAGGGTCGCCATGGTGCCCGACAGGATGAGCCCGGTCGAGATGCCGAACCAGCTCCGAAGCAGCGCATCGATGCGATTGTCGGCCGCGGCCAGCGGAATAAGCAGGCCCAATGCCAGTACCGTCCCGGGTAGCGCGTATCCAAGGCCAGCCAACCGAACCGCAGGGCGCGTAAAGGCATTGGACGCGACACGGCGGGCATAAGCCATCAGCATACCCAAGCCTACGGTTGCAGCGGCAGCGAGCGCGGCAAGCACAATGCTGTTTGCGCCGGCGCGCCAGAAGCCCTGCTCCAGCGCATCCGAGTAATGGGTTACGGCGTTGGCTGCGAGTACGCCGAATGGAATGACGAACCCCATGAGCGCCGGCGCCAGGCAGCAGACGAAGGCCGCGCCCGCCCGCCAACCTTCGAGTTCCGAGAACGGCACGGCCCTCAGCCGCCCGCTCGAGTCGTGGGTCCGCCCGCCGCCGCGCAACGCTCGCTCCGCCCAGAAGAGCGCAGCGACGACCAGCAATGCGACCATCGCGATCTGCGCCGCCCCCGCCAAGCTCGATCGCTGCAGCCAGGTCGAATAGATCGACGCCGAGAGCGTCTCGACGCCGAGGTGCTGAACCGCACCCAGGTCGTTCAGCGTCTCCATCAGGGCGAGTGTTACGCCCGCGGCCAGCGCCGGCTTGGCCAACGGCAGCGCGACGAAGCGGAAGGCCCCCCATGGCGTCTGGCCGAGCGTGCGCGCGACCTCGAGGACACGCACCGACTGCTGCACAAAACTCGCGCGCGCGGTGAGATAGACGTACGGATAGAGTGCGGCGGACAGGATGAAAACGGCGCCGCCGGTCGAGCGCACGGAGGGGAACCAGTAGTCTGCGGCGGATTTCCAGCCGGTGACCTCCCGGAGCGTCGTCTGCAACGGCCCGGTGACATCGAGAAAATCGACGTAAGCGTAAGCGATGATGTAGGTCGGCATGGCCAGCGGCAGAACCAGCAGGCGATCGACCGCGGCATGACCGGGAAAGCGATACATGGTAACGATCCAAGCCGGAAGCGTGCCGGTGACGAGCGTCACAATGCTGACGCCAGCCATCAGTAATCCGGTCTCGCGCAGCACGCGGGGCAGGATGGTGGAGGCGAGATGCCACCATGTGTTGTCGAGCGACCCGAGCGCCAGGATGATCGTGGTCATCACCGGCAACAGCATCACGGCGAGGACGAGGGCGACCACCGCCGTCCAGCCGGACGACGTGGTGCTGGGCCGCCGCCAGCGTCCAATGCGCCACCGGGCGCCGGTCTTCACCGCAAGCCGTCCGAGCGTTGGCCGTGGTGCACTTGGAAAGACCATGAAGACCGTCTCGGCGAACCTGGGTGAAAAAGCCGGTGGCAGACGCCGGCCACCCACAATCGCTCGGCGCAATGATTTCGACTACGAACGGCGTACCGGCCTGGACGTCGTCCGCTCGACGCGATGTGGCACGCGCTAACAACGCGATGGCCGCAGGGGCCGTCAACGCAATGCTGCATGACAGCGACAATCCGCGCTTATTAGAATCTTTCCAAATCTCGTCGAGTTTGGACGAAGGAGGGCCCTGACGGGTCTCGTGACACGGGCTGGCTGAAGATCGCGCCCGTCAATGCGGCTCGAAACTGACGTCCCGGACCACTGCGGCCGGTCGCCGACGGGGTAGCCAACGCATTGATCGGTCCAGCCTCACCAGGCGATCACCCGATTGCGGAAGTCGACGAAGGCGGCGCCGCCACTGCCCGCGCGGTTCTCGAGCATGTCGGCCACGCCCTGCACGCTTTCGCCCACATCGAGGGGGGCGCCGGGGCCGCCCATGGAGGTGCGAACGACGCCGGGGTGCACCGCCAGGACGGTGACGTCATCGCGATCGCGGTGGCGGGCTCGGAAGCTCAGAAGCAATGAATTCAACGCGGCCTTGCTGGCACGGTAGAGTTCGGCGCGGCCATCGTCGTTCGTCGAAACGCTGCCGAGGACCGAAGACATGAACGCGATGGTAGCTCCCTTTGCCGCGCATCCGATCAGCCGGTCAGCAACCCGCACGGGACTGATGGCATTGGTCATGAAGATGTCGGCAATGTCGGTGTCGGAAACGTCCACGAGCGGAACGCCGCGGCTGACCATGATGCCGGCGTTGAGGAAGATAAGATCGAAGCTCTGCCCTTCGAGACGGCGCGCGAGATCGGAGACCTCCTTCGGCAAGGTAATGTCCACGCCGTCGACAACGAGCCTGCTCCCCGCTTCGTCAATGAGAGCATCGAGTTCCGGCGATGGACGTCGCACAGTGGCCGTCACATGCCAGCCGCGCGCGAGATGCTCGCGGGTTAGGCCAAGGCCGATGCCGCGCGAAGCGCCGACGATCAACGCTCTCCTCATAGTTGCGCTCCTTGCGTTGCATCCAGTGAGGCCAGCTCTTCAGCCATCGAAAGCCCGACGCGGCGAGACGTTGCCGGATGTGCCTGCCATTGATCCCGCATCGATCGACAGCACTATTCCCGTGACCCACCTGGACTGGTCGGAGGCGAGATATACGACGCCGTTGCCGATGTCCCATCCCGTGCCCTCGACCTGCAGCAGCGTATTCTTGCGTCGAGCGTCGCGTAGATCGTCGGGCATGCCTCCCACCGCCACCATCGGGGTATAGACGTAGCCGGGCGCAATGCAGTTGACGCGGATGCCCTCGGGGCCGTGGTGCGAGGCCATGGACCGGGTCATGTTGACGACGGCGCCCTTCGACGCGGAATAGAAGAGGCTCGGATTGCCTCCCCGCAGCCCATCGATGGACGCGATGTTGACGATCGAGCCACCGCCATGCCGGCGCATCGCGGGAATTGCGTATTTCGCCATCAGCATCATCGAGGTGACATTGATGCGCATGGCGGCGTCCCAGGCGGCGGGATCGACCTCGACGGCGTTGCCGATGGGTCCACCGATACCGACGTTGTTGACGAGGACGTCGACGCGACCCCAGGCTTCGACGATGCTTTTCAGCGCGCCAGCGCACGAGGCCTGATCGGCGACGTTGGCGGAGACGACGCTGGACGTGCCGCCCTCCTTGTCGATCATGGACTTGGTGGTCTCGGCCCAGGCGACGGTCTCGTCGATGAGCGCCACCTTTGCACCCTCGCGCGCGAGAAGGATTGCGGCAGCGCGGCCGTTGCCGATGCCGTCGCCCCGCGAGCCCGCGCCGGTGACGATCGCGACCTTACCTTCGAGGCCCATTTCGGGCATGGGCGTGCTCCTCTTGAAAGGTTCTGGACCAATAATGATCCGGCCTTGTGATCATTCTGGACGGGCCGCAATCTTGAGGCTCGTGCGGCTCGAGGGCAAGCGCAACGGAGCATGATCCATGAGATAAGCAGCTCCGCCTCACGTCAGATGGCGGGCAGGGCGCGATCCACGATGGCGCGCGCATCGGCCCAGTCGATGCCCTGGCCGTAAGTGGAGCGCGGAAGCCCCGACAAGCGGCTTACGATGAACGCATCGGCGATGTGGGTCGGGCCATGGGCGCGCAGCACGACGCCCGCCGCGACCAGCGCCAGTGTCTCGACGAGTTGGCGGGCGCGCCGGTCGAGGGTGCGCGGATCATGCAGCATGGCCTCGACGCGGGAGAGCCCGGCCTTCAGGTGGGGATCGGCATTGGCCACGTCGGCAAGATCTTCGAGAACCAGACCCACGGCGTCCGGCTCTCGCTGGAGGACGCGCAGCACGTCGAGCGTCATGACGTTGCCCGATCCCTCCCAGATGGCGTTGACGGGAACTTCGCGATAGAGGCGAGCGGCAACCCCTTCCTCGACGTAGCCGTTGCCGCCCAGGCATTCCATGGCTTCGGTGACGAGGGGCGGCGCAAGCTTGCAGACCCAATATTTCACGACAGGCGTCAACAGACGGGCAAAGGCTCGGGCACGGGGGTCGTCGGCGAGATCGAAAGCGCGGGCGAGACGAAAGGCGAGTGCTGTAGCGGCTTCCACGTCGAGCGCCATATCCGCAAGGACCTCGGTCATGACGGGTGAGTCGACGAGCGGTCGATCGAACACCTTGCGATACCGCGCGTGATGGATCGCGTTGGCCAGCGCCGACCGCATGAGGCCGGCCGAAGACACCGCGCAATCCAGGCGTGTCGCGGTGACCATGGGAATGATGGTTTGGACGCCGCGGCCCGCCTCGCCGACCAGCCATCCGTGCGCCTGGTCGAGTTCGACCTCGGATGACGCATTCGACCGGTTACCGAGCTTGTCCTTGAGACGCTGCAGCCGGAGGCCGTTGAGCGAGCCGTCGGGCACGAAACGGGGCACAAGAAAGCAGGATAGGCCGGCGGATGCCTGGGCGAGCACGAGGAAGGCATCGCTCATCGGCGCGGAGAGAAACCATTTATGGCCTGTCAGGATATACTCGCCGGTGGCGGGATGGCCTGCGGGCTCGGCGCGTGTGGTGTTGGCGCGCACGTCGGTGCCACCCTGCTTCTCCGTCATGCCCATGCCGATGGTGGCGCCGGTCTTGGCGCGCGCGGGGAGGAAGCGTCGATCGTAGGTGGGACTCAAGATGCGAGGCAGCCACGCCTCGGCCAGCTCAGGCGACGCGAGAAGTGCCGGGACCGCAGCATTGGTCATCGTCAGCGGACATATGTGGCCCGCTTCCATTTGAGCGGCGAGGTAGAGACGTGCGGCACGGGAGACGTTGCGACCGGGTCGCGGCACCACGTCGTCAGCAAGGAGATGGGACCAAGCGCCGCCCGCGAGGCCCGCGGCAACGCTCTTCTGCATCAGCGCATGGTAGGCTGGGTGATACTCGACGAAGTCGCGGCGGCGGCCCTTCTGATCGAACGTGTGCAGCACGGGCGTGTAGACATTCGCCTGCCGCCCGAGTTCGAGCGATTCGGCCGAGCCGCAATCCCGTGCGAACGCCGCGAGCGACGCCTCGTCACTCGCGTCCGCGGCCTCGCGGCCAACCGCCTCAGACAACGCCGCGTCCATCGCGAGCAGGTCCACATCTGCGAACTGCGGGCTCTGGTTGGTCACCTCGTGTGTTGCGAAAGGTGGCATCTGATCGTTCCAGCGGTGGTGCTGTTGCCCAAAAATGCAGGCGACCGATAGCGATGCCGCTCAGCAGGCGGCGTGCATTGGGCCAGCTCGACGCGGGCCGCCCAAGTCAGCGGCCGAACCAATCATAGGGCCGCCGATGAGAGGGCGCCACCGACGGAAGCCCCAACCGATGCACAGCGATTCAGCCGCCCATGGCCAGATGCTCCGCGGAAGTCGGCCTCGCTGCCACCTCGCTCCGCACGACAGAAGCGGCGGAGCGGCCCGTCAGGCGCTGCCGTCGCTGCGATCGGCCCGGCGCGAAAATTCCGTCTGACCACCGGACGCGAGGATGCGTGCCTGCTCGACCCAGTTCTCGCGCTCGATTCGTCCTTTGAAGTCCAGAACGTGACTGACGCGGTCGATGTCGGTGGAGGTCCATTTGGCGATCTGCTCGTAGCGCGTCACACCCATGGCGTTCAGCTTCTTCTCGATCAGGACGCCGATCCCACGAATGCGCTTCAAGTCCTGCGTCGGACCGCCCGAGCGCATGTCCAGTGCGTTCTGTCCGCGCAGGCCCTCGGAACGAACAGACCGCAGATGGGCGATCTCGCTGCGCTCCGGCTCTGGGGCCGAGCCCGCGGCATCGGCGCTCGCGGCGGCGGGGGCGGTGACGGACGGTGGCGGCGGGGGATTGGCGGACGATGCGGGCGTCGGCGCCGGGGCCGTGGGTCGCTCGACGGATGGTGCTGCGGGCACGGATGGAACGGCCGGAGCAGAGCCGGCCGGCGCCGATGCCAATGCTTGCGGCTCCGGCGCCGTCGGCGTTGCCACAGGCGATGTCGGCGGCGCGACGGGCCTCAGCGGCGTAACCGGTACTGGCTCGGAAGGCGCCTGGACGCGTGCCACGGGCTGCGATGGCACCGCCGCCGATTTGGCCGGCTCCCCACGCTCGAGCCGCTCGGCCTGGGCGATCCAGTTCTCGCGCGCGATCCGCGCCGGCTGCCCGACCAAGCTGCCGAAGCGCTCGACGTCGGCGGCGCCCCATCGCGCTATCTGCGCAAATCTCTCGATGCCGTTGGCAATGAGAAGCTGCTCAATCTCCGGAGTAATGCCGTCGATCCGACAAAGCTCGTCGCGGACACGGACGGCCGATCTTTGCATGGAGGGCAAGAGCGCCGGTTGCGGTGCAGATGGAGACGATGGCTTAGGAGCTGCCGAGGGCGCGGTCGTTGCAGGCGGCGGCGACGAAGCCGGGGCGCCCGAGGGCGCGGCGATCGGCACAACCCTCGCTGCGGCGGCCGCGGCGGCCATTGCCGCTGCCGCGGCGGTTGCGACGTCGACGCCGCCCCGCGGGTTGCTTTTCGCGTCGGGAATTGGCGTCGATCGTGCCTGCTGCGTCGCGGCCGGCGCCGCAGTCGCAGGGGGTGAGGGTGCCGTAGCGCGAGGAGCCGCCACGGGATGAGCGGCTGGCCGCTGAGCATTCGCCGCGGGCTGCGACGTGGCCTCTGGCAGACCCAGCCGGCTCGAATAGTACGTATCCTTGCCACTCGCCAGAATCTGGGCCTGCTCGATCCAATTCTGCTGTTCGATGCGCCCCTTGAAGCCCAGGGCTCGGCTGACCCGCGCGACGTCGGCTGGCTTCCAGGCACCGATTTCGGCAAACGAGCGCACCCCGAGCTTGTGCAGTGCAGCTTCGAGATCTGCATCGATCGTTCGAATGCGCTTCAGATCGTCGGCACCTTGCCGGGCCGCGGAGCGTATCGGCGCGGACATTGCGGCAGCCGCAGAGGCGGTGCCGCCGGGTGGCCCCGCCAATGCGCGCTCGAAACGATCGACCGAGCCGGTTGGCCGGGTCTGCGGTGATTGCGCCTGGTTCGGTGATTGCGCCTGGCTCGGCAATGGGTTGGAGGGCCGCGCACTCTCCGGGGCCGGTTCAAGCGTGTCCGCCCGCCGGAACGCATCGCGCATGGGCACGGGTACGGGTACGGGGGCGGACTGCCTGACGACCTGCGGCGACGGCGTAGGCGCCTGCCGTAAGGCAGCCGCAGCCGCAGCCGCGCCGGCTATCGCGCCTGCCGGAACGGGGTCGACCGTTGCCGACGACCGCGCCGATACGCCGACCATGCGGCGAACCAGACACGCGAGCCAGCACCCCAATACGTAGGACAGGCCCAGAAGCAGCAGCGTCTGCCAAACGAAAGCGGTCATCTGGTTTCATCTCCCCCGAACGCGACCGTCACCGGCGGCTCAAACTTCGTCACGTTCGGCACGCCCGCATGTTGTCCAGCCGACCACCAGACCGACCGCAAAGGCGATCGCCACGTACCAGAAAAGCTGAAGGAACAGATAGCCCATGGAGACTGCCTCGGTGCGCTGGAGATGGGGCTGCCCGGAGATGATCACTGCTTCAGTTTGACGACGAACTCGATGCGGCGATTCTTGGCGCGTCCTTCCTGTGTGTCATTGGTGGCGATGGGGCGCGTCTCGCCGAATCCGAGCGCCTCGAGCCGGCTCGGCTCGACACCGGCGCGTGAAAGGTATTCCCGAACCGTGTTGGCGCGCCGCTCCGACAGACGCTTGTTGCGCGCAGGCGTGCCTTCGGCGTCCGTGTGTCCTTCGATCTCCACGGTCAGCGCGGGGCACCGGTTGGCCGCATCGGCCACTTTGTTCAGGGTTGGGTAGCTGGTCGGGTCGAGATCGTAGCTTGCGCGATTGAAGTTGATGATGCCTTCCCGAACAACCCTCGAGAGGGCCTCCTGGCAAACGCCGATCACCTGCTTCTTCTCGACCTCGGGCAGCCTGGCGATGCGTTCCGCCTCGGCCTTCTGACGCGCCTCAGCTTCGGCTTTTTGACGAGCCGCAACTTCGTCGCGGCGGCGCTCCGTCTCGACCTGCCGACGTCGCTCTGCCTCGGCTTTCAGGCGGGCCGCACTCTCGGCCTTCAGGCGAGCTGCAGCCTCGCTGCGCTCGCGCTCCGCGGCGGCCTGCTGACGCGCCTCAGCTTCGGCCTTTTGACGAGCCGCAGCCTCGGCCCGCTCGCGCTCCTCGGCAGCTTGCCGGCGGCGCTCGTCCTGCAGCGCTTGACGCTTCCGAGCCTCCTCGGCTTGCCGCCGCTCGGTCTCCAAACGCGCCATCTGATCGCTCCGGCGGCGCTCCTCGTCAGCTTTTGCAGCCGCGTCGGCGGCCTGCCTGCGCGTGTCCTCGGTGGCCTGTATCGCCGCGAGATCCAATCTGACGCTGGTATCGCAGGCCGGACCGGCCGCAGCGCTCACGGTGGCGGGCAGCGACTGGGCGAGGGCCTCGGTCACGGTCGTGCCGGATACCTCCAAGCGACGATCGGTCAACGTGGCACGACCGCCGCCCAATTTCTGCAGCGCGTCGAGCCCCGCATCGAGGCACTGTTGCCATCCCGGTGGCTGGCCGACGCCGACCTCAAGCTGATCGCTCACGCCCGATCCCCCGAACTTCCGGCGTGCGAGCGCGATGACGGCGGCGCGGGCCTTGTCGTCTGGTACATATCCGGAGAGGGTCACCTTTCCGGGCTCTACCGAAGCCGAGGTCTGGTAGGGCGAGATCGTCTTGACGGCGGGCTCGCGGTGCCGGATCTCGCCGCTCGCCTTGAACGCCGCCAAGACCCCCTGCCTCATGGTTGCCGTGACCTGCTCTGCCCGAGCGGACGTCTGCGCCACGCCATTCAGGCTCAGGCTATTGTCGCGGATCCGGGCCTCGGCCTCCTCGAGATGACCGAGTTCCAGGATGAGCGCATTGGCCGCCTCCGCAAAGCGCCCGGGCGCTCCCGAGGCGGGCTCCGTGCGATCGACGATCTTGGCTTTCGGTGCCACGCGGCGCGCGGCGCGCAGTAAATCATCGTGCACCCCATCGCTCGGGACGTGCCCGAGCATGGTCCACTCGTCGCCTTGCCGGCGCACGACCCATGTGAACGGCGATGCGGGAGGCGGGCGCACGGACTCGGTCTTCAGGCGGATGCCTTGGGGCATCTGACCGGAAAGCGCCGCCTTTACGGCGCGATAGCTGCCTGCGTCCCGCGCGGTTCCGCCGACCGATATGCTAGCATTCTCGAGCTCGACGCGACCCTCGCGCAAAAGTGCCAGCTGCTTCAGGCCGAAGCCGACGCCGCCCAACCAGACATCGATGGGCGGAGAGCCTCGCGCGAGCTTCATACGATCATCGACTTCGAGGCTTGGAAAATTCGCCTTGACGATGCCGATCACGTCGCGACGGGACTTGTCGCTCGGCACCAGTCCACTGACGCGAATGCGATCCTCCTTGCGCACCGCGCCCCATTCGTAAGTTACAGCCTTGTCGACCAGGGAGGCTCGATTGTCGACGATGCGGACACCCATCGTCTCGAGCGCGACCGTTGCCGCGAGCGGTCGTTCGCTATCGTCGATCGCGCGGCCCGATAGGACTGCGTCGCGCCCGTCGAATTGAACGCTCGCCCAACTATAGCCCTTGCGTTCGAGGGCTGCCGTCGTGCGTGCCACTAGGTCGGTCTCGATGTGTTCGCGCTCGCCGAGAATTGCGATCCAGCCGAGCATCAAGATGGGGATAAGACCCCATAGCCAACGCCACGGATTGCACTTCATCACGCTCTCCATCCCACCAACCGCGCGCAGCGCCGACCCAACCGCTCGCAGCTACCCCCGACCCGCGTGCCGGCCACCTGCGCCGGCTCTCTGGGCGTGGCACATGGCCGATCTCCCAGGCGCTCGGCGCCCGCCGGTCCCTCGTCGCACACCCGGTCGCGTGGATTGGCGCGCCACAAGCCGGCGCGTGTCCCGATCCCGGCCGGCACTATAGTCAATGCGGGCGGTTGCTCCAAGAGTAGCGGCGACCAGGCCAGCGCTTAATGTCGGGACGCGTGGCTCACGGCCAACGCCCGACCTCAGCGGTCCCGTCCCAACGAACGCGCGACTTGTGCCGACGAGGGCGCCAAGGCCCTAAATCACGGAGCGGACCGAATCAGCCGAGATTTCCCGACAGCACCTTTCGCGACACCACTACGCGCATGATCTCATTGGTGCCTTCGAGAATCTGGTGGACCCGCAAGTCGCGCACCAGCTTCTCCAAGCCATAGTCCTTCAGATACCCGTAGCCTCCGTGCAGTTGCAGCGCGTCGTTGCACACGCCGAAGCCCAGATCTGTCGCGTAGCGCTTGGCCATGGCCGAATACATTCCGGCTTGCGGGTCAGCCCGGTCGAGCGCGTCGGCGGCGCGATAGATCATCAGGCGGGCGGCTTCGAGGTCGGTCGCCATGTCGGCAACCTTGAATTGCACGGACTGGAACGCTGCGAGCTCCGAGCCGAACGCCTTTCGCTCGTGCACATAGGCGCGCGCCTTGTCGAGCGCCGACCAGGCTGCGCCGATGGAACAGGCGCCAATGTTCACGCGGCCGCCGTCGAGCCCGGACATCGCGAACTTGAAGCCCTGGCCTTCGGTGCCGCCGACAAGGTTGCTCGCCGGAACGCGACAATTGTCGAGGATCACCTGGCGCGTCGGCTGGGCATTCCAGCCCATCTTGCGCTCGTTGGCACCGAAGGAGAGGCCGGGCGTGTCCTTCAGAATGACGAATGCCGAAATTCCGCCGGCTCCCTCGCGTCCCGTACGGGCGAACAGGAAATAGAACTCCGCCGCGCCGGCGCCGGAAATGAACTGCTTGGTGCCGTCGAGAACGTAGCTGTCGCCGTCGCGGCGAGCCGTCGCACGGAGTGCCGCGGCGTCCGAACCCGCACCCGGCTCCGTCAGGCAGTATGAGGCGAGCCACTCCATCGAAGCAAGCTTCGGCAGCCAGGCGGCGATCTGTTCGACGGTCCCGTACTTGCCGACCATCCAGGAGACCATGTTATGAATGGAAATGTAGGAGGCTATCGCAGGACAACCGTAAGCGAGCGCCTCGAAAATCAATGCGCCGTCGAGGCGAGACAGCCCCGAGCCACCCTTCTCGGCGTCGACGTAGATGGCTGCCATTCCCAGGTCAGCGGTTTCGCGAATGACATCAACCGGAAAGACGCATTTTTCGTCCCACTCCGCGGCACCGGGTGCGATCCGCTCGCGGGCGAAGGACAGCGCCGTCTCCTGGATGGCGGCCTGCTCCTCGGTGAGGGAAAAATGCATGACACCTCCGGTCGTCGTGGTGCTGTCCATGCCGCGGGGCGATGCGCTCCGGGCGGCTGCTGTGACTTAACCTCAGATTGGCTCGGGAGGAAGTAGCAATGGCGGAATCACCGCCGAACCGCGGCCCTTCAGGCGATCCGCTGGTTGTGCACGCGCAGGTAGGCCCCTGGGGCTTCCTGATCGCGCTGCCCTTTGCCATGGTGCTGGCTTACCTCGGCGCCTGGGCCCTTGACCTCGGCTTCGAGCACGACCCGTTCATGAGCCGCCTGGACAAGCCGTTGTGGCTATTCAGCGTGCCACTGCTCGGGTTTGCCCTCTTCCTGTTCGTGGTCGGGGTGGGTGAGTTGGCCCGATACATCAGGCCCGCGGTCGAGGCGGTGATCGACGAGCAGGGGGTAACCACCTATGGCGACATGGGCGCGCGTCGCATCGCGTGGAGCGAGTTGATCGAAACACGGATCGACAGCCAGCACGTCTCGCTCAGGGCACGCCACAAGGGCATGTCGAAGACGGTTCGGCTGCATTTCGACAGGCTCGACGTGGAGCCGGCCCGGCTGGTGCGGCGGATCGAGCAGCACCGCCCCGATGTGGCGGCTGTCATCGTATCAGGCTCGCCGGCGTATGACCGACCAATCCAGGCCGCATGAGCATTCAACGTTGGCCATCGGCCTGGATCGCGATCTCGATCGTTCTGGCCGCGGCCGGCGCTGCAGCGCTCTGGGACTCGCGGGTCGGCGGCGCTCGCAGCGCGGGCGTTTGCGCGAGGGGTGACGCGGCGCTGCGTCGCGTCGAGCTCGTGTTCGGGTTTTCGCGCAAGGGACGCGTGGATGTCGGAGAGGCGGAATGGTCCGACTTTCTAGCGCGCGAGGTGACCCCGCGATTTCCGGATGGGCTGACCGTGCTGCCCGCCAGCGGACAATGGCGCACACGCGCGGGCAACATCGTGCAAGAGCCGGCGCGCCTGCTGCTGGTCTGGGCTGCGGCCGCTCCCGACCTGGATGAGCGCGTCGAGCAGATCCGCGCTGCGTGGAAGCGGGAGCAGAAACAGGACAGCGTGCTGCGCGCCTACGGCACGGACTGCGTCTCGTTCTGATGCCCCCTCGTGCTCGCGGCTGGCCGCGCATTCGGGCGGCGCGGGTGCCCCTCAGAGAAAATTCGCATCGTCGGCGCCGAGCAGAATGCGGCCCGCTGCCTCGAAATGAGAGCTTCGCGACTGAATCTGCTGCGACAACGTGTGGATGTCACGAAAGCGACGCTCGAACGGGCTTCCGGGAAAAATAGCGCTGACGCCGGCCAGCTTGTAGACGGTATCGGCCACCTCGATGGCGCCTTGGATCGCGTTGGCGCAAGCAAGCCGGACACGCGCCCGATCCTCGGTGCCGATTGCGGACCATTCGTCGGCGCGGGCGTAGATCTCGGAAAGCATCGCTTCGAGGTACGCTGCGGCGGAAGCGAGCCGGGCCTCGGCGTGGGCGACTTCGGCCTGGACGAGGCCTTGATCGGCGAGGCGGACTTGCCCACGCGGCACCTTTGCGGCAGCAAGCGTAACGAACTCGGCGAGCATCTCCCGTGCGATGCCCAATCCCACGCCCGCGACGCCGACGGCGTAAAGCCCCTGCATCGTAAAGGCGAAGAGCTTTCCAGGGAGGTTGCGGGCCTCCGGGGTCTCGCGCGTGCCGGATCGGGCTTCGGTCACGAACAGGTCGTCGACCGTGTAACTGTCGGACGCCGTGCCGCGCAGGCCAATCGGGTTCCACGTGTCGAGAAGCGTCGCACCGTCTGCGGGAAAGAGCAGCGAGCGCACGGTCGGGCGGCCGGCTTTATTCAGGCGCAGCGAGCCATCGGGCTCCTCGACATGCGCGTGCACTCCCATCCATGTCGCCTGCCGGCAACCCGAGGCAAAGTCCCAGCGTCCACTGACCCGATAGCCGCCGGACACGGAGCGGGCGCGGCAGGCGTTCGGCGGCCCCCACGCGATCAGCGCGCGCGGATCGGAAAAGATCTCGCTCGCGGTCTCGGGGGGCACGTGCGGCGCAATCAGAGCCGAACTGTTGGCCACGAACATATTCCAACCCACGGACGCATCGTGGCGCGCGACCTCGAGCACCGCCGCCAGATAGGCACAAGGGTGTACTTCGCCCCCGCCGTAGACCTTCGGCAGGAAGAGGCGCAGTAACCCCGAGGCGTGGAGATCGGTCAACAAAGGCTCGGGGATGCGGCGGGTCCGCTCGATTACGTCGGCGGCAGCCCGAATGGACGGTCCGAGGGCCGACGCCCGCGCAACCGGCTCGACGGCGGTCAGCGACGCCGCGGCCGAATGATCGAAGCCTTCCGAGGCATCCGACACGGGCCGGACCTCCGTCAGCCGGCGGCCGGCAGGTCCCACGACATCCCTTCATGGCCGGGTGCGTAGAGGCGATTGGTTTGAGCGGGATTGCGATTGACGTGCTCGCGCGCGTAGAGGGGATGACGCATCGAGCGTACTTCGTGTTCGAGCTTGAAGAGCACGTTGCCCGTGGCCAGATCGGTGATGTCCTCGAAGCGATACTGGTGCTGGTCGCTTTCCTCCGAGACAAGATCGCGCTCCAGAAGGCGCTTATAGGGACCGGAGAAGTCGGCCAGATAGATCGCGACGTGGTGGCCGTCGAACGACGGCGCGTCCGCCGCCGCCGACGTCTCTCGGAAGACCATATACTGGTCCGGTCCAGCGGAGATGCGTGCTGCTTTCTCGCCTTCGACGCCCCCGACCGTCGCCGCCGTGCCGATCATTTCGCGATAGAAGCGCGCGATCGCATCGGCTGAGCCGAGGGGAACGTCGAGTTGCACGTACGGCATGCCGAGTTGCATGGCGCCGAACTCCGGCGACGGTTCATGGATGCGGATGCGGTTGCCCCAAGGGCAGGTCGCTTCGACGTAGTCGGGCGTCTCGCGGAACGAGAACTTGGTGCCCTCCAGAGGTTTGCGCACGCTCTCGAGGCGCTGCAGCAACGCGGCGCGCCCAGGGATCACGATGCCGGTGATACCACGCAGAACCTGCGTCTTGCCGGTCGGCAGATGAAACTGGCTTCGGCCAACGTTGACCCACATGTTGGTCACGCCGGTCATGAGATAGGGGTCGCGCGTCAAACCCAGGCCGCTGACGTAGAAGATGGTTGCCGGCCCTTGATCGGGCGTACCTACGTTGACGTGCTCGAGCATGACGATGTTGCCGAGGTCCTCGACGGCACGGTCCCACTTACGCTCTTTGGAGCCGCGCGGGTTCGGGGGCGGATAACGTCTCATCTGGGTCTGCATGGCACCGGTCTCCACGACGCGAGGCTGAAAGTCACCAATGCTCGCCCATGTTGCCGCGGGGCGTAAAGGGCATTTCGCAGACAAGCACCCCTGCCGCCCTTCCCAGCCCTGGCCTCCGATCGGAAAGTCAGCCTATAATCGGCGTCATCAATTCCTCGCGGCACAGGGAGGCCTGATCGGATGTCCAGCACCGAGGCCATCGCCAAATCTATTCCCTTCGACACGCACCGCCTCGACAAGCTGATGGAGGAAGCCGGGCTCGACGTCATCGTCGCCACGTCGAAGCACAACGTCCAATATCTGCTTGGCGGCTACCGCTTTTTCTTTTTCGACAGCATGGATGCCATGGGCGTCTCACGCTATCTCTCGGCAGTCGTCTACCAGCGTGGAAGGCCGGACGATACGGCCTACGTCGGCTGCGTCATGGAGGGCGGCGAGAAGGTGCTCGGCAAATTCTGGACACCGAAGGTCGAGCTCGGATCGGTCGGCAGCCAAGCGACCATGGACAACGTCGCCAAGCACATCGGCAAGCTCGGCGGTGTGCGGCGGATCGGGATCGAGACAGCGTTTCTGCCGACCGACGCGAGCGAGCGGCTGCGGCGGGGACTGGCCAATGCCGAGGTGGTCGACGCCACCTTTCCACTCGAGCGGTTGCGCGCCTGCAAGACGCCGCAGGAGGTCGCCTACCTGCGCGAGGCGTCCGAGCGCGTCGTCGAGGCCATGAAAGTGACGTTCGAGAGGCACTGCGTTCCCGGTGCGACGAAGGCTGAAGTGGTCGAGGCGCTGAGGCGCGAGGAAGTCAGCCGGGGCCTCGTCTTCGACTATTGCCTGATAACCGCGGGCACCAGCCTCAACCGTTCCCCGTCCGAACAGACGATCGAGAAGGGGGATATCATGACCATCGACTCGGGCGGCAACTGGAAAGGTTACATCGGCGATCTGTGCCGCATGGGAATCGTACAGGCGACGCCGGACAGCGAGCTGCAGGACTTGCTCGGCTTGGTCGAGGAGGTGCAGCAGGCAGTGCGCAACCCGATCCGGCCGGGTGCGCGCGGCGGCGACATCTGCGAGATTGCCGAGAGCCTGCTCGATGCCTCACCGCACCGGAAATACACGCATTTCATGGCACACGGGATGGGCCTCGTCAGTCATGAGGCGCCGCGGCTGATGGACTCGCCGCGGTTCTCCTATGACGGCTACGACAAGGAACGGCCGCTGGAGGCCGGTCATGTCATCTCGATCGAAACGACCATGAGTCACCCGAAGCGTGGATTCGTGAAGCTCGAGGACACCATCATCGTCACCGCCGACGGTTACGAGGCCGTAGGTGACGGGGTGCGCGGGTTTACGCCGGCGGGTGTTTGAATTGGCGCTTTCCGAAGGTCCCTCGCGGAGCATTTCCGGGCACGCTACCGCGCAAGAAATCACCTGTGGTCGACGTCGGTGATCGTGACGCCCGAGCGGGCACGTTCGATGGCGTCGAGGACAACGGCCGGATCGCCGACCTGGTTGGCGAGCATCAGGACGAGGCGCGCATTGAGCCGATGGCTCTGGTGGAGCGTCAATCCGCGATGCGCTTCGATCAGGGCCGCGTAGACGTCGTCGCCTCGCTTGCCGAGGCGGAACGCCGTGTCGAGGCGGGTCTCTGCGTCGTCGACGGTCATGACGACGCCCTTCCGCTGGCGCGCGACATCGCGGCCGAGATAGCCGAAACGTCCGGATTACAAAATCGCGCGGCTATGTGTTGATCTGGCCGGATGAGATACGCGGCGCCGGCCTTGCCCCCGTAGCGCTGTGCGACCAAACCGTCGCGATCCTCGATTTCCCGTCCGCTGCCGGCCCGTTCACCGGCCGGTAGAACCGCCAATCCGCGCACACCCTCCAGCGCCGGCCGAGTCTTACCAAACGTCATCAGAACGAAGTCCCCACCGAGATGATCGAGCAGCCAGGTCGAGGTGCCATCCGCATCGCGAACCGGCGCATCGGGACATGGACCACCCGGAGCGACACCGGATGCGAACGTCGGGTCGTCGTCCGATTGGAGCGAGAGACCAGAAAGGCTGTACGGCTCAGAGAGGCGACCGGAGTTGACGAGACGCCGTGCAAACGGCTCCGTCGCCGCCATGGCCAGAACTTCCTCGCGAAACATGCGTTCGATGTCCGACTTCGGTGTCATGAAGCTCGTGGCGCGCGCGGAGTTGAGGAGGTTGTCGTCGGCCGCGCGGATGCGCTCTTCGTCGTAGGTCGCGATCAGGCTTTCCGGCGCATCGCCCCGCACGACGGCCGCCAGCTTCCAGGCGAGATTGTCAGCGTCCTGGATGCCGCCGTTACCGCCACGCGCCCCGAATGGCGAAACGATATGGGCGCTGTCTCCGGCGAACACGATCCGGTCGTGTACGAAGCGTTCGAGACGCCGACATTGGAAGTTGTAGACCGAAATCCAGTCGATCTCGAAGGGGCGATCGCCGACGATCGCTTCAATGCGCGGTTTGACGTTCTCCGGACGCCGTTCCACCTCTGGGTCGGCATCCGGGCCGAGTTGCAAATCGATCCGGTAAATATCGTCCGGCTGCTTGTGCAGCAGCGCCGACTGACCATCGTGAAATGGCGGCTCGAACCAGAACCAGCGCTCGGATGGAAAGTCGGCCTTCATCTCGATGTCGGTGATGAGGAACCGCTCCTCGAAGGTGTGCCCGACGAGATCGAGGCCGAGCAGGCTGCGCGCAGTGCTGCGCACGCCGTCGCACGCAACGAGCCAGTCGCACGCCAGCTCGTAGCGGCCAGCGGGCGTCTCGACCTCGGCCATCACGCCATCGCAACCGTTGCGAAGAGCCACGAGGCGCGACTTGAAACGCAGGTCGATCAGGTCGGGAAACGCCCGCGCACGGTCGAGAAGGTACTCTTCGACATAATACTGCTGAAGATTGATGAAGGCTGGATGCTTGTGGCCGGGCTCGGGCTGTAGGTCGAAATTGTAGACTTCGCGGGCGCGATGAAAGAGACGGCCGACTTTCCAGGTGACGCCCTTGGCGCGCATGCGGCCGGCAACGCCAAGTCGGTCGAATATTTCGAGCGTGCGCTTCGACCAACAGATGGCGCGCGAACCGACGGAGACCGTTTCGCCGTCGTCGACGAGCACCGAGCGAACTCCGTGCATTGCCAGATCGACGGCCAACGCAAGGCCGACCGGGCCGGCGCCGACGATCACGACCGGGACGCGACCTCGGGTCTTGCCAGATGCACCATCGAGCTCGGCCGGCGCCACGAAAGCGAAGCGCTGATGGCGGTAGCGCATGGGAGCAGCCTTCGCGCTCGTTGCGGCAAGCGTTATTCGGCGGCCTGCGCTTTCGACGACCTGCCGTTCTCGACGATCACCGGGCATTCGAAGAGGGTCACTTCGGGCGGCGCGCCATAGCGCTCGGTGACCGTTTGCAGCCAATCTGCGCTATAGGCATCCTGGGCGGCCTCTCGGCTTTCCCAGAGATAGACGCCGCCGCCGGTGTGGCTGACCTCGTCGAAAATATAATATTTGCGCACAAGACCCGTCAGGCCTTCGTACTTCGGAGCCGAGCCGCGGAAGATTTTCTCGGCCTCAGCAAGCGTCATCGTCTCCGGAAGATTGAAGCGCACGATGGCGGTGATCATGGGAACGATCCTTTTCTCCGAGACTGTTCTCGATCGGCCATAGTTTACCTCAGCGCGCCGCGACGTCCACTCGACAAGCCGACGCCGCCGGCTCACGCCAGCGGCATAGGCTCAACAACTCCGGGCTATTCCTGGGGGAAGAGCTCGGTCGACAGGTACCGCTCGGCGAACGACGGCGCGATCGTAACGATCGTCTTGCCGGCCATGTCGTCTCGTGCGGCAACCGTCAACGCGGCGGCCACGTTGGCACCCGTGGAAATGCCGCCGGGGATACCTTCGACGCGAGCAAGGCTTCGCGCGACCTCGAAGGCCATTTCGTTCGGGACCGTGACCACCTCGTCGATCAGCTTCGTATCGAGAATGGACGGCACGAAGCCGGCGCCGATGCCCTGGATCTTATGCGGCGACGGCTTGCCGCCGGACAACACGGGACTGGCAGACGGCTCGACCGCGATGATTTTGAGGCCGGGATGCCGTGGCTTCAACGCCCGAGCGCAGCCGGTGATGGTGCCGCCGGTGCCGACGCCCGCAATGATCACGTCGACGTTGCCGCCGGTATCGGCCCAGATTTCCTCGGCGGTGGTCTTCTCGTGAACGAGTGGGTTGGCGGGATTGTCGAACTGGGCCGGGATAATGGCTCCCGGTGTCTCGGCCGCGATCTCCTCGGCCTTCTCGATGGCGCCCTTCATGCCCTTCTCACGCGGCGTCAGCACGAGCTTGGCACCGAGATAAACCAAGATCTTGCGCCGCTCGATGGACATCGAGTCGGGCATCGTGAGGATCAGCTTGTAGCCGCGCGCGGCGGCCACGAAAGCGAGGCCGATGCCGGTATTGCCGGACGTCGGCTCGACCAGCGTTCCGCCTGGCTTCAGCTTTCCGGACGCTTCCAGCCCGTCGATCATCGAGACGCCGATGCGGTCCTTGACCGACTGCAACGGATTGAAAAACTCGAGCTTCAGCAGAATGTCGGCCTTGGCGCCGGCCTGGGCCTTGAGGCGGGCAAGGCGGACCAGAGGCGTATTGGCAATCGTTTCAGCGATGTTCTCGTAGACCTTGCCGCGGCCGACTTTGCCAATCGCCGCGAGTGTCTTGATCTCGTTCGAGCCCGACATCCGTATCACCTTTCCGCAATGAGGTTTGGCGCGCAGAACCCGGATATCACCGCATCGGTGATTGGCCGCAAGCGGCCGCCGCGATCACAGCATGGCGAGAATGGGAACACAAACGAATCAGCATTGCGCTCTTATCGGCGTTTCGGGGACGATTTTTTTGCCGGAACCCTTTTAGCCGACGCGGCGTTCGCTTTCTTTGTCTTGCCCGTCGGAACAGGACTCGCCGCGGTTCGCGTGCCGGTCGAGCCGAAGCCGCCATCGCCGCGCGCGGTCGCGCCCACCGACCTCGCTTCCACCAATGTCACCTGGACGGCCGGCGCTACGACGAGTTGGGCAATCCGTTCGCCGCGCGTGACGGAGAACGGCGCATCTCCGAGGTTGACCAGAATGACCTGCACCTCGCCGCGATAGTCGGCATCGATGGTGCCCGGGCTGTTGAGAACCGTTATGCCGTGGCGGGCCGCGAGGCCGGACCGTGGGCGGACCTGCCCCTCGAAGCCTTTCGGCAACTCGATCACGAGGCCGGTCGGGATAAGCGCGCGAGCGCCGGGGTCGAGGGTGACGGGCGCATCGACGGGCACCGCGGCGGTGAGGTCGAGGCCTGCGGCGTCGGCTGTCTGGTAGGCGGGGAGGGCGAGGCCTGCGCCGTGGGCCAGGCGCACGAACTTCATGCGGGGACGCCGCTTCCGGGTTGGCGCCATCAGATGGCCGCCGTGGTCGCGAGCAGGTACCGGGCCGCGCGGTTCATCAGTTCGCTCGCCACGGACGCCTTGTCCATCTCCGGCCAATCCTCGACACCATCGGCGGTGACGAGATGCACCGCGTTGCGGTCTCCGCCCATGATGCCGGTCTCGGGGCTCACGTCGTTGGCGACAATCCAGTCGCAGCCCTTGGCTTTGCGCTTTTTCCTGGCATAGGCGATGACGTTCTCGGTTTCGGCGGCGAAGCCGATGACGAGGGCGGGGCGCCGAGTTGGAGGCTCGTGAGCGATCGTGCGCAAGATGTCAGGGTTCTCGACCAGTTCCAAATGCGGCGCGCCCTTGCCGTCCTTCTTGATCTTCTCGTTCGAGGTCCCCACGACACGCCAGTCGGCAACCGCAGCAGCAAAAACGGCGCATTCGGCGGGAAGGGCGGCCTTGACCGCCGCGAGCATGTCGCGCGCCGATTCGATGCGGACAACCTCGACGCCGACCGGATCCGGCATCGTGGTCGGCCCGGAGACGAGCGTCACGCGCGCCCCGAGGGCCGCTGCCGCGGCGGCGATCGCGTGGCCCTGCTTGCCCGAAGACCGGTTGGCGATATAGCGCACGGGATCGATCGGCTCGTGGGTCGGGCCGGAGGTGACGAGGACATGACGACCGGCGAGAGGACCTTTTTGCGGCCCAGTCCTTGCCCCAGCTCCAAGACGAGTTTCGATTGCGGCCAGAATCTCGGCGGGCTCCGCCATGCGGCCAGGGCCGGCCTCGTTGCGTTCCGCCATCTCGCCGACGTTGGGTCCGACGAAGGCAACGCCGTCGGCCCGGAGCGTGTCGGCATTGCGCTGGTTCGCCGGATGACGCCACATGAACGGGTTCATGGCCGGCGCGATCAGCACGGGCTTGTCGGTGGCCATCAGCACCGCAGTCGCGAGGTCGTCGGCGTGCCCGCCCGCCATTCTCGCCATCAGGTCCGCGGTAGCCGGCGCCACGACGACGAGGTCGGCTTCGCGGGACAGGCGGATATGGCCGATCTCGCGCTCGTCGTCGAGACTGAACAGATCCTGGAACACGTGGTCACCGGTCAAGGCGCCGACCGAGAGCGGCGTGACGAATTGCGTTGCCGCCTTGGTCATCACGGCGCGCACCGCGATACCGCGCTCACGAGCACGCCGGATCAGATCGAGGCACTTATAGGCCGCGATGCCGCCGCCGATAATCAGCAGTATGCGCTTTTTGGAAGGTGCCACAGGTAAACAACCGATGTTGCCGGAGAGGGGGCGATGCTAGCACGGTGCCCGCCGACAGGCGAACGGCGAGGAACCGCCATCGTAAGCGTCACGCAAGTGATCGGATTGCATATGGCACGCAATCTCGTCTCGTCTTGGAAACCAGTGGGATCGAAATCGGCCCGGTCCGACGTGATCGATGGTAGATTCCGGTCGTGAAATAACGCGGGCTTGGGCCCGCCGGCCATCAGGGACGACCGAGGAACACCCGCTCCATGCCTTCGATTGCCTGGCTGCTTCTCGGCGCCATGCTCGTGTTCGACACCGCATCGCACCTGCTTCTCAAGGCCTCATCGGCGAGGGCCAACGCCGACAAACGGGATATGCACTTCATCCGGCGCATGTTCCGCGTCCCGGTCTTCTGGGTCGCCATCGCCTGCTTCCTCGGCATGATGGTGGTCTGGATCGGCTTCTACTCGGTGGTCGGACTCGGCGAGGGCGTGATGATGGGCAGCATCACCATCGCCGGCGTGATGATCGGCGGGCGGATCTTCTTCGGCGAAAAGATTACCTCCGCGCGCGCTATTGCGGCACTGCTGATCGGGGCAGGAGTCGTGCTCGTCGGATGGGATCGAGCATGAAGCGACTGGTCATCCTCGGCTTTCTCGCGCTGATGGCCGTCGATACGGCGCAGCAGATTCTGGCCAAGCACACCGGCGACCGGATCGGGGAGTTCGATTTCGGCACGCAATGGCTTGTGCGGCTCGCGCACGAGCCATTGCTGCTGGTCGTGCTCTGCCTCTACGTGGTCGCGTTCGTGATCTACTCCTGGCTGTTACGGCACGCGCCGGTGGGACCGTCATACCTGGCACTTCACGGGTATGTGGTGACGACGTTTCTGATTTCGATGCTCGCCTTCGGCGAACGCTTTACTCTGCTGCAGCTCGGTGGCTGTGCCCTGATCGTCGGCGGGATCGTACTGCTGGCGGTGACCGAGGAGTTCTAGCCGCGGCGTCGGATTCCGGCTCGATGGCCGCTGCCGGTTGCGGCACGGCTCGCTTGAAGAGCAACGCGAAGGGAATGGCACAGGACGCCACGATCGTGAACAGCCCGAAGGCGTTGATGTAGGCAATCAGCGATGCCTGCCGGGTGATTTCGCGACCGAGGCGGGCGAGACCCGGTGTCGTCTCAGCGTCCCACGCGCCCATAACCCACGGCAAGCCCAGCGCCGGGTTGAACGGATTTATCGCCTCCACGAGCCTGGCGTAGTTGGTGCCGGTCGAGGCCACGATCTCTGCGATCGTCACCGAGATGAACAAGCTCGAGGCGATGTTGCGCAGCAAGTGGAAAATGCCGAGCGCCTCTGGACGCAATCGCGGATCGAGATCCGAGAACGTGATGATGGACAACGGCACGAACACGATGCCAATGCACATGCCCTGAACCATGCCGTTGAGCGCCAACTCCCACGGCGTGACATCCAGATTGATGCCGGTGAGCCAGAGGCCGCACAGAGCCAGCAGCAAAAAGCCGGTTGCCATCGAGAGGCGCGGATCGAGACGATCGATCCACATGGCGACGAAGAATCCGATCAGGCCGCCGACGCCACGGCTCCCGATCACCCAGCCGACCAACGCATCGGGATAGCCGACGTGCTGCCGCAACAGCGTCGGCAGCACGACCATCGGCGTGAAGGCGAGCATGCCGAACACCGACACCACGATGAAGCCCAGGACGAGATTGCGGTTCCTGAGCAGGCGCAGATCCAGAAACGGCTTCTGCTTTGCCGTCAGGCTGTGCCCCAGGAAAACCCAGAACGCGATCACGCCGGCCCATGACGCAACGACCAGTTCCTGCGACTGAAGCCAGTCGAGCCGAGGGCCCCTCGAGAGCACGAACTGCAGACAGCCGATCGCGGTCGAGAGCGATAGAAATCCGATCCAGTCGAGCCGCGCGCCGGTGGTCTGCCGGTCCCTCGGAAGCAGAAGGAAAAGACCCGCAAACGAAATCAGGCTGACCGGCACCAGCATGAAGAACGCCCAGCGCCAGCCGAGATCCTCGGCGATCTGCCCCGCAAGGGCGGGGCCGATGATGGGGCCGAGAATGGTGCCCATGCCATTGATGCCCATGACGAAGCGGTGTCGCTCCTTGGGGAAGATGTCGAGCAGGATGGATTGGGCCAGCGGTACCGTCGGCGCGCCGATGGCACCTTGTGCGATGCGCCAGAAGATCAGCGTCTCGAGCGACGGAGAAAGGCCGCACATCAGCGTAGAGAACACGAAACCGGCCACGCAGGTGCACATGGTGTTGCGGCGCCCGAAGCGCGCGACGAGCCAGCCGGTCATGGGCGTCGCGATGGCGATCGCGAGGATGTTGAAGGTGACGATCCAGGAGACCTCGTCGGGAGTCGCCGACATGGCGCCCTGGATCTGCGGCAGCACGGTCGACACGACCAGGATCGTGGTGAAATAGAGCGTCACCGTGAACATATTCGAAACCAGGATCGCTCCCCGGCGAAAGGGAGTGAGTTCAGGGTTCTCGGCGAGGCTCGTCATAGAGGCATCTGGGGGGTCCGACGACGGTGAGCCAAATATGGTTGCACCGATAGGCGGCATTTGCCTAGCGGCCGGGCAGATAGCCGTCCGCGCGAGGGTCGCCGATGCTCTTCGGCCGTCGTGCGCAGGCATCAAGACTACAACCGGCATCGCCGGCCCGACCTGCCACTTGGCGGCGGCGGCGGGAAGGCGCATCATTGTATTGAGAGGCGGCTGGGCCAGCGTATTGCAGCGAGCCCCACGCGCCCGAGCCAAGTCATCGGAGGAATACGCAATGTCGGTCATCCTGGGGACGGGCGAGCATCGCTACCGTATCGTCGAGAATTGGGCGAAATTGCCCGACGGTTGGGAGTTCATGGACTGCGCGGCGGTCGGCGTCGATTCCAAGGACCAAGTCTACGTCTTCAATCGCGGCGAGCACCCGATGATCGTCTTCGACCGCGAGGGGAACTTCCTCAGAAGCTGGGGCGAGGGAGTGTTCAAGCGTCCGCACGGCCTGCATATCGACAAGGACGACATTCTCTACTGCACCGACGACGGCGACCATTCCGTGCGGAAATGCACGGCCGAGGGCCAGGTTCTGTTGACGATGGGTGTGCCGGGCAGGCCCGCGCCCTTCATGTCGAACGAACCGTTTCATCGCTGCACGCACACGGCGCTCTCGCCGAAGGGCGAAATCTATGTATCCGATGGCTACGGGAATTCGTGCGTTCACAAATTCTCGCCCGACGGCAAGCTGCTTCAAACATGGGGCCACACGGGCACCGGGCCAGGCGAGTTCAACCTGGTGCACAACATCGTCACCGACGACGACGGGTGGGTCTATGTCGCCGACCGCGAAAACCATCGCGTACAGGTCTTCGACGGCAACGGGCGCTACGAGACGGAATGGCGCAACCTGCACCGGCCGAGCGCGCTTTACTGCTCGTGCGGGAAGGGCACCACCAAGCCCACGTTCTTCGTGGGTGAGCTGGGACCGGGCATGCCGGTCAATCTCGCCTATCGAAACCTGGGACCGCGCCTTTCCGTGGTCGATAATCAGGGCAAGCTGATATCGCGGCTTGGCGGCACCGAAGGCGCCGGTGTGGCGGTTGGCCAATTCATGTCACCGCATGGGCTTGCTCTCGATTCGCGTGGCGACATCTACGTTGGCGAAGTCGCCTATACGAATTGGCCGACGAGCTTCCCTGGCAAGACCATGCCGCGTCCGTTGCGTTCGCTGCAGAAGCTGGAGCGGGTGCAATCTGACTGAGTACCGTGTTGCCGCAGATGGCGCCTCTGAAGGGTGATGGCACCATCTGCGCCGACACCGCGGGGCCACGCCAAATCGAAGGCTTGTTCGCATGCCGCATGCCGCGACCGATGAAGCCAAAGAGATTGTGAGCGACATGCTGCGTTCGCATCTGCCGCCCGGCTGGGGTTTTCGCCTCGTCGTGAGCCCGCGAGCCGAGCATCTCCCGGCAGAGGAGATGCTGTCGCACGATCTCGGCTGGCTGATCTGGCGGCCCGACCATATCGGCGATCGCTCGCGCTGCTATCGCCTCGAACTCATCGGCACGTCGGGGCACGAGTTCGCCATTACGCACGGCAACTCCGATGAAGGACCGGGCCCCGCGCCGGAACGCGCCACGCTGTTTACGACCTGGACGGCGGACATGGTCTTCGAACGAATCATCGCTGGTGAAGGAATTTACGAGCCGAACCGCTTCGGGCGAACCGCCTGACACGGATCGCTGGCGATAGCCCCGAGCAATCGCCCCCCACCCGTTATCCTCGCCTTGCGCGCTGCCCGATGTCGAACGCAACCGACGGACGGGCGGGCGCCCGTCGCCAGGCCGACAGGGGTGGCGGGCGCCCGCCGGTTCGCGTGAGCGTCAATAGCCTTCCTTGATGAGCGGGAAGGCCGGGAACGGTCCCTGGCGCAGGATCGGTGTCGCCTTGGTGATGTAGGTTCTGTCGAGCTCGGCGAACGAAGTGACCCCGAGCAGCCCGAGCGTCGAGATGATTTCTGTTTCGAGTAGCTCGAGCATGCGCACGACGCCCGCCTCACCGCCGGCCGCCAGCGCGAGTCCCTGCAAACGACCGATGCCAACTGCGTCGGCGCCCAGGATCATGGCCTTGACGATGTCCGTGCCGCGATAGAAGCCCCCGTCGACGACGACCTTGGCGCTGCCCTTCAGCGCATCGACGACCTCTGGCAGCACCTCGATCCCGCCGAGGCCATGGTCGAGCTGGCGACCACCGTGGTTTGAGACATAGACGACCTCGATGCCGTGATCGACGGCGATACGGGCATCCTCGGCGGTGGCGATCCCCTTGAGGATGAGCGGCAGCTTGCAGGTCTTGCGGATACGCTTGATGTCATCCCACGAGAAGGCCGCCTGGAAGGGGTCGCCGTGGCCCGTCCCGCCGGATGCACGTCGTGCCGTCGGCTTGTAGCGTTTGGCGAGATCGCGCTCGCGGCGGCCGTAGTAGTCGAGATCGACGGTCAGTGCGACTCCGGCGTATCCGCACTCGACGGCCGTTGCGATGCGCGCATCGACCCAGTCGGCATCCCCGCGCACGTAGAGCTGGAACAATTTCGGATAGTCGGGAACGGCCTTGGCAACCTCTTCGAGGCCGGGTTTGGCGACCGAGCTCAACATATGCATCACGCCGAATGCTTGCGCGGCGCGGCTGGGGCCGAGCACACCGTCCTTGTGCAGGTCCTGCAGCGACCCGATCGGCGCCAGGATGACCGGAAGGCGCAGGTCGTTGCCCAGGAAACTGGTGCGCGTCGAAACGTTGCTGACGTTGCGCAAGACGCGGGGACGGAATGCGAGGCTGTCGATCCCGAGGCGATTACGATCGAACGTCGTCTCGGTGTCGCCGGCGCCCATCAGGTAGTCCCACGTCTCCTTGGTCAGCGCCGCCTTGGCGGGGGCGACCAACTCGTGCAGGACCTCGAAATCAGGCTTCTCCATCGGACTTCCTCGGGGCTTGAGCGTCAGTTATGTCGGCGCGCTCGATAGCCCCGGGGGGAGGGGAAGGCAAGGGCGTCGTGAACCATGGGGAAACGGGCTCCTGCTCTCGTGCACCGCTCGAGGTTGAGCTTGGACGGCGATTGCAGCGCCGCTTTGCGCGGCACGGCCTGAGAACTGCTGCTTACGCGCGGCCAAGTCGCCGACCTCGAGGACGGCGACGGCATGAGGTCAACCCGGACAGCGCCGGGATCGATCCCTCATCAACCTTTCAGCGCCTCGAGCATGGTCTTGCCGAGACCTGCAGGCGAGTAGGAGATATGGACGCCGGCTGACTTCATGGCCTCGAACTTGTCTTCGGCCTTGCCCTTGCCGCCGGAGATGATCGCGCCCGCGTGCCCCATGCGGCGCCCCGGGGGCGCGGCGGCGCCGGCGATGAAGCCAACCATCGGCTTTGCACGGCCCCGCGCGCGCTCGCGCTTGATGAACTCGCAGGCATCCTCCTCGGCCGTACCGCCGATTTCGCCGATCATGACAATGGCGTCGGTCTCGGGGTCGGCCAGGAACATATCGAGCATGTCGATGAACTCGGTGCCCTTGACCGGATCGCCACCGATGCCGACAGCGGTCGACTGGCCGAGGCCAACGTCGGACGTCTGCTTCACCGCTTCATAGGTCAGAGTGCCGGAGCGCGACAGGATGCCGATGCGGCCCGGCTTGAAGATGTTGCCGGGCATGATGCCGATCTTGCAGGCCCCGGTCGTCAGGACGCCCGGGCAGTTCGGCCCGATCAAGCGCGAGGCGGAGCCCGAGAGGGCGCGCTTTACGCGGACCATGTCCATCACGGGAATGCCCTCGGTGATGCACGCGATGAGCGGGATTTCGGCGTCGATGGCCTCGAGGATGGCGTCAGCCGCAAAAGGCGGCGGCACGTAGATCGAGGTGGCGTTGCAGCCCGTCGCGGCCTTTGCCTCGGCGACGCTGTTGAAGATCGGCACAGCGGCGAGTTTCGGGTCGGGATGCCTGGTGCCACCCTTGCCGGGCGTGACGCCACCAACGACCTTGGTGCCATATGCCATGGCGGCCTGGGTATGGTAGCTGCCTTGCGAACCGGTGATGCCCTGGCAGATCACCTTGGTGTTCTGGTCGACGAGAATGGCCATGGTCAAGCTGCCTTCTTCACTTCGGCGGTGATCTTCTTGGCGGCGTCCTCGAGGTCGTCGGCGGCAACGATCTTGAGACCCGAGCTGGCCATGATCTTCTTGCCGAGCTCGACGTTGGTGCCCTCCAGCCGAACCACCAGCGGCACCTTCACGCCCAGCTCCTTGGCCGCTGCCACCACGCCTTCAGCGATGATATCGCAGCGCATGATGCCGCCGAAGATATTGACCAGGATGCCGTTGACGTTCGGGTCGTTGAGGATGATCGTGAAGGCCTCGCGGACCTTCTCCTTGCTGGCCGATCCGCCGACGTCGAGGAAGTTGGCGGGCTCGAGGCCGTAAAGCTTGATGATGTCCATGGTGGCCATGGCGAGGCCGGCGCCATTGACGAGGCAGCCGATCGTGCCGTCGAGCTTGACGTAGGCCAGGTCGTGCTTCGAGGCTTCGATCTCGGCGGGATCCTCCTCGGTCAGATCGCGCAGCTCGACGATCTCCTTGTGCCGGAAGAGCGCATTCGGATCGAAGTTCATCTTGCCGTCGAGCGCCACCAGCTTGTCATCCTTGGTGACCACGAGCGGATTGATCTCGAGCAGGCTCATGTCCTTCTCGACGAACAGCCGATAGAGGTTGGCGCCCATCTTCACCATCTGATTGGCGAGGTCGCCCTCGAGGCCGAGGGCCAACGCCAGCTTGCGGCCATGAAAGCCCGAATAACCCGTTGCAGGGTCAATGGAGAACGTCAGGATTTTCTCGGGCGTCTCGTGCGCGACCTCCTCGATGTTCATGCCGCCCTCGGTCGAGGCGATGAACGCGACGCGACTGGTCGAGCGATCGACGAGCATGGACAGGTAAAGCTCGCGGGCGATGGCCGAACCGTTCTCGACGTAGAGACGGTTGACCTGCTTGCCGGCTGCGCCGGTTTGCACAGTCACCAGGGTATTGCCCAGCATCTCGCCGGCATATGCCTTGACCTCGTCCACGGACTTCGCGAGGCGCACGCCGCCACCCTTGCCCGCGGCGGCCTCGTTGAATTTGCCTTTGCCACGTCCGCCCGCATGGATCTGCGCCTTCACCACCCAGACCGGACCGGGAAGCTTCCTGGCGGCCTCGACTGCCTCTTCCACCGAGAATGCAGGGAACCCCTCGCCCGTCGCGATGCCGTACTGACGGTAGAGGTCTTTGGCCTGGTACTCGTGGATATTCATGTTCACCGCCGTGCGTTGATGTGATCGAGGGCCGCGTGGAATCGCTTGTGGGCCATCTGTTGCGCCAGATCAAGCGATCCGCAGTACAAGTACGCCCCTCATTGTGGCATGCGCGTGCGATTTGGCTCGTATGAATTGGTGGGCATCGGCTGTTGCCCGGCCGCTAGAGGGGCTCGATCAAGCCGCCAGACGGTCGGTGCGGCGGCCCGATCAAAAAAGGGCGGCCCGCTGGACCGCCCCGACTTGCATCGGCCACGTTCGCGGCGTCAGGCGCCGAGCTGCGGCGCAATGTTGATGCAGGCGTCGATGAGGCCCTTCACGCTTTCGACCGACTTCATGAACATCTGGCGCTCGTCCGAGTTGAGGTCGATCTCGACGATGCGCTCGACACCGTTGGCGCCGAGGACCACCGGCACTCCGACGTAGAGGCCCTTCACACCGTACTCACCATTGAGGTAGGCCGCGCACGGCAGGATGCGGCGCTTGTCCTTGAGATAGCTTTCAGCCATCTGAATCGCCGAGGATGCGGGCGCGTAGAACGCCGAGCCCGTCTTGAGCAGGCTCACGATCTCGCCACCGCCCTTGCGGGTCCGATCGACGATCTGATCGAGCTTCTCCTTGGTGAGCCAGCCCATCTTGATGAGGTCGGGGAGAGGAACGCCGCCGACGCTCGAATAGCGCACCAGCGGGACCATGTCGTCGCCATGGCCACCGAGCACGAAGGCCGCGACGTCCTCGACGGAGACCTTGGTCTCTTCGGCCAGGAACAGACGGAAACGTCCCGTGTCGAGAATGCCCGCCATTCCGACAACCTTGTTCTTCGGCAGGCCGCATGCCTTCTGGAGCGCCCAGACCATGGCGTCGAGAGGGTTGGTGATGCAGATGACGAAGGCCTCGGGAGCATACTTCTTGATGCCGGCGCCGACCTGCTCCATCACCTTGAGATTGATGCCGAGCAGATCGTCGCGGCTCATGCCGGGCTTGCGCGGAATGCCGGCGGTGACGATGACCACGTCCGCACCCTCGATATCGGCGTAGGCGCTGGTGCCTTTCATGGCCGAGTCGAAGCCCTCGACCGCGCCGCCTTGCATGATATCGAGCGACTTGCCGGCGGGCATGCCTTCGGCGACGTCGAACAGCACCACGTCGCCGAGCTCCTTGAGACCGACGAGGTGGGCGAGCGTGCCGCCGATCATGCCGGCGCCCACGAGGGCGATCTTGGTGCGTGCCATTAGGGTTTTCTCCGTGCGAAGCGCTATCGATGACCACAGGCGCCGCTCGGACAGGACCATCAAGGGAGGCGCCGCATTGCCGACGGTCGGCTTAGCCCGAATTGGGCAACCCGGCAAGGTGGCCGGCCTTTCGGTGGTTTCTTTGTCGAGGCGCCCTACCCGGACCTGCATTTTGGCGCAGCAGATCAGTTCGGCGTCCCTGGCAGGGTGGCACTTCGATCCGTCGAGGTCGCGGATGTTGCATCCCAGGTACGCTGCACGGCAGTGTCCCCAGGTGTGGCGACGCTCTGCAACGCGGTGGCATCGTCGTCCAAACGCGATAGAATTGAGAGCAGACAGTTTTTGGGGCTGCGGCGACGGCAGAGTTCGGTCACGGGCGGTATTGAGCGGCGTTCGGTCGACGTCCGCAGCGCCTCCAACCTCGTAGAATTTGTCTTGCGTCAGGAAAACTGCGGTCCCATCGAGAGGCGCCGTTCGGACATAACCGATTGCCACGTCGGCCTCCCCCCCTTGAGATCGAGGACCGTGTCCGTGCCAATCACCTCCAGGCACGTCGAGTAGCGACTTGAGCCAACTGGGCAGCTTCGGCACCAGCCAGCAACTGGCGAACGCATTGGTGGTCGTGATCCGCAGAGCGGCTGCGCCAGCGTCCTGCTTCACCTCGGCAATCGCATTGGCAAACGCTGCGATGCCATCGCGAATGATGCGATATAGGCGTTCGCCGGGTCCGGTCAGGGACAGGGGCCGCGGCCGGCGACGAAACAGCGAGCACCCGCAGTAGCGCTCCAACAGTCGGATCTGGTGGCTGATCGCGGTCGGCGTCACGCCCAACTCGGCGGCGGCCCGCTTGAAACTCAGATGGCGGGCGGCAGCCTCGAAGGCCCGCAACTCGATCAACGGCGGCAGCTTGTTCATGTACGGCACTTCTTCGAGCAGGTCCGCAAATCCTATTAAGGCGAGGGCTACATGGGATGTCTGCTCGGTGGTCTGGGTCAGGAATTGTCAGGCATCAGCGACGTGTTTCGGTACAAGATTGAGGAGTGTTTCTCAGCCATTGGCAATCACATCGCCCTCTGCCTCGAGGAGGCACGGCAGGCAGGCGAGATTGCAATCGACAGCAACGTCAACGAGATCGCAAATCTAATGGTCGACTGCTGGGAGGGAGCTGCACTCCGCAGCCGTCTGCGGAAGAGCCCGGCTTCGCTCAGCGCAATGCTTGATTTCTGCTTCCGGTCTCTCGTCGCAACCTCCCCAGAAAGGAGGTCGTCATGAAGTCCACGCACTCGCCAACTGCTAAAAGCACCTGCGCGGAATCGGCTGCCAAGGCGATTGTCGAGCTTATAAACTCTCGGCCTAGATCGCCGCGTCAGGACGAAATAGTAGCCATTATAAGTTCGCTGGTTCCGCCGCCGGTAGCTGCAGCGGGTTGCCCGCACTCTGCAGCTCTCGATCGAGAGTACGTGCCAATTCTGCATCGAATGTAGCGGTGTCGCATTATCCGTCACCTCTGCGACTGGCCCTCTTCGACGTTGCGCCGCGGCACGACGGACGGTATCGGGTCCACCGCATCGCCGGTTGCGGATGACCACGCCGACGGTCGCTATCGGGTACAGTCCGAAAGTCCACTCGACGACGTTCAAGGCGACCCTCGGACGGAGGCCCGAACTGGGCGACGCGCAGGACCGAGACGATGTGGTCGAGGCGCGCAGCCTGCGCCGTCAGCCGATCGACCTCGGCCGCGAGAACCAGCCTTGCGTTTCAAGCGCTGGCGATCGGCATCGAGACGCGCATTTTCTGCGCGTGCGGCCAGGATCATCGCCTTCAGCGTCTCGGCATCGTCGGGCAGGTCGTCGGGTGCCAGCGTCATGGCTACGAGAACGCCGATTTGCCGGGGCTTCGGCGAGGCCACACGCCTACGCGGATCTGGATTATTGGGTCGCTGCGGGCCGGGCGACGCGGCTTGACCGGAAGATCGCCGAGCCTAGTCGGCTTCGCCACCATGACATTAGTTCTTTTTCTTCAGCACCTGAGATTTTGGGGCCGTCTTCCTGACCGTCGCGCCACCCGGCGCCGGCACCGACCGGCGAACCGAGGTCGATGGCGCCCGCGGCACCCGCGATGAACTGGACGCTTTCGGCACCGACAGCCTCTTTGGCACCGACTTCTTCAACTGCGGGACGCCTCCAGACGACTTCCGCTGCAACTTCGGTGCAGGCTTCGAGAGGCTCTTCTTCGACGCGCGTGGCTTGGCCGGAACCCGGCGCTCCCGCTTCGGCGCGATTGGCGGCACCAGACCCTTGGCGACGGGCGTCTTGGTGATCGGCGACGTGCTCAGTGGCGTCTTGACGGCAGGTCTCTTGCCGACTGTCGGCGGCAACAAACCCGATTTCGGCAATGTCTTCAGGCGCTGTTCCAGGAGCCGCCGCTGCGTCTTCGTTGCAGGTGCGATGGGCCCGAATTTCTTCTGTAGAATCGGCGTTTTGAACGATATTCCCTTGCGCGCGGCCGGATCGAAGCGCCACGTCGGGTTAGCCACCCTCGTCTTGAGGAACGTGTTGTAGAGCTTCGGCCGGACTACGACTCTACGCTGCCGCCAATCCCAGTAGGCCCACAGCGCGGCGCCGGTCACGATGGCGCTGCCGAACCAGAACGCTGGCCCCGGCCGCCAGGCGCGCGGATACCAGTAATACGGCGGATAGTCGGGATATGGCCACACGCCGTAGACCACGAGCGGATCGTAAACCGGGACATAAATGACCGTCGGCTCGTAGGGCTCGATGATGTAGATCGTCTGCGGTCCCTCCACCTCGCGCCGGACTTTGATTTTATCGACCGACTTGAGGGTGCCGCTGGCATCGGCCCGTGCACGCAGTGCCTGCACCGCCGCAAAAACGTCGTCCGGTTGAGCAATGAAGGCCTCACCTAGTTCCTGCGTCCATTCAAGCTTTTCGCTCATCATGGTGAGCACCTGCGGGAACGCCGTCAGCGCCTTCACGCTGGCGTCCCATAGCTGATCTTGCAGATCCTCCTCCAGATCTCGGCCCTTGAGACTCCGGTTGTGCGACCGCCACCGCTCGGCGAGCACGACATCCAGCGGATAAGTAGCCGCCATCAAAACATGCGTCAGCAGGTCGTCGGGATAGAGTGCGATCGGTGCGACGAGCCGCTCAAGCTCGCGCATACTGTAGACGCGCTCTGGAGGGGCCTCGGGAACACCCGGCTGCTGCGCGTAGGCTGGCACGATAACAGCCTGGAGAAAGGCCAACTGAACGGCCAGGACTACCAACACCCTAATTCGCGGATACCGCGACAGAAACCCTGCCATCGTAATGACTCCACCCGATGGGGCGCCGCTCTGGCCCGGGCCAAGCAGCAGTCGACTACGTTCTCGCTAGGTGGGAAACGGGTCTGGAGCGTTGATGGGTGTCAAGTCCGCCGGCCCAAACGACAGAGGAAGGGGCCCGCCGTGTGAAGCCGGCGCATACGTCAAGCCACTGATCACCAGCTATTTGCTGCATCGTACACAGCGATTGGCCCCGATCTCGGGCACCCTTTTCAAACCATGTGTTGAGCCCGGCACGATGTGTGCTTTGGGTCAAAACGCACGATCTGAGGGCTGACTGTCAAGCGACGCGACAGCATCGAAAGCGGTCGCCGATATCGGAAATTCCTATCGGACGTGATGCACCGTTGCGATTTTCGCGACGAGGAAGACCGCCACGCTGAGCACGCATTGGTACAAAATCGGCTGCTTATGCCCATCCGCAGATCACGCGGCAAGGAGCGGTGACATAAGGATGAGATTGCTAGCGGGCGTAATAAAAAGGTCCGATAGCGCTATCTCCACAAGGTGCTTGCCTCCGTTTGCTCGACACCGGTTATGCCCAGCCATTCGATGATGAAGCGGCCGGTTGCGTGAATGCATACCATGTCGAGCCGCTCGTCACCGATGGCGACGAACTTATGCGGCGTTCGCGGTCCGATGACGGCGATATCGCCGGCACGGGCGATAACCTCTTGTCCATCCGCGGTCATTGCCACCTGGCCAGAGCGGACAACGCAAACTTCTGCATAGGGATGCTGGTGAAGCGGTGGGCCTTTGCCCGGCTGGGCGTTGCCGATGAAGAAGGAAACGCCAGCATCGTATGGCTCGCCTTCGAATTCCACATCGGCGATTGCGCCCTTGCGTTGATCGCTTGGTTTCAGAACACGGAACATCGCGGTCGTCCTTTGCGAAATTTGTTAGGGATCGAACCGAGCCACACTCGTCCATCGCCTCAGCTCGATGCCATAAGGACATTATTGCGCTCACGGCCGCGCCGGCGTGATGCCGTGCCGCTTCATGATTGCAATCATCTTCGCGACATCGGGCGGCCCGCCAGCAGCCGCGTTGATCACCTCTGACGACTCACGGAAAAATGCCGGGCCGATGGCAGCTGGCGTGAGCACGCACAGCGCTCGCACATCCGTATCGCCGTTGTTGTCGAACCGATGCACCGCGCCGCGGGGGATGCACAGTGTCTGCCCCGGTCCGACGTCGAACTTGCTGCCGTCGACGGTCCAGGTCAGCACGCCGCTTACGCCATAGATCGTCTCCTCATAGTGATCGTGGCTGTGGGGTGGGGCTGCCAAACGCTGCTTCGCCGGCACCATCACTTCGAATGCAGCAACGCTGCCGCTCGAATTGTCTCCGGTGACCAGGAAGCGCACCGCGAGCGGGCCAAGGCGGATGGTCTCGTCGGCGGGATTGATTAGCAGTCCGTGTGCTGCTGTTTCTGCGGACGCGCCATCAAGCGGTGCCAGCGTGGCCGCGGCGGACACGGCGATAGCCGAACTGAGCATGCCTCGCCGGTTCATGAGGGCCATGGCTGGTGTCCTCTCCGAGGCGATAGTCTTCGACTGATAAGCGTCTTGCTTTTCCATGTGCTAGACTTTCGATTGAAACGGCTGTTCCGGATAAACAACCGTGTCCTGTCGGTAGCATCCGGGCGGGGGCATCCGGCAGCCACGAGTTTGTCGTGTTGTTCGACAAAAGTGTTAGGCCTGACGCATGTTCGACTGGAACGATTTGCGTTACTTTCTCGCGATCGCGCGACAGGGCAGCACGCTTGCGGCGGCCAAGGACCTTGGTGTCAGCCAGCCCACAGTCACACGACGTCTTACCGCGCTCGAGGAAAGCACCGGACGAAAGCTTGTCGAACATCACCCCACCGGCTATCGGCTCACTGAGTTCGGAAGCGCGCTGCTGCCCTATGCCGAGACGGTCGAGCGTTCCGTCGCGGCGTTCCAGCGACAAGTGATGTCAGGAGGTACGGATCTCAGCGGCACGCTCAGGGTGACCTGCCCCGAGGGCATGGCATCCCGCCTTCTGGCACCGATGATCGAGGCGTTTCAGGTAAAGTATTCCCAATTGCACGTCGATCTCATAATGACCGATCGCCGCCTTGACCTTTCGAGGGGGGAGGCCGAAGTCGCAGTGCGCATGCACGAGCCGGGGGACGGATCGCTAATAGCACGCAAGATCGCAGACTCGGCCTGGGGTGTTTATGCGAGCCGGTCGTATATAGAGCGCCATGGCCGGCCGAGCCGGTATGAGGAGCTCGACAATCATGCCGTCATCGAGTTCGCCGGTGAGATGGCCGATAATCAAGCAGCTAAGTGGCTTCGACAAACCGCCCCTCGGGCCAGGATCGCAGCCCGCGGCAATTCAATGCTCGGCGTGCTTGCATTTGTGAAATCGGGAGCAGGATTAGCACCATTGCCGATGATGCTCGGTGGGTCGGAGGAGGGCCTCGAAGCGGTTCTCGCGCCCGTACCCGAGATGGGATCGAGAATTTATCTCGTGGTGCATTCCGATCTGCGCCGCACTGCGCGTGTACGCGCATTCTGCGACTTCATAGCTGCCGAGGTTGGTCGCCTGCGCCCGTATCTGATGGGTGACGTCAGGGCGGCCGACCGTCAACGCGACTAACACGTCAGCTCTTGGCCCTCATCGACGCTGCTTGCCACGGCAAAACCGGCATGGGCGATGGAGAGGCGGGCAAGTCGTTGACACCGTCACCTGCGCTCCTCGCCTATCTCATTCAGCGCCCTTTTGCCGCTGACGAGTATCTGCTGTGGTCGATCTCCGAGGGCGGCAAGCCGTTCGGCACAGGAATGCCAGCATTCAAGGACACGCTGAAACGCGACCAGATCTGGAAGATCATCGCCTTCATGCGCGGCGGCTTTCCGGACGCCAAGTCGGCGAAGTCGCATTGGAGAGGGACGCCAACTATGTCCACTGCCTACCCGCTCGCCCTGCTTTGTATGGATGCCGTCCGGTCGGGCGTCCACAAACGTTGCTCGACACGGCGCCGACGATGCCTGAGCAGAGGAAGCAACTCTGGTCACCTGTGATGTTCGGTCAGAGATCAGCATCAACACGCCGTCGCAACACCCCATCCACCGACATTACCGATCCTGATATGGCCTGCCGACTGCGCCCCCGGATCGGCCGGTGCCACCAACTTGGGCACGACGTCGGCTGCTCCCCATGCAACGTCGTCAAGTAATCCCAAACAGAGTGACCGACGGTCTCGAACTCGGGCTCGTGGTGCGCCGCTCCCGTTACAAGTCGATGAGCTTTTCGGCCTACCGGGGAAGCGGACTATGAAGGATGCGCCCCATCCGCGAGGTGCTACTTGCCCTTCGGCTGGACGGGGGGAATGTCACGAGCATTGTCGGGTACCGGCTTGGCTTCGAGCTCGGCGATCAGCTGCTTCATCTCCTTGATCTCGCGCACCTGCGCTTCGATGATCCCGTCAGCCAGCTTCCTCACGCGCGGATCTCTAATGTGAGCGCGCTCACTGGTCATGATGGCGATGGAGTGATGCGGGATCATGGCTCGCATATAGCTCACGTCGTAGACGGTCTCCTGGCTGCGCACGAGCCACAGCGAAACCGCGAACACAATGACACTTGCGCCAATGAGCGCGGCGTTGAGCCGCTTATCCTTATACATGGACCACATGAACCCCATCATGATCACGGCCATGACCGCGCCCATGAGCACAGCCATCCACGTCCGCGTCTGGCTGAAGGTCGCGTGGTCGAGCGCGTAGGTATTGAGATACATCAGCCCGAACATCACCACGGTCGACGTGGCAATCATTGCAGTAAAGCGGCCATAAGACATCGTTGCCTCCAAACATTATGCTTTTACGAGCATCCAGACCGCCATCGCGATCATCATCAGGTTTTCGGTGAGAGATATGAACCCGAGCGGCACGTTGCTATCGCCGCCGACGCAGGCGCATTTCAGCTCTCGCCGGTCAACGTAGACGGCTTTGAACACCGACACCGCCCCGATCGTGCCGATGACGAGGGCGACCGGGATGGCGATCCACATGAGAGCGCCCGCAATCATCAGGATGCCGGCCAGAGCCTCGCCGAACGGGTAGATGTAGGCATAGGGAACCCATCTCTGCGCGAGCAGGTCGTAGCCGAGAAACATGTTGGAGAAGCCCTCGACATCGCGCAGTTTCAGGATGGCGAGAATGGACATCGACATCGCAATGAACCATTCCGCGGCGCGCACGGTCCAGATCGAGCCGAATGCGGCATAGCTCGCAGCCAGCGCCATCATCAGCGCCATCGCAAAAACGGCGACAACAGGCCAATAGGTTACGTCCTTGGGATCACTGACCGATCGACCGAAATAGCGGCGCAGATCGTCGTAGCCACCGATTCTCTGGTCGTCGATGAACGTCTGCGGCGTTGTCTTGACATTATGCCTGCTCTTGAACTCGTCAGTCTCTTCGCGTGATCGCAGTTTGTGATCGTCGACAGTAAAGCCCTCGCGCTCCAAAAGGTCGAGTGACTTCAGACCGAACGGGCAGACGTGAGCATCTGTCACCATGCGGTAAAGCTTTGCGTCCTTTAGCTGTTCCGTCATATCGCGTCTTTCAGTGCTCCATCCTCAGCGCTTCGCGCGCTCGAACAAGTCGACCAGCTCGTCCAGCTTGCGTGTTTGATCGGCGCGGTCACCGGAAGCGATAGCTGCACGGACACATTGCGCCGCATGGTCCCGCAGCACCTCGCTTTCGGCGCGGCTCAAAGCGGACTTCACCGCCTTGATCTGATGCAGGATGTCGATGCAGTAGCGGTCCTCATCGATCATCCGCGCGATGCCCTGCACCTGCCCGGCAATGCGCGTGAAGCGCGATTTCTTGGTCTTCTTTCGATCGACCGCCATCAGCCGCTCCGATACCCCACTCAGGTATTGAACGGGCTCCGGGATGTGAGAGTTCCGCGTCGTACGACGAAAAAGGGGGCTGGAAGCGGCCGATGACACGGCTCAAGAGAAACCGGAGCTTGGAAGCAACCACATCTTTGAGAAAGTTGACCCCGGAATCACATGACGGCTGTGCTGTGGGCTTGGCTTAGCGGTTCGGATTGCGGCGACTGCGCTGAGAAATTCACGACGAAATGACCGGTCGGCCGGTTCGGTTCGAGCTGACTGACCGGACCCGGCAAGCGCTCGACGAGTACCTGCGCCTGACGGGACGTAAGCCGGGTCAGTTCTTGTTCGCAGGTCGTGGTGATCGAGGCGGATTGACCACGCGGCAGTATGCTCGGCTCGTCCAGGAATGGGTAGCCAGCATCGGGCTCGATCCAGCGAAGTTCGGCACGCACTCGCGGCGGCGGACAAAAGCTGTGCTGATCTACCGCCGAACAGGCAATCTCCGGGCGGTCCAGCTTTTGCTCGGCGAAAGCGCGGTGAGGTACCTCGGCATCGAGGTCGATGATGCGATCGAGATCGCGAAGAAGATCGACATCTGATCCGTTGACGCGGTCCCTCCGATTTCGGACTTGGTCGGCGCCGCTCTGCGCGTCGCCGGTCGCGGTAGGCCCAAACTCACTGGAAAGCGGACAGTCCGCTTTCGCTGCGTCATTTCCCGCTGGAGGCAACGCAGCGCAAGACCATGAGATCCCGGAGCGGGTCGAATTGATGGCGGTCATGGTGCAATAACGAAGATTCAATCATCATATAAATCTCGTATGGAGACGAACTGGGCTCGTCTTCGGAAGCAAGCCGGGAGGTGAGGTATGGCAAGGCGCCGGCCTGTCCGTCTTCCGTTGCGATGCCGGTGTTATTGCCGGAGAGGACGGCTCATGCTCCTGCGTTCCTCGAAAGCCAAGTCGGAGGCCGGGCGTGCAATCGTCAACTGCCAGTAGCTCCGAATCGATGCCATCCACCGCCGACAAGCGAGCGGGCATAGTTGTCGCCATCAGCGGTTCGGTCGTCGACATCGCGTTCCAGGACACGGCCCTGCCGGCGATCCACAACGCAATCGAGATCGGCTGGGACGGACCACACCGGCTGGTGGTCGAGGTGCACCAACACCTGGACGACCGGCGGGTTCGCGGCGTCGCGATGCAGGAGACGACGGGGCTCGAGTGCGGCACGACCGCGGTCGATTCCGGTGCTCCCATCTGCGTTCCGGTTGGTGAGGCCATGCTCGGACGCATGATCGATGTCGTGGGAGACCCAGTCGACGGAAAGGGTGCTTTTCCTGCTGCGACTGAGCGATCCCCGATCCACCGCCGGCCTCCGGCACTTGCGTCTCAGTCAGCCGACCGGACGCTCTTCCACACTGGGATCAAAGTCATCGATCTCCTGGCGCCGCTGGCGCGTGGCGGCAAGGCGGCGATGTTTGGCGGAGCTGGTGTGGGCAAGACCGTGCTCATCATGGAGTTGATTCGGACCACCGTGGATGCCTACTCCGGCACCTCGGTCTTCGCAGGGATCGGCGAGCGGACCCGAGAAGGCCATGAGCTGTGGTTGGAGCTGCAGCAATCCGGTGTGATTCGCGACACGGCACTCGTCTTCGGGCAGATGAACGAGCCCCCGGGAGCGCGCTGGCGCGTCGGCATGACGGCGCTGGCGATCGCCGAGCATTTTCGCGACAGGATGCAACGGGACGTGCTGTTGATGATCGACAATGTCTTCCGCTTTGCGCAGGCCGGCGGCGAGGTGTCGGGCTTGCTGGGGCGTATGCCCTCCCGTCTCGGCTATCAGCCGACGCTTGCCAGCGAGATCGCCGAGCTCGAGGAGCGCATCGCATCAGTCAGGAACGCCGCGATCACTTCGATCCAGGCCGTCTACGTTCCGGCCGACGATTTCACCGACCCCGCCGTCACCCAGACCTTCACGCATCTGGACGCGTCCATCGTCCTTAGCCGCCAGATGGCCAGCGAAGGTCTCTATCCTGCTGTTGATCCATTGGCGTCAACATCGGTTCTGCTCGATCCGCAGCTGGTGGGTGGAGCCCACTACCGGATCGCCGAGGACGTGCGCGGGCTGATCGAGCGGTATCGCGAATTGCAGGAAATCATCTCGCTGCTCGGAATGGACGAGTTGAGCGCATCGGATCGCCAGGCAGTGCAGCGCGCACGCCGGCTGATCCGTTTCCTGACGCAACCCTTCCAGGTCACCGCACAGTTCACGGGGAGCGAGGGCGTGTCGGTGCCGCTGGCCGATACGCTCGCCGGCTGCAGGGCGATACTCGACGGAGGCGCCGACGCCCTGGCGGAGGAGGATCTCTATATGATCGGCGCATTGCCCTCGACTTCGAAGGCACCTGCCGAGACTAGTGGAGCGCGCAGATGAGGCTCCTCATCACCACCCCCTTGGCTACCGTCGTCGATACGTCGGACGTCACCCGCGTGCGCGCCGAGGACGAGACGGGAGCCTTCGGCATCCTGCCCGGCCATGCCGACTTCCTGACCACGTTGTCGGTCTCGGTCGTCACCTGGCATAACCACGGCAAAGAGCATCATGTTGCGGTCCGCGGAGGCGTGTTGAGCGTGCACGAAGGCGATCAGATCTCGATCGTGACGCGGCAGGCGGTGACAGAGGAAACGCTCGACAGGCTCGGCGCTGCCGTTCTCGACCAGATGAAGAAGGCCGAGGAACAGGAGGCCGCGACACGCTTGTCCGGAACGAGGCTCGAGCTTGCCACAATGCGGCAGATCCAGCGCTACCTCGCAACGGGCAGCGGACATCTCAGCCGGACTTCCGCCACCGGGCCGGCAGTCCAACGCGAGAGCGACGAATTTTCGCAAGGCAGCCTCGGATGAGTGGCGAAGATAAACCAAACGGTATGAGCGAGGCTGTCAAACTTCGGGAGCAGCGCCGCGAAGATTGGCGGAGAAGCGGTGAGCGACCGGTCTGGCGCAACCTGTCGATGATCGGAGCCCTGGGCTGGCTCGTGGTCGCGCCGATCCTTCTCGGAATCCTCGTCGGCAAGTGGCTCGATACAATTTTTGGCACTGGGATCTTCTGGAGCGGGGCACTGATCATGCTGGGCGCGGCATTCGGGGGCTATCTGGCCTGGCAACGTGCGGGAAAAGACTGATGTCGAATGCTGCAATGTGGAGCCAGGTCGCCTTTGTCGCCGTCGGAACCCTATCTGGCTTCGCACTGGGACTGGCCTATTTCAAGCTGTTGCGCAGGTCGGTCGTACGGCTTGGGTCCAATGCGCCTGGCCTTGGCGTCACCCTGGCAGGCTCCGCTTTTCGCATCTCGGCGGTGGTCGGTCTCTTTATGGCGCTTATGAGCTGGAGCCCAGTCGCTGCCGTGGCCGGCCTAGTCGGGTTCGCGGTCACCCGCCAACTTATGCTGGCCGTTGCGAGGAACTCGTGAGCATGGACGCCAACCCGTTGCATGCCGACATACTGTTCCACATCGGGCCAGTGCCGATTGCCCATGCCGTTGTGACAACCTGGACCATCATGGCGGGCATGGTTCTCGTCTGCTGGCTGGGAATGCGGCGCCAAGCCGGCGAGGGGAACGGGCTACAGACGATCCTCGAGGTCGTCGTCGAGGCCATCACGGATCAGGTGCATCAGATCGTCGGCAAGCCCAACGCGCCGTTCATCCCGATGCTCGCGACGCTGTTTCTCTTTCTAGTATGCGCCAATCTTTCCGCCGCTGTCCCGGGCGCCAAGGCTCCGACCGCCCAGCTCGAAACACCTGCGGCCCTCGCAATGATTGTTTTCCTATCGACACACTACTACGGCGTCCGCGCCCGCGGCTGGTGGGATTACCTCCGGCACTACACCCAGCCGAGCATCATCTTGACGCCGCTCAATGTGCTGGCAGAGCTGACGCGCACCTTGTCGCTGATGGTCCGTCTGTTCGGTAACATGATGAGCCATGAGCTGGTGCTGACCATCATCGCCGTGCTTGCCGGTCTCCTCGTTCCGATACCGTTCCTGCTGCTCGGCATCCTGATCGGTCTCATTCAGGCCTACATCTTCACGGTGCTCGCTTCGGTCTACGTTGGCGCCGCGGCGGGATCAATTTCGGTCGAGTGAGAGGGAACCATGGACCTTCACGCAGTGAGCATTATCGGTGCCGTCGTCGCGGTCTGCTTCGGCGCGATCGGCCCGGCAATCAGCGAAGGGCGGGCCATTGCAGCTGCCATGGAGGCGATCGCACGCCAGCCGGAATCGGCTGGCGTCATCTCGCGCACTCTGTTCGTGGGCCTGGCCATGATCGAGACCATGGCCATCTACTGCCTAGTCATCGCGCTCCTGCTGCTCTACGCAAACCCATTCGTGAAGTGACCATGCAGATAAGCTGGTGGACACTGGCGATCCAGGGCCTGAACTTTCTCATTCTGGTCTGGCTGTTGCAGCGGTTTCTCTATCGTCCCGTGCAAGAGGTCGTGGAGAAGCGCCGACGTCTGGAACGAGAGACGGAGGCAGCTGCGGCAAAGACCAGGGAAGAGGCCGAAGCCCTGAAATCCCGCTACGAGCGGGCTCTTTCCGACATTGAGAACGAACGCAACCAGGCACTCGAGAATGCGCACAGCACGATCGACGCCGAGCGGAAGAAGATCATCGAGGATGCCGAAACAGCTGCTGCGGCGAGCATCGAGGCCGCCAGTCAGGAAATCGAGCGTGAAAAGGCGGACGGACTCGAAAGCTTGCGCAAGGATGTCGTCGAACTGGCCACGACACTGGCGGGGAAACTGCTCGCCGACATGTCACCGTCGGTTCCCAGCGAAGCCGTGCTCGCCCGACTCGAGGCTGATGTGAGGCAGATGGACCCGGCCGAGCGCCGCCGCCTCGATGCCGAGATTGCAGCCAACGGAGCCTGTCTCGATGTCGTCACGGCGTGCGCTCTCAGCCCCGAGGACCGGATTGTCTGGAAGGAGAGACTCGAGAGCATCCTGAGCCACCCTCTCGAGATGGGCTTCGCCCATGAGCCGGATCTCATCGGCGGCGCCGAGCTGCGCCTGCCGCACACGGTTGTGCGCACCAGCTGGTCGGACCAATTGAAGCGCGCCAGAGCGGCATTGCAGCGGGGCCAGCATGCCGACCTCTCATGACATGATCCGTGACTGGCTCGGCAAGGCGGTACCCCGCATTCTCGGCGCGATAGAGTTCGGAGCAAGCATCGAGCACATCGGGCGTGTGACGCGTTGCGGCGACGCGGTCGCCTCTGTCGCCGGACTTCCGTTGACCCGCCTTGGCGAGCTGCTCTCGTTCGACGACGGCTCGGTCGGTCTCGCTCTCTCGATCGACCATGACAGCGTTGATTGCGTGATCCTCGAAGCCGGCGAGGGCATCATCGCCGGCACCAGGGTAGGCGGGACCGGCGAGGTGGCTCGCGTTCCGGTCGGAGAGGGACTGCTCGGCCGGGTCGTCGACGCGCTTGGGCGGCCGCTCGACGGAGGTCCGCCAATACAGGCAACACGGCATGATCCCGTGGAACGGCCGGCGCCCGGCATCCTCGATCGGGACCTGATCACCGAGCCGCTCATGACCGGGGTCACCGTCGTCGATGCCATGATCCCGCTGGGACGTGGGCAACGGGCTTTGCTGCTGGGAGACCGGAAGACAGGAAAGACAGCCCTCGCGGTCGACGCCGTGATCAATCAACGGCGAAGCGACGTCGTCTGCATCTACGCGCTGATCGGCCAGAAGAGCACCACCAGCGAGCATGTGGTGGAGGCCATCACCAGGCACGGATCCAGAGAGCGCACGATCATTGTCGTTGGCGAGTCCAGTGCCGCACCGGGTGCGCAGTGGCTGGTTCCTTACGCTGCCTGCACGATGGCTGAGCACTTCCGCGACAGGGGCCAGCATGCATTGCTGATCCTCGATGATCTATCGAAACACGCCATCGTCTATCGCGAGTTGTCCTTGCTGTTGCGGCGTCCGCCCGGGCGGGAGGCCTATCCCGGCGACATCTTCTACATCCATTCCCGTCTACTCGAGCGTGCGGCCAAGCTCTCTCCAGAGAGGGGCGGCGGTTCGCTCACTGCGCTGCCGATCGTCGAGACCCAGGCAGGAAACCTGAGCGCCTATGTTCCCACCAACCTCATCTCGATCACGGACGGTCAGGTCTACTTCGAGCCAAAACTTTTCTACGAAGGTCAGAAGCCGGCCGTGAACGTGGGCCTGAGTGTGTCGAGGGTGGGAGCCAAGACGCAGGCCCCTGCTCTGAAACGGGCGGTCGGACGGTTGAAGCTCGACTACGCCCAGTTCGTCGAGCTCGAGGTATTCACGCGTTTCGGTGCCATGCTCGACGAGCGCACGAGCAGGCGCATCGCTCACGGACGACGGATTCGCGCCGTCCTCGCCCAGCCCCAGCTCGAACCAAGGCCCCTCGCGAGCCAGGTCGCACTTCTACTGGCCGTGACGGAGGGCAAGCTCGATGATTTGGCCGAGGACGCCGTCGAGCAATTCAAGACAGAGCTTCCCGGTTATCTCGAAAGCTCTTCGCCGCAAATCGTCGCGCGCATCGAAAGCGACCGCGTGCTTAGCGACGACGCGCATCGCGATCTGCTGGTTGTCGTGGATCGCCTGATCGCGAAACTCGCTTCGGAAAGAAATTCCCGCGGAGCCCAAGATGGATGACGTGGCGCGCCTGGAAGCACGCATGGCCAGCCTCGGGGAGCTGCGGGATCTCTTCACGGCCATGCAGACCCTTGCCGCATCGCGGGTGCAGGCGGCCCAAACGGCTCTCGCGAGCGCACGGGCCTACACCGAGGCCATCGAGCGGGCAATCGCTGATGCCGCGGCACTGCAGAACGGGGGACGTGCGGCGCCCCGGCTCGACGACGGCCGCCCCAGCTCAGTGCTCATCGTGATCTGCTCCGAGCATGGCTTTGCTGGTGCCTTCAACCGGACGCTGCTCGAACGGGCCCGCTCAGCGGTCGTGCCGGGCGACGAGGTCGCTGTCATTGGCCGGAGGGGAAGCTCCATCGCCAGGGAGCACGGCATCACGCCCGCGTGGACGATGCCGATGGCGACCCACGTCGATGGCATTCCGGAAACGGCCCGCCGGCTGGCCGCGAAGCTTGGAGAGAGCGAGACCATTCGGGCCGTTCACGGCCACTCCAAGGGTGGCGCTAGCTTTGACGCCGAGCTCCGGCAGATCCTGCCATTGCCCTCGGAAAACCTAACGCAACCTTTCAATCATGCCGCCCCCTTGCATCACCTCCCACCCATGCTGCTGCTCAAGCGCCTGGTCGGCGAGTTGCTGCTGGCCGAGCTGGTTCTGGTGCTCGCCGAATCTTTCGCTAGCGAAAATGCGGCTCGCCTACAGATCATGCAGTCGGCCAGTCGCAATGCGGCCAGCAAGCTGGACGACCTCACCCGCCGCAGCCACCAGTCACGACAGGAAGCGATCACCGCGGAGCTTCTGGAGGTGGTTGCCGGGGGCGAAGCCGTGACGCAGCGGCGAAACTAACGCGTCCCTATCGTGGAAGCTTCGAGAACCGCGCGGGGGCTCTCGATTTCCGCGATCCGAGCCGGATATTTGAGAGGTATCAATGACGATCGGCCTGAACTGGACTCCCTGCTAGGCGCAAGGCCTCGGTCGTTCCTGTGTGGATTGACGTCCGGTGAGCTTGGCCCATTTCCGGGGTCGCGTCGGGCCGCTGAAAGAGAGGGCTAATGCCGGGACATGTTGCAGGTTCCAACAAGCGCTCGGAGACGCTGCTCGCGACCGATCCTCGAGTGGACGCAATTGCGGGCCATTCCGCGCCGGAGGAGCAGACGAGGCGTCCGGCGATCGAAAGCGGCTTCATGCATGAGAGGCATGGCGATCATGACCTGCAGTTCGGCTACCTCGATCGGTTCCTGCGGGCCAGCACAGCCCGGCTGACATCCGGCCTTTCTCCCTACGCCATCGGTGCGGCCTGGTTTGACTGGTCCTTGCACTCCATGCGCTCGCCCGGCCGCCAACTGGATCTGTGGCAGGCTTTTCTCGTCAACGAGGCGAAGCTCGCCCGCTTCATGATGGCTTGCTTATTCGGAAACGAGATCGAGCGTCCGTTTCACCCACGTGGCGGCGACCATCGCTTCGACGCGCCGGAGTGGAGCGAAGTCCCGTCCTGTTTCCTACTGCAGCGTTACCTCGCCATGGAAGACTGGTGGCAACTCGCAACCTCCGAAATTCGTGGCATGGCACCGAAACACGCCGACCGCGTCGCTTTCATGACGAGCCAGATGCTCGACGTGATCGCCCCGACCAACAACGGCTTTACAAACCCGGTCATTCTGCACAAGACGCTGAGCGAGGGGGGAAGGAATGTCGCCAGGGGAATTGCGAACCTTCTCGACGACATCACGCGCGAAATCGCGCAGGAGCCGCCCCGCAGCGCCGAGAAGCTCCGCGTCGGCCGCGATCTCGCCGTCACGCCCGGAAGTGTGGTCTTCCGCAATCACATGTTCGAGCTGATCCAGTACGCGCCGACGACAGCGGAGGTTCGCGCCGAGCCCGTGCTGATCGTTCCGGCGTGGATCATGAAGTACTACATCCTCGATCTCAGGCCGGAGAACTCGCTGGTTCGCCACCTCGTCGACCTCGGCCATACCGTCTTCATGATCTCCTGGATCAACCCCGACCCCGACATGCGCGACACGAGCCTCGACGACTATCGCCAGGCGGTGATGCGGGCGATCGACGCCATTACCGACTCTCTTGAAGTCGACAAGCTCCATCTTGCCGGCTACTGCCTGGGCGGAACGATTGCCGCTATTGCCTCCGCGACCATGGCCCGTGACGGGGATGATCGCCTGCAATCCCTGACCCTCCTTGCCGCTCAGACCGACTTCAGCGAGGCCGGCGAGCTCATGCTGTTCGTCGACCACAGCCAGATCGCCTTTCTCGAGGACATGATGTGGGCGCAGGGTGTCCTCAAGGGGCGTCAGATGTCCGGCGCATTCCGGATGCTCCGCTCGAACGAGCTTGTCTGGTCGCGCTTCATCCAGGAATACGTCCTCGGCGAGCGACCGGACGTATCCGACATCCAGGCGTGGAGCGAGGACCTCACGCGGATGCCCTACCGGATGCATTCCCAGTATCTCCGGGGATTGTTCCTCGAGAACCGCCTAACAGCTGGCCGCTTCGCGGTTGATGGGAGAGTGATTGCGCTGAAGGATGTGGAAGCGCCGATGTTCATCGTCGGCACGGAGAGCGATCACATCGCGCCGTGGCGCTCTGTCTACAAGACGCACCTTTTCACGGATAACGAGCTGACCTTCGCCCTCACGAGTGGCGGTCACAACACCGGCATCGTGTCCGAGCCCGGACATCGCCGCAGGCACTACCGGCTGGGTGTGCGTAAGCCGCTCGAGCGCTACCATGACCCGGATACGTGGTCTCAGACCGCAAAGGTGGTCGAGGGCTCGTGGTGGCTGGCGTGGTTCGACTGGCTGGCTGAGAAGAGCTCGCCGGGACTTGTGTCGGCACGCTCGGATCGCCGTGCCGCGGGGCAACTGCAGCCATTGTGTGCAGCTCCGGGAGATTTCGTCGCGCAGCGTTGAATGTGTGCTTGGCGTATACTGGGTGCTGGCACGCGAAGCCAGAAATCACGCATTTCGTGAGGGTCAAGATCGGAACGTTCGAGCGCGCGAGCGACCAATTGCAGACAAACCGTTCGCTTTTAGAACCATGCCAGACATGGCCGCCAAAAGCGGACCGCTGCGTGGGCGGTCGAGGGCCGGGTTGCAGCAGGTGCGGGTTCACGATCTGAAGCACACCTTCGGCCGTCGCCTCAGAGCGGCCGGCATGGTCCTGCGGGCAGTTAGCTAAGTCATTGGAAGATGTGGTGCCCAGGGGCGGAATCGAACCACCGACACTGCGATTTTCAGTCGCATGCTCTACCAACTGAGCTACCTGGGCATCGGCCTGACGGCATGAGCCGAAAGGCAGAGCGGGCGCCGTTATATGTGCCGTGCCGCGACCTGTCCAGCAGCAATGCGCAGCCAGTGCTCCAAGCCCGCCGCGTCACCTCGTGTGACTCGCCGTCCACGGGTGGCGAATTCGCGAGGCGCCGTGGCGTCGCCGGCGGGTTCTCTGCACGCGCCATGCCGATTGCATTTGGCCCCACTAACGCTTCTACGCTGCCCGAGGCCGATGCGCGGGCGCGCGCTGCAACAACTCGACAACGTCGCTGGCCGGTACGGGCCGGCTGATCAGGTAGCCTTGCGCTTCGCGGCAGCCGAGCGCGCGCACGCTTGCCAATTGCGCTTCCGTTTCGATGCCCTCCGCCGTGGTCGTCATGCCCAGCGTCGCAGCGATCTCGGTGATCGATTTGATGATGACTTTGGCTTCGGCGGTCGCCGGCAGGTCCTTGATGAACGATCGGTCGATCTTGATGCCGGTCAGAGGAATGGTGCGCAGATAGGCCAGCGAGGAATAGCCCGTGCCAAAATCGTCAAGCGAGATCCTGATGCCGAGCTGGCGCAGGTCGTCGAGCGTGCGGAGGGTCGCTTCGGTGTCTTGAAGCAAGGCCGTCTCGGTGATCTCAATCTCGAGGCGACTGGCGGCCAATCCGGTCTCGGCGAGGATGGAACGAACCGTCCCCGGCAAATCGCTGCTCTTGAACTGGATGGAAGAAACGTTGACGGCGATACGGCAGCTGGACGGCCACGTCGCGGCTTGATGGCACGCTGCCCGCATCGCCCATTGCCCGAGTTGGACAATCAGTCCCGTCTCCTCGGCCACGGCGATGAATTCGCCCGGCGAGATTATCCCATTGTCCGGATGCTGCCAGCGAGTAAGCGCTTCGAAGCCGACAATTCTGTCGTCGGCGAGATCGTAGAGCGGCTGATAGTGAAGCACGAGTTGCCCATCCGCGATGGCCTGGCGCAGCTCGATTTCCGTCCTGCGCTTGGCGGCGATCTCGTCCGCCATTCCGGCATCGTACAATCGCCACGCGCCCCGCCCGGCGGCCTTGGCGGCATAGAGTGCTACGTCGCTGGCCTGCAGGAGAAGCTCGGGATCCGTCGCATCCTGAGGGTAGAGCGCGATTCCCACGCTGACGCCGATGCTGATTTGCTGACCGGCAATGTCGAAGGGCTGCGCCAAACTGTCCATCAGGCGCTGGGCGACCAACGTCGGCTCTTCCACGGCGCCCGCATAAGGTACGATGACCGCGAACTCGTCGCCGCCCAAACGGGCTGCGAGATCGTCGGCGCGCAAAATTTGCTTGATGCGTCGGGCGACGGCCTGCAGCAAACAGTCGCCAACCGGATGGCCGAGCGTGTCGTTCACTTCCTTGAAGCGATCGAGATCAAGATATAGCAACGCGAATTCACTGACGGCCTGATGGCCGTCGGCATCGCCTCCTGCCTGCGGCCGCGCGTAGCGGACCAGCGATTGCTGGAACAGGCGCCGATTTGGCATGCCCGTCAACGCATCCTCGGACGCCAGGCGATCGACTTCGGACTGTGCATGGCGGCGGGCCGTAATATCCGTGAACGTGCGCACGAAGCCACCGTCGGCGAGGCCCGTGGTGCGCACCTCCAAAACGGTCCCGTTCGGCCGCGTCCGTTCATAGGTGGCGAAATTCCCAGCTTCGTCGCGGCGGGTGTAATATTGCAGTGGCGTGACGCCCGGAGGCAGCGTCGAAAGATCGAAGTCGCCCCGCTCGACCTGATGATCGACGACTTCCTCGAACCGGCGTGACCCGACCAGCAAATGCTCGGGGAGATCCAGCAATTTAACGAATTGACGATTGATGACCGCCAGCCGTCCGTCGCCCGTCACGAGGATGATGCCTTGGCTGATCGAGTCCAAGGTGAGGCGCAAGCGTTCGGAGGTACGTTGCGCGCGTCGCTGGCTGCGCAACAGACTACCCTGAGCGCGGCGCAACTGAATTTGATCGCGCACGCCGCGTATGATGATGCCGACAACGATCAGGCTCAAGACGAGTGCAATGATGCTATTTCTTCTCAAGTCACGCACGGAGTCGGCGTAGATCTCCGCCGTCGGAAGACTGAGCGTCACCGCCAGAGGATACCCGCGAACGGTGCGAAATGTTGCCAATCGCTCGCCTCGCCGGGCGTTCGCCGGCTCGATGAAGCTGCCGGCGCCTTTCTCGCGGACCTGGCGGGCAAGTGGCGTGGCGCTCACGTCCTCGCCCAACCCGAAGCGCCCATTTCCCCCGTCGCCACCGCCCGACGCCCGCACGACCCCGTCCAACCCGATCAAGGATATCGAGCTCCCTGGGCCGAGATCGATCAACCGGTAGAACTGCGTGAAATGCTGGGGATTGAGCGAGGCAACCACCACGCCCGCGAAACGCCCCTTTTGGTCACGGAACCTGCGTGTCAACTGGACCGACCACTTGCCCGATGCGCGGCCGACCACGGGTTTGCTGACGAACAGATCGTCACGGGTCTGGCCGAGGTGCACCCGATAGTGCTCTCGGTCGCTCAAATCGATCGGCTTGGCAGGCCCGGGGCTGGCGCTGGAGGCGCGCATGATCCCATCCGCGTCGATGATCGCGACTTGTACGATCAGCTCGCTGATAATATCAGAGCTCGAAACCAACTTGTGGAAATCGGTGGTGCCGAAGCGCGATTCGATTTGTCGGCGCAAATAGAGGATGGCCTTGTCCGTCTCTCCAATCGAGCGCAACACGTTCTCTTCGAACAGCAGAGCCAGATTGCGGCCGTTGCGCAGCTCGTCCTGATAGGCGGCGTCGGCGTCGTGCCAGTATTTGAAGAGCACGCCCGACCACAGCATGGCGATTATGACGACGCCGAACACAACCTGCGCGCAGAGCGCGTACCGCCCCTTTCGACGTGCCAATTTGATGAGTTTTTGCATCTGCAACAACGTCCACGCCACTAAGACTAACGGTCGCAGTTTCGTGGATTGACATAAAAGAAAAGATAATGAGGCGGTCGGCTTCGAAAGCACGCCTTAAGCCGACATCCACCATAAAGGGCCGCAGGCGCTCCACCGAGGCCCCCGATCAGGGGCAAGCTCGCCATGGCTTCACAGGTTCGCGGCGGGATCGCCTTGCCGAGATGGCAAATATGGCTATAAATGTGAGAAAAGGGCTCTGGCCTCGTGCCGGGGCCCTTATTTTGTTTGCCGGGTCGCCGCCCGGCAAGGCCATCAGCCGGTGGCGAAGACGCGCCTTCCGGCAAGCGAGGATCGAATGGCGAACGTGGTCGTAGTCGGCGCCCAGTGGGGCGACGAAGGCAAAGGCAAGATCGTCGATTGGCTGTCCGAGCGTGCCGACATCGTCGTCCGCTTCCAGGGCGGGCACAATGCCGGTCACACACTGGTCGTCAACGGCGTGACCTATAAGCTCGCCCTGCTGCCCTCCGGCGTCGTGCGGGGCGGAAAGCTGTCGATCATCGGCAACGGTGTCGTCGTCGACCCCTGGCACCTGGCCAACGAGATCGAAGGTGTTCGCAAGCAGGGCGTGGACGTGACACCCGACAATCTGAAGGTTGCCGAGAACGCGACGCTCATCTTACCGTTGCACAGGGAACTCGACCAGTTGCGCGAGGCCGCGGCCGGTGGCCAGAAGATCGGCACGACCGGGCGCGGCATCGGCCCGGCCTACGAAGACAAGGTCGGTCGCCGCGCGATCCGCGCGCAGGATTTGCGTAAGCCGGAGAACCTAGGCCCGAAGGTCGATCGGCTGCTCGTCCATCACAACGCCCTGCGGTGCGGGCTCGGGCAGCCCCAGATTTCCAAGGATGCGCTGATCGCCGATCTGACGGCCATCGCGGCGAAGATCGTGCCCTACGTCGATTGCACCTGGGAGATTCTCGACCAGGCGAGGCGCAGCGGCAAAAGGATCCTGTTCGAAGGCGCGCAAGGAGCATTGCTCGACGTCGATCACGGCACGTACCCGTTCGTGACCTCGTCGAACACGGTCGGTGCGCAGGCAGCGGCGGGCTCGGGCGTGGGACCGCGCGCCATCGGCATGCTTCTCGGACTTGCAAAAGCCTACACGACCCGTGTGGGCTCGGGCCCCTTTCCGACCGAGCTGCTCGACGAAAGTGGCGAGCCGGACGAAATCGGGCGGCTGCTCGGCGAAAGGGGCAAGGAGTTCGGCGTCAACACAGGCCGGCGTCGGCGGTGCGGATGGTTCGATGCGGTGCTGGTGCGGCAGGTGGTCAAAGTCTCGGGCCTCGACGGCATCGCGCTCACGAAGCTCGACATTCTCGACCCGTTTACCGAGATCAAGATCTGCGTCGCCTACGAACTCGACGGACGGCGGATCGAAAGACTTCCGGCCGGCATGAACCAGCAGGCGCGCGTCAAGCCGATCTATGAAACACTCAACGGCTGGAACGCGTCGACGGCCGGCAAGCGGAGCTGGGCCGATCTGCCGGCCGAGGCGATCAAGTACGTGAAGCGGATCGAGGAGTTGATCGAATGCCCCGTCACGCTCCTTTCGACCAGCCCGGAGCGCGACGATACGATCCTCGTGCGCGACCCGTTCGCGGACTGAGCGGCAGGGCCGGAAGGGGGATCATCGGCCGGGATCAGGCCGACTGCGCAACCCGCCCGGTCTCCCAGCCGATCAAGGCGCGCTTGCGGGTCAGCCCCCAATGATAGCCGCCGAGTTGCCCGTCGCCTCGCAGAACCCGGTGGCAGGGGACGACGAACGAGATCGGGTTTCGACCCACCGCCGACCCGACGGCGCGGGAAGCAGTCGGCTGGCCCAGGTGGCGGGCGATATCGGCATAGGTCACGGCGCGACCCATCGGGATGCGAAGCAATGCCTGCCAGACACGGATCTCGAAGTCGGTGCCGATGAGCACCAGGCGCACCGGCTGCTCGCAAGACGAGGCCGAATCGAAAATGCGCTCGGCATGTACGGCTGTGCGGTCGGGCGCCTCGATGAACTCGGCCTTCGGCCAGCGGCGGGTCATATCCGCCAGAGCCTCCTGGCGGGATTGGCCCTTGTCCTCGTCGACGAAGGCGAGACCGGCGACGCCGCGCTCGGTGGCCAGTAGGAGGGCGTCGCCGAAGGGGGTCTCGTGAAAGCCATAGGCCATGGCCAATCCTTCGCCGCGCCGCTTGTACTCACCCGGCGTCATCGCTTCGTGATCGACGAACAGATCGTGTAGACGCCCGGCACCGGACAGCCCGACCTCGTGAGCGGCGTCGAGCACACTGGCCGAGCCGCTGAGCAGGTTGCGGGCGTGATCGATCGTAACGGCCTGCACGAATTCTTTCGGCGAAAGACCGCACCAGCGCTTGAAAAGACGCTGCGTATGGGTCGGCGACAGATCGAGATGCGCGGCGAGCCGCTCGAGCGTCGGCTGCTCCTCCCATGTGCCGGACAGGAAGGCAATCGCGCGGCGCACCATGTCGTAGTCTCTCGTCGCTGGACCGGAAGCGGCGATGACGGGCTTATTGATGTCGAGCATGAGAACCTCGTAAGGCAATCGCACCGGCAACATAGGCGGCGGGCCATATCAAGACGACCCGATTCCGGACGTCCGATGCGACGGGTTCGGCCAAAGCGCGTTCTAAACGCGGAAGCTTCGGCGTGTGTCTGCCAAGGCACCGTTCAGCGTGCCGGCCAGATCGCGGCGCTCGTCGTCGGTGAGGAAGCGGCCGAACGACACCACACGATCGTGCAGCCTGAGCTTCAGATCGGTTCGCCCGTCCCGGCCTTCGGTCAACTCGACGCGAACCCAGTAAGGGTTGAACGTGAATTCCTCGCGGCGTCCGGAAGGATGGAAGCGCGTCACAGTCAGCAAATCGGGGAGCAACTCGACGGTCTCGCGCAGTCGGCCCGATCGATAGTTCAGCCGGAAGGCCAGATAAATCAGCATCGCGTCCAGGCCGAAGAACCCGAGCACCGGCCACGCGCCCATCAGATAAAATGCAAGCCCGGCGGCAAAGCTGACACCGGCGACAAACACCATGAGCGTGGTAAACGCCACCGGCGACAACGAACGATGCGGAGCCAGAACGGCCCGGAAATTACCCGGCTCTTGCACATCAATCGTTTTCTCGTCCATCTGAAGGGGTCCTGACCTAGTCTCCCCGCGCGAAATCTATCTCCTGAAAATGACCTCCGCCAAGCCCGTAAATAAGCCCACCAGAGCTGCAAAAACGGCGCATAGTCGAAAGCTTGCGTCAAGTGTGCCCATTGCGGCGTCCGGCGCATCGGTCACAGCCGCCAAACGCAATCGGCCGGCCGCGCGTTCCGGTCGGCGGATGGCGCCGGAGGCGGTCAGGGAAATGTTTCGCCGTTTTCAGGCCGCCGATCCGACACCAAAGGGTGAACTCGAATACCTAAACCCGTTCACGCTGCTCGTGGCCGTCGTGCTCTCGGCACAGGCAACCGATGCCGGCGTCAACAAGGCCACGCGACACCTCTTCGCGCGAGCCGAAACGCCCGAGAAAATGGTCGCGCTCGGTGAGGAGGCGGTGCGCGAGTTCATCAAGACCATCGGCCTCTTTCGCAACAAGGCGAAGAACGTCATTGCGCTCAGCGAGGCGCTGATTGCCAAGCACGGCGGCCAAGTGCCACGAGAGCGTGAGGCGCTGGAAGCGCTGCCGGGCGTCGGCCGGAAAACGGCAAATGTGGTGCTGAACATTGCTTTCGGCGAGCCCACGATCGCCGTCGATACGCACCTCTTCCGGTTGGCCAACCGGCTGGCGCTGGCTCCGGGCAAGACACCGCTGGCGGTCGAGCAGAAGCTGCTCAGGATCATTCCGCCGGAGTATCTGCTTCACGCGCATCACTGGCTGATTCTGCACGGGCGCTACATCTGCAAGGCGCTGCGACCGAGGTGCGAGATCTGCCCGATCGCGGATCTGTGCACGGCTGCAGACAAGGTGCTGCCGTGAGGGGTCGCGCCGGTGACGGACCGCTGCGGCTGATGCAAGACTGCCTCGGCCTGCTCGGCGCGCTTCGCCGCCCGCTGGTCGTCGGCGAGGCGAGCGGCGCACTCGCCGCAGCGCTGCGAGCGCACGGGGCGGAGCCTGCGGACTGGCTGCGCGAGGCATCGGCACGCTCAAGCAGCCCGCCACGTGCCTGGCCCGAGGGAAGCGGTTTCGATGCAGCCATGATCCGCCTGCCGAAAGCCAAGGACGGATTGACCATGGCGCTCCACGCCGCTGCGGCCAAGACACTGCCGGGGAGTGCCATCGCGGTGTTCGGCGCCAACGACGAAGGCATCAGGTCGGTGGCGCCGAAGCTTTCCGAAGTCGCCGATGCTGTCGGGACGCTCGACAGCCGCCACCACGCCCGCGTCGTCATCGGTCGTCGCAGGCCCGACATCGACGGCCTCAAGGGGCGCCTCGAAGACTGGCGACGCGTCGGCCAGATCGAGCTGCGCGGATCGAGCCGCTCGTGGGTCAGCTATCCAGGCACGTTCGCGCAGGGCGGGCTCGACGCCGGGACCGCATTTCTGCTCGGTTGCCTACCGCCGATCCCGCCCGGCTCGCGGGTTCTCGACTTTGCGGCCGGGACGGGAGTGATCGCGGGCTTCATCGCCGCCCGCGATCCCGATTCGAACATCGAGATGATCGAGGCTGACGCGCTAGCGATGGCCGCGGCGCGCGAGAACGTCCCCCGAGCCCGGTGCCGCCTGGGCACGAACCTCGCCGCCGCGGACGCGCGAGACTACGATCTCATGGTCTCGAACCCTCCCATCCACGATGGCGTCACAGAAAATCATGCGGTGCTCGAAGGCCTGATCGCAGACGCGCCCGCTTATTTGCGTGACGGCGGGCGACTTCTGCTGGTGGTGCAACGGCGCGTCGCGGTGCAGCCGTTGCTGCTCAAGGCGTTCACGTCTGCACGGACGATCGCCGACAATGGCCGTTTCACTGTCGTGTCGGCGGTGCGCGGCCAGCACGGGTGATAGATGCCTCCTTGGCAAGACGCCGGTGCGCCAAAGGCACTTTGCCGATGGCTGCCATATCGAGGCCGGTAAACCGGTAGTGTCCGGTGATCTTGTCGACGAACAAGGCGTCCTCGAGCTGTGGCCCCCAGCCCCGATTGTGCACGATCATGGGCCGTCCCGAGGGAGCAAGCTGATCCGTCACGATGGCAATGTGGGCGGTCGAGGAACGATTTTGCGGGCGATAGTAGGTGACGATGTCACCCGGCTCGTAAGCTTCGGCCAGATCCGAGATCGGCAGCGCACGGCCGTGTCGCGCCAGGAAACGACGAACCACCTCGACGCGACGGTGATCGATGTTGCGGTCTCCCGTGCCGCTGTGGGTCTGCTGGATCAGCTCCTGCAGGTCGACGCCGAGTTGGCGGTAGGCGCGCACGATGACGTCGGTGCAAACGCCGAACAGAGAGGGGACGTCCCCCATCGGATAGGCAATGTGCATATACTTCGAATTGTAGATGACGAGATCGCCAAGCTGGGCACGCGCGGCATCGGAAAGGGCCTTGCCGAAGGCGGTGGGGCTATAGGGCGGGACGCTCCGTAGCTGCGGCCCTGTCGGGCGGCCCCTCAACACGTCGCCGGCCGCCAGGCAAACCGTCGGCTGCGTCACGTGCGACGGGTGCGAACGCGCGTCCAGCGGGCGCGGCGGCGGTTTCAGCAACCCCAGCAACGGAAGTGCCGGGCGTGGAATTGCCAGGGTCGCCATCGACGATAGCGGAGGTGGTGCAATCTCCAGGCGTGCCAATGGCGGGAGCCTCGGCGGGGGCAGCGGTAACAATGCCAATACAGGCAATCGCGGGGAGGGCAGCTCCAACAAAGCCAGCGACGGCAGGACCGGCGGCGGGAGTGCGAGACGCGTAAGCGTCGGCAGGAGAGGCGGCGGAAGCTCCACGAGCCGCAATTTGGGCAGGGATTGCAGGGGAACGTCCGGCCGCGCAAGCGCTGGTTGTGGCGCCGAGTGCCGCGCCGGAGCGGACCGGAGCGGCGCGACGGGTTCTCGATGCGACACCGGCACCGGCGGCTGGGGCGCCACGCGCGGGTGAGCGACGGCCGGTGACCGCGGCGGCTGCGCGGCTGCAATGAATTGTGGCGCGCGGGCGATGATTTGGCGAAGCGCGCGCTCGCCGCCAAGCGAGAAGGCCACGATGAGGAAGGGTGCGAGCAGGAGGGCAAGCGAAATTCGATCGTCGCCGGCGGCAAGAGCGACCGCCGACATCCGGACCGTCCCGCGCCGCCGCGCCATGGCCGCGGAGTTTGAAATGGAGACCGTACCCGGGACAGCGTGCGATCGGCCGGCGGCGCCCTGCGATGGCGCAGAACGTTTTCTCGACTTCGGCCGCCTGATCTTCCCCTGCTTCTTCACCCCGACCGCCCCCGGCCCTAGCCCGCTCCCGGCCTCGAAGCGGAGCAGCGTCTCCACGCGTCGAGGATGCAGCGATCGAATATTTTATAGCATATTTGTCGATGCTTATGCTTACAAGCACGTAAACGGCTTGAGCGCTTTATCCACACCTAGCCCGACCAGGGAACGAACCTGGTCTGGCGTGATGCCCTGATCCCTGAGCCTGCCAAGGCCCGCATCGCCATCGCGCTTGGAGAGCTTTCGGCCGCCGGTATCCAGCAGCAGCCGATGGTGATGGTAGAGGGGCTCGGGCAAATCGAGCAATACCTGCAACAGCCGATGAATCCCGGTCGCCTCCCTGAGGTCCTCGCCACGGACGACGTGGGTGACGCGCTGGCGTGCATCGTCCACGACGACCGCGAGGTGGTAGCTGGCGGATGTCTCTTTGCGCTGGATTACGACGTCGCCCCAGCGGGCGGGGTCCGTTCTGAACTGGCAGGGCGCGAAGTGCTCGTCGAACCCTGTATAGGCGAAGGCCGCGTCGCCGGCGGTCGCACGGGCCCGGTCGATGGCGCGGGCCATATCTAGCCTCAGGGCGAAGGGTTGGCAGGCCGCGGTCCGATCGGCGATCTCCCTGCTGCTCAAGTCGCGATGCAAACCAGGATAGAGCGGGGCACCGTCCGGGTCGACGGCATCCGGCGCCGCGGCGGCCTGCACTTCCTGGCGGGTCGCGAAGCAGGGATAGAGCAGACCCATACCGAGTAGCCGTGCGGCAGCTTGCCGATAGACGTCGAGATGCGCCGATTGGTGCAGCACCGGACCGTTCGACACAATGCCAAGCCAAGCGAGGTCGTCCAGGATCGCTTGCGTATATTCCGGGCGGCAGCGGGTCAGGTCCGTGTCTTCGATGCGGATCAGAAGGCTGCCGCCAATCCGATCCGCCATGTCGCGATTAATGAGTGCGGAAAGCGCGTGACCAAGATGCAGCCGGCCGGTCGGGCTCGGGGCGAAACGGAAAATCGGCTGGGCCATCATTTTCGACGCCGTCGTCATTTTACGGGGGTTCCAGTGTCGCGAGTGTATGTTTCTCGTTCGATTTTCGGGCTTGAAGGTCTCTCCCCATCTCGCGGCGAATGATGTGGAACTTCAAATCCACCACACTAGACTGAGGCTCAACCCCGAGAACCTTGCGGCGCCTCCCGGCGCGCAGTATCCGCGGAACGGCGCATGGCCACCAGACGCTCGAAACGACCCCGACTGATCGAGACCGAGGCCGATCTCAGAGATGGCATCAGGCTGCTTCGCCGCAAGTGCGCGATTGCCCGGCTTATGCACGATGCGGCGGGAGTGCCACCGTTGCGGCGCAGGCAGGCTGGCTTCGAAGGACTCGCCCGGATTGTCGTCGGCCAGCAATTGTCGGTCGCAAGCGCCGCGGCCATCTGGGGGAGGACCGCCGCCCTCGTCGACCCGTTCGAGCCATCCCGCCTGCTCTCGATGCCCGACGAGACGCTCCGCAGCGCCGGCCTCTCCGCCGGCAAGGTGCGGACCTTGCGGGCCATCGCCGACGCCGTTCAAGGGGGGCTTGATCTCGAGGGCATGGCAGGACACACCGAGGAGGACGTGCACGAGGCGCTCACCGCCGTGACGGGCGTTGGCCCGTGGACGGCCGACGTCTACATTATGTTCTGTCTCGGCCGGGCCGATGGGTTTGCCGCGGGCGATCTCGCCTTGCAGGTCGCGTTGCAAATGGCAGCGGGCCTCGAGGCGCGGCCCACCGCCAGGGAACTGGCCGAGTTTGCCGAGCGTTGGCGCCCATGGCGCGGCGTCGCGGCGCATCTTCTTTGGGCCTACTATAAGGTGCGGAAGTCGTCCGGAAGCGCGCTGCCGGTGTGATCCGAAAGGGATGCGTCATGCCCTTGTCAAGAGGGGCGGTTGACGCCACGTGACGTGTTCGCTACAAGGGGGCGCTTTCGCTAACGGCATCGGATCGCGACCGCACCCGGCGACATCGTTGGGTCTGCGTTGCCGTCCGTATTGGCACATCGGTGCTAAAGCCGAAAAAGCACGACGGCACTTCTGACCCCGGGGTTCAAGTGACTTTGGGAGAGGGCATGGGCGTTCGCTGGGGCAGGTTGCGGCTTCAAACGTACGCGATTGCTTCGGCGGGAGGTGTCTTCGTGGCGCTCGACATTAGGCGGGACCTCCCCAGGCGGGGAGATACGAGGAGAAGAACGTGGCCCGTATCGCAGGCGTGAACATTCCGACGCAAAAGCGTGTCGTCATCGGCCTTCAGTACATTCACGGGATTGGCCCGAAATTCGCGCAGGAGATCTGCGAGCGGGTCGGCCTTCCTGCTGCGCGGCTGGTGAGCGAACTGTCCGACCTCGAGGTCGCGCAAATCCGCGAGGCGATCGACCGCGACTATACGGTCGAGGGCGACCTGCGCCGCGAAGTGGCAATGAACATCAAGCGGCTTATGGACCTCGGCTGCTACCGGGGCCTCCGCCATCGCAAAGGCTTGCCGGTTCGCGGCCAGCGCACACACACCAATGCACGTACCCGGAAGGGCCCCGCGAAAGCGATCGCGGGCAAGAAGCAAGCCTCCAGGTAATATCAAGCGTGGACCTGCAGGCGATCCTTCGCTGGTCCGCTGCCTTCTGCATCCGCTGGTAGTCCGCGCCGAGCGAGCCACCAGCGCCCTCCAACGAACTCTGCCTTCGGAGCCCGAGAATGGCCAAAGACCAGGCGCAACGCGGCAAAGTCCGCCGTCGCGAAAAGAAAAACATCGCTTCGGGCGTCGCGCATGTGAATGCGTCGTTCAACAATACGATGATTACGATCACGGACGCTCAAGGGAACACGATTTCGTGGTCGTCCTCAGGGACGATGGGTTTCAAGGGCTCGCGCAAGTCGACGCCGTATGCGGCTCAGGTGGCGGCCGAGGATGCCGGCCGCAAGGCGGCCGAACACGGCATGAAAACCCTCGAAGTCGAGGTTTGCGGTCCGGGCTCGGGCCGCGAGTCGGCGCTCAGGGCGCTTTCGGCGGCCGGTTTTCAGATCACGTCGATCCGCGACGTGACGCCGATCCCCCACAACGGCTGCCGTCCGCGCAAGCGGCGCCGGGTGTAACGATACTCAGGGGCTGCTGCCGCGACGGCGTGCGCGCGGCGACCGACACCAAGCCCCATCCCGAGAGGCTCCAGGCGGCCGCCAGATACGGCCGTCGCTGATGTATCAAGCCTCGCATCTGCCGCCCGCCGCGCCGCGCTCGGCGCGTGCCTCAACTGATGGGTGCCCGAATGTTGCAGAAGAACTGGCAGGACCTGATCAAGCCCTCGAAGCTTCACGTCGAGGTTGGACGGCAGCGCGACCGGGTGGCGACAGTCGTCGCCGAGCCTCTCGAGCGCGGCTTCGGCATGACGCTCGGCAATGCGTTGCGTCGCGTGCTGCTGTCATCGTTGCAGGGTGCCGCGATTACGTCGGTGCACATCGACGGCGTGCTGCACGAATTCTCTTCGATCGCTGGTGTGCGCGAAGACGTGACCGACATCGTGCTCAACATCAAGGACATCGCCCTTCGCGTCCACTCGGAAGGCGTGAAGCGGATGGTCCTGAAGAAGGAAGGCCCGGGACCGGCCTACGCCGGCGATATCGAGACCAGCTCGGAGGTCGAGGTGCTGAACCCCGATCACGTGATCTGCAATCTCGACCAGGGCGCATCGATTCGCATGGAATTCACGGCTGCGACCGGCAAGGGCTACGTTCCGGCCGAGCGCAATCGGCCGGAGGATGCCCAGATCGGTCTCGTTCCGGTCGACAGCCTTTATAGCCCTGTCAAAAAGGTGTCCTATCGGGTCGAGAATACCCGTGAGGGCCAGATCCTCGACTATGACAAGCTGACCATGACCGTCGAGACCGACGGCTCGATCCGTGCGGAAGATGCGATCGCGCTTGCCGCTCGCATCCTGCAGGATCAGCTCTCGATCTTCATCAACTTTGAGGAGCCAAAGAAGGCCGTCGAGGAGCGGGTGCATCCTGAGCTCGCTTTCAATGCGGCGCTGCTCAAGAAGGTCGATGAACTCGAGCTTTCGGTCCGCTCGGCGAACTGCCTGAAGAACGACAACATCGTCTATATCGGCGATCTCATTCAGAAGACCGAGGCAGAGATGCTGCGCACACCGAACTTCGGGCGCAAGTCTCTCAACGAGATCAAGGAGGTGTTGGCTTCGATGGGGCTGCACCTCGGCATGGAGGTGCCGAACTGGCCGCCGGACAACATCGAGGATCTGGCCAAGCGGTTCGAGGACCAGTACTAAGAGCGTGCACGATGCGGCCGGCTCCCACGGGCGAGCCGTTTCGCACAACCGATCAAGCGAGGCGAGGCCACAGAACCTCCCCGCCGAAACAACGTAAGGGTTCGATATCATGCGACACAAAATGCTGGGCCGACGCTTCAGTCGCGACAGCGGTCATCGGCAGGCGATGTTCTCGAACATGGCCGCCGCTCTCATAAAGCACGAGCAGATCGTCACGACCCTGCCGAAAGCCAAGGACCTGCGCCGCGTCGTCGACAAATACATTACGCTGGCGAAGCGCGGAGATCTCAACTCGCGACGTCTGGCAGGCTCGCGGCTGCGCGACGACGCCATGGTCAAGAAGCTGTTCGACGTTCTCGGCCCCCGCTACAGGGATCGCGCCGGCGGCTATACCCGCGTCCTCAAAGCCGGGTTCCGTTATGGCGATAGCGCACCGCGGGCGGTGATCGAACTTGTCGATCGCGACGTCACCGTCAAGGGCAAGGAAGATCGCGAGCGCCACGAAGCCAGGCTCAAGGAACAGGGCGAAGGCGCTGCTGACTGACCGGGCCGGGCCGGGCCGGGCACCTAACCGTGCCCAGTCGATCGACACTGGCACCCGACGCCGAATTCGCGGCGCTGCTCCATCGAGCGGCGCCGTTTTCGTTCACGGCTTCGACGCAGTGCAACGGCGCTACTTGCCGGAGGCGACCTTCGGGCACTTCTCGTGAAGGAGCTTGTTGATCGACTTCACCAAGGGCCTATGGAATATGCCGAGCTTGTCCTCGAGCTTGGCGACCGTAATTGCCAATCCCTTGATGACACCCGGGCCCTCTACATTCTTCAGGTTGACCCAGACCTTCTTGACTTGGCCGCCTTCCAGCTTGGCCTTCGGCGCGAGCGTGGCGGTGACGGTCGCTACGCCCTCGTCGCGCTCGACGACGCAGTTGACCGCGTGCTCCGGAAACTGGACCGTGGCCTTCTCGTCATTCAGCGCCGAGACGATGGTCGCACGCGCGAGCTTCAGGTTGACGGTACAGCGGGCATCGCCAAACCCCCAACTCACGCGGCCCGTGGCCGACCCATCCTTCAAATCGGACTTGGCCCACGTTTTGGACAGGCCGCACGTCAGCTCGCCGCTGGTCGGGGCCTTCTTCGTGACCAGTTCGCAGAGACGGCGCTCGCACGCTTTCAACGCCGCCTTCTCGCCTTTCGGTTCATCGAGCCCGAGTACCGCGGAGGACGATGCCGGAAGAGCGGCGCCGACGCCGAGCAGCAGCGAAACAGTGGGACCGAGCCGCATGTCATCTTCCTCGTCAGGAGGCACCATGGCCAGCGGTCTCCGTGCGAGGCAATTGCGGCTTGAACATGGTCCGGGGGTGGCGACGAAGCTGATACCGGGGATTTTGGCACCCTGGCGCGCCGGCATGCAGCGCGAGGCCCGGCGAAATCGTGAACGGCACCGCGCCAAAAAACCGTCGCGCAGGGCTTGCGCGACCATACGACACAGGTTCACCATGGCCGAGCCGCGACCTTCATCTCAGGCGCGGGACGCGGCATGGCGTCCGGCTGCCTGAGAGACAAAGGAGCGAAGCCATGGCTAATGCCGATGGCGGGGCGGGGCGCAGCGCCCGCTGCATCGCACTCGTCGGGCCCTATATGTCGGGCAAGACAACCCTTCTCGAAGCCATCCTTCATCGCAGCGGTGCGATTACCCGGCAGGGGACGATCAAAGACGCGAATACCGTGGGCGATGGTGCCCCGGAGGCCCGTGCACACGGCATGAGCACGGAGCTCAACTCAGCCGACGTGGAGTTTCTGGGCGACCAGTTCACGTTCATCGACTGCCCTGGCTCGGTCGAGCTACAGGCCGAGGCCGACGCCGTACTGACGGCAGTCGATGCGGCGGTCGTGGTGACGGAACCCGACCCCAAGCGCGTGCCCGCGCTACAGGTGATCCTCAAGCAACTCGAGGATCGCGGCATCCCGCACTTCCTCTTTCTCAACAAGATCGACAGTTTCGATACGCCGGTGCGAGAGATATTGCCGATGCTGCAGCCGGCAAGCACCGTCCCCCTCGTGCTGCGCCAAGTCCCGATCTGGCAGAACGGCATTGCAACCGGCTTCGTCGACCTCGCGCTCGAACGCGCGTTCGTCTATCGCGAGCACGCCCCATCGGAAGTCGTCAAGATGCCGACGACGGTTTCCGAACGCGAAAAGTCGGCCCGCTTCGAGATGCTGGAGAAGCTCGCGGACTATGACGATGAGCTGATGGAGCAATTGCTCTCGGACATCACACCGCCGCGCGATCGCGTGTTCGACGATCTGGCGCGCGAGCTGAAGGACGGCCTGATCTGCCCGGTGCTGGTGGGATCTGCGGCTAACGGTAACGGCATCGTCCGCCTGTTGAAGGCGCTGCGCCACGAGGCGCCGTTCGTCGCCGAGACGGCGGCGCGGCTCGGCGTCGAGGCGCGAGGGGGCGCCGGTTACGTGATGAAGACGATCTACACGTCGCACGGCGGGAAGCTCTCGCTGACACGTGTTCTCCAGGGTAGCCTCAACGAAGGCGATATCGTTCGGGGCGACGGCACCGAGGAGCGGATTGCGGGAGTTGCGACCCTGACAGGGCAGGAGGTCCGCAAGCGCGGTGCCGCAAAGGCCGGCGACACGGTCGCGCTGGCTCGGCTCGAAAAGATCAAGACGGGCGAGACGATCACGTCCGACAACGCTGCGATTGCGCAGATCGGCCTATCCGAGGCTCCCGCTCCGGTGCTGGGCGTGGCCATCACGCTCAAGGACCGCAAGGACGAGGTGAAGCTGACCTCGGCGCTGGCGAAGGCGATGGAGGAAGACACATCGCTCAAGCTCGACCACGTGCAGGACACGCATCAAATGGTGCTCTGGGGACAGGGCGAAATGCACCTGCGCGTGACGCTGGAACGGCTCAAGCGGAAGTCCGGCATCGAGGCCGCCACGCAGCCGCGGCAGATCCCATATCGCGAAACCATTCGCCAGGCGACGACGATCCGCGCGCGGCACAAGAAACAATCCGGCGGCCACGGCCAGTTCGGCGACGTGGTTCTGGAGATCGCGCCACTGTCGCGCGGGGAGGGGTTCCGGTTCGACGAGAAAATCCACGGGGGCGTCGTGCCGCGCCAGTTCATTCCATCGGTCGAGATCGGCGTGCAGGACTATCTGCGCAATGGACCGTTGGGGTTCCCCGTCGTCGACGTCGCCGTCACGCTGACCGACGGTTCGTACCATACGGTCGACTCCTCGGACATGGCATTCCGGCAGGCCGGGCGGCTCGCCATGGCGGAAGGCCTGCCGAAGTGCCAACCGGTGCTGCTCGAGCCGGTGATGCACGTCAAGATCGCAGTGCCAACCGAAGCGACGAGCCGCGTCAACGCCATGATCTCGCAACGCCGCGGACAGATCCTCGGCTTTGATGCTCGCGAGGGCTGGCCCGGTTGGGACGTTGTGGAGGCAAAGATCCCTGAAGCCGACATTCAGGATCTCATCGTCGAGTTGAGATCGGCGACGGCGGGCGTTGGAACCTTCACGTCGAAATTCGACCACCTCGCGGAGCTGACCGGCCGTCTCGCCGACCAGGTCCTAGCGGATCAGAGGCAGGCGGCCGAATAGAAAACGAGGCTCTGAAGCAGGGCTGCAAATGCTCGGAGCCGGCGGGCGTTGATCCGCCGGCTCCGATGCTTTCGTCCGGCGCCGCGACGCAGGTCACCTGCCCTCAACGTGCCGGCGCGCGTCCGAACTTGTCGTGATCGATCAGCTTTTCGACAGCTTCTCGAGCTTGGCCTGCATCGCGGCGAGCTGGGTCTTCAGGTCGTCGAGCTCGTTCGGCGGCGCCTGCTTTGACGGTGCGTCAGTGGGGTTCGAAGCGGTTGTCGGGTTCGACTTCGGGGTCTCGCTGCGCGATGCGGCCTCCGCAGCCGCCTGGATCGGATCGATCGGCGCGCCCTTGCCGCCCGAGAACGGAGCGAACATGCCGATTGCCTGCTCGAACATGGCAAGGTTTTTTCGCGCCTGCTCCTGATAAGCCTCGAAGGCGCCTTGCGGCGTGAATGCCGTCGTGAATTGCTTACGGAAGCGCTCCTGCTCCTTGGCCAGCGTCTCCAAGCTGACCTGAAGGTAGCTCGGGACCATGCGCTCCATGGTGTCGCCATAGAAGCGGATCAACTGGCGCAGAAACGGCACCGGAAGCAGGGTCTGGGTGCCCGCGCGGCTCTCCTGGTCAACGATGATCTGGGTGAGCACGGAGTGGGTGAGATCCTCGCCGGACTTGGCATCGAACACCACGAAATCGCGTTCGGCGCGCACCATGGTGGCCAAGTCGTCGAGCGTGACGTAGGTGCTCGTCTCGGTGTTGTAGAGACGGCGGTTTGCGTACTTCTTGACGACGACGGGCTCTTTCTTGTCCCCGGCAGATTCAGCCTTCTTCAGCATGTCCACAACCGCGCCAATTACTGCACCTGCGAAACAATACCACATGGACGGCATAGGGGAAAGCAATCGTCACGGCGGCGTCCATGCGTGTCGCAATAGCGAAAGCGGCGGCCTCCCAGGGGCGATGGCGTGGTCCGTCATTGCGATGAAAAGGGCCTTTTGGCCTCAGCGCCGATTGCGGCCGATCAAGGAACACACTATCGATAGGCGGAAGGATCGCCTCCACCTGCGCGCGCCGAGATCGCGACGGCCCGCCACCGCGGAAGCGGAAGCCAAGTTCCTCACGCAGTGTTCCAGGGCGCGCCCCGTCACGACCATGAAGGAGCCATCTCAATGACCCCCGAGACAACGATCGTCATCGCAAGCGCGGCCCGGACGCCGGTCGGCTCATTCGGCGGCACCCTGTCGGCCCTGCCCGCCCACGAGCTCGGCAAGGTTGCCATTCAGGCGGCGCTCGAACGAGCAAACGTCGAAGTTGGCGACGTTCAGGAAGTGATCATGGGTCAGATCCTGACGGCGGCTGCGGGCCAGAACCCGGCGCGTCAGGCGTCCATCGCCGCCGGCATTCCGGTCGACGCGCCCGCGTGGGGCATGAACCAGCTATGTGGCTCGGGCCTGCGCGCGGTGGCCCTCGGCGCGCAACAGGTTCTCGATGGCGCCAAGATCGTGGTCGCGGGTGGCCAGGAGAGCATGAGCCGGGCGCCACATGCGATGCAACTGCGCGAAGCCCACAAGATGGGCGACACGGCCATGATCGACACGATGATCAAGGACGGCCTTTGGGACGCCTTCAACGGCTACCATATGGGCACGACGGCCGAGAACGTGGCCCGTCAGTACCAAATTACGCGCGACGAGCAGGACAAGTTCGCCGTCGCCTCACAGAATAAGGCCGAGGCCGCAAAAAAGGCCGGGCGCTTCAAGGACGAGATCGCCCCGGTCACGATCAAGACGCGGAAGGGCGAGGTGGTCGTTTCCGAAGACGAGTACATCAAGGACGGCGTGACGCTCGAGGGCATCTCGAAACTGCGTCCCGCGTTCGACCCGAAGGCGGGCTCGGTCACCGCTGCGAATGCCTCCGGCATCAATGACGGCGCCGCCGCCGTCGTCCTCATGACGCAAGCCGAGGCCGCGAAGCGGGGCATCAAGCCCCTGGCGCGCATCGTGTCGTGGGCCAGCGTCGGCGTCGACCCTTCGATCATGGGCACCGGCCCGATCCCCGCGTCGAAGAAGGCGCTGGAAAAGGCCGGCTGGACCGTGAACGATCTCGATCTCATCGAAGCGAACGAGGCATTCGCCGCTCAGGCTTGTGCCGTCAACAAGGGCCTCGGCTGGGATACGTCGAAGGTCAACGTCAACGGTGGTGCCATCGCCATCGGACATCCGATCGGCGCTTCGGGGGCGCGCGTCCTCACGACACTTCTCTACGAGATGCAGCGACGGGACGCGAAGAAGGGCCTTGCCACGCTTTGCATCGGTGGCGGCATGGGCGTCGCCATGTGTGTCCAGCGCGACTGAGTCCAGGCGCGGCCTGCGGTGGCCGCGCGTCATCCTCTTTACCTTGAGATCAAATTCTCCGGAGCGGCGACCGCCGCCCCGGCGTGGTTGGTGCATCCGCGCCTGACATCGCCCGCCTCTTGGCACTACTCTCAATTCACACGACCCATAGATCAAAAACATTGCGTAGGGAGGAACCCATGGCCCGCGTCGCTGTCGTCACCGGAGGAACTCGCGGTATCGGAGAGGCGATCTCGATCGCACTCAGCAGGAAAGGCTATCGCGTCGGCGCGACCTATCATGGCAACGACGCGGCCGCCCAGCGCTTCTCGGCAGCGACCGGCATCCCGGTCTTCAAATTCGACGTGGGCGACTACGCGGCGTGCGAGACGGGCGTCGCGCAGATCACCCACAATCTCGGTCCCATCGATGTGCTGGTCAACAACGCAGGTATCACGCGCGATGCGCCGCTGCACCGCATGACGCAGGCCTACTGGGCCGACGTCATCCGCACGAACCTCGACAGCGCCTTCAACCTGACCCGGCTGGTGATCGAGGGCATGCGGGCGCGAAACTTTGGACGGATCGTCAACATCTCGTCGATCAACGGCCGTAAAGGACAGTTCGGACAGGCAAACTACGCTGCGGCCAAGGCGGGCCTGCTCGGCTTCACCAAGGCGGTCGCGCTCGAGGGGGCGGCCAAGAACATCACGTGCAACGTGGTCGCTCCCGGCTACATCAGCACGGAGATGGTTGCGGCGGTGCCGAAGGACGTGCTCGAGACGAAGATTCTGCCGTTCATCCCGGTGGGGCGTCTCGGCACGCCCGAAGAAATCGCGCGATGCATCGTGTTCCTGGCGGCGGACGATGCCGGCTTCATCACCGGCGCCTGCCTCGATGCCAACGGCGGACAGTACATCGCGAGTTGAACCCGGCATTGCCAGCGGCAGTCGTTCGGGAATAGGCCCGGTCGGATGGGGCAGCGTCGGTGAACCATCCCATTGCGGCCAGGACCGGTGGAGGTGCGCGATGCAGATCGGCATCATTGGGTTGGGCCGAATGGGTTCCAACATTGCGCGTCGCGTGATGCGCAGCGGGCACGAGGCGGTCGTGTTCGATCGCAATCCATCGCCGATCGGAGTGCTCGAAGGCGAAGGGGCGCGCGGCGCCGATAGCCTGACATCGCTGGTTGCGGCTCTGGCGCCTCCCCGAGCCCTTTGGGTGATGCTTCCGGCGGGCGAGCCGACGGAGGCCGCCATCGGAGACCTCGGCGACCTCTTGCAGCACGGCGACACCATCATCGATGGCGGCAACACCTTCTGGAAGGACGATATCCGGCGGGCCCGATCGCTGCATGCGAAAGGCATCAGCTATCTGGACGTTGGTACGTCCGGCGGCGTATGGGGTCTCGAGAGGGGCTATTGCCTGATGGTCGGCGGCGAGCGGGCGGCCTTCGAACGGCTCGATCCGATCTTTGCGGCGCTCGCACCCGGGCGCGGCTCGATCTCGGAAACCGCGGACCGCGAAGAACGCGACCCCCGCGTGGCCCAAGGCTATCTCTACGCCGGCGCGAGCGGCTCCGGGCATTTCGTCAAGATGGTGCACAACGGCATCGAGTACGGCATGATGCAGGCGCTCGCCGAGGGGCTCGATATTCTCAAGAACGCGGACTCGGCTGCCCTGCCTCCGGAACTCCGGCTGGAAATCGACGTTGCAGACGTGGCTGAGGTTTGGCGCCGAGGTAGCGTAATCACGTCATGGCTTCTCGATCTGACATCAGCCGCGCTGGCCAAGGATCCGGCCCTCGCGGGATATTCCGGTCACGTGGAAGATTCCGGAGAAGGCCGCTGGACAGTGCAGGCGGCGATCGAGGAAGCCGTGCCGGCGGAGGTGCTGACGGCAGCGCTCTATGCGCGTTTCCGCTCGCGGCAAGATCATACGTTCGCCGAGAAAGTCCTCTCCGCCATGCGAAAGGGCTTCGGCGGCCATCTCGAGCCCCCGGCCCCCAAAAACTGAGGCGCGGATCTACGATGTACGCCAGCCCTTCGAACCGGCATGCGCACGACCGGTGCCGACGAAGTCCTCCGCGCATTCTCGTCCTCATGGGGGTTTCCGGTTCGGGCAAGACCACGACGGGCAGGCGGCTCGCCAACATGCTCGACTGGCCATTCCGCGACGGCGACGAGTTTCACCCGCCGGCGAACGTCGAGAAGATGGCGAGCGGCAAAGCGCTCGACGATCGGGATCGCGCTCCCTGGCTCGCCGCGATCGCCGCCTGGATCGACGAGCGCCGCGACCGTGGCGAAACCGGGATCGTAAGCTGCTCTGCGCTGAAGCGCGCCTACCGCGACGCCATAATCGGGGACAGGCCGGATGTGGGGCTCGTCTATCTCAAGGGCAGCCGCGCCATGATCGCCGACCGGATGTCCCGGCGCCGTGACCATTTCATGCCGGCCTCGCTGCTCGCCAGTCAGTTCAGCACCCTGGAAGAGCCTACCCCCGACGAGCATGCCGTGGTCGTTTCGATACGCTTGCCGCCGAAGCGGGTGGCGGAGCGCATCACGGCCCTTGCCGGGCTGGAGCCGAAACGTCTCGTCAGCTCCGTGTGACAGGCCGTGGCGGCCCGTGCGATAGTGGTCGTCATGCAAAAACAACACGACACCGAGCCGGTCGACGGCGGAAAATTGAGGCGCGCGCGACTGATCGTGCGTCGCGCCGAGCCGCGCGACATCAATGCGATCGCAGCGCTCAGCCGGAGGATCTATCATCCGCAACCGGCGCTCACGGCGCAGATGGTGCGCGGCCAGCTCAACAATTTTCCGGATGGCCAGTTTGTTGCCGAGTACGAGGGGAAGGTTGTCGGCTATTGCGCGACGTTCACCATCGACGAGGCGAGCGCCCTTGGACAACACACGTGGTCAGGCATCACGGGTGGTGGCTTTGCGGCGCGGCATGATCCGAAAGGGGACTGGCTCTACGGCATGGACGTTTCGGTCGACCCCGGCCATCGACGGCTGAGGATCGGTCAGCGGCTCTACAATGCGCGCAAGGCGCTCGCGAAGCGGCTCAAGCTGAAGGGCATCGTGTTCGGCGGGCGGATGCCCGGCCTGTCACGGCGGCGCAGCAAGGTGAGTTCGCCTGAAGTCTATCTCGAGATGATCAAGGACCGGAAGCTGACCGATCCCGTGATCAACTTCCACTTCGCCCAAGGCTTCGAGGCGCACGGCGTGCTCAAGGCCTATGATCTGTCCGACCGCGAGTCTCGCGGCGACGCCAGCCTTATGGTGTGGCGCAATCCCGAGTACGTCGAAGGCGGCAACAAGGCTGCGTCGACGCTCGAGCGACCGAGCAAGGTGCGGGTTGCCGCCGTGCAGTATCAGATGCGCGGCATCACCGACCGGGACGACTTCAAACGACAGGTCGCGTATTTCATCGACGTCGCAGCCGACTACAAATGCGATTTCGTGGTGCTGCCGGAGCTCTTCACATTGCAACTCCTGTCGCTCGAGGAGAAGCCGCTGCCGCCGATGGACGGCATTCAGCGCATCACAAGCTATACCGACTGGTTTATCGGATTCATGCGCGACCTTGCCGTCGAGCATAACATCAACATCATCGGCGGGACGCAACCGACGCGGCGCGACGACGGCAGTATTCGCAACGTTGCCTACGTCTTCTTGCGCGATGGCGCCGTCTATGGGCAGGATAAAATCCATCCGACACCGAGCGAGGCCTATTGGTGGAACATCAAGGGTGGCGACGCAGTCAACGTCATCGACACCGACTGCGGCCCGATCGGGGTTCTGGTTTGCTACGACGCGGAGTTCCCCGAACTTGCCCGCTATCTGGCCGACCAGGGCGCGATGCTGCTCTTCGTGCCATTCTGCACCGACGACCGGCGAGGCTTTCTGCGGGTCCGCTATTGCTGCCACGCTCGTGCGATCGAGAACCAGATGTACGTGGTGATGGCGGGCGTTTGCGGTAACCTGCCCAATGTCGAGAACATGGACGTTCACTACGCCGAAAGTGCCATTCTGACGCCGTGCGACATTCCCTTTGCGCGTGACGGAGTGGCGGCTGACACAGCGGCCAACACCGAGACCATCGCTATCGCCGATCTCAATCTCACAGACCTCGCCGTCTCGCGCCGGGAGGGAAGCGTTCGGAACTTCCTCGACCGGCGGTTCGACCTCTACCGGGTGACCTGGCTGGGGGAGGCCGGGTCCGACGTTCTGCATGCGGCCGCCTCGCCGGTCGCCAAGGCCAAGCGCGGGCGACAACAGGACGACTAAGCCTGCCGGGGTGCCGCCTTTGCAGGCGTCGTTACACACACGCTCGGCATACGGTCTGATTGACTTCGACGCCGCTCCGCATATCCTGTGGCTACGGCCGAAACAGGCCGGCGGAAGAGACCGGGCGGCAAAGGGGACACCCGCCCCGCCCGGCGCCGAAGGAGCAACCGCCCCGGAAACTCTCAGGCAAAAGGACCGCCGGTCGTTGGCACTCTGGAAAGAAGCGGCACCCACCTTTCGCCGCTCACCGAAGGGGTAAGGTCGGTTGTTGCAGCTCCGCCGCGACGCGACGGACCCGTAGCTACCGGCTCAAATCTCTCAGGTTCCGTGACAGAGGGGGCTTCCGCTCGCGTGCAATCAGGCATGCGATCGTGGAGCTGTCACGAGACGCGAACATGGCAGGGCCAGAGGCTTCCGCGCCGACGCCGATCAGGCGCACTCCGCTTTACGATCAGCATGTTGCTGCCGGCGCCAAGATGGTGCCGTTCGCGGGCTACGAGATGCCCGTGCAGTATCCTCTCGGCGTGCTGAAGGAGCACCTCTGGACGCGCGAGAAGGCGGGACTATTCGATGTCGCACACATGGGCATCTGCTTCCTGCAAGGCCCCGACCACGAGACGACGGCGCGAGCGCTCGAAGCGCTGGTTCCGGCCGACATCGTCAGCCTGAAGGCGGGTCAGCAGCGATACTCGCAGCTGCTGGCCGAAGACGGCGGCATCCTCGACGATCTGATGGTGACACGGTCGCCAGAGCCGGTCGGAAACGGCAATCTCGTGCTGGTGGTCAATGCGGCCTGCAAAGACGCGGACTACGCGCATATTCGTGCGCATCTGCCTGACGGCGTGAAGCTGTTCGTCGCCGACGAGCGCGCGCTGCTTGCGTTGCAGGGTCCTGCCGCGGCCGAGGTTCTCTCGCGCTTCGTGCCGGGGATCGAGCAACTCGCCTTCATGACGGGCACTTTCGCGCCACTCGAGGGCCAGACTGCGTTCATCACGCGATCCGGCTATACGGGCGAGGACGGCTTCGAGATCGCGGTGCCGAACACGGTCGCGGCGACGGTGTGGCAAAGACTTGCGGGCGAAAACGAGGTGCACCCGATCGGCCTCGGTGCGCGCGATTCGCTGCGGCTCGAAGCCGGGCTCTGCCTCTACGGACACGACATCGACACGACGACGTCACCGATCGAAGCCGGGCTGCAGTGGTCCATTCAGAAGCGCCGTCGCACGGAAGCCGGATTCCCGGGCGCCTCGCGCATCCAGGGCGAGCTCGTCGATGGCCCGTCACGCAAGCGCGTCGGCATCAAGCCGGAGGGCCGGGCGCCGGCCCGCGAAGGCACGCAAATCCTGGCGACCGACGGTACACCGATCGGCACAGTGACGTCGGGCGGGTTCGGGCCGAGCGTCAACGGACCCATTGCCATGGGCTACGTAGCGGCCGCGCATGCCGCACCAGGGACCAAGCTGCAGCTTGTCGTGCGCGGCAAGCCATTGCCGGCAGAGGTGGCGACGATGCCATTCGCGCCGCACCGCTATTACCGCAAATCCGCCGCCTGAGGGCGCCGTCGCAACCCGCGCTCACTCAAGCTGAGCAGCCACGCATCAACGTCACAAACGAGGCAGCAGCCGATGGCCACCATCAAGTTCACGAAAGAGCACGAATGGATCAGCGTCGATGGCGACGTCGCCACGATCGGGATCACAGCGCATGCGGCCGAGCAGCTTGGAGACGTCGTGTTCGTCGAGGTACCGGACGTGGGCCGAACGGTGACGGCCGGCGAGGCGTGCGCAGTCGTGGAAAGCGTCAAGGCAGCGAGCGACGTCTATGCGCCCGTATCGGGCGAGGTGATCGAGGCCAACGGCGATCTTGGCGGGCAGCCCGCGAAGGTCAACGAGGCACCGGAGGCCGGCGGCTGGTTCTTCCGTCTGAAACTCGCCAACGCGAGCGAGCTCGACGGATTGATGGATCGCCCGGCCTACGACCAGTTCGTCAAGGACAACGGCTGATGCGCTATCTTCCACTGACGGAGGCGGACCGGCGAGAGATGCTGGCCAGGGTCGGCGTCGGCGGCGTCGACGAGTTGTTCGTCGCGGTGCCGCGAGACAAACTGATGCGCGAGCTTCCGGCATTGCCGCGCACGAAGTCCGAGTTGGAGGTCGAGCGCGAAATGACCGCCATGGCGGCGCGCAACACCGCTGCCGGGTCGGTGCCATTTTTCGTCGGGGCAGGCGCCTACCGTCATCATGTGCCGGCAACAGTCGACCACCTCATTCAACGTTCCGAATTTCTGACGAGCTACACGCCCTATCAGCCCGAGATCACACAAGGCACGCTGCAATATCTGTTCGAGTTCCAGACGCAGGTGGCCAACCTCACGGGCATGGATGTCGCCAACGCCTCGATGTATGACGGCTCGACGGCGGCGGCCGAGGCCGTGCTGATGGCTCACCGCCTGACGCGCCGCAAGAAGGCGCTGCTCTCGGGCGGACTGCACCCGCAATACGGCGACGTCATTCGAACGCTCGCGCATTTCGGGGGATCGACGGTCGACACGATGGCTCCGGATCCACTCGGCGCCGAAGACATCGCTGGGCAGATCGACGGCGAGACGAGTTGTGTCGTCGTCCAGTACCCGAGTTTCTTCGGTTCGGTGCGCGATCTCACGCCGATCGCAGCCGCCGCTCATGCGAACGGCGCGCTGCTGGTCGTGGTGGTCACCGAAATTGTGTCGCTGGGCCTGATCAAGCCGCCGGGCGAGATGGGCGCCGACATCGTTGCGGCGGAGGGTCAGTCGATCGGCAACGGCCTCAATTTCGGGGGACCCTATGTCGGGCTATTCGCAACGCGTGAGAAGTTCGTGCGGCAAATGCCGGGACGGCTCGCGGGCGAGACGGTCGATGCGGAAGGCCGGCGCGGCTACGTGCTGACGCTCTCGACGCGCGAGCAGCACATCCGCCGCGAAAAGGCGACGAGCAACATCTGCACCAATTCGGGGCTGTGCTCGCTGGCATTCACCGTGCACATGACGCTGCTGGGAGAAGCCGGGCTGCGCAAGCTCGCCCGGATCAACCATGCCAACGCCTGCGACCTGGCGGATCGGCTCGCCGCCGTTTCAGGCGTCGAGGTGCTGACGCCTGCGTTCTTCAACGAGTTCACCATTCGTGTGCCGCGAGGTGCCGCGGAGGTGGTGGACGGGCTCGCGAACCAAGGCATACTCGGCGGCGTTCCAGTCTCGAGGCTGTTGCCGGACCAGCCGCAGCTTGCGGACCTGATGGTCGTGGCCTCGACAGAGATCAATACGATCGACGACCGCGCGGCCCTCGCGACGGCTTTGGCCGAGGTCATCGATGCATAGCGCCATCGGCCGGGAGCCGGAGCTGCGGCGGCGCAGGAAGACGAGTATGCAGGACATCAAGAGCGAATACGAGCTCAGGGCCGATGCGATGGGCCGGATCGGGGCGCGCCTTGCCGCATGCCGCAAGGCCGCCACCCGCCGCACGGGCGGTGTCGACGATTTTGCTGCCGCTGCCGCTCGAGAGCTTGCCGACCTCGATCCCGGAACGTTGCCGCTCGCTGCCCAGACGATCTGGACGGACAAAGTGGCAAGGCCGCTCAGGGCCGACCCGGCGAAGCCCTTGTCGGAGACGGACGTCGCGGGCCTGCGCTCCTGGCCGTCGGCGCGCCTGAGGCAGCTCGTTCGAGCCCTCCGCGAGATCGAGCGGATCGTGAAAGAGGACGAGATCGACGCGCGGAACGAGATCATCCGGGCGACGATTTCGCGCGAGTATTCGTGAACGGAACCGAGAGGCCCCCCGGCATGGATCAACGCAAATATGCCGCGAGTACACTTGCACTTCGAGCCGTAGATAGCTTTCTGGGCCACATCGCCGAGAGCGACGGCGCCGATCAGGCCGTATCCGGCCTTAGCGATCATCTTTCCGGCTTCGAGACCGCAGCTCTACCGCCCGTCGCGCACGATGCCTGGCGGCGCATTGCTCGTCTGCTTCGGACGCCAGCGGACCGGCCGATCTCGGAACAATCCGTGCTGGCCATGCGGTCTTGGCCACAGAGCCGGATCTCCGAACTGATCGGCCTCATGCGCGAGTTGCATGCCGTCCTCGCGAAGATCGAGAACGACCGGCTCGACGACGAGATCCGCGACAGCATCCGTCACCATTACCTATGAGAGATGGAACAGGCATCATGGCCATGAACACGCAAGGCCGTCCGACCAGCCCGGCCAGCCCTGCACCGAGCGATGCGCGGACCTTCACGGGTAACCGGGGGCTCGATCACGAGGAGCCTTTGATCTTCGAAATCGGCCGCGCCGACACGACCGGCGTCGATCTCCCGGAGCCGGTGGCCACGAAGAGCCGGCTGGGGGGCCTCGAGCGCACGCGGCCCATCGGTTTGCCCGGTCTCAGCGAGCCAGAGACGATGCGGCACTACGTTCGGCTGTCGCGGAAGAACTATGCGATCGATTCGGGCCTCTATCCGCTCGGCTCGTGCACGATGAAGCATAATCCCCGGCTCAACGAGAAAATGGCCCGCCTCCCGGGCTTCGGCGACGTGCATCCGCTGGCGCCCCAGAGCACCGTGCAAGGGGCGCTGGGGCTGATGCAGGCTCTCGCCGGATACCTGCTCGAGCTGACGGGGATGACGTCGGTTGCACTGTCGCCGAAGGCGGGGGCGCACGGCGAGTTGTGCGGGATGCTGGCGATCAAGGCCGCGCACGAGGCGAAGGGTTCGAAGCGCAACATCGTTCTGGTGCCCGACTCGGCGCACGGCACGAACCCGGCGACGGCCGCGTTCATGGGTTACCAGGTGAAGTCGATCCCTGCGCGGCGCGACGGTACGGTTGCCGCGGACGCGGTGAAGGCGGCGATCACGCCGGACGTCGCGGCCATCATGCTGACCAATCCGAATACCTGCGGACTGTTCGAGCCAGAGGTCGCCGAGATCGCGCGTGTGGTGCACGAAGCCGGCGCCTACTTCTACTGCGATGGCGCGAATTTCAACGCCATTGTCGGCAAGGTGCGGCCGGGCGACCTCGGCGTCGACGCCATGCACATCAATCTGCACAAGACATTCTCGACGCCGCATGGCGGCGGCGGTCCAGGGTCGGGCCCTGTGGTCCTCTCCGAGGCACTCGCGCCCTATGCGCCGGTCCCATTCGTCGCGCGCGAGGGAGATGCCTTCCGGCTCGTCGAGCATGCGGCTGCAGCGGCCAATGGGCAAAAGCCGCTCGGCCGGCTTACGGCCTTCCACGGGCAGATGGGCATGTTCGTCCGCGCTCTGACCTATATGCTGAGTCACGGCTCGGACGGCATGCGGCAGGCGTCGGAGGACGCGGTGCTGGCAGCCAATTATGTCCGGATTGGGCTGCGCGACCTGATGAGCCAGCCCTTCGGCGACCAACCCTGCATGCACGAGGTGCTGTTCGACGATACGTGGCTGAAGGACAGCGGCGTGACCACGCTCGACTTTGCCAAGGCGATGATCGATGAGGGCTATCATCCGATGACCATGTATTTTCCGCTGGTCGTACATGGCGCCATGCTGATCGAACCGACGGAATCGGAATCGAAGCAATCGCTGGACCTCTTCGTCGCGACGCTGCGCGACCTCGCCACCGACGCGACCACGGGCAACGACAAGAGCCGCTTCAAGCAGGCGCCGCGCCTCGCCCCACGCCGTCGGCTCGACGAGACCAGGGCCGCGCGGGAACCGAAGCTTCGCTGGCGTCCCGAGGTTCGACCGGAGGCGGCCGAGTAAGGGCGTTCGCCGATCATTTCGACCGGAAATCGCCACGATGTCGAAATGCGGCACCGGCGGTCGACGGTGCCGGCATCTCGGGGCCCATTTGTCTCGCAGGCGGGATATCTCGTTTATCCACAGCGGTAGTGGACCAGTCCGAATTGTGTCTTGGCAACCGACATGCGTTGCCTATCAAACGAAGCATGGACGAGGGGGAAGATGACGTTCGCATTCTGATCGAGCTGGATCACGCTGAGCGTGAGGGCAAGCGCGTGGCCGAGCTACTGTCCGCACTCAGAAAGCGACACGATCTGGGACGTTTCGAGTTCACGAAACTTGTCCGCGTGCAGCCGGCAGGCCCGACACACAGCCACCCCATCCTGACCCTCGGTACTCGGTTCGCCGAAACCGAGGATCTGCTCCTCTCGACCTATCTCCACGAGCAGATGCACTGGTACCTGTGGCGACTGGGCGGGCCGGACCACGACCCGATCGCGGTGTTTTTCGACGAATTGGTGCGACGCTATCCGCAAGCGCCGATCAAGCTGCCCGAAGGGGCGCGCAGCTACGAGCAGACGTACCTGCACATCGTGGTCTGCTGGCTCGAGCTGGCAGCAGTGACGGAGCTGATCGGACGGGAGCGAGCGACGGCGATCGTGAACGCGACGTGGGGCTATCGCTGGATCTACCGAACGGTGATCGCGGACTGGGACCCGTTGCGGTCGCTGCTCGCCGCACATGGCATCCTGCCCATGCGCACGCCCGACGAACTCGACATGGAGGAGCGCCTGCGCGCGAGGCGCCCCGCTCCCAAGACTAGCGGCGCTCGGAAAAGAACGCCCGCAGCAAAGACGCCGCCGCTGCCTCGCAAAGCCCCCCGTAAAGCTCGGGCACGTGGTGGCAGGTCGAGTGGCTGAAGACACGCGGGCCGCTTTCGACGCCGCCGCTTTTCGGATCGTTGGCCCCCCAGTAGAGCCGGCGGATGCGCGCGAGCGAAATAGCGCCTGCACACATCGGGCAAGGCTCGAGCGTCACATAAAGGCTGGCGCCGACGATACGTTGCTCGCCGACCGCCCGGCAAGCGGTGCGCAAGACAAGCATTTCGGCATGGGCGGTGGGGTCGGACATCTCGCGGGACCGATTGCCGTCGGCTGCCAATAGCGATCCATCGGCGGCGATCAGCACCGCTCCAACGGGCACCTCGCCGCGGGCCGCCGCGGCCTCGGCCTCGGCCAGAGCGCGCTGCATCGGCGGCTCGCTACCGCGCAACGTCGATAGGGGAGGCGTAACGATCTCGCTCACGGTGGCTTCCTGCAAGTCCTGAGGAGAGGTATACAGCCCGAACCGAGCGACCGGATACTCTCTTGCGTCGCAGGCCGCGGCCAGGGCCGTCGGAAGAAGCGTAGACTGGGCAGCGGGACGACGGACCTTGGTTGAGACCGACAACGTGCGCCCGGCGTCGAGCCGGCTCAAGCGGCTTCGCTCCCGCCTCCGACGACTTTATTTCGGATCGGAGCCGTCTGCGCACGCCTTTCGCCTGGGAATACTTCTCCTCGACGTGGCGCTGCTTGCCTATTTCATCGTGGGCTCGTTCTACCATCATCAGCCCTGGCGATCGGCCACCGATGTCACCATTGCGGTGTTCCTGATGTTGGAATGGCTGATCAGGCTGTGGGTCTACGATCTGCGCCTCAAGCTGTTCCAGCAGATCTCCACCTGGACCGACGTTTTGGTAATTGTCTCGCTGCTCGCACCGATCCTGAACTCGAGCCTGCTCTTCCTGCGGGTGCTGCGCTTCATGCGCCTTTTCCATTCGCATCACGTGAGCGCTGATCTGCGCGAACGCTCCGACTTCTTTCGGCGGAACGAAGAGGTTATCGACGCGGCCATCAACCTGATCATTTTCATTTTCGTCATGTCGGCAATCGTGCACGCGCTGCAAGTGCGCACGAACCCCGGTATCAACCAGTTCGTGGACGCGCTCTATTTCACCGTCTCCACTCTGACGACTACGGGGTTCGGCGACATCGTCATGCGGGACGTACCGGGCCGCCTTCTGGCTGTCGCAATCATGATCTTCGGCCTTGGCCTCTTCCTGCGCCTCCTGCAGGCCGTTTTCCGGCCAGCGACCGTGCGCCAGCCGTGCCCGGACTGCGGCCTCACACGGCACGATGCCGATGCTGTCCATTGCAAGCACTGCGGGCGCGTGATGAATATCAAGTCGGAAGGGACAGTCGAGGCGTAGCGGCCTGATCGTGCTCCGGGTGCCGATCGAGGCGCCGACAAACGAAACCAGGATCCATGACCAGCGAAAAGAGACCGCAGCGCGGCCCGAAACACCGCGACAAGCGGGACAACAGCCAGTCGCGCGCAGTTATCGCACGCGCGAAAGCCTCGGCGCCGCGCACAGCGGGTCCGCGCTCATCGGAACCGGGTGCGAACCCGCTGAAGCGAAAGCGCCCGCCGCGGCCGCCTGCTGCCTCGCGCGGCGAGGAGCCACGCGTCGACGCCCCGCGCGAGCCTATGCGGATCGCCAAGGCGATGGCGCGGGCCGGGCTTTGCTCGCGTCGGGACGCCGAGCGGTGGATCGAGGATGGTCGCGTCTCGGTCAACGGCGAGGTGATCAAGTGGCCGGCGCTCAACGTGGGACCCGAGGACAAGATCCTGGTCGACGGCAAGCCGTTGAAGAGCGCCGAACCGCTGAGGCTGTGGCGCTATCACAAGCCTCGGGGCCTCGTGACGACGCATCGCGACCCCGAGGGCCGGGAGACAGTGTTCGATAAGCTGCCGGCCGAACTCGGTCGCGTCATCTCGATAGGGCGGCTCGATGTGACATCGGAGGGGCTGCTGCTGATCACCAACGACGGAGCGCTGGCTCGGCACCTGGAGCTGCCATCGACAGGCTGGCTGCGCCGCTACCGGGTGCGCGCGCATGGGCGTATCACGCAAGCTGCGCTCGACCGCCTGAAGGAGGGCATAGAGGTGGAGGGCGTGAAATACGGGCCGATCGAGGCGACGCTCGACAAGGAGCAGGGCGCCAACGTGTGGCTGACGATGGGACTGCGCGAGGGCAAGAACCGCGAGGTGCGAACGGTGCTTGCCGCGCTTGGGCTCGACGTCAACCGGCTGATCCGCATTTCGTACGGCCCGTTCCAACTGCAAGATCTGCCGGCGGGAGCGGTGGAGGTCGTGCGCCGTCGTGTGCTGGCCGAGCAGCTCGGGGCGCGGCTCGCGCGCGAGCTCGGCCTGATGGACGTCGCCGATGCCGAACGCGCTCGCCGGACAACCGCGCGTGAAAGGACACGACTGGGCCGCGCAGGCGGCCCCCGCGAGAAGGACGACGAGGCGTGAGGATCGTTGCCGGCACACTGCGTGGGCGCGCCATCGAGGCGCCGCAAGGAACCGCGATCCGGCCGACATCGGACAGGGTGCGAGAAGCCTTGTTCAACATTCTGGCGCACGGCATCGACGGCTTCACGCTGGACGGATCGCGCGTCCTCGATCTGTTCGCCGGCACTGGCGCGCTCGGCTTCGAGGCCCTCTCGCGCGGGGCGACAGCTTGCCTCTTCGTCGATAACGATGCTGCGGCGCGCGGCTTGATCCGCCGCAACATCGAAACTTTCGGGATGATCGGGCGCACGCACATCTACCGGCGGGACGCGACATCTCTCGGCGAGGCATTGCCGAGGGAGCGCGCCGGTCTGGTGTTCGCCGATCCGCCGTATGGAAAGGGCCTCGGCGAGATGGCGTTGCGAGCCGCCGCCCACGGCGGCTGGCTCGAGGCCGACGCCGTCGTCGTGCTCGAAGAGCGTGTCGATGCGACTATCGCGTGGCCCGACGGGTTCGCACCGCTGGACACGAGAACCTGGGGCGATACGGCCGTGCATTTCGCGCGCTGGACCGCTGGCGGTGCAAGGTGACCGACGGCAATCGTCAATCGGCGCCAGCCCACGCCGTTTCAAAGCAATCCGGTCTCGATGGTTGGGTCGAAGCGGCACTGTTCTCGCTGGCGCTGGCGGTGCTGAATGTCTCCTACGGCTTCGGTCAGCAGTACGGCGTCCACCCGGTGGCATTGCTGTTCTGGGCGATGCCCGCGGCCGCGGCCGCGCTTCTGGCGGCGAGCGGCACCGGCCCGGACTGGCGCGCGATCCTGCGGCATCCCCTGAGCCTCGTCGTCGGTGGCGGCATCATCGCGATGGAAGCGGTCTATTATGTGCTGCTCGGCTACGTGAACCCGACCGACGGCAGCATTCTGGTGCGGCTCAGCGTGCCGATTGCAATCCTGCTCGGATACGTCATCGCCGGCCGGCGTCCGGCGCGGCTCGCCATAGCAGGTGGACTGGTCACGCTCGGCACGATCGTCTGGTATACGGCGCGCGTCGATACCACGGCGCCGATCACGGCATTGGCGTTCGGGGCAACGTGCGGCATGATCATGAGTGGACGCTCGTTCGCTGCCGAGAAGCATCCGTGGAACCGTGCAGCGCGCACCATCCGCGAGAAGATGCGCATGACGGGGCTCGTACTCGGTCTGGCGTCGGCGGTCGGCATTGCCGCACTCGCGGCCGCCATGGCCGCCGCCGTGTCCGGGATCCTTTCGGCGCCCCCGTGGCTTCCCCGAGCAGACCAAATCTTCGATGGGACCGCCGTGCTCGTCGGCCTGTTTGCCGGCACGCTCGTGCTGACCGCGATGCAGTATCTCGCTTTCTCGGTGGTGTTGAAGCTCGGCTCGGAGCGTTTCATCGCGACCGGAGCACTGACGCCGGTCACCACGCTGCTGGTCCAGTCGTTGGCCGTCGTCACCGGCTTATTGCAGCCTATTGCCATCGAGTGGGGCGTGCTGTCGGCGATCGCCGGATTGATCGCCGGTGTCGTCCTGATCATTGCGAGCCGGCCTCCTGCCCACAATGCGCGGCCGAACGGCCGCACCTACGTCGGGTAGAGAGGGCACCAAGGCTCCAGGCATCACCTCAGAGGGTCGGCGCCCGGCAGATCCATCAGGAACTGGCCCTGATTCTCGTAGGCCACGGTGCTCATCATCAGGTGCTGGGCGCCGACGTTGACGTCACGCAGGTAGCGCTGGAGAAGGTGCGTCGAATAGGCCGCCTCGCCGCCGCCGTATCGAAACGCCTCGGACGTGACATCGGCCGCGATCTCGGTCGCGAAGGCGCATGCGGATCTCATCGCAGACTGCATGCGAGGCGGCGGCACCTCACCTTTCGACGCCAAATCCCACGCCTCGGCATAAATCTCCAGAACGAGGGCGCGTGCCGAGCGCAATCTCATATCGGCGCGGCCGACGAAGCTCTGGAATACCGGACGCTGCTCGATCGAGGACGGTCCCGGCGCGAAACTGCGCCGCTTGGAGCGCGCCAGTTGCATGACCGCATCGAGTGCACCGCGGGCCGTCCCAACGGCAAATGCCGCGTGCTCGTTGGCGACGAAACCAGGATGCCCCATGCGGTAGAGGGCGCCACCGCGACGCTGCGGCGATTTCAACCGATCCCAGGTGAACGATTCCGGCACCAGGCAATCGGTGAGCGACACGTCGCAACTGCCCGTGCCCTTCAGGCCCATGACGTGCCAATTGTCGTGGATGTGGACGGCCTTCGCCGGCACGACGAACAGCCGCGGCGCGAGCGGGATGCCGTTCGCCGTCTCGACCATGGCACCCACCGTTACCCACTCGGCGTGGGGCACGCCGCTGACAAAGGGCCAGCGCCCGGTCAGGCGATAGCCGCCGGGCACGGGCGTCGCCTTGCCGGCCGGCATGGCAACGACGGCCGCGTTGGGAATGCGACCCCCTTCGAACATGCGATCGATGGCTTCGTCCGCGAGGAAGGCCCCCGGCAGGCCGACACCCGTGCCACCGATCAAAAGGCACCACCCGGCCGACGGATCGATGGCACTCAGCCGCTCGACGACCTCGAACTGCAATGCCGGATCAGCCTCGACGCCGCCCAGCACCTCAGGCAGCTTCAGCGACAGAAGCCCGGCGCTCACCAAGGCGTCGATACTGGCGCGAGGAAGGGTTCCGAGCCGCTCCGCCTCGTCCGCGTTCCGGGCGATGGTATCGCGGATACCCTCCATGGCCGCAAAGAGGGCGGCGCGCTTTTCCTCGCGCGTGCCGGCGTAATGCGCCGCGACAGCCACGTTCCTCACGCAATGCACCTTCCGACGTTGCCCGTTTTGGTTAAACGATGTCCGCGTTAGAGCGCCACCTGAATGAGATTGGGACCGCTGCCGTGGAGGCCATTTTCGAGCGCCTTGGCAAGCCCCTCGCAGTCCTCGACCCGGCGCCCCGGCACGCCGTGACCCTGGGCGAGCGCGACCCAATCGAGGTCCGGCCGACCGAGCGTCAACATATCGACAGCACGGGGCCCCGGATTGCGGACGCCGACGTTGGTCAACTCGCCGCGGAGAATATTGTAAGAGCCGTTGGCGAAGATCATCACCGTAATGTCGAGGCCTTCGCGGGCCATGGTCCATAGCGCCTGCAGCGTGTACATGGCGCTGCCGTCGCCAACCATGGCGAGCACCTTTCGGCCCGGGCAGGCGATGGCGGCGCCGACGGCGACAGGCATGCCATAGCCGATCGAGCCGCCGCGATTGTTGATCCAGTCATGCGGCGGCGCGCCGGCCGTCTCAGGAAAAAACTCGCGACCCGTGGTCACGCTCTCGTCGACGACGATGGTTCCCTCGGGGAGCTTGGCGCCTATGATGGACGCGATCTTCTCGGGCGAGATGGCGCCGGTTGGGACAGCCGGCCGGCGCGGAGCCGCGATACGGGCGGGCGGCGTCGACATGGCATCGAGTTCGATGGCCAGTGCCTCTAGAGCAGCCTCCATGTCTTGGTCCGTGCCCGCGAGCTTGGTCGAGCGGGCGTCCTTCGGCATCAGCAGGCTCGGCTTGTCTGGGTAGGCGAAAAACGCCACCGGCTCGCGTGCGCCGACGAGCACCAGATTGCCGGCGTTCTTCATGACGCCGAGCGCCTTCTCGACGACATAGGGTATGCGCTCGACCTGCACGCGACCGGCGCCGCGCTCGAGGCGCGTGTTGGCCCCCTCGGTGAGAATGCCGCAGCCGGTCTTCGCGGCGATGCGTCCCGCCAGCTCGAGAGGCCGCTGGCGGAGTGCGGCGCCACCCATAAGCAGCGTCGCCTTCTCGCCGGATCGGAGCATGTCCGCGGCAGCCTTGACGGCGTCGGGCGAGGCCTTCGGTGGCGCGGCCGGAGGTGCCGTTTCAGCGATGTCGCCAGCCGGCCCCCATGCGGTGTCGGCCGGGAGAATGAGCGTCGCGATCTGGCCGGGTGTTCGGCGTGCCGCCTCGATGGCCAGCGCCCCGTCCTTGGCGATGCCGCTCGATGACGGCGAGGTTTTCACCCAATGCGACATCGGGCCCGCGACACCCTCGATGTCGGAGGTCAGCGGGGCGTCGTGGGCGATATGATAGGTGGCGTGCTCGCCGACGATATTGACGATGCCGGACGAGGCTTTTTTCGCGTTGTGGAGGTTGGCTAGTCCATTGGCCAGGCCCGGCCCGAGATGAAGCAAGGTGGAGGCCGGCTTGTCGAGCATGCGATAGTAGCCGTCTGCTGCGCCCGTTACGACACCTTCGAAAAGGCCGAGTACGCAGCGCATGCCAGGCACTTTGTCGAGCGCGGCAACGAAGTGCATCTCGGACGTGCCGGGATTGGTGAAACAGACGTCGACGCCACCCGCCAGGAGGGTGCGGACGAGGCTTTCGGCGCCGTTCATGGGCTCAGACATCGGGCGGATCTCCATTCATCGGGGCTCGGATGCCGGCCGGCGCCGCCGGCTGGATCGGTCCGATGCTGACACGTCTCGGACACGGGCGTCCACGCGAACTTTGAGCCGAGGTCGAGGCCGTTAGGATGCGGTCACGAACAGGAGTTCCCGGCACAGCGAGCCGACGCAGCGCCTGGATCACACCCCCGCGTCAGCCCGCTGGCTTCGCGTCGTCAAGGTGGCTACGCTGGTTCTCCTTTTGGGGCACACCGCGAGCTGAGAAGGGCGGGCATATGTCGGATATGAAGATCGCCGTGATGGGCGCCGCCGGGCGCATGGGCCGTGAGCTTATCCGGACGGTGCACGCGACGCCGGGATGTGTGGTTGCCGGTGCCATAGAGCCGCCGGGCTCGAACGCCGTCGGACGGGATGCCGGCGCGCTTGCCGGGGTCGCCGATCTCGGCATTCCAGTCACGACCGACGCGCTCGAGATCATGGCCAAGGTCGACGCGATCCTGGATTTCACGGTGCCCAGGGCAAGCGTCGAGTTCGCGGGCCTCGCTGCCAATGCACGCATCGTCCACGTTATCGGAACGACGGGCTTCTCCGAAGCCGATGAGGCCGCAATCAAGGCCGCGGCGCGGCATGCGACCATTGTCAAGGCCGGCAACATGAGCCTCGGCGTCAATCTGCTGGTCGCGCTCACCCGCAAGGTGGCGGAGGCGCTCGATGCGGATTTCGACATCGAGGTGCTAGAGATGCATCACAAGCACAAGATCGACGCGCCCTCCGGCACGGCGCTCATGCTCGGCCGGGCTGCGGCGGAGGGGCGCGGTATCCCGCTGAAGGGGAACAGCGTCATGAGCCGTGAGGGCCATACGGGCGCGCGTGGCCGGGGAGAAATCGGCTTCGCGACGCTCCGCGGTGGCAATGTGGTCGGCGAGCACTCCGTGATCTTTGCAGCCGATGGGGAGCGCGTGGTCCTGTCGCATATCGCCACCGATCGAGGCATCTTTGCGCGCGGTGCGATCAAGGCTGCTTTATGGGGCCGCGGCAGGGGACCGGGTCTCTTCGCCATGTCGGATGTACTGGGAGTCTAGCCGCTAGCGCGAGTCGCCGTGCCAGCGACCGAAAAAGAGGCCGGGCGTCCCAGTTTCAGACGCCCGCGGCGGGCACTGCCGTCAGAGATGAAGGCACGCGGCGTCATCGCCCTCACTTGGCTGGAACGTGGTTGTCCGCGGGCGACAATTCGCGGATCGCGGCGTCGATCTCGCGCAGCAAGCGGGCCGGACGACCTGTGTGAGGGTCGGCACGCATGCCTTCGCCTGTCGCCGTCATTTCGAGAAGTACGTCGCGGCGCCACCGTTCCAGAGCACCGAGCTTCTCGCCACGCGTGAGCATCACTTCAGCGGCAAGAGCCGCTGGGTTTTCAAAGACTTCGCCGGGATTCTGCTTCGCGGTTGCCCGCGACAGTCGCGCAATCTCAGTCATGGCTCACGTCCTCGTGTTGAACCGACATGCACAACGCGACCACGTGAAAGCCGGTTCCCGCTTTTGCCGGCAATCGAGCGCGGTGACGTCTCGACGCGCCTCCTGCCGCACTCGACGTTCTCCAAGGCCAAGCCCCGAGCACGTCGCGTCGCCAGGATGCTCACCGTAACTCACCCGCTACAGAGCTACTGGAATTCACCAAGAGTTGACGTGAAAATTTGTTCATAATGCGATGACACTCATTGACAACAGTCAACCGGTCGAATTTTCGGCAGGGGCCCGGAATGGGCGGTACCCGGTGCCCCCGAGAGTTGCGTAGTCTCATTAAGCGGGCGGCTGCGCGATCACGTCCTCGTAGGCATGCCGCCGGGTAATCTGCTTGTTGTACAGGAAGATATCGTTGATCGCCCCCCAGGCCTGACGCGTGATCTCGACATGCGGCGTCCAGTTGCCCAACGTCTGGTAGGTGGCGATCGTGCGCCTCAGAGCCTCGGGCGCGATACCGGGAAAAAACGGCGCCTCGACGCGCGCGATTTCGTCGGCAGGCGTCTCGCGCACCCAGGCGCGGGCTTTACGGTAGGCGCGCATGAAGCTTTTGGCCTGCTCCGTCGCGAGCCAGTCCGGGCGGGCGGCGAGGCTCGAGAAGGCGCAAGGGCCGATGGCCTTGCCCACCGAGGCCACAACATGGCCGACCTTGTCGTGCTCGAGTTGCTGCGGCGCCGGCCCCTGCATCGAAATATAGTCGCCTTCGCCGCGCCGAAACGCCGAGGCCATCGCATCGGAGCCCAGGTTGACGGGTACGATGTCACCATAGTCGAGGCCGCGTTTATGGAGCGCGTACTTGAACATGAAGAGGGGCTGACCGCCAACGTCGAGCACGACGCGCTTTCCTCTGAGGGACGACCAATCGAAATTCGGCTGCGGCTCGCGGCCGACGAGGAAAAATCCATCCATCTCATTGATCTGGGCGAAGTGCAAAGCTGGCGGCTTTTCCCTCTTCTCGAGGGGTCCAAACCCCTGACTTGGCGCGGATTGGGCGACGTGCACCGTTCCTGCGACGAGTCCCTGGATGGCGGATTTTCCCGGGGCCGAGACGGCATGTGTGGGCTCGAAGCCTTCGTCTTTCAGGAAACCGCCGGCGATGGTCGCGATAAGGGGGCTGTAGAATGCGGAAAAGCGCGTGAACTCGATATGGATCGGCTCGGCCATGAGGGCTCCGTTCGGTTTCTGCCGCCATCCTTAGGGGCGTGGCGAGGGCTTTGGTGACAAGGATAGGCGGTTAACATCGGTTGGCAACCTCGCCGGAAGCGCCGTGCGACACGATCGCCGACACGCCATGGAAACCGAAACGACGGATTTTCGTGACTTTCGAGCCGGACAGTCTAGTATAGAGGGTGTTGCCGAACCGGCAGGGAGACCCATGAAGGGCTGGATCACCGTTCTGTCGCGAAGGGTGGCCGATTTGAGCTCGAGCTTGATACGGCCGCGCCGACGGCATAGCCGCGAACTGCTAGCGGCCGGGCGACAGCCGTTCGGGGTCACCGAAGAGGCTGACGATCGGGACGACCCGGCGGTGATTGCAGTGCCCAACACGCGCATTGCACCACATCCCGAGCACCTGCCTGTGGCGGTGCTCGAGTTCGACGATGCGCCGCATTCGGTCCCGATCATGCGGGGCAAGACCGTGATCGGCCGGCACAGCGAAGACGACGTTCGAATAAGGGACGTGCGGATCAGTCGCCATCATGCGCGCCTTCTGGCTGATTCGGAACGTTTCGAGATCGAAAATCTGACGGCGATGCGGTCGGAGCCGAACCCGATGCTTGTGAATGGAACCAGCCGCGAACGAGCCGAGGTGGTCGACGGCGACGTCATCACTCTCGGCGGAGTACGTTTCGTTTTTCGTAGTGCGCAGCGGATACCGACCGCGCAGCAGGAAAAGTGAGAGAGAGACAATGAGCGACCGCGAACGAACCAGAACACTGCATATTCCAGGCATCGACGAGCCGCGTCAGAGCGCCAACATGGACAACCTGCCGACGCAGGTCATCCTGGATTCCACCAACGCCAGGGTTGGCATGCTCAAGGTCGTGGATGGCCCGGGCAAAGGCGAGGAACGCCCTGTCTTCAGCGGCACAAACCAGATGGGACGCAGTTCGGAAAATCGCGTTCCGCTCGATTTCGGAGACAACACGATTTCGAGGCAGCAGCACGCCGTCATCAGCTACGATGCAAACATCAAGGAGTTCCGGATTTTCGACGGCGGCAAACAGAACCCCGTGCATGTCAATGGCGAGCGGCTGTCGGGCGATCGGGCCCTCAACGACGGCGACACCATCAAGATCGGCTTGACCACCCTGCGCTTCGCCCTGATGTGAGACGGAGCGCTGCTCGCCGATATGCCCATTGCACGGGAGCCCGAACGGAGCCATCTGAAGAATTGGCTCCCATAGTGAGGCCGGCTTCGCCGAGAGAGGCAAGGGGCGAGCTTCATGGGCAGCCGAAGATCCGGCTCCAGAGCACTGGGACGCCGGTCAGCATCATGAGCAAAGTCACGTCATGACCACATTCTCTCCGCGCGAGATCGTATCGGAGCTCGATCGCTACATCGTCGGTCAAGGTCCTGCGAAGCGAGCGGTCGCCATTGCGCTGCGCAATCGCTGGAGACGGCAGCAGCTCGTCGGCGATCTGAAGGACGAGGTGTTGCCGAAGAATATCCTGATGATCGGCCCGACGGGTTGCGGCAAGACCGAGATTTCGCGACGCCTCGCGAAGCTTGCAGGGGCTCCGTTCATCAAGGTCGAGGCGACGAAGTTTACCGAGGTCGGTTACGTCGGCCGCGATGTCGATTCGATCGTGCGCGATCTGGTCGAGGTGGGGATCGGCCTCGTACGCGATGTCAAGCGGCGCGACGTCAAGGCGATGGCCGAAAAGAACGCCGAAGAGCGCATCATCGACGCCCTGGTCGGCGCCAACGCCCGCCCCGAGACGCGGGAAAGCTTCCGGCGCCAGCTCCGCTCGAACGAGCTGAACGACAAACAGATCGACATCCAGGTTGCCGACACGACGTCTCCCTTCCCCACCTTCGATGTTCCGGGCGGGCAGGTCGGCATGATCAATGTTGGCGAAATGCTGGGCAAAGCTTTCGGGCAACGCTCGAAAACGCGCCGCACGACGGTCGGACAGAGCTACGACCTGCTGATGGCTCAGGAGAGCGACAAACTGATCGACCAGGATCTGATCACGGCCGAGGCCATAAAGGCCGTCGAGAACGACGGCATCGTATTCCTCGACGAGATCGACAAGGTCTGCTCGCGTAACGATGCGACGCGCGGCGGCGCCGACGTCAGCCGGGAGGGCGTCCAGCGCGACCTGCTGCCCCTGATCGAAGGCACGACGGTCTCGACGAAGTACGGCCCGGTCAAGACCGATCACGTGCTGTTCATCGCCTCCGGTGCGTTTCACACCGCGAAGCCGTCAGACCTGCTACCGGAGCTGCAGGGACGCCTGCCGATCCGGGTCGAGCTGGCGCCGCTTACGAAAGAGGACTTCCGGCGGATTCTGACCGAGCCCGAAGCGAGCCTCATCAAGCAGTACGTGGCGCTGCTCGCGACGGAAGGTGTCGCTCTCACCTTCACCGACGACGGCATCGACGCGGTGGCCGACATCGCCGTGTCGGTCAACTCGACGGTCGAAAACATCGGCGCGCGGCGGTTGCAAACCGTCATGGAGCGCGTTCTCGACGAGATCTCGTTCGAGGCGTCCGATCGCGGGGGGCAGGCACAGACGATCGACGGGGCTTATGTTCACAGCCGGATCGGCGATCTTGCGAAGAACACGGACCTGTCCAAATACATCCTGTAATCGGGTCGCGGCGTCGCGTACTCCCGACGGATCAGGGCGAACGGTTCTGCTTGGCCGGAGGAGCCGCCGGGCGCGGCGGTTCGACGAGCGGTGCATCGCCCTGAGCCCGAGGTGCGCCCGGCGCGGCGGCGGGTGCCGCACCGTCCGTGGCCGCTGTGGGAGCCGAAGCGGCGGGAGCCGGCCCCGTGACCGGCCCGGATGCGGCAGGCCCCGATGTTGACGGTGTCGAGGCGGCCGGTGGGACGGCCGGCTGCGCAGGCGCGGGAGTCTGCTCGGTCGATGCGCCCGGTGGGACGGGCCCTGCCGCCGGCGTCGTTGCAGTTGCGGGTGCATTCGCCCGGTCCGGTGCCGCCGTCGCTTTCGACGACGCGGCAGGCCCGGCGCCCGGCACAGCTGGAGACGGCCGGCTCCGGGCGAGGCCCGGAATCACTCCGCTGAGCCAGTCGGGTTGGATCGCGGCGATAGCAACGCCACCGGCCAGCAACAGCACGAGGATCAGCAGCAGCAGGATTCGGCGCGTCATACCAAAACGAAGCGTGGCTCGATCCGCGGCGGGGGCTGGAGATGCCGATTGTTTGGCCTGACGTGCGGGACGGGCCGGATGTGACGGACCGGGCAGGTGAGAGGACGGGTCGGCCGGCGCGGCTCCCAGAACCAGCAACTCCTCATCGTCCCGATCCAGCTCATCGCCGACGCGGGGCGGCTTCGGCCGGCCGCTCTGGGACTTCAGGACGGCTTGTCTCGGCCCATCGCCTGTCCCTTCGTCCGATGACGACGATGAGGCACTCTGACTTGCCGCCTGAGGCGGGGTGGCAGGCTTGTCGTCAAAAAGTGCTGGCAAGTCGCCCGCCGCATCCGCGACGGGAGGCGCATTTTGCTCCCCCTGTGCTTGATGGGGCTGCGGGGTGGGGTGCGGCAGGGGATTTGTCGGAGCCACCTGATCGTCCGCAGGCATAACGCGTTGCGTCCGCTCCTCACTCGTATCGTCGATGTCGACGACGTCGGGACTTTGCGGACGTCGTGTCGGCTGCAGAACGCGTGCGACGACGACCGTTGTATTGTCCTGGCGTTCGAGGCGGCGACTGCGGACGCTCTCCAGAAGCGTGGTGGACAGCTTTATCGCACCATGCCCTCCGACGTTGTCGACGATCTGCTCGATTTCGCCGTCGGAAAGCGTATTCAATCCGTCGCTCGCCAGCATCAGGACGTCGCCGGACTCGAGCCGGAAGCTCGATGGGGGCAGGTCAACCATTTCGAGCTTGCGTCCGGTCAAGGCCGAGACAAGCACCGACTTCACCGCTTGCACCTCGGGATCGCTCGACTGATACCGCCCGGAGCGGACCATCAATCCAGCCTGCGAGTGGTCCTCGTTCAGCTTGTGCAGACGCCCCTCGCGCCAAAGATAGAGGTGACTGTCGCCGACGCTGACCCAACTCAATTCGCTATCCGAGACAACCGCCGCCACGACCGTGCTCGCCATTCCCCGGTGACCGTGGACCGGATCTACACCCTCGGCGATGCGGGCGTTGGCGAGCTCAAGAACTTCGCGCAGTGCCTGGCGGCGGGCGGTGGGGCTCTTAAAACGGCCCGCGACGCCTGCTTCCTTAAATGTCGTGACGACAATGCGCGCGGCTTCGGCGCCGCTCTCGTGACCGCCAAGGCCATCGGCCAGAACCAGCAAGGCACCCGTTGCGAGCGGCAAGGCCGAGGCGAGGTCCTGCTGCTGTTCGCGAGCACCAATATATTCAGCGGTGGCGAGATCGAGCTGCATTAGGCGCGGCTTTCGACTGAATGGCGGCGGACGAGGTGCGGTCGAACCGCGAAGTGGTCGGCGCTCACGTTTCGACACGCGGGCGCTCGCTGTGCGACTAGCTGAACCTGCAACGCCCCGCTCATGATCTTGCCGCCTCCAGGCGCCGCTGAATGACGAGGGCGCACGTCAAGACCAAGGCCCCGAGAACGGCGAGGCTGCCACCCATAAGCGGCAGAAAAAACGGATCTTTCTGCACGGATCGGGTGGATAGAGCCACGAGCAGAGCCGCGGCCGCAAGATGCAGGAGAGCGAGGCCGAGCAGGGTGACGGGCACCCAACGCCCCAATCGCACGACCACGAAGAGGACGGACACGGCAGCCAGAGCAGCGGAGATCTGCCAGAAGAAGAAGGGAAGCCAATAGACCGCCATGGCAAGCACGCTCGTGACGGCCGCACTTATCGTAGCGCGGCCGACGTCGGCTGGCGCGACCCGCGCCAACGCCAACGTGCGCTCGCCGGCGACGACGATCACGCCGGCACAGACGAGCATCGCCGCGGCGAGGCCACCGGGGTGCTCGATACCGCCGATCCACAGAAATGACGCCGCTGCGATAGCTGCAACGATCAAAGCGGTGATCGCAGCGACCCGGCCAGCGCCTTCCGGATAGTTGGATGCAGCTCGATGGGCCCTTTCCGCGGTTTCTTCGACCGCCTGCGCCAGCTCCGGCACGGACCGGACGACTTCGTAGGACGGACCGGGCGCATGCGGACGCGCCGATGCGGCAAGCCCAGACGGCCGGGAGAAGGTGGCGGCCGAAGCGAAAGGCCGCCGGGCATCCGCGACGTTGACTTCGATCGCTTGTGCCGCCGCCAACTCGGGCTCGCGGTAATGCGCATCGTCACTGCGAAGAATGGCCCGCAGATCGCGGATCGTCTGTGGTCTGTCACGTGGCTTCAGCGCCAGCCCGGCATTGAGAGCTGCATAAAACGACCGTCGATAGAGCTCGCGCCGATGCGGCTCGACATGCCCTTCGATGGGCAGCAGCGTGTCGTTGAGCTGTCGCCGCGAGGCCTCGTCCGGCGGCGTACCGACGAGGGCCGCATAGATGGTGGCCGACAGCGCATAGATATCGCTCCAGGCGCCCTGCAGCTTGGTGTCGAGCGTGTATTGCTCAGGCGGCGAAAAGCCGTGCTTTACGATGGCGCCGATGGTGTGACTGTGCTCGCGAACGAAATTGCGGGCCGCTCCGAAGTCGATCAACACCGGTTTGCCGTTCGGGCGGACGATAATGTTGTCGGGTGCGATGTCGCGATGGAACATGCCCTTCGCGTGCACGACTTCGAGCGCCGAGAGGAGCGGATCGAGGATCTCGTCGATTTCGGCCTGGCTCGGGCGATGCCCCAGCGCGCGAAGCCAGTTCTTCAGACTTTGGCCTTCCTCGAACTCCAGCACCATGTAGGCGGTGTTGAACTGCTCGAACAAATTCAGAACACGTACAATGTGCTCGTGGCGGAACTTGGCGAGCGTCCGAGCCTCGTCGAGAAATTGACGCTTGCCCTGCTCGAAAAAGTTCTGGTCGCCGCCACGCGTCGTGGAGCGAATAGTCGTCGATCCCTCGCGATAGGCAAAATCGGCAGGGAAATACTCTTTGATGGCAACGTCTCGATCGAAACGCATATCGCGGGCGAGATACGTGACGCCAAAACCGCCCGGGCCAAGAACGGTGTCGATCCTGTATTGATCGCTACCGTTGCCAAGAATAGTATTGGTCGGCAAAGGCTGGCGACCCACGCTCTAGCTCCGTTGCGAATGACGGCGTACCGCAAACGAAGTATAGTTCGCGGGCACTGAATGGCAATCTGCAAACGGCGTTCACTTAATCGCGAGATTGCCTTTCACTCGGGCCGCCGCCTTCCCTTATCCTAAGCGGCGGAACATCATGTTCGGGCGATTTGCCAGCCGACGGCAGCTCCGAGACCTGCGAAAGGGTACTCGGCGGGTGCTTGTGTCGGCGCGTACTGCAGTGTCAACGATTCCTGGCCATTGGACGAGACAATGAAGCATCCCACACGAAACCCCTCCGACGGACTCAATCGCCGGGACTCCGGCGACGAAGCGACGATCATCATCGGTGCCGAGGACACCGCCCAAGAAACCGTGTTTGCTCCGCAGACCCAGCCCGACCCGGAAATGGCGCCAAAATCCATTCCCGCCGATCCTGGTCACACCCGGATCCTCCGGCCGATGGGGGTTGAGGCGGATGTGCGCAGCGATCCGGTCGTTGGTTGGCTGGTCGTGCTGAACGGGCCGGGCAAGGGCAATTTCCGACCGATTTACAGCGGCTCCAACACGATCGGCCGGTCACCCGGCCAACGCATCCCGATCGATTTCGGTGACGACGCCATTTCCAGTGAGAAACAGGCGTTTCTCGTTTATGACGGCCGCAAGCGCCAGTATCAGCTGGTGCCCAATCTCGAGCGCCCCAATCTCGTGCATCTGAACGACTCGGCGCTGCTCGCCAATGGCGAACTCAATCATCACGACAAGATCACAATGGGTCGAACCACGCTGCTGTTCGTCCCCCTGTGTGGGGCGGAGTTCGACTGGGCAGACGTGAAATAGGCGACCTCCCCCACCACGCTGCATTGATCAAACAGGGCGGCGGTTCGAAAGGACGGTCGCCCAAATATTGGGCATGAGCCGTCAAGGGCCCGGAGCGTTTGCCTTGCTCTACGGAAAATGAGCTTCGACGAGCAAAACTCGGTTCGCTGCGCAAAGCCCAGATGGCACACTATTGCAACACGGGGCGCTTCGTGCCGCGATAATTTTGTCTAATCGGGGTTGTGACGATGTATGCCGAACTGATCCATCTGCTCCAGGGCCTGAAGCCCGCCAACATGCTGCTCGTTCAGGCGTGCATCGTGATTTTGATACCGTATCTTCTGTGGCGGACAATCCAGCTTGGACGCTGGTTCCCACTCGGCGTCATTCAGATCTTCTGCGGCGTGATCCTGGGACCCGCCATCTTCGGCGCGCTTGCGCCCGACCTGTTCAAAGCGTTGTTCGGTACCCTGGAAAAAGGCGGCGTCCTCATAAACCGCGCCGACGGTATCGCCGCGCTCGCCACCATTGCGGTCTGCCTCTTCGGATTTCTCGCGGGCGCCGACGCCGACAAGGAACTCGTTAAAAAGTCGGGTCGCACCGTCTTCCTGATCGGCGTGCCGGGCATGTTGATCGGCTGGGCGATCGGCATCGTCGCCGGCTTCGGCGTCTATTACGCAATCCCGGCGGCGCACAATTTCAAGCCCCCCATCATCTCGTTCGCGCTGGCTTTCGGCCTAGTGATGGCCGTTTCCGCGCTCCCGATTCTGGCGCTCATTCTGCGCGAGCTGCAGATGACGCAAAAGCGTATCGGAGCGGTCGCACTTGCAAGCTCGGGACTCGCCGACACCTTGATGTGGTTGGGGCTGGCGCTCGTTTCGGCGCTGGCCGGCATCGGCGGCACGATCGGCGAAGCCATGATGAAGGCGTTCCTCGGCGGCGCCCTCAGCATCGGTTTCGTTCTTTTCATTGCGTCCCCCGTGCTCAATCGGATGATGGCGAAAGACGCTCCGGAGAGCGCGGTCATGACGCTCGCGGCACTCTCGATCTTCGTCGCCTCCGCCATCACGTCGATCACGGAGCTGCATCCGGTTCTCGGCGCTTTCGTCGCCGGCGTTTTCCTCCCGGACAAGGTGCGCGAACTCGCTGCTCACAGCCTCGACCGTCCGACCAGTCTGGTGTTGATGCCCTTCTTCTTCCTCATTACCGGCCTCAGAACCGACTTCTCGTTCACGGACCCGACGGTGTGGATCCTGTTCGGCATTTCCTCGTTCCTGTGCGTGTTCGGGAAGATCATCGGTCATGGGCTTGCAGCGCGCATGGCGGGCGAGACCTGGCCATTCGCTTTTGGTATCGGGATGCTGCTGCAGACCAAGGGCCTCATGGGCATCATCGTCATTACGGTGTTCCGCGACAAGGAGATCGTATCGCCGCTGATGTTCTCGACCGCGGTGCTGATGTGCATGTTCTCGACAGGACTGCCGACCATCGCCATGCGCATGCTCTACAAGCGCTTCGGCGACCAGCTTACCGAGGGCTCCGCTCTGACGGCTCCGCCGGTCATCGAGACGGCCGAGCCGACCGTCGCGCAGACGCCGGCACCTGCGAAGGCCGCCGTGCTCGCGACACTCGACTTCGACGAGGGACTCGGCAGCTTCAATGTCTCGTCGCCGACGGCGCAGATCGGCCGGCACACCGACGACGACATCCGTATCAACGATATTCGCGTGTCGCGGCATCATGCGCGGATTTCGCAAAACCAGGACGGACGCTTCGAGATCCACAATCAGACCGCAGACCGCGCCAACGCCAACCCGATCACGATCAACGGCGTCGAGCACGAGCACGTCGTGCTCGCCGACGGCGACAAAGTCGTGCTCGGCGGTGCGCCTGCATTCACGTTCCGGTACGCTCCGGCCGGCGCCTAGAGGAGCGCACGAACTCCATGACGGGTTCGCAGCACCGCGCCGGCTGGCGAACGGCGCGGGGCAGAACCGGTCGTGGCACCGATCGTCCGGGAAGGATGGCCTAGCCGGGGCTAGGCCGGGACGAAGACCGGTAATGTCAGGTCGGCCGTCGCCGCCTCGAATGCCAGCTTAACCGGCAATCCAAGCGCGAGCGCGTTGACATCGGCGCCTCTGAACTGCGCCTGCATGCGCACACCCGCATCGAGATCCACCGTTACCAGCACGTAGGGCAGCTCTGGCTTGAAGCCCGGATGAAACGCGTGATGCGAGACGGTCCACGAGTGCACGGTGCCGGTCTGCTTTGCCTCGGTCCAGCGATAGTCCATGGAGTAGCAGTCGGGACAGACTGGCCGTGGGTAGTGCCGGACGCCACCGCATGCGGAGCAGCACTGGAGCAAGAGCTTGCCGTCCTTCAGGCCCTCCCAGAAGGGAGCCGTGTCGGGCGTCGGATCGGGCGTGGGTTTCAGGTACGATTGCGCTTCCATGGTCCAGTCCCCCTAGGCCCGCGCCATGATGGCGATCGAGCCGTCGCCCATGTCGCCATAGCCTGTCACGAGGCCGACCTCGGCGTCCTTCACCTGTGCGGCCCCTGCTTCGCCGCGCAACTGGCGGGTGAGTTCGACGACGTGGTTGAAGCCCGCCATGTGGGCTTGGCTCAAAAGTCCGCCATGCGTGTTGATCGGCAGCTTGCCGCCGAGGCGAATGGCGCCGGAGGCCACGAACGGGCCGCCTTCTCCCTTCTTGCAGAAGCCGATGTCTTCGAGCTGGCACAGAACGATATAGGTAAAGCAGTCGTAGACCTCGGCCACGTCGATGTCGTCATGGGTGACGCCTGCCATGGCAAAGGCCTTCGGCGCGGCCTTGGCGAGACCGAGGCGCGTCATATCTGGACGCTGTGTGATGGCGGACGGCGAATCCGGATGCCCTTCGGCAACGCCCAGGACGTCGATGACCGGCTTGGCGCAATCGCGGGCACGCTCAGCCGACGACACGATGAACGCGCAGGCCCCATCGCTCTCGAGGCTGCAATCGAACAGGCGCAGGGGGTCGGAGATCAGGCGCGAGGCTTGGTGGTCCTCGACCGTCAGCGGTTTCGTCATCATCGAATTGCCGTTGAGGATGGCATTGTGCCGCGTCGATACGGCAATCTCGGCGAGTTGGCGGCTGGTCGTGCCGTATAGCTCCATGTGCCGTCGCGCCATAGGCGCGTAGAGCTGAGCCGGCGCGATGGCGCCAAGCGGCATCTCGAACTCACCGATGAGACGGAACTGCGGCATTTCACGCACGCGCGAGCCGATGCGGCCTCCGGCTCCCGACGAGCCGTTGCGTCCTATCGGGATCAGGACGTGATTGCAGATGCCGGCCGCAACGGCAGCCGCGGCACACTGGATCGAGGCGACGGCACTCGCGCCGCCGAGCGGGGTCACCGCAGAAAACCGCAGGTCAGGAATGCCGAAGCTGGTGATGAAATCCTCTGCGACAACGGACATGCTGCCGTACGCGATGATGCCGTCGATGTCCTTCGGATCGAGGCCCGCGTCGCGAACGGCGGCGAGTGAGGCCTCCATTTGCAGCGTCGCCACGCTCTTGCCGGACTGACGGGAGTATCGCGTATCACCAACCCCCGTCACCGCCGCCTTGCCCTTGAGCGACATTGTACGTCTCTCCCTTGCTCACTCCCTATCTGAGCAAAGGGTGGCGCATCGCTGGTGAAGCGGCAACCGCTTCGTCAGGCAAAACCACGCCCGCGCACATGAAGGTCGCTCGCGTGACACGGCCGGGCAGAGGCCGCAAGGGCGCGCACGACGTCGCGTCGCCGCCAATGGGCCTCGCGACGACGAGCCTTGCTCGCGAAGCGTGAGTTCTCCGGCCAGAGGCCGGTGTCAGCTCTCTTCCTCGTCCTCGCCGCCGCCCACGATGATGTCGGACACATCGCCACCGGAGTCTTCCTCCTCGAGGAAGGTGTCGTCCTCGGCGTCCGCGAGGGGCTCGTCCCCACCCTCGACATCGACGAGCGCGTCGTCGCCGTCGACCTCGACTTCCGGTGCGACGCCCGGATCGGGCGCAGCGACAATCTCCGGCTTGCGCGCGGCGCGCCGTTCCTCGCGCTCGGGCACCGCCGGCCCTCGGGCGATGACGTACGTCGATCCACAGATAGGGCAGACGATCGGATCGCGCCCGAGATCATAAAAGCGGGAACCGCAGGACCCGCTCTGGCAGGTCCGCTTGGTGCCGCGTGCCGCTTTGTCGGCCATGGCAAACCTCGATGAGGTTGATTGAAAAGTGCGGTGCTATCGCATCACCAGCCGGCCATGTCAAAGCCATGTGCAGGGGTGCAGACAGTCCCGCGATCGAACGCGGTGCGAGCCCACGTTGACAGCGACTTGGGGACCCGTGTCTATGGCATTGATTGGTCAAGTCAAGCGCGCAGCGCGTCCGAGGCATACCGTGAGCCACAGTCCGCCGAAACCCACCTCCGCCCACCGTTCCGGCCCCCTTTCCGGTCATGTGCGGGTCCCCGGGGACAAATCCATTTCGCACCGCGCGCTGATGCTTGGCGCGCTCGCCGCCGGCACGACACGGATCACCGGGCTGCTCGAAGCCGAGGACGTACTCAACACGGCCAAATCGGTGGCCGCACTCGGAGCCTCGGTCGAGCGCCGCGACGACGGCAGCTACGAGGTGCGCGGTCGGGGCGTCGGTGGCTTGTCGCAACCGACCGGCCCGCTCGACTTCGGCAATTCGGGGACCGGCTGCCGGCTGATGATGGGTGTCGTTGCCGGACACGACATCGAGGTGGAGATGATCGGCGACGCGTCGCTCTCTCGTCGCCCGATGCGGCGGGTGCTGACGCCGCTTCGGCAAATGGGCTTGAGCGTCCGCGAGGATCGCGACACGCTGCCACTGGCCGTGCGCGGCACGTCAAGTCTCGTGCCGATCGAATACGCGACGCCTGTGCCTTCGGCGCAGGTGAAGTCGGCGGTCTTGTTTGCCGGACTTGCCGCGACCGGCGAGACGACGGTGATCGAGCGCGAGGCGACCCGCGACCATACCGAGCGCATGTTCCGCTACTTCGGCGCGGACGTGCGCACGGCAGAGCGAGACGGTCGGCACGCGATCACCGTCGTCGGTGATGCAGAGCTCGAGGGGCGCCCGGTCGTCGTGCCCGCAGACCCGTCTTCGGCGGCGTTCCTGGTGGCAGCCGCGGCGATCGTTCCGGGGTCGGAGGTGACCATCGAGGGGGTGCTGGTCAACGAGACGCGGACCGGGTTCTACACGACGCTGAGGGAGATGGGTGCCGACATCACATTCCTTAGTCCGCGCGAAGAAAACGGCGAACCGATCGCCGACATCCGCATCCGGCACCGGGCGTTGACGGGTGTCATCGTGCCGGCGGCGCGAGCGCCCTCGATGATCGACGAATACCCCGTGCTATCGGCGGTCGCCGCGTTCGCGCGCGGCGAGACGCGGATGGAGGGGCTGGCCGAGCTCAAGGTCAAGGAAAGCGACAGGCTCGCAGCGACGGCGGCAGGTCTCGCCGCGAACGGGGTCGGCGCGCGGGTCGATGGCGACACGCTGATCGTCGAGGGGCGAGGTATGGCGAGCGGTGGCGGCACGGTCGTCACCCACATGGACCACCGCATCGCGATGGCGTTCCTGATCCTGGGCCTTGGATCGGATCGCCCGGTAACGATCGACGACATCACGTTCGTGGCGACGAGCTTCCCCGCATTCACCGGACTTATGACGGGCCTGGGGGCCAAGCTCGAGACACGGTGAGGCTTCCGCGCTCAGGTCCCGGGCTTCGCCAGGCGAGCCGTGCGCAGGCGGGCGAGCGCGGCCGCCGGATCGAGCCGGCCGTCGTAGAGTGCGCGGCCGGTGATAGCCCCTTCGAGCTTTGCATTCTCAGGTGACAACAGCGCCTCGACGTCCGCCATCGATGCAAGCCCGCCCGACGCGATGACGGGGATCGCAGTCTCGGCCGCGAGCGCCGACGTGGCGGGCAAATTCAGCCCCTTCAAAACGCCGTCGCGCTCGATGTCGGTGTAGATGATGGCCGCAACGCCGGCATCCTCGAAGCGATGGGCCAGCTCGACGGCGGTCAGCTCGGACGTTTCGGCCCAGCCCTCGACCGCGACCTTGCCGCCTTTCGCGTCGATGCCGACGGCGACCCGGCCCGGAAATTTCCGGGCGGCCTCCTTGACCAGCGCCGGATCGCGCACGGCGATGGTGCCCAGAATGACGCGGCGCACGCCCTTTGCCAGCCACGCGTCAACGGTTGCGAGGTCCCGGATGCCGCCGCCGAGTTGCACCGGCATGCGCACCTTGGACAAGATCGCCTCGACGGCCGCCGCGTTCACGGGCCGCCCGGCGAAGGCGCCGTTGAGATCGACGATATGCAGATACTCGAAGCCCTGCTTCTCGAATGCCAGCGCCTGATCCGCCGGGTCGTCGTTGAAGACGGTCGCCTCGCTCATCTCGCCGAGTTTCAGGCGCACGCACTGACCGTCCTTCAGGTCGATGGCGGGAAAAAGGATCATGGGCGCTCCTGATGCGGCCTGCCGCCGGCACGTCGACGAGGGCTGGCGAGGTCACGAGATTGCTGTATTTTCCCGCCATCAATGGAACGAAAGGGGAATAGAGGTCAAGCGTGCTCGACAGTATCGAGGAGTTCCAGGGGTCATCGTTACCAGACGCGCCATCGCGCGTTCTGACCGACGCCGATGCCGTGGAGATTTGGATCGCGCGCTGGCTTCGGGTGCGCCCCAAGAGCCTTCTGCAACGCTACGGGTGCGACTCGCGCCGCCTCTACGAGATCTGGTGGGGCGAGCGGTTTCCAGGTTCCCGCGCGAAGGCCGAGGCCCTGTTCCGCGAGCGCTATCCTGCCATGGTCGAGCGCACGAGCTTCGGCTACAAGCGCATCCCCGCCGTCGCCTGCAAGGCCGACGAACAGCGTCAGCTCAAGCTGTTCGAGTAAGCGCCTACGCGCAATCCCGGGCCATCGGAGATGGCGCAGCTTACGCTCGCATCCTATGCTTTCGGCGAAATGGCCTTGCGGAGATGCGACATGAGGTACGGCTTCTATCTTCCGACGCGCGGCCCCTTGGCGAACCGGGGCGACCTGTCGGTCATTCTCGCCGCGGGGGAACGGCTCGGTTTCGCCTCGACGATGGTGGCCGATCACATCATTCTGCCGACCCGGATCGAGTCCGCCTATCCCTACACGGTGAAGGGTAATTTCGTCAGCGAAAGCGAGTGCTTCGAGCAACTCGCACTGATGGCGTTCGTGGCCGGGCGGACCGAAAAGCTGCGCATCGTGTCGAGCGTGATGATCGTGCCGCATCGCAATCCGGTGTTCAACGCCAAGGCGCTGGCGACGATCGACGTGCTGTCCGGCGGGCGCCTGACGGTAGGTGTCGGAGTCGGCTGGCTGGCGGAGGAATTCAAGGCGCTCGACGCCGCCGACTTTGCGCATCGCGGCGCCGTTACCGACGAGTACATCGACATCTTCCGCAAGCTCTGGACTGGCGATCCCGTCGCCTACAAGGGCCGTTTCTGCAGTTTCGACGAGGTCGTCTGCGATCCGACGCCGCTACAGGCTGGCGGCCCGCCGATCTGGATCGGCGGGCATTCGGGCCCGGCGCTGCGGCGCGTGGCGCGTCTCGGCGACGGCTGGCATCCGGTCGGCGCCACAGCCGCGTCGCCGCTCCCGCCCGACGAGATGCGACAGAAGCTCGCCGAGATCGAGCGCATGATGACGGCGGCCGGTCGAGACTTCAGCACGCTCGAGGTCAGCTACAAGGCCCCGATCTACGACGGGGGCGTACCACCAAAGGGCGAAGCCCGGCGGCTGTTTACCGGCGGAGCGGATGCGGCGCGGGCGGACATCGCGGACTTCGAGAAGATCGGCGTGGACGAACTCGTGTTCGATTTCCGGGCACCGTCGCTTACCGAGTGCCTCGATCGCATGGAGCAGTTCAGCGCCGATATTATTCGCGGCGGCTAGACGGGTTCGACACAGCTTTGCCGTTACCGGCCGCGCAACAGCACGTCTGCCGCGAGGCGGCCGGCGCCGGTCGCTTGCGACAGCAGACGGCGCCAATCGACGCCGCGCTTGGCGCTCGCGATCCTCCGGAGCAACTGGGCGCGCTTGGCCTCAGGCAAGGTTTCGGCAAGCTCGGCCCAGACGAGATCGACGTTGTAGGCGCCGCGCTCCGTCGAGAGACACACCGGAACGATGCGATCGAGCGGGCGTCCGAGATCGGTGGCAGCCGCATCCATGGCATCGCGGATGGCGTGCGCCTTGGGCCGGTCCGGCTCGGCGACGTTGTAGGGCGGCTGCCACTCCTGGAACGGGCGCAGGCGGTCGATGTTGGTGAGTACGACCACCACCGGCGGTGCCGGCCGATCCGGGTGCGCCACGAAGTGCGCCTGGATGGCCTCGAGGCTGGCCCGGTCCAACTCGCGATCCGGGCGATCGGCGGCGGCGACCCATATCACGAGGTCGCAATCCTTGGCCGTCTCGACGAGTGCGCGATGGTCCTCGATACGCTTGAGCCCCGGACTGTCGATGAGCACGACGGGCGGCATGCCCTCGCGCTGCACCTCGTAACCGGTGAACGCATTCGTTTGCGGCAGAGCGTCGGTCGCCGCCTGCACCTCCTCCGCCAGCGCGTTGACCAGACTAGATTTGCCGCCGCCGGAGCGGCCGGCAATCAGGATGCGCAGCGGCGCGTTGCCGTCGACGGTCTGCGAGGCGCTCGCGAAGCCGTCACGCTCGGACGCCGGAACGGCAAGGCGGCCGCTGTAGAGATCGATCGCCGCACGGCCGACCTCGCGCACAAAGGCGGCCGCGAGGCGGCGCGCCAGTTCTTCGCGCAGGCCCTCGTACATGGTCTTGCTCAGACGTTCGCGTATTTCCTGGGTCGCCGCCGCGATGGGGTTCATCAGCCGGATGATGCGCCAGACGTCGTAGGCGGTATTGGCAACATCGATCATACCGCGCCATCGGTAGAGGCGGATCACCTGGCCGACGGTCAGCCGGTCGCCCAGAGGCACGTTCTCGACAATGAGCGGGCGGAGCCGCTGGCTGACACGCTCGAGCAGGGTCAAAGCCTCGGGCACGGTGAATTGCCAGACGGGGTCGGCCACGCCCGGGTGCATGTGCCGCGCGACGGCGCCGATCGTCTCAACGCCCAGGGCGGTCAACTCGTCGTAGCTGGTGATGCGCTGAGGATCGACCTCACGCGACAATTGATCCACGGCCTGCCGCGCGGCGTGCTCACGGGGCGAGCCAGCCAGCCCGGCGGCTTCGGCGTGGGCTTTTTCGGTCGCTTCGATCTCTCTGCGAAAGCGGCGCAACAGCCAGGAGCGCGCTCCGAATGCGGACACCGAGATGACCAACGCGGCAGCAAACCAATAGAGCATCAGCCCGTGCTGCCAGAGCCATATCCAACCGAACGGCAGCAGGGCGAGCAACGGCAGGCCGGCGCCGATGGCGATCGCGCCGAGGCCGACGTAGGAGCTGATACTATCGCGCCGCATCCGTGCCTGCTCCCCCGGCCTTTTGCGTTTCGCCCTCAGGCGCGCCGATGCCCCGTTCGCGGGCAAGGCCGAACGCCTTCTCCAGCGCCTCGCGATAGGCACGCGCGACGGCTTCGGGATCATGCTCGCCTAGTTCACGCCGCGAAAGGAATACGAGCGCCGCCTTACCGAGCGCGTAGGTGGTGGCAAAGCTGGTGGCAGCCGCGGCAGCCGAGCCGACCGTCTGCCCGTAGACAGGGACCAGTTTCACCAATTGGCGAATGCCGAACTCGGCGGCGAGACGCGTCAGGACGGAGGCACCGAGACACCCCCCAAACTCCGTCAGCGCGCGACGATCCCAGGTGACGCCGCGTTGAGCCGCCAGCGTGTGCAAAAGACGGGCCTGGATGCCGGGAACGGCGACGGCGCCAGCGACGGGCACGATATCGGCCGCGGCTGCGGCTGCGGCATGGCCGAGGATCAGCGGATTGGCGCGTCGCGAGGCTCGTTCGCGGCTCGAGGCACGCATCTCCTTCATCATGGAACCGATGGTGTGCGGTGCTGCTTCCACAACCGACGCCAGCAGTGCGTCCAAGCCGTAAAGGCGTGGCTGGAAACCATCGTCCGCGCGTGTGAAGTCGATCGGGGCGAACAGGATCGGACCGGTCCCCGCGATACTTCGGAACGCCATCCGCTGGTGAGCGAGGCTACGGGCAAGCGCCGCGGGAACTTGCGGCGGCAACGCATCGGCGCCCTGGTCGAAAGGGTAGGGCAACGCGTGTCCGTCTCCCGGGCGATAGGCGTCGTGAAGGCAGGTCTGGGCGACGACGACGGGCCATTGCGGATGACGGCGCCGCACCGCCGTGACGGCGTCGATCACGGCCTGCTGCTGATGATCCATCGCCCTTGCGACCACGAGCAGGAGATGCGACTTGCCTTCGGATACCGCGAGGTCGTCGCGTGGGTCATAGCCGACCTCGCCGAGACCTCGCGTATCGAGAAAGCGAACAACCGGCGCCTCGGCGGGGAAATCGAACACCCGCGCTGTTCGCGTACATGGCCGGAAGCCCGAGCCGACCTCGGCTTCGCTCGCACCGGTGATGGCCTGTACGATGGAACTCTTGCCGGATTGAACCTTGCCGATCAACCAGATCACAGGGGCTTCGGCGGCTGCCTTCTCGGCAACTACGTCGGGTGCGACTTCCTTCTCGCGCGATTCCACGATGCGCGCCCAGGCCCCCGCAATGCGTGCCGGCAAAGTGTGTGCGCGGAGAATAGAACTGAGGGCCATCGCAATTTCCGTATTTGGTGCGGGTACCGATGCGACACCTGCCACCTCCCGACCGGGCGCGGTGCCCCCGCCATCAAGTTTCGCCGCTCGATATGGGGGCTGGCAACACGTCGCGCAAACGCGCGCACGACCGACCCTACGAGCACACAGCGCATGAACTGGTTCTGCGGTTCATCGGCGAGGGCAATCGATAAGAACATTGATTGAACATCAGGGAGAATCACGGCATGTTCTTTATATGTTCGCGATCACCAAAGTACAGGTTCCCGCCGAACGATCCCTCTCGCTGCCCACGAGATATGCCATGACCCGCACACTTCTTGTTGCCTATGACCTTTCCCAATCCGTTGGATGCCGCACTCAGATCGCCGAACTTCTGATGACGATCGGAGAAGCGTGGGCCCGCCCGCTGGACACCGTCTGGATGGTGCGCACCGATCTGTCGCCCGAGGCCATGGAAGCGCGGCTCACGCCGCTGCTCAGCGCCGATGATGGTCTGATGGTGCAGGAGGCGCGCGGGGACGCGGCATTCGCCAACACGGGACTGCGGTGGTTTCGTCCGCGCCGTCAAGCTGCGATGGCCGCGCTCGATCTGGCCGCGATGGCTGCTTTCTCGGAAGCGCGACCGGACCGCTCGGAGCCTATGCAGCAGGCCGCCTAGTTCTACCCTTCGTTTGCGTTCTCCCTCGTTGCCCCGTCGGCGCCCGGTCGCAAGGCCGGGCGCCGTTGTTTCGACAGTTCGCCGATCAGTTGAACTTGATCGAGCCGAACAGCCGGATGGTCCGGCCAGGTTGCAGCACTTCGTCCTTCTTGAAGGACACGTGATTGCGGACGTCATCATCGAGCAAGTTTTCGCCGCGCAGTCCGATCGTCGTCTCGGTCGGATCGTTTGCGGCGCCGCTGACCTTGAACGTGTAGGCAAGTTCCGCATTGACCATCGTATAACTGCTGGTCGGTGTGTCGCGGGCATCGAGCGCGAAGATGTCGTCCTGTCGGAAGGCATGCAGCGCCGAAAGGCTGGCGCGCCACATGGCATCCCGATAGTAGACGCCGGCTCCCAGGCGATGCGGCGGAATGCGCGGGACATTGTCGCCGCCGTCGAAACGTGCGTGGACGAAGTCGTATTGGCCCGACAGGCCCCAGATGCCCCGCCAGGCTTGGCCGATATCCCGCTCGCCCCCGATCTCGAGGCCAGTGAACCGCGCGTCGCGTTGCGCGAAGGCCAGCTCATCCAGCTCGTCCCCCGCCCCGCAGCTGGAAAGGGTGTCGTCGCACTTTCGACCGGTGAAACTCTTGAAGATGAATCCGTCGTAGAGAGTGTGGAATAGACTGGCATCGAAACGGAACGCGCCCTGGGCGCGCTTGAAGCCAAGCTCCATCGTGTTCGCCCTCTCGACACGCAGGTCCGGATTGCCGAGTTCAAAGGTGCCCGTCGCCTCGTGCGCGCCCTTCGAGTAGAGTTCGCCCAGATCCGGGGCTCGCTCCGTATGCTGGGCGGTCAGGCGGGCGACCACACCGAGCGGCAGTGCGTAGAGCATGCCGAGGCTGCCACTCACAGGCGTGAAATCGCGCGAGAATTGCGCGGGATCGATCGAGACGAGCGGGTTCTCGACGCCGGTTCCCTCGGACGCGCTGGCCTCGATGCGTCCAGCCGCCTGCAACCTCAACGCCCGCGTCACCTCCAGCTCCTCGAACAGGAAACCAGCCAGCATGGACTGCCGGGCGGCGGGGTCGAGCAGCCCGTCCACCGTCTCCTCCACGCCGAAGCCGCGCATCCGCTTCTGGCCCCACTGAATGCCGGCGGCACCATGCAGCTCGCCGAACGCGGTCCCAACCGGTCTGTGCTGCATCTCGGCGCGGGCTTCGCGCTCGCGATTGGTGAAGCGCGTGCCGATGATGTCGCCGGCCGCCAGATCGGCCGCATGTGCGCCATCCTCGTCAGGTGCGCCCGCACGCACCAGCTCGTTGTGGCCGTAACGCGATGTGCCGAGCCAGAGGCGAATGGCCTCGATGCCGTGATCGCGAACCCGCCACTCCCCCTTGGCGGTCAACTTATCCTGCAAGAGATCGATGCGAGGTTTCTCCTCGGCGGCCTCCTCGCCGGGTATGCCGTAGAGGCTCCGATAGCGCGTCCAGGCGACGCCGAAGTAGCCGTCGGCCCCGATCCACGCGCCGCCGAGCGAAACACCTTCGGCATCGACGAACGTGTTGGCCTGGAGGCCATGCGGCGTATCGTAATCGAAGGTGCGCCGGCGAAAGGCATCGGCGTGAACGGCGAAATTCCCCGCGCCGGACGTCAGCTGCAACGCGCCATCCCGGCCGGGGCTGCCGGAGCTCGCGCCGCCCTTCAATTCAGCCGAGTAGCCGCGCGGCGGGATGAACATGGGGATGCGATTGTTTTCGACCGCGACGACGCCGCCGATGGCCTGCGAGCCGTAGCGTAGGGTCGCGGGCCCGCGCACGATCTCGACGCGCTCGGCTGCGAACGGATCGATCGGAACGCCATGATCCTCCGAAAGGGCTGAAACGTCGGCCGAACCGATGCCGTTCTCCTGAACCCGCACGCGATACGTATCGAGACCACGGATAACCGGGCGGTTCGAGCCCGGCGAAAACGACGAGTTGGTGATGCCCGGCTGTCCAGCCAGCGTATCGGCGATCGTGGGGCCGGATTTCGCCAGCACCTCGCGCTGGCTCAGGACCGTAACGGGCACGAAAGCATCGTCGACAACCACCAGAGATCCGGGCAGCGCCTCGGCCGGGGCTGCGGGCACAGGCGCCGGCGCGCCTCTGGCGGAGGAGACGGGTCGAGACGACTTCGCCGCCGGGCGGCGCTGGGGCCGAGGCTTCGTGACGGGACTGGGGGCGGTTACGTCGATCCCCGGCAACGCAGTCTGCGCCTTGGCCGCCTGCGGGAGAATGAAACCCATCGCCAGGACCAGACCGCCCTTAACGCCGGGCACCGGCCCCAGCCACTCGTAACGCTTTTTGCTCATGATCGCCGCCTCTAATTGTTATGTTGTAACGTAACAATCAGAGGCCGCGATCGGCAAGCCGTCCGCAGGCCGAAGCTCGCTATGGAGCTTCGGCGTGCTCTAAACGCAACATTATAGCGTAGTGCATGACGGGCATGGCCGGACGAGCGGCCGTCCAGACCAAACTTCGATCGGGAATGACCAGGAGACGTCGCCGCCCCCTCAGGGCTTCCACGCGAGAAAATTGGCGATCAATCCCAGTCCGAGGCGCTGGCTTTTCTCCGGATGGAACTGGGTGCCAGCGATATTGTCTTTGGCGACCATGGCGGTCACGAAGCCGCCGTAGTTCGTGCCAGCGACGATGGAGTCGCGACACGTCGGAACGAGATGATAGGAATGCACGAAATACGCATGCAACCCATTCGGGCCGGTTGCCAGACCATCAAGCAGCGCATGCGGCCGCACCACGTCAAGCGTATTCCAGCCCATGTGGGGTATCTTCAAGGTTTTGTCGGATGGCTCGAGAATACGTACCTCGCCGTCGATCCAACCCAGCCCATCGGTCACCCCGTGCTCGAGCCCTCTTGTCGCCAGCAACTGCTGCCCGACACAAATACCGAGAAATGGACGGCCCTTCCTGCGCACCGACGTTTCCAGCGCCTCGCGCATGCCGGGGACGGCATCCAGTCCCCGCTTGCAGTCGGCGAACGCTCCAACCCCCGGCAACACGATGCGGTCGGCCGCCAGAACCGCCTCGGCGTCCGACGATACTTCTATCACCGCCTTGCTGCCCCCTTCGCGAGCCGCGCGCTCGAAGGCCTTCGAGGCCGAATGGAGGTTTCCCGAGCCGTAGTCGATGATGATCACGCGCTGCATGCGCTCACGTCCTGCCCGATCTCAATGCCATGACGCTCAACCTGCCGCCGGTGCCCATGGGCGAAGGGGCAGAGGGAGGAGGCAGCGACGCATATGGCCGCTCCTGTAACCAGGCCTCGTAAAAGCGTCGCTCGCACTCATCCCTATTGCGCCCGCTGACACTGCCGGCCAGAGCATACCCCCGCCGCCCCAGCGTCCAGCGCCGGATGGCATCGGCCTCGAAGCCGATGAGGACATGGAGCGCGAACACCGCCCAGCTCCCGGCCGGCTGGACGAGACCGAGCGCCCACAGCAGCACCCCGAGGCCGAAGAGCACGGCCAGATAGGCCAGTAAGGCCAGCCAAAGCCCGTTTGCCAGCATCCACAACGGCGACAGAAGGGCTGCGGTCCAGGAGAACCCATCGCGCACGAAAACCAGAGCTTCGGCGCGCTCGAGCCGATCGTGCGGCCCATCGACCGGCTCGTGAACGGTGTAGGTATGAAGTGCCATCCGCTGTCCTGCCGTAATCGGCCGCTCGTCAGCCGCTGAGACTGCCCTTCGTCGAAGGAACGCGCCCAGCCTGGCGGGGGTCCGGCGCCACGGCGGCCCTCAGAGCACGCGCGAGGCCCTTGTAGCACGTCTCCGCGATGTGATGATTGTTCTCGCCATAGACGCTCTCGACGTGAAGCGTGATGCCTGCGTTCTGAGCGAAAGCCTGGAACCATTCGCGAAACAGCTCGGTGTCCATTTCGCCGAGCTTGGGACGGGAGAATTCCACGCGCCAGACGAGGTAGGGGCGCCCAGAAACGTCGATCGCGACCCGCGTCAACGCTTCGTCCATGGGGAGGTCGACGGAGGCATACCTGGAGATGCCGGCCTTGTCGCCCAGCGCCTTGGCGATCGCCTGGCCAAGCGCGATGCCACAATCCTCGACGGTGTGGTGGAAGTCGATGTGCAGGTCGCCCTTCGCCTCCAGGTCGATGTCGATAAGGCCATGACGTGCCAATTGTTCGAGCATGTGGTCGAAGAACCCGACCCCGGTCGAAATCCGCGACGCGCCGGTGCCGTCGAGGTTGACCGTCGCCTTGACGGAGGTCTCTTTCGTGGTGCGCTCGATCGTTGCAGTGCGGGTCACGGGATCACCGGTGTGTTCATCGCCACAGGCGGCTGCCGTAGGCGTGCCAGACGAGGGAACTCATGCTAATGGGGCGTGCATGACACGTGCAGAGGACATTGCCAAGATTAACACGACCTTAGCGATGTGGGAGTGCCGCCTATGACTGCATACGACAATCAGGCCGCGACCACATGGCACGGGACCACCATCCTGACGGTCCGCAAGGGAGGACGAGTGGTGATCGCCGGCGACGGGCAGGTTTCGCTCGGGGCGACGGTCATCAAGTCGAACGCCCGAAAGGTGCGCACGCTCGGCAAGGGCGACGTGATCGGAGGATTCGCCGGCTCGACAGCCGACGCCTTCACCCTGTTCGAGCGTCTCGAGGCCAAGCTGGAGCAGTATCCGGGCCAGCTCACGCGCGCCTGCGTCGAACTGGCCAAGGACTGGCGGACGGATCGCTTTCTCAGGCGGCTCGAAGCCATGATGCTGGTCGCGGATCGTGATCGCAGCCTGGTGCTGACCGGCACAGGCGACGTTCTGGAGCCCGAGAACGACCTGATGGGGATCGGATCGGGCGGCAACTATGCGCTCGCGGCGGCCCGTGCGCTGATCGACACCGACATGGCGGCGGAAGCGATTGCCCGCAAGGCCATGACCATCGCCGCAGAGATCTGCGTCTATACCAACTCCGCGCTCGTTCTCGAGAGCCTGGAGTCGACACGGTAGCGTCGCTGCTTGCCGGCAGAGAGGCGACGATCGTCCTCCTGCCCATAACCATGCAACAAGGGGAGCCTCGAATCCCATGGCAACCATCAAGACAATTGGCGTCATCGGCGCCGGCGCATGGGGCACCGCGCTCGCGCAGACGGCCTGCCTTGCCGGTTGCAACGTGGCGCTCTGGGCGCGCGAAGCGGAGGTGGCCGACGAGATCAACAGCGCGCATCGCAATTCCATTTTCCTGCCGGATGTGCCTCTCGACCCCGGCATCGTCGCGACCAACGACCTTGCCGAGATCGCTGAACGCGATGCCATTCTGTTGGTCTCTCCGGCACAGCACGTGCGCGAGGCGGGCCGGGCACTCGCGCCTCTGCTCGTGCCGAAGACACCGGTCGTCATCTGCGCAAAGGGGCTGGAGCAGGCGACCGGAAAACTGATGGGCGATGTGCTGCGCGAAGCGCTGCCGGAAGCGACTCCTGTTTTCCTGTCAGGCCCCAGCTTCGCGGCGGACGTGGCACGCGGACTGCCGGCCGCGCTGACGCTGGCAACGCCCGAGGCCGACCTCGGTCAGCGCCTCGCCGAGGCGATCGGCTACCGCAATTTCCGGCTCTACTGGTCGAATGATCTGATCGGGGTGCAGCTTGGCGGCGCCTTGAAGAATGTGCTCGCCATTGCCGCCGGCATCGTCGATGGAAAGGCGCTCGGCGCCAGCGCGCATGCCGCACTGGTGACACGCGGTTTCGCAGAGATGAGCCGCCTCGCAATCGAGCTCGGCGCCCAACAAGAGACACTTGCCGGGCTCTCGGGTCTCGGCGACCTCGTGCTGACATGCGGCAGCCCGCAATCGCGCAACATGAGCCTCGGCCGGGCGCTCGGTCAGGGGCAGAAGCTCAACGACGTGCTCGGCTCGCGCCGGTCGGTCGCCGAGGGCGTCTTCACGGCCGCCGCCGTGATGCGCGTGGCGGGGGAGCGGGGCATCGAAATGCCGATCGCCGCAGCCGTCGATGCGATCGTGACGGGGGCCCTCGACGTCAACACGGCCATCGAAACGCTCTTGTCGCGACCTTTCCGGCCCGAAGGCATCTAGGCGTTGTGCCTTCCCGCGTCTATGCCTCAACCGGCCAAACCGGCCGGATGGGCGCCGGAGCCGTCCGCATAGCCTCGATAGCCTCATCGAGCACGCATGCGGGCGCGGCCTGGCCGACAGCATGCTCGGACAGAAAGCGCCGGAAAGCACGGGCGCGCGGCTGGCCGTGGTAGAGGCCGAGGATATGTCGCGTTACGTTATTCAACCGCCCGCCACGCGCCATGTGTCCAGCGACATAGGGCTTCAACGCCGACAGCACTGAGAGACGCGAGGCGGCCGTCTGCGGCGGCTCGTTGTCGAAAATACGCCTGTCGACTTCGGTCAGAAGCCACGGCGTTTGGTAGGCTGCGCGGCCAAGCATCACCCCGTCGACGTGCCGCAAATGCTCGATGGCCTGATCGAGGCTACCGATGCCGCCATTGATGGCGATGGTCAGCTCCGGGTGCGCCTCCTTCAAACGCCAGACACGTGCATAATCGAGCGGCGGAATCTCGCGGTTCTCCTTGGGCGAAAGGCCCTGCAGCCACGCCTTTCGGGCGTGCACGATGAAGGTGCGGCATCCACTGCCGGCGACGGTCGCTACGAAGCGCTCGAAATCCGCCTCGCTGTCCTGGTCGTCGATGCCGATGCGGCATTTCACCGTGACGGGAATGCGCACGGCCTCGAGCATGCTGGCCACGCAACGCGCCACCAGAGCCGGATCTGCCATCAGGCAAGCACCGAAATTGCCACCTCGGACACGATCGGAGGGACATCCGACATTCAGGTTGATCTCGTCGTAGCCCCACGCCTCGCCGATGGCGGCCGCCTCGGCAAGTTTCGTGGGATCGGAACCGCCGAGTTGCAGCGCCACAGGATGCTCGGCGGCCGAGAACTCGAGCAACTGCGCCCGCTTGCCGTACAGGATCGCGTCCGCCGTGACCATCTCCGTATAAAGCAAGGCGCGCCGCGTCATCAGCCGGTGAAAGAACCGGCAATGCCGATCGGTCCAATCCATCATCGGAGCGACCGAGAGCCTGTGGGCGGGAGAGAGCACACGATTTCCTGTCTGACAGCGGGCACGAGCGACTATGGTTCGCTGGCAGTCGTCGCCAGAGCGTCGCATGCGCCGCTTCCGTGTGCACGTTTTACGACCGAAGATCCAGTGGAAGCCGCACACGTGGAGCGGCCGCTCCAGGTGAGGCAGGCGTGCGCCGCGGCCGCCAAAGGTTTCTTTGCCTCCGGACTACGGCCATGGTGAAATGCAGGCAACCTAGTGAAATGAAGACACAAGATTAAATGCCGGACAACCGCCAGGGGAGATCGTTAGGCATGTCGGCGCGTCGTTTTGTAACGCATGAGATGATAGCCGCATACGCGCGCGACGGTTTTGCGCTCGTGCCGGGCCTTCTCTCGGATCGCGTCGACGATCTCGCCCGCGACGTGGACGCAAACATCGCAAGCCCCAGCCCCGTCAACCGTTCGTACGCGCCTGCCGACGGCTCCGCCCCCTTCTTCCAGGACTATTGCAACTGGCAACATTTTCCGGCCTTTCGTGCGGTCATTCTCGACAGCGTGATGGCCGAGGCGGCTGCGCTGCTGATGGGCTCTCGGACGGCGCGGGTGTTCCATGAGCACGTGCTGGTGAAAGAGCCGGGCAGTTCCATGAAAACGCCCTGGCATCAGGACCAGCCCTACTATCTGGTCGACGGTGAGCAGACGGTCAGCTTCTGGGTGCCGCTCGACGTCGTACCGCGCGCCATCGCGCTCGAATACGTGACGGGCTCTCACAAGTGGGGCAAGGCGTTCCGGCCGCAACGCTTCGATGGCACCGCGCTCTATCAGGGCGACGAGAGCGAAGCAGTGCCCGACGTGGAGGCCCACCGCGAAGACTGGCCGGTGGTCGGGTTCGAAATGCAGCCCGGCGATGCCGTTGCGTTCAACTTCCGCACGCTCCATGGGGCGCCTGCCAACGCGACGACCAACCGCCGGCGCGCCGTGTCGTTCCGATGGGTCGGCGACGATGCCCGCTTTGCCAAGCGCAAGGGACGCACGTCGCCGCCTTTCCCCGGACTGGAGTTCGAGGACGGCGCTCCGTTCGCCGGACCCGATTTCCCGATCGTCTGGCCTCGACAGGCCGTCATCCCGGGATGAACCAGGCGACGACGGCTGCCTCCGCCGGCTCGGGCTTTGCCGGAATCAGCCCTCGCCAGTGGCTGATCCTGGTGATGGTGCAGTTGGCCACCATGATCTACGGCATGACCGTCACGCTGGCGAACGTGGTGCTGCCTCAGATCAAGGGGACGATGGCGGCCGGCCCGGAGCAGATCGCCTGGGTGGTTACCTTCAATCTCGTGGCGACGGCCGTCGCCACGCTTTTGACCGGCTGGCTGGCGCGCCGGCTGGGGTGGCGCACCACCATGTTCGGTGCCGTTCTCGGGCTCACCGTCTTCTCGTTCCTGTGTGGCGTTGCACAGAGCCTCGAGGCGTTGGTTTTCTTCAGGGTCGGACAGGGCCTGTTCGGCGCGCCCATCATGCCGATGGGTCAAGCGATATTGCTCGCCACCTTCCCCCGGCATCTGCATCCACTGGTCATGATGATGTGGGGCATCGGCGGTGTGATCGGTCCCGTCACCGGTCCGGTTCTCGGCAGCATCATCAGCGAAGCGAGCAACTGGCGGGGCGCCTTCTTCATGGTGGTGCCACCAGGCATCGTCGCGACGGCAATCGTCTGGCTGGCGCTGCGCGATCACACCGAGCGCAGCCCGCAGAGCTTCGACTGGACAGGCTTCCTGGCGCTCAGCATCGCCATCACTGCGGCGCAACTGATGCTCGACCGCGGCCACCGGCTCGATTGGTTCGACAGTCCCGAGATCATCATCGAGGCCGTGTTGTCGGTCCTGGCATTCTGGGTCTTCCTGGCACACAGCCTGACGGCACGACGCCCGTTTCTCGACCTGAGCGTGATGCTCGACCGGAACTTCGCCATAGGACTGCTTCTGGTTTTCGTGCTGGGCATGCTGAGCTTTACGCCGATGGTGCTCTTTCCCGGATTGCTTCACGATTTGCGCGGCTACCCGGACGCGGCCATCGGCATGCTGCTCGCCGGCCGCGGCTTCGGCAACTGGGCGTGCTTCATGATCATCGTGCCGATGACGCGGCTCTATCCGCGCCTGACGGTCGCCTTCGGCCTTGCGGCGCAGGCGGCATCGGGTTTTGCGATGGCGCGCCTCGACATCAATCTGACAGCAAGCCTGGTGTTCTGGACGAACTTCGTGCAGGGCTTCGGTTTCGGCCTCGCCTTCACGCCACTGTCGGTGCTCACGTTCGCCACGCTTCCCGTCCGCCAGATGACGGAAGGCATGGCGATCTATCATCTCGTGCGCAACTTCGGATCATCGATCTTCATTTCTCTGTCCATCCTGCTACTGGTGCGATCGACGGCTGCGAATTACGCGGGCTTTGCCGAGAACCTGACCGACTTCAACAAGACGCTCGCGCTGCCCGAGGCGATGGGTCTCTGGTCGACGGCCACCCCGCCGGGTCTCCTCGCGATCTCCGGCGAGATGCAGCGTCAGGCCGCCATGATCGGTTACATCAATGCCTTCTACCTCTTCGCCATGACGGCCGCCTGTGCGGTCCCGCTCGCCTGGATGATGCGTGCGCCACCTGCGTCGCGCCCATCGTGACCTCGAAGGTCATTGAGCCGCCGCCCATAAATGCCGTATCAAGCTGCGCGGCCGACAGGCTGCCCCCCGACAACGACCATCCCGAGGTACCCCGTGACCGAGCTCGTCGACACGCTGCGCCCCCACGTGCCGCCATTCATGCAGATGCTCGGCGTCGAGCTGGTTTCGGCAACGCTCGACCGTATCGAGGCCCGCCTCGCCGTCCGGGACGACATGGGTAACGGCTCGGGCATCCTGCA
>JBFWXN010000002.1:0-147553 GCA_050187415.1 Hyphomicrobiaceae bacterium | reverse complement strand
GGGCCCAAGAGGTCCTTGCGCCGGGCTTGCGCTCTCAACTGTGCCTCGCGGCGGGCTATGTAGACGGCCGAGCAGAAGATGATGAAGGAGCCGACCCAGGACCAAGCGTCGATCAACTCGCCGAACAACAGGAAACCGAGCGCCACCGTGAACGGCAGGCGGGAGAACTCGAATGTGAGCACCAGTGAAGCGTCCGCTGCACGGAAGCCGCGCATCAGGCAGACGTGGCCAAGGACGCCGGTCAAGCCGACGACGATCATCGGCAGGAACAGTTCCCATGTCGGCCAGGTCCAGTAGAACAGCGCCGGAATGAGCGAGAGTGGTGTCATCATGAGGGTCGTCAGAAACACGATCTTGTCGGGATCGTCACGACCGGCGAGCTGCTTCAGCAGCACTGCCATGATGCCGCCCGAGAGGGCGGAGAACAGCGCGAATCCCTGGCCCAGGCCGACCGGGGACATGCCTGGGCGCAGCATAACCATGGCGCCGACCAGGCCGACCGCCAGCGCCGTGATTCGCCTGGCGCGTACCTTCTCGCCGAGAAGGACGACGGCGGCGAGCGTGCCGAACAGCGGCGAGAGAAAGCCGATGGCAGTCAACTCGCCCAGCGGTATGAGCGAGATCGCCAGAAACCACGCCGTCATCGAAAAGAGGCTGATCAAGGCGCGCACGGCGTAGAGCTCGGGTGCTTTCGAGCGCAGCAGCGACGTGCCCCGCCAATAGAGCAGCGGCAGCATCAGGATGAGGGCTGATAGAAAGCGGAAGAAAGCCACTTGCAGCGGGTGGTAGCCGAGCGACATGCAATAGCGCGACGACGCGGCGAGCCCTGCGAACAGAGCCATGGCAAGCGTCACCCACAGGATGCCGCCCGCAACATCATTGCGGGGGGCCACCAGTTTCTCCACGGGGCTCCCTCCCGGTGTGTCGGCGCCGACTCCGACAGGTGCTTCCCGGCGATCGTGCAGTGACGACACCTATGCCTCTCTATTCCGAGCTCGTCGACGCTGAATCGTCCGCTGAAGCAACGCGGGGGATTTCGGCCGCGCGTGTGGCGGCGGCAAGGCAACAGCTGCACACTTATGGAATGCGAGCCATGCGGTGGCACTGCGCCTCGACGCAGGCCCATGTGAGCGTGCCGGGCCAGCGTGTGCCGAGCTGATGCACCCCCGCGGGAGCGACCGAGTTGACGCGGTGCCGATTTCGACTTGAAGCCAAATGTCGTCGCGCGCGACGCTCATTGCTCAAACGCTGAGCCCCGATCCGCACAGCCGACGGCGCTGGTGGCGAGATCGCATGCGCGAATGCAACCAAGCGATGTTTCTATTGCTTTGCGAGGTCCTTCGCGGCCTCGACCGCATTCGCGACGGTGATCCCGAAGTGTTCGAAGAGCTTGGTCGCAGGTGCCGAGGCGCCGAACCCATGCATGCCGATGAACCGGTCCGAGGGACGCAGCCATTCGCGCCAGCCCATCTCCACGGCAGCCTCGATGCCGAGGCGCGGTGCCTCACCCAGCACGCTCTCGCGGTACTCCGTAGGCTGCTTGCGGAACAGCTCGAAGCTCGGCATCGAGACGACGGCGGCGTGGATGCCGGCCTTGTCCAGTTCGACCGCTGCCTTCACCGCCAACCCTACCTCGGAGCCGGTCGCGATTAACGTCACGTGGCGGGCGCCTTTGGCCTCGCGCAGGACATAGCCGCCCCTGGCGCAAACATTCTCGTCGATGTGCGTGGTGCGCAGGTTCGGCACGCCCTGGCGTGTCAGCGCGAGAATCGACGGGCTCGAGCCTGGAGCGACGGCGAGATCCCAGCATTCCGCCGTCTCGACGCCATCCGCCGGACGGAAGACCGTCAGGTTCGGTATCGCACGCAGTGCGGCCAGATGCTCGACCGGCTGATGGGTTGGTCCGTCCTCGCCGAGGCCGATCGAATCATGCGTCATAACGAAGATCACGCGCTGGCCCATCAACGCCGCAAGGCGGATGGCCGGCCGGCAGTAGTCGGTGAAGGCCATGAACGTACCACCGTAGGGGATCAGCCCTCCGTGCAGCGCGATACCGTTCATGGCGGCCGCCATGGCATGCTCGCGCACGCCGTAGTGGATATAGCTGCCCGAGAAATCGCCCGGCTTGATGACCTGCTGCGCCTTGGCCTTGGTGTTGTTCGAGCCGGTCAGGTCGGCCGAGCCGCCGATCAGTGCGGGGCAGGCCTGGGTCAGCTTGTCGAGCGTCAACTCGGACCAGACGCGCGTTGCCTTCTCGGAGGTCTCGGCGGAGGCCGCTTGCTTCAAGGTGCGAACGGCTTCGGCGATGGCCGATTTCACGGCGCCGGCCGGATGCGCCAGCGCCTCCCTGCGGGAGGCGTCGAGCCTGGCGAAGCGCGTAGTCCAGGCTTGACGCTGGCCGGCTCCCTTTGCACCCGCCGCGCGCCATGCCGCGAGGATGGCCTCGGGGATCTCGAACGGGCCCGATGGCCATCCGATGTTTTCGCGGGCGCCCTTGATCTCGTCGGCGCCGAGCGGCGAACCGTGCGAGGATGCTTTGCCTTCTTTCGTCGGCGCGCCGTAGCCAATGCGCGTCTTGCAGGCTATCAGCCATGGCTTGGTGCTGTCGGCCCTGGCGGCCGCGAGCGCCTTGGAAATGGCGGCGGTGTCATGGCCGTCGATCGCCATGGTCGACCAACCCGACGCCTTGAAGCGGGCGATCTGGTCCTCGCTGGTGGCGAGCATGGTCGGTCCGTCGATCGAAATGCCGTTGTCGTCGAAGAGAACGATGAGGCGGCCGAGACCCAGATGGCCGGCGAGCGAGATCGCCTCCTGGCTGATTCCCTCCATCAAGCAGCCATCGCCGGCGATAACCCAGGTGCGGTGATCGACGACGTCGTCGCCGAGGCGCGCATTGAGAATGCGTTCGGCGATGGCCATGCCGACGGCATTGGCGATCCCCTGGCCAAGGGGGCCCGTCGTCGTCTCGATGCCGGGCGCGTGGCCATACTCGGGATGGCCGGCTGTCTTGGCGCCGAGCTGGCGGAAGTTCTTGATGTCGTCCAGCTCCATGCCCGGCGTACCGGTCAGATAGAGCAGCGCATAGAGAAGCATCGAACCGTGACCGGCGGACAGGACGAAGCGATCGCGATCGAGCCAGTCGGGATGAGCGGCGTCATACTTCAGCGCTTCGGTGAAAAGCACGGTCGCGACGTCGGCCATGCCCATCGGCATGCCGGGATGGCCCGACTTCGCCTTTTCGACAGCGTCCATGGACAATGCCCGGATGGCACTTGCCATGTCCTTCTTGGACACACTGCTGGTCGGTGTCGCTGTGCTGGACATCGCTATGATCCTCTGGCGCGCCGCTTGCGGCCCCGGAGGGCCTTTCGGGCACTCAATACTGGCCAAGGTGGCCTGCGTCCACAGGGGTCGCGAGGTTTGTCCGACTTTGCTCGCGATCACGCGGCCAAGAGCTTGAGCGCCCGCAGCGAGCGAAGCGTCCCGGCGGCCGGTTCGGATGGCATGTGCGTTTCGACGACGAAAGTGACGTCCCGCTCGCGGGCGGCGGCATAGACCGGGCCCAGCAGCCTCCGGAACGGAATGTTGCCTTCGCCCAAGGCCACCCGTCGGTTTTCAGCGTCGCTCCAATCCTTGAAGTGGAGCTGCGACACGAACGGCGTGACGGCCTCGAGGTCGGCCTCGGAGGGGCGTCGGCGGCGCCAGGCGTTCGGAATGTCGAGCAAGGCGCGCAGACGCGGATGGGCCCAGCGCTGCATGGCGGGGACCAGATCGGCGACCGTCGAGATATTGCAGACCGGCTCGTTTTCGACGTGAAGCGTCATGTCGCGCTGCTCGGCAAGGTGCAGCAGTTTGCCGTAATCGCGATCGAGCGCGTCGAGCGCGAAGCCGTCGTATGTCAGAAGCGAGAAGATGCGCAGGTCGCGAGCACCGAGAATTTCCGCACACCGGAAAGCGTCTTCGTACAATTCGTCATGCGTGCGCCCTCGCATGTCGAAGCCGAACTGGTCTCCAACGTCGTCGGCCGAGCGACCGGGAGCGGGCCATTTCAACAGGGGTGTCGCCAGGGTGCCCACGCTCAAGCCGGCGTCGCGGATCTCACGGGCGACTGCGCGCTGCGCGCTCTCGTCCAGCGACATGAAATTGATGCCGCCGATCGAGCGCACATCGACCTTGGCCAGTCCCTCCTCTGCGGCCATGCGCAGCCCCTCGCCGAGCACGGGGGAGACCTCGTCCGTTATCAGAGAAAGAGAGATGGGCATGATCGGGTCCCGTTGACTTGCCTGGCGGCTGGTTCGAACTCAGCTCGACGGACTTGCCGGAGGCATCGGACGGCGGCGGCTCATGGTATCGGCCACGAGGGTGCTCGGGTTCAGCGTCGGTTGCAAGTGACGTTCGAGGGCGCGCTTCACAGACCCAAACGCGCTGCTATTGTCGCGGACATCGGGCGGCCAAACGGGGCGTCCGACGATCGGCCCAGATGACTTTGAGTTCGATGAGTTGGACCCGACGAATTGGGAACGCACGCCATGGCCATCGAAGGCGCCGATCATTTCGGTTTTACGAACGAGGAGCTGGCGGAGCAGCCGACAGTCTATCGTCCGGACCTGTTCAAGGGGCAAACGGTGATCGTGACCGGAGCCGGATCGGGCTTCGGGCTGGCGATCGCCACGCTGTTCGCGCGCCTCGGCGCCGACCTGGCGATCACGGGACGGAACGAGGCTCGCGTGACGGCGGCGAGGACCTTTCTCGAGGGTTTCGGCGGCAAGGTTTCGCACCACCTGTTCAATATTCGCGATCCGGACGCTGATCAGGCCTTCATCGCCGCTGTTTGGGAGGCTCATGGGCAGCTCGACGTGCTCGTCAACAACGCCGGTGGACAATTCCCGCAAGCCGCAATCGACTTCAAGCCGAAGGGCTGGAACGCCGTCATCGACAACAATCTCAACGGTACCTGGTACATGATGCAGTCGGCGGCGCGGGAGTGGATCGATCGCAAGGCGCCGGGCGTGATCGTCAACATCGTCGCGGATTTCTGGCGCGGGATGCCTGGAATCGCTCATACGGCGGCGGCGCGCGCGGGTGTCACCTATGCCTCGAAAACCGTTGCGGTCGAGTGGGCGCCGCATGGCATCCGGATCAACTGCGTAGCTCCCGGATGCCTCGAGACCTCCGGCTTTGCACATTATCCGCCAGAAGGCGCAGCGACATACAAGGAAGCCAACCCCATGAAGCGGGTGGGCGACGCGTGGGACGTGGCGGAGGCCTGTGTGTTTCTCGCCGCCCGGTCGGCCAAGTTCATCACCGGCGAGGTTCTGACGGTCGACGGCGGCCAGCAGCTTTGGGGCGACCCCTGGCCGACGGGGCGGCCACCCTGGTTTCGTCTGTGAGCGAAGGGCGCGGGGCGGCAGGCGTGCAGGAGTGCCGACCGAACGCTTGGGCGGGCTTGCAGCGGAGACGGCTGAAGCTCATGGTGCCGCGAGATTCGGCACACGGCCCACGCGGCCCACTCAGGAGCGGACGCATGAACAGCCCCCGTATCAAGCTTTACCAAGGCGATCTGCCGGCTGGGCTGTCGTTTGGCAGCTCGGTCGCGATCGATACGGAGACGCTGGGGCTGAAGCCGAACCGTGATCGGCTGTGCCTCGTGCAGCTTTCGTCAGGCAATAACGAAGCCCATCTCGTCCAGCTTGATGGTGACGACTGGTCGGCGCCCAATCTGAAAGCGCTGCTCGTCGATCCAGCTGTTCTGAAGATCTTTCATTTCGGCCGGTTCGACATTGCCATGATGCAACGCTGGCTGGGCGTCGAGACCACGCCGGTCTGGTGCACGAAGATCGCCTCGAAGCTGGCGCGTACGTACACCGACCGACACGGCCTCAAGGACCTATGCTCGGAGCTGATCGGCGTCGATCTCTCGAAGCAGCAGCAAAGCTCGGATTGGGCGGCTGCCGATCTGACGCAGCAGCAGCTTGCCTATGCGGCTTCCGATGTTCTTTATCTGCACGCGATCAAGTCGCGGCTCGAGGCCATGCTCGCGAGGTCGGGCCGCCTTCACATGGCGGAGGCCGCATTCCGCTACCTGCCTCGCCGGGCCGAGCTGGATTTGAGCGGTTTCGAGGATATGGATGTGTTCGCGCATTGAGGGACGATAAGAAACGTGTGCGAAAGTAGGGGGGTGTGACGCCTGGGCGTCCCAATATCTCCTAATTTCCAGGCCATGTGAAATGCTTGGCGGGCTTGCAGCCGGGATTTCCGGTGCGAGCCCGAGCCATTGGATGGGGCATGCGAGCCGAGACGACGACACGGGCGGGCAGTCGGCGGATTGCTCCGATCGACATCAGCGTGAACGATCAGGAGCGCGAGCGTGCGTTTCGGCGCGCGCGACGACATACCGTTCTCGTCAAAGGCTTGAAGCTGCTGCTGCCGTCGATCGCCATTGTGTGCCTCGGCTATTACGGTGCGACCCTGGCCGTAAGGTCGGCCTTGAAAAACAGCAATGTCACTGCCGGCAAGGTGACCATAGATCCGACCAACCTCACGATGGCCGATCCGCGCTACAGCGGCTTCGGCAAGGATGGCTCGGAATACAAGGTGCACGCCAAGAGTGCGGTCACGGACCTGCGCATGTCGGCGCCGATCAAGCTCGACAAGATCGACGGTGAGCTCATTCAGCCGAGCGGCGTCGTCACGCGGCTGAACGCGACCTGGGGCACTTACGATCAAAAGAAGGACTTGCTCGAGCTTTTCGAACGGATCGATGTCAAGGGGACCAACGGGATGACTGCGTGGCTGACGCGCGCCACGGTGTTTGCCAAGGAAGGGCGAGTCGTCAGCAGCGAGCCAGTCAAGGCGGAGACCGAGACCGGACGAATCCGGGCGAACTCGATGACACTTTTCACAAAAGTGCGTCGCGCGCAGTTCCGGGAGGCCGTCCAGGTCACGCTAAAGCCGACCGCGCCGGCCAAGTCGACCAGCGGAAATGAAACCTCAGCACGAAAGCGCGATGCGCAGGCTTTCGGCATCGACACGACCTCGAAGGAACCGGTCGTCGTCACGTCTCGGCAGCTCGACGTCGACGACAACGCGAAGACGGCACTCTTTCGCGAGGATGTTGTTGCGCGGCAAGGCGAGGCCACGCTCGCGGCGCCGGAGCTGGACGTCCTCTATGCCGGTCGCGCCGGCCTCGGTGACGGCAAGGCGCCCCCGGACAAGGCGGGAGACGGCTCGCAGGCGACCAAGCTGAAGTCGATCCATGCGCGCGGCGGCGTGCTGATGAACAACAAGGCCGATCGGGCGGAGAGCACGACACTCGACTACGACGCAGAGAGCGAGCGCATCGTGCTCGGCGGAAACGTGGTCATGACGCAGGCACCAGAGCGCCGCGTTACGGCGGACACGGCCGTGCTCGAGCAGAAGAACGACACGGCTCTGCTCACGGGGTCGGTGGTGGTGACGCAGGGACGCAATGTTTTGCGTGGCGAATGGCTGGCGATCGACCGTAAGGGGGGAACGGCGAGACTGGCGAGCCCTGCTTCGGCCGATCGGGCCGCCGGGCGGATCTCGATGCTGCTCTATCAGAATCAATCCGACAAGCCGTCGTCCGCCAAGTCGAAGGCTGCTTCGACGGAGGACAAGGCCGGTGCATTCGGCGCGCTCGGGGCCAATTTCAAGACCGACCCGAATGCACCGATCCTAGTCGACTCGCGGGTGCTCGACATCGACGATCACAAGCACGTCGCCATTTACACGGGCGAGGTGGTCGCCAATCAAGGGACGTTCGTCGTCAAGACCGAAGAGTTGACGGCGTTCTATCAAGGAAACACGGGCCTCAGCGGTGCCCTTGCCGAGCCGTCCGCGAATGCCGAGCCCGCCAAATCGCAGCTCAAGCGCATCGAGGCCCGTCGCGGTGTCGTCGTCACGGGGTCAGAGGGCCAGAAAGCGAGCGGCGAGTGGGCGGATTTCGACGTCGCCGCGAACACGATCGTGATGGGCGGTGGCAATGTGGTCGTGACCCAGGGCAAGCAGGTGGTCAGAGCCCCGCCGGGCATGCGTCTGCTGATCGATCTCGGCAGTGGCGTTACGCGCTTCGAGCCCGATCCCGCGGCGGCGGCAAGGGCCGGGCCGCAGGTGAGCGGCGCATTTGCGACCACGGTCGAGCCGAGCGGGCCGGGCAGCGGTCGACCGGAATGTCCTCGAGGAGCCGTCTGCAAGAGCGGCCGGCTCGAGGCTGTCTTCTATCCGAATCAGATCAAGGAGCAGGCCGGCAAGCATGGGGCCAAGGACGGTGCCGGCAAGGAGGGGCGCGCAACCACCGGCCCGACCGGCTCTGCCTGGAGTTCCACCACTCGGCCCATTGGGGCGCCTTGATCACAACGCCCCAATTCTGATTAATGCGACGGAGCGGCGCCCCTTCGGGGCGGTCGCGTTTTTGGGAATTCGGACTAAATGGCATTCACCCTGTTTCCGAGAGCGCGTCGGGCCCTGGCGGGAGGCGAGCCGCTCCGTCGGCCCGCCCGCCCGCCTTCGGAACGCGCGGATGCGGGAGCGTACATGCCTGCGGCGCACCCGGGCGGCGAAGGTTGGCTGACGGGCGAAGGCGTGCAGAAGAGCTACGGCAAACGCAAGGTTGTGAAAGGCGTGAGTGTTTCCGTAGCGCGTGGCGAGGTCGTCGGCCTGCTCGGTCCGAATGGCGCCGGCAAAACCACGGTCTTCTACATGATCACGGGTCTCGTGCCTGCCGACTCGGGCCGGATCACCATTGACGGTCGGGATGTGACCCGGCTGCCGATGTATCGGCGCGCGCGCCTCGGCATCGGGTATCTGCCGCAAGAGGCATCGATCTTTCGCGGACTGACGGTCGAGCAAAACATCATGGCCATCCTCGAGCTGGTCGAGCCCAACCGGAAGAAGCGGCGCGAGCAACTCGACAGCCTGCTCGATGAATTCAATATTACGCGACTCAGGAAAAGCCCGTCGATCGCGTTGTCCGGCGGCGAACGGCGGCGGTGCGAAATTGCGAGGGCGTTGGCGTCCCGGCCGTCGTATATGCTACTCGACGAGCCGTTCGCGGGCATCGATCCGATCGCCGTCGGCGACATTCAGCAACTCGTTCGCCACCTCAAGCAACGCGGCCTCGGCGTTTTGATTACGGATCATAACGTTCGCGAAACCCTGTCTCTGGTCGATCGGGCGTATGTCATCGCCGAGGGTCAGGTTCTGACACAAGGTAGCCCTTCGGAAATCATTGCCAACGAGGATGTGCGACGAGTCTACCTCGGAGACATGTTCAGTTAATTCAGATCGGCTATCAATCTGGCGGCGCGGCATCGAGCGGAGATGGGGTGAGGGTCGACTATGGCGATTACGACGAAGCTAGAGCTCAGACAGAGCCAACAGCTCGTCATGACGCCGCAATTGCAGCAGGCGATCCGCCTCCTCCAATTGTCGAACCTCGAGTTGAGCGCCTATGTCGAGACCGAGCTGGAGCGCAATCCTCTGCTCGAGAGGGACGCGGAATTGCAGCCTGAGCGACCGGCTTTGGACGAACGTGAAGCGGTTGCGGCCACAGGCGCCGGCGAAAGCGACGGAGGCATAGACTTCGAGGCCGTCGGCGACGCGCCGACGCGCGAGCTCGACAGCGAGGTCGCAGACACCTTTCCCGACTCTGACGCTAACGATCTCGGGCCGAGCCTCCAGCTGGGTCAGCGGACCGGATCGTCGGACCGCGGCCGCGCGTCGTTCGACGGGCGCGATGACGTCAGCATCGACGATTACGCAACCGAGAAGCCATCATTGAGGAATCACCTCGAGGCGCAGCTCGGGCTTGCATTTGCAGATCCAGGAGACCGGCTGATCGGCAGGTATCTTATCGATCAGGTGGACGAGGCAGGCTATCTCCGGGCCGACTTGGTCGAGGTCGCTGCGAAGCTCGGCGTCGGCATCGAGCATGCCGAGCGCGTGCTCGGCGTGATCCAAACATTCGACCCGGCCGGCGTCATGGCACGGGACCTCAAGGAGTGCCTTGCCCTTCAGCTCAAGGACCGGGGGCGCTTCGATCCAATGATGGCGTCCTTTCTCGATCACCTGCCGCTGCTCGGGGCGCGCAATCTGGCGGCGCTTCGCAAGGCCGTCGGTGCCGATGCCGAGGATCTCTCGGATATGATCGCCGAGGTTCGCAGTCTCAACCCCAAGCCCGGGCTCGGCTTCGGCACGGTCGATATCGAACCTGTCGTGCCCGACGTGCACGTCAGAATGGGCAGCGACGGGAGTTGGATCGTCGAGCTCAACAGCGATACGTTGCCGCGTGTGCTGGTCAATCGGGTCTATTACACGCGAGTGCATCGGACGGCGAACAGGGCCCAGGACAAAGATTTTCTCGTCGAATGTTTGCAGAATGCCAACTGGCTGGTGAAGAGTCTCGACCAACGGGCGCGCACGATCCTGCGGGTGGCGGAAGAGATCGTCCGGCAGCAGGATCGGTTTCTCGTCTATGGCGTCCAGTATTTGAGACCACTCGTTCTCAAAACCGTCGCCGATGCGATCAAGATGCACGAATCGACCGTCAGCCGCGTCACTTCGAATAAGTACATCTCGACGCCGCGAGGCATTTTCGAGCTAAAGTACTTCTTTTCGTCAGCCATTGCGTCCGCGGGTGAGGGAGAGGCGCATTCATCCGAGGCCGTCCGCCATCGGATCAAGTCCCTGATCGACGCAGAGAGCGCGGACGATATTTTGTCTGACGACAAGCTCGTCGAAATGCTCGGCAAGGAAGGCGTCGATATCGCGCGACGCACGGTGGCTAAGTATAGAGAAAGCATGCGTATTCCCTCCTCGGTGCAGCGCCGCCGCGAGAAGCGGATGCAGTGCCAGGCCGTAGCGTGAACCTTGACAAAAACAAGGCAGGGAAGTCGGAATTCCAGGTTTGACTCAGCGGAACCTCGTGACTAGGTTCCGGAAATGCTTGAACGGTCGATGGACGACGTCGCGCTCCCGCAGGAGGGAGAACGTAATCTCTTTCTAATGAAGGACTTGCGTCCGCTGGGTTTGCCCGTGTGATGGCCGGTTATGCCGCGAATCACGCCAGACCCGCAACGCCGCCGGAAAGGCCAATGCGAATGGATCTCGGCGATCTCCTCAAGCCGGAAGGCGTGTTCGCCTCGTTGAGGGTGAAGAACAAGAAGCAGGCACTCCGTGAGCTGGCCAATCGGGCTGGGCGGATTACCCAATTGGATGAGCGGCAGATCTTCGACACGCTTTTGCAACGCGAGCGTCTTGGATCGACGGCAGTCGGGCGAGGTATCGCCATTCCGCATGCCCGGATTGTCGGGCTCGACCGTATCGCGACGGTGTTTGCGCAACTCGACGAGTTGATCGATTTCGAGGCGCCGGACGGCGAGCCGGTCGATCTCGTGTTCGTGCTCCTCGCGCCGGAGCAGGCTGGCGCCGATCATCTCAAGGCGCTCGCCCGGATTTCGCGGGTTCTGCGCGATCCGCTCTCGCTGGAGAAGCTGCGGGCTGCGCGCGATCGCGATGCCCTCTACTCCGTCCTGACGGAGCCAATGGCCTCACACGCCGCCTGATCGGCGGTCGAGCGCGTCTTGCCGCTTATGCGCGTTGGGCGGCCATGTTGGGGTCACGACGGACTCCCAGTCCTTCGCAAATTCTTAAGCTCGCAATGTCGCCTCCAATGCGCGGCATCGTTGCACGAGTTGATGGTGCGTCCCGTGCCGTAGGGGCGGCCTCGCGAGCGGTGCACGGCGAAGAGCAGGGACGGAACGTTATGGCAGTTGTGAGTGGTCGCGGGGGGATCGGGGTGGCTTGGCTACGCCGGGTGGGCGGCTTCGGCATCGCCTGTGGGCTCACGGCAGCAATTCTGGCGATGACGAGTGCGGTGCAGGCGGAGGACAATTTCGCGGCCTTCCTTGCCGGATTGCGGCCTGACGCAGAAGCGCATGGTGTCTCCCGGGCCACGTTCGATCGGGAGACGCGAGGACTTCAGCCCGACTTGTCGCTGCCCGACCTGGTTCGGCCCGGCCGGCCGCAGCCAGGGTCGAAGGGCCAGGCCGAGTTCACGGTCGCGCCGCAAGCCTATGTGTCGGCTCGGCGCATCGCACAGCTTGCAAGCGAAGGCCGTGCACTGGCCAAGCATCACACCAAAGCGTTGTCCCGCATCGAGAAAGAGATTGGCGTCGACTGGCCCATCGTGCTCGCGATCTGGGGGCGAGAGACGGCCTTCGGCAAATACAAGGCAGGCCATGACGCGATCCGCGTGCTGGCGACGCAGGCGTATACCGGTCGGCGCAAGGATCTGTTCCGAGGTGAGTTGCTCGATGCGCTGAAGTTGATCGAGGACGGACGGCTGAAGCGCTCGGAGATGCGCGCGTCGTGGGCTGGTGCGATGGGGCTGACCCAGTTCATGCCGTCGGAGTTCTACTCCTCGGCGGTCGACCTGGATGGAGATGGGCGTATCGATCTCTTTGGCTCGGTCGACGATGCGTTGGGCTCGGCGGCAAAGCAGCTCAAGAACAAGGGGTGGATCGGCGGTCTACCCTGGGGGCTCGAGGTTGCGACGGGGCAGCGGGTCGACTGCGCCAACGAGGGGCCGGACAATGCGAGGCCCATCTCGGAGTGGTCGCGCCTCGGGGTGCGCCGTGCCGACGGCAAGCCCTTTGCGGCGCGCAATCTCGCGGCGCCGGCCTATCTCATGTCGCCCGGTGGCACCTATGGCCCACAGTTTCTCGTTACGGAGAACTTCAAGGTTCTGCGCGCCTACAACACATCCGATCTCTACGCGCTGTTCGTGGGGCATCTTTCGGATCAGATTGCGGGAGGGGCCACGTTCCGAACGCCGTGGGCGGAGATTCGTCAACTCGCTCCGGCGGGCATTCTCGAGGTACAGGAACGCCTCCACCGCCAAGGGTTCTCGATCGCCAAGCTCGACGGCCGGATCGGCTCCGAGACGCGGCTCAAGATCGGCCTCTACCAGCGCGCGAACAGTCTTGCCGTCGATTGCTGGCCCAGCTCCGGCTTGCTCACGGCGATGCGGGCGAAGGCGAAGCCATAGCCTGTGTGATCGGCCCGCGCTGGCGACTTGCGGCGCAGCGGGTTGGGTCTAGCATGTAAGTGGGTGTCGGATGCGCAACGGAGACACGACATGAGCAAGCTTGCCAGGCCTTCCGTGATCGGCGTTCTCGGTCTTGGTGCAATGGGCGCCGGAGTGGCCGGGGATTTGCGAGCTTCCGGGTTCGATGTCGTGTCGACGGCGGCCGGCCGGTCCGGGCGCAGCAAGGAGCGCGCCGCCGTGGCAGGCGTACGGCTGCTTGACAGCCTCGAGGCGGTTGTCGGCGCGGCAGATACCTTCCTCTCGATCGTGCCGGCAGATCAGGCCGAGCCCCTCGCCGATGCCGTTGCTCAGCTCTTGGCCGGCAAGCGACTGCATTACATCGATTGCAATTCGATCACGCCGGCCAAGAGCGCCCGCATCGCCCAGTCCATCACGGCAGCCGGCGCCATTTACTCGGACGGAGGGATCATCGGGCCGCCACCCGGCGGGAAGGTGAAAACGCGGCTGTACGTCTCCGGGCGAAGTGCCGACGTGCTGGCCGAGCTCCAGTCGGACAACATGCCCGTGATCCGCCTGGGCGACGGCATCACCCAGGCGACCGAGATGAAGGTGCTGTTCTCGGCGGCAAACAAGGGTGCGGTGGCACTGTTGGCCAACATCATGGCGGCAGCGGCGAAGGTCGGGCTGGCGGAGCGCGTTGCAGGCGAACTCGACGCGGTAAAGCCCGGCTTGATGGCCGTACTTCGATCGGCAGCGCCCGATCTCGACGACAAGGCGCTCCGATGGGCGGTCGAGATGGACGATCTGGCGCAAGGCCTCGCCGATCTCGATGCGCATCCGGGCTACCACCGGGCAGCCGGCGAAGGTTATCGAAGGCTCGCGGCAAATTTGCCGGACGCGCCGGGCGACGATGCGCTGGCTCGGGTCCTCGCCGCCTGGATGGGTCCCAAACGCGGCTGAAGCGAGCAGCAGAGCGGCGGCTGGTGCCAACTCACCGCACTTTCAGTCCAATATGGCCACGGCGCGCGTCCAGCCGGCGCTTCCCGATTTCACTTTCACGGGGAAGCAGATCACCGTGAAGCCCGTCGCCGGGAGCTGGTCGAGATTGGCGAGTTTCTCGATCTGGCAATAACCGGTCTCGCGGCCTGACTTATGACCTTCCCAGATGATGGAGGCGTCGCCCGTCTCCGCGAAACGTCGGGCCGTGTAGACGAACGGCGCGTCCCACGACCACGCATCGGTGCCGACGACCCTGACCCCACGCGACGTCAGATAGAGCGTCGCCTCGCGGCCCATCCCGCAGCCGGTCGGAACGTAATCCGATAGGCCGTACCGGGCGCCGGCCGCCGTGTTGACGACGACGATCTCGAGCGGGGAGAGGGTATGACCGATACGCTTCAGTTCGGCCTCGATCTCGGCGGCGCCGACCACGAAGCCGTTCGGGAAATGGCGAAAATCGAGCTTCACGCCCGGCTGGTGGAACCACTCGAGCGGCAATTCGTCGATGGTGGCCGCGCGTTTGCCGCCGTCCATCGTGGTCGCGTAATGCCAGGGAGCGTCGACGTGGGTGCCGTTGTGGGTCGAGATCTGGCACTGCTCGGTGGCCCAGCCTTCACCGCCCGGCAGGCGATCGGGTGTCATGCCAGGGAAGTGGCGCAACATGCGCGGAATAGATTCTTGGTGCGTCTCGTAGTGGATCTTCGGCTCGCCACCGGCCGGGTCCGAGGCGATGCCTGCCTGAAGTGCGACGGAAATGTCGATGAAGCGCCGAGTCATCTGCGTTCTCCCGGTCGGACCTGCCAAGCCGAGAGCGTGTCATGCGACGGTCGGCACTGACAACACGTCTCGCTCAGGCCGTGCGCGGCCCCAGGACGATGATCAAGGCTCCAGCTACGCAGATCGCCGCGCCGATAACGTCCCAGCGGTCGGGCGTCTTGCCCTCGACCAGCCAGAGCCAGGCGAGGGAGGCGGCAATGTAGATCCCCCCGTAAGCCGCGTAGGTTCGTCCGGCGAAGTCGGCCTCGATGCGGGTCAGCAGCCATGCGAACACCACGAGACTGGCGATGCCAGGCAAGATCCAAAGCGCCGACCCGTTCATGCGCAGCCAGGTCCAGAATGCGAAGCAGCCGGCGATTTCGCTAATTGCAGCGGCCACATAGGTGACGAGCGTCACGAAGTTTCCATCCCGGTCGTTACGTCTCCCGTTGGATCGATAAATCGGCGCGATCTGCTTTCAGACCAAATGCAAGTGCGGCGAAGCCCACTCAACCAGCCCTCATCTCAACTATTTCTGTGACAATTGTTGCTCCGCAGCAACGAACCACCATTGCCGCGTTTGTCCCGCTCCGCAATAGTCCGCCGCTGACGAGATCGGCGCCAACGGAGCACGAAGCCGGAATGGTCACTGACGTTGCACCGGACCGCTCTCAGGCGGAGCCTGGAAGTGAAGCGCGCACCCTTGTCGCCGTGTCGATGGCGCATTGGGTGAGCCATTTCCATATCCTGGTTCTGCCGCCTCTGTTCCCGTTCCTGAAGGATCGGCTGGGTGTGGGGTTCGTGGAGCTGGGTCTCGCGCTTACCGTCTTCGCTGTGGTCTCGGGCCTGACCCAGGCACCGATGGGGGCAGCTGTTGACCGGTTCGGGGCCCGGCGCATCCTGATCGCGGGGCTTTGCGTCGGCGGGGCCGCGTTCATCGCCATGGGGCTGACGCTCAGCTATCCGTGGTTGCTCGCCTGTGCCGGCCTCGCGGGCCTCGCCAACAGCGTCTACCATCCGGCCGACTATTCCCTTCTCGCAGCCGGCGTCCGCGAGAACCGCGTCGGGCGCGCGTTTTCGATCCATACCTTTGCCGGCTTTCTAGGCGGGGCCGTTGCGCCCGCATCGCTACTGGTGCTCGTTGCTTGGGTGGGGCTCGAGGGCGCGCTGATCGGTGCAGGACTGCTCGGGCCGGTTGCCGCGATACTCGTGGCCCTCGTTCCGATGCCGGAGGAGCGAGCCTCGCGAGGCTCGCACGGCCCATCGTCGAGGAGCAACAAGCGGGCGGGGTCGCTTGCCAGCGTGATGACGCCCGCGATCCTGATGCTGACCGTATTCTATACCTTGCTCAGTCTGTCCAATGCGGGTCTCAACAGCTTCTCTGTGGTGGCGCTGATGCAGGCCTACGAGGTGACGTTCTCGACGGCGAACGTCGCGCTGACAGCTTTCCTCGGGCTGAGTGCCCTAGGGGTGCTCGCAGGCGGCATTCTTGCGGACAGGACGCGCCGTCACGCGCAAGTGGCTGCCGTATGTTTTGCGACCAACGCGGCGATCGTGCTGGCTGTCGCGCTGGTGTCGATACCGCATTGGCTGATCGTGGGCGCGTTCGGCGTGGCAGGCTTTCTCGGAGGGGTGATTGCGCCGTCGCGCGACATGCTGGTGCGCCAGGCGGCGCCCTCGGGGGCGGCGGGGCGTGCGTTCGGCATCGTTTCGACGGGATTCAATATCGGCGGCATTATCGGGCCGATGCTCTACGGCTTCATCATGGACAGCCACCTACCGCGCTGGGTGTTTGGCGTGTCGGCCATGTTCATGGTTCTGACCGTCGTGCTGGCACTCGCTACCGACAAAAGGCGCACGCAATGAGCGAATTTCCGACCGTCGGCGAAAGCCGGTCGTGGGACGATGTGCAGGCCGAGCTCGAGGCCGCCGATCTGGGCGACGGGCTACCGTTGGTGCCGCCGACCGAAGTTCGCCTCGCAGCCATGCTGACGGGAATAGCCGATCCGGAGCAGTCGCTGGGGTTCATGCCGCCGCTTTTTGGCGATGTGACGCCACGCGCCGTTGCCTACAACGCGGTGCTCGCCGGCTGCCGTCCGGCCGAGCTCAGGGTGGTGATCGCGGCCGTGACGGCTTGTCTCGAGCCGGAACTCAATCTGCTCGGGCTGATGACCACGACGGGCTCGGCCGCCGTGGCAACGTGCGTGCATGGGCCGATCGTCTCGGCGCTCGACCTCAATCCGGGCATCAACTGCCTTGGGCCGGGAAATCGGGCCAATGCCGCCATTGGACGTGCGGTGAGCCTTTGCCTGCGCAACATCGGCGGTGCGCGCGCCGGTTCTGGTGACATGGCGACGTGCGGGCAGCCTGGCAAATACACCTTCTGTTTCGCCGAGCCTGAGGACGGGCCCTATCCGCCGCTGCACGTGAGGCGGGGGATGCCGGCCGGCAGCAGCGCGGTCACCGTGATGGGCGTGTCTGGCACCGCCGAGGTTCTGCCGCTGCGCGACGGCGAAGGGGGGGATGCCGGCGCCGATGCAATCCTCGATGCGCTGACCATCATCATGAGGGCGTCAGCCGAGACGACCGGGGCGTCGCGCCAGCCCGAGCCACCCGAGCAAGTCTTCATCCTTCCGCTCGAGCTTTCGGAACGATTGCTGGGAGCAGGCATCGGTTTGTCCGACGTGCAGAAATATTTGTTCGAGGCGGGCGGTAGCGATGCCTTTCGCATGGCACCCGGGCCCGAGCACATTTTCCCGATCGTAACGGGCGGTGCCGGCGTGAAGATGGCCTACCTGCCGCTCTGGGGTGGCGGCTCGCGCATGGTCACACGCGCGATCTAGGGTGCGGCGGGCTTTTGAAAGCGATCCCGTGGCTCGGTTCGCGTCGTCGTCGCATTCAAGTGGGTCGCTTCAGCTGCTTCGAGCGTCAGGTCTCGGCGCCGCCGTTGACCTGGATCATTTGCCCATTGATGAAGCCGCCAGCATCCGAGGCGAGCAGTGCCACGGCGGCGGCGACCTCCTCGGGCTTGCCGAGTCGCCCGAGCGGCACCCGTGCCGCCATCGGTGAAATGTGCGCCGCCTGCTCGGCGTCCTGCGCCTCGCCCATGATCGGCCCCGGCGAGACGATGTTCGTTGTGACGCCCTTCGGGCCGAACTCCATGGCTAGCGCTTTCGTCAGTCCCCACGCCGCATGCTTCGAGGCCGATACGTGGGCTCGGCCGTTGTAGCCATGGATGGCGTTCATACCGGCGAAATTGATGATCCGGCCCCAGCCCCTCTCGATCATTCCCGGCAGGCAGCGACGCGATAGCCAGTAGGCCGCGTCGAAATTGACGGACATGGCATAGCGCCAAGCATCCTCCGGCATTTCGAGAAATCTGCCATCCTTTCGGATCGCGGCATTGTTAACCAGAATGTCGACAGTGCCGAACTTGGCCAGAGCCTCGTCGGCGATGCGCTGCGCATCTTCGCGCAGGCCGACATCGCCCATCGCCACCAAGACCTCGATGCCGAGCTTGCGCGCGTCGGAAGCCGTCCGTTCCGCCGCGGCATGGTCCTGTGCGCCGTTGACGACCACGTTGCAGCCGGCCTTCGCAAGGTGCAGCACGCAGGCACGGCCGATATTCTTGTTGGAGCCGGTGACGAGCGCAGTGCGCGATGGGGATGGCATGGTCGATTAACTCCAGGTCGAGAAGGAACGCTTCGTCATGCTAGAACGCGCCGGGGCGCCGCCGCAATGCAGGACAAGCCCGGCGGGTGTACGCTAAGGTCAGGGCCTATTCGATGCCGCGACAGGCCGATACCCGGAGGATTTCCGCGACATGTCTACCGCCAAGCCAGATACGACGCGTGGGCACTGCATGTGCGGCGCCATCGAGTATGAATTCTCCGAGGCGCCGAAGTGGGTCATGTACTGCCATTGCGAGAGCTGCCGCCGCGCCGTTTCGTCACCGGTGGCGACCTACGTCGGCGTCAATATCGACCAGTTTCACTATCTCAAGGGTACGCCGTCCGTTTACGAGTCGTCGCCCGGCGTGAAGCGATATTTCTGCCCCACCTGCGGCTCGCCGATGGCCTATGCCGGCTCGCGCTGGCCCAAGGAAGTCCACCTCTTCATGGGGACGCTGGACGAGCCCGGCAAGTTCGTGCCGACCGGCCACGCGCACATCGAGGAGCGGGTCTCGTGGTTCGAAGTGGACGATCATCTGCCGCGCTTCAAGGAGACAGCCGGGCATGGCGCGGCCCCCGTCAGCAACGGGCCGGTCAAACGCTGACCGGAGTTGCCTGCGCGGACGGTAGGCTGCCGTCCGTGCGGAGTGATGGCGACGCTTGATTGTGGGCAATTCTGGCTTGCCGAGTGCGCGCCCGTCAGTCGTCGGGTAGAATGAGGCATGAGCAACACGATCACCTCGCCCGATCGAAGTGTGACGGTGGGCAACGTCACGTTCGCGCAGGATCGTCCGGTCGCGGTGTTTGCCGGACCCTGCCAGATGGAAAGCCGGGCGCATGCGCTCGAGACGGCCGCTGCCCTGAAAGAGATCGCGGGACGGCTCGGGCTCGGGCTCGTCTACAAGACCAGCTACGACAAGGCCAACCGGACATCGCTTTCCGGCAAACGCGGGATGGGCCTCGAGGCGGCGCTCGCGGTCTTCTCCGAAATACGCCAGAGCTTCAACTTGCCGGTCGTCACGGATGTGCATGAGGCGACGCAATGTGCCCGAGTGGCCGAGGTCGTCGATGTCCTGCAGATCCCCGCATTTCTGTGCCGGCAGACCGACCTTCTCGTTGCCGCGGCCAGAACCGGCAAGGTGGTCAAGATCAAGAAGGGACAGTTTCTCGCGCCCTGGGACATGCAGCACGTCATCGCCAAGGTGACGGGTTCGGGTAACACGCGCGTGCTGGTCACAGAACGCGGCGCCTCGTTTGGCTACAACACACTCGTCGTCGACATGCGCTCACTCGCCATCATGGCCGAGACCGGGGCGCCCGTGATCTTCGATGCGACGCATTCGGTGCAGCAGCCGGGCGGACAGGGCTCGTCGTCGGGCGGCGATCGTCGCTACGTGCCTGTGCTGGCGCGGGCTGCCGTTGCCGTTGGCATAGCGGGGCTATTCATCGAGACGCATCCGGACCCGGACAAGGCGCCCTCGGATGGCCCGAACATGGTCCCGCTGAAGGACTTCGAGGCGCTCATGCGCGACCTCATGGCACTCGACGCGCTGGTCAAACGTCAAACGCGCAAGTAGGGGCGCGCGGCATTCGCGCCACAAATGGTATCGACGACAGAGTGTCCTCATCGCCGGAAACGCGATTGCGACGCTCTCGATCGGGCATGGCGACAGGCATATGCGATGGTGATGGCCCTGCCGATGGTGGTTGCGGGATTGATGGGAGCCGCGGGCGTGGTTCTAGCGGCGATTGCTGCCCATTCGGCCCCGGGGGCCGGTCTCGACAGCGCGTCACAGATGCTGCTCATTCATGCGCTCGCCGTGCTTTGTACGATTGCCTTGATGGTATCCGGCCGCCTGTGGCGGGCAGCGGCTCTTCTCGCGATGGTCGGATGGATCACCGGCGGAGCGCTGTTTGCCGGCGATATCGCGCTCAAGGCCTTGGCGGGGCACCGGTTATTTCCCATGGCGGCGCCAACCGGGGGGATGCTGCTGATCGCTTCGTGGCTGGTCATTTCCGTCGCAGCGGCGGTAGGGAGGAAATAGCGACCATCGAGCGCCGCGGTGCGGCATCCGGCGCAAGCCGATGCTCCCACGTCTGGCGCCAATGGACGCTCCGTCCCGCTGAACCGGTCAGGCGCGTGATGAACGCAAGGGTCAAGCCGGAAGAGGGGGAAGGCGAGGCTCGATCGTGACCGCCGGCACCGACGGCTGGCTCAACTGGTCGGTCCCTTGCTCTCCCTGGCCATGCCACGGGCTTTCAGCGCCTCGGTGATCTCGTCGAGGATGCCCGGATCGTCGATGGTTGCGGGCATTTTCCAGGCCTCGCTGTCGGCAATGGCCCGCATGGTGCCACGCAGGATCTTGCCCGAGCGCGTCTTCGGCAGGCGCTGTACCGTCAATACTTGCTTGAAGGCGGCCACCGGCCCGATCACGTCGCGCACCAGCTTCACCACCTCGGCCTCGATATCCTTGGCGTCACGGTTGACGCCCGCGTTGAGCACGATGAAGCCGGCGGGAAGCTGACCCTTCAGGTCGTCGTGCACGCCAACGACCGCGCATTCCCCGACGTCCTTGTGCTGCGCTACGACCTCTTCCATCTGGCCTGTCGACAGACGGTGACCGGCGACGTTGATCACGTCGTCCGTTCGCGCCATGACGAACACGTAGCCGTCCTCGTCGATGAAGCCCGCATCCGACGTCGTGTAGTAGCCTTTGAAGTCGGCGAGATAGCTCTTGCGGAAGCGCTCGTCGTTGCCCCAGAGCGTCGGCAGAGACGACGGCGGCAGCGGCAGCTTGACCGCCAACGTGCCCGGTTGCCCGTTCGGCACCGGTACGCCATTTTCGTCGAGGCATTGCAGATCGTAGCCAGGCATCGGTACCGATGGCGATCCATACTTGACCGGAAGCTGACCGAGGCCAACCGGATTGCCGGCAATCGCCCAGCCGGTCTCCGTCTGCCACCAGTGGTCGATCACCGGCACCTCGAGATGCTGCTCGGCCCACTTGATGGTCTCGGGATCGGCACGCTCACCGGCCAGGAACAGCGTGCGGAAGTGACTGAGGTCGTAGTCTTTGATCAGCTTGCCTTCGGGGTCATCCCGCTTGATGGCGCGGAATGCCGTCGGCGCGGTAAACATGGCGGAGACCTTGTGCTCGGCGATGACGCGCCAGAACGCCCCGGCGTCCGGTGTGCCGACGGGCTTGCCCTCATAGAGGATCGTGGTCGCGCCGTGCAGCAGCGGCGCATAGACGATGTAGCTGTGGCCAACCACCCAGCCGACGTCGGACGCGGCCCAATACACCTCGCCCGGCTCGATGCCGTAGAGGTTCTTCATCGTCCATTTGAGAGCGACCATGTGGCCGCCGTTATCGCGGATGACGCCCTTCGGAGATCCGGTCGTGCCCGACGTATAGAGAATGTAGATCGGATCGGTTGCGGCGACCGTCACGCACTCGGCGCGGCGACCCTTGGCCTTTGCTTCGGCGACGCAGCTTGCCCAGTCGTGATCGCGGCCGGCTACCATCGTCGCCTCGGCCTGCGGTCGCTGCAGCACGACCGAAATGCCGACTTTGTGCTGCGCCAGCTCGATGGCCTTGTCCAACAGGGGCTTATAGGGAACGACGCGCGCAGTCTCGATGCCGCAACTCGCCGAGACGATGGCGACGGGCTTGGCATCGTCGAACCGCGTCGCCAGCTCCGAGGAGGCAAATCCGCCGAATACGACCGAATGGATGGCTCCGATACGCGCGCAGGCCAGCATCGCGACCACAGCCTCCGGCACCATCGGCATATAGATGATGACCCGGTCCCCCTTGCTCACGCCGAGATCCTGCAGCACCGCGCCGAAGGTGGCTACCTCGTCGGTCAGCTCGGCGTAGGTGAAGGTCGTGGTCGTGGAGGTGACCGGGCTGTCGTAGATCAGCGCCGCCTGCGCGCCGCGTCCTGCCTTTACATGCCGGTCCAGGCAGTTGTAGGCGGTGTTGCACTCAGCCCCGACGAACCAGCGGCCATACTCGCCCATTTCGGCGTCGAACACCTTGTCCGCCGGCTTGACCCAGTCGATCTCGCGCGCCGCCTCAGCCCAGAATTGGTCTGGATGCTGCTTCCAGAAGTTGTAGACCTCGTGATAGCGGCTCATGGTGTTTCCTCTCGGCATCGAGGGGCCAAAGCCCCCTTTCTGCGGATTTATCAGCATTGTCGAGCCCACCGGGGCAAGAGGCAAGGCAAGCCTGCGGCGTTGATGCGGTGCGGCCGATTGGATACGGTCCAGCGATGACGCCCGGCTGTCGCGCGGCGCCGGTCCTTTGCTCGAGATGCCATCGATGACCCATCCCTTCGAGACGAACCTCGCCCCCAACCCGGCCAATTATCAACCTCTTTCGCCGCTGACGCTGCTTGCCAGGGCGGCACATGTCTGGCCCGAGCACAAATCCGTCGTCCACGGCAAGCAGGTTCGAACCTACCGAGACTTCTACGCGCGCTGCAGGCGGCTGGCCTCGGCGCTGGCGAAGAGAGGGATCGGGGCCGGCGATACGGTGTCGGTGATGCTCCCGAACGTTCCACCGATGCTGGAAGCGCATTTCGGCGTGCCCATGACGGGAGCGGTCCTGCATTCGATGAACACGCGCCTCGATGCGGCTATCGTCGCCTTCCAGCTCGACCATGCCGATGCCAAGGTGCTGATAACGGACCGCGAATTCGCGCCGATCATGAAGGAGGCCCTCGCGCTCGCCTCGGTCGAGCCGCTCGTCATCGACTACGACGACATCGAATTCCCGCAAAGCGGAGAACGCCTCGGCACGCTCGACTACGAGGATTTCCTGGCCGGTGGCGACCCTGACTTTGCCTGGAGGCCGCCGTCGAACGAATGGGACGCGATCGGGCTCAACTACACCTCCGGCACGACGGGCAATCCGAAGGGCGTGGTTGTGCATCACCGCGGCGCGGCGTTGATGTGCTACGCCAACGTCATCGCTGCCGGTCTCGGCCAACACCCGGTCTATCTGTGGACGTTGCCGATGTTCCATTGCAACGGGTGGGCGTTCCCGTGGACCCTCTCAGCCGTCGGCGGCACCCACGTTTGCCTGCGCTGGGTCCGCGCCAATCTCATTTACGATTACATCGCCGAGCACCGCGTCACGCACATGTGCGGCGCGCCGATCGTGATGGCCACCATGTTGAATGCGCCCGCAGACGAGAAGCGTCGGCTACCGCATACGGTCCGCTTCGTCACCGCGGGCGCGGCGCCCCCCGAAGCAGTGCTTGCCCGTATGTCCGAGGCAGGTTTCGACGTGACTCACGTCTACGGCCTAACCGAGTGCTACGGTCCGTCGGTGGTCAATGAATGGAAATCCGAGTGGGATGCGCTGCCGCCGGCCGCGCGGGCGCAGCGCAAGGCGCGCCAGGGCGTTGCCTACACAGCGCTCGATGGCCTGTCTGTCATGGACCCGGCCACCATGACGCCCGTGCCTGCGGATGGAGAGACGCTCGGCGAAGTGATGATGCGCGGCAACATCGTCATGAAGGGCTATCTGAAGAACAAGGATGCGACCGAAGAGGCGTTCGCGGGCGGCTGGTTTCACACCGGCGACCTCGGCGTTATGCATGCGGACGGGTATATCCAGCTCAAGGACCGATCAAAGGACATCATCATCTCGGGCGGCGAGAACATCTCATCGATCGAGGTCGAGGATGTGCTTTACAAGCACGAGGCCGTGGCGCATTGCGCCGTGGTCGCCAAGCCTGATGAGAAGTGGGGCGAGACGCCGTGCGCGTTCATCGAACTGAAGGCAGGCACCGAGGCGACGGCCGACGAGTTGATCGAATGGTGCCGCGCACACTTGGCACGCTACAAGTGCCCCCGCCATGTCGTGTTTGCCGAGATTCCCAAGACGTCGACCGGCAAAATCCAGAAATTCCAGCTCCGCGAGATGGCAAAGTCGGCGTGACCGAATACGTTTGCGCCGTTCGAGCGACGAGGCATCGTCCGGTTCGCGACGAGGCTGCGGTGCGGGCTGAAAAGAGTAAGCCACTGGTTTTGAAAGCGCATTACCAATGGAGGCGACAGTCAGCCGCCGTTCATGTGCGACGTCCTAATGAGCTACGTGACGTGCATCCGAGCGCGTCCCTGAATTGCTCTGAAAGGGCAAGCCCATGAAGTACACCATCGCCGCCGCCGCCCTGCTGCTGTCTGCCGCGACCGCATTCGCTCAGGCACCGGCAACAACCACCCCGGCCGCCAAGCCGACCGCTCCTGCCGCGACCAAGCCCGCCAAGAAGCCGGCCGCCGTGGCTGAGGCAACGGGAACCTGCAAAGCCCAGGCGACGAGCAAGAAGCTCGCCGGCGCGGCTCTCGCATCGTTCATGAAGAAATGCGAGACGACAGCATCCACCGCCTGTAACAAGTCGGCGGCTGAAAAGAAGCTGACGGGCGCCGCGAAGACCAGCCACACCAAGAAGTGCATCGAGGATCGCGTCGGCAGCTGACATCTCTGCCTCGCGATCCCTTGCCGAGGGATCGCCGGCAATCGCGGGTCGTCGGAGTCCTCTCCGGCGACCCTTATTTTTCATATTTATTCTGCCGTGCCCTGCTCGGCTAATCCTTTGGATTGGGTGGTGATTCAATTGTGCAACGCTGCATAGGCCGTGCACAGCGGACCGACTTGCCTCGCTGTGGTCGACGTCGTAACTGATGCTTAGTCAAGCGCACCTAAGCTGGCTTTCGATTCCGTTTCACCTCGACGCCAGGGAGCAGCGACCGTGAGAACGAGACTGGGCGCCGTCCGCGGGCGATTGTTCGTCGCCTGCCGCACCCGCAAAGCCGTTGCATCGGTGTCGGCCATGGTCGCGTTTACCATCGGGCTTCTCGCTTCGGCGCCAGCCGATGCTCAATCTCCGAGCGATCCGCTCACGACAGACATCGAGGAAACCTACGGCGAAGGCCTCGAGCCCTTCACTGTGGATGGGCCCTTGCTGGCCGTCATTTCCATCGGCAGCCAACATATCCGCGTCTACGACCGGACCGGCCTCATCGCCACCTCCAAGGTCTCGACCGGCCGCAGGGGCAACGACACTCCCGAGGGAATTTTCTCGATCATCGAACGCAAGGTCGAGCACTTCTCGAACCTCTATGATGACGCCGAGATGCCGTTCATGCAGCGCATTACCTGGTCGGGCGTCGCCCTTCACCAGGGTGTCGTCCCAGGCTACCGGGCTTCACACGGCTGCATCCGCCTGCCGAAGGGATTTGCAGAACGTCTGTTCCGCACATCGCGGGTCGGCGCCCGCGTGCTGATCGTCTCCCATGATGGCGCGCCGCAGGTGCTCAGCCACACGGCCCTGCCTCAGCCCGGCGACCCGGCGCCGCAACCCGCGCTGCCTTCGGCTGAGACGGCCGCCTCGCCGTTCGCTGGTGCGGATCGAGGCAATATCGCTACCGGGGTCTCGGCAACCGCGGAGGACGTCGGGAAGGAGCCGGTGACAGCGGTTTCATCGACCGCCGGAGAGGCCCCTGCCGTCAATCCGGAACCGGGGTTTGCCGAGATACGCGCACGACGCCTGGCGCTCGAACGGCAGCTCGCGGCTGCCACCGCCGCGTTGGACGAGGCCAAGCTCCCCGTTCGACCGCGTCTCATCGAGCAGGGACAGGCCCAACGCGCCCTTCGTCGCGCGCTCACGCTCGTCAACCGGGCGAGGGGCCGGGGACGCGTCCTTTCGATGCTCGCCGACAGAGCTGAATCCGAAGCCGCGCGCGACGAGGCAATCGCGGCCCAGCTCGAAATGATGCTTGAACTCGTCGATGCCCGGTCCCGCGAAGCCGAGGCGCGTGAACTGGCCATGGCCGCGCGTGCCAGGGCGCGGGCTGCACAGGACAAGGTCCGCAGGCTTTTCGACAAGCGCCAGCAGATTTTCGTTCAGTATCAACTCATCCAGCGCAAGTTTTCGCCGTTCACGATTTTCGTGTCGCGCGATGCCGGGAGGGTGTTCGTGCATCAGGCACGCCAACCCGTGATGGAGCATCCGATCGAGATTCGTGACCCCGACAGCCCCCTTGGGACGCATGTTTTCATCGCGCAGAAAGTCGACGGCGAACCCGATACCGTCAGCTGGGTAGGCCTAACGCTCGAGGCTCACGACGGCGGCGCACCAACGGGCGAAAGCGCCCGCTCGAAGGGGAAAAAGGGCAGGTCGGTCGGCGTGGGCCACGACCCGCTCGCGAGCGCCCGCGCCGCCCTTGATCGCATCGAGTTGCCGCATGCCGTCCTCGCGCGGGTGATGCCGACGCTTCAGCCGGGATCGACGGTTATCATTTCGGATCTCGGCAAGAGCATCGAGAACGGACCCGGCACCGACATCATCGTCCAGACCAAGGGTGAAGCTGCGGCTGCCCGCAGCATCGCCAAATTCCAAGCGCGCCAGCGGAGCCGGGCCCAATCCTGGAGCGGTTATGCCCCGTCCGGGTTTGCCGGTCGACGTGCCCGCGCCGACTACTGGGACCGGTGGTAGGTGCCCGATCGCTCAGCGCCGCGCGAACCGGTAACGCACCGCTCATCTCGCCGGCCCGTCCGGGACGACGATCTCGACCGTTGCTTCCTCGACTTCGGCCTGCATCGATACGACGGGCTCGCGAACCGTGTCGCCCTCGTCCGGACCGCCTCGCGTACGACTGAGACGGTCGGCGAGCCGCGTAATCGGCCGGCCCTCGTCTCGAACCGGAGCCGCAGCCGTGGTTATGATCTCGACCTCGGCTTCGTCACCGACGACTTCGGGCTCGTTGAGGACCGCGCCTGGCGATTGCTCAGCGTGCGCAGTCAGCGGAGGCGGCACAGCGGACGAATTGGCGCGATCCCAGGTCCCAGCATCGCGCCGCATCAATCGCTCGACGTCGGCCTCGATCGCCGAGAGGCGGGCGGGTCCCTCGCCTGCCAAGCCTAGTGCAGCGGCCAGGCGGCCGCCCTTCGAGGCGGGGCGCGGCCGTGGCAGAGGGGCGGGAGGCGCCTCGATGACCCGTCTCATGGTTGGGGCGCGTTCGCTCGGTGCCTCTGTCGGCTCGGGCGGCGCGGGCTTTGCGGCCGCGGGCCTGTCGTGTGCCGGCCCATACCGCGTCCTCTCAGGTTCAAGCCGAACGTGCGGCACGCGGGGTGGCGCTGCTCGGTCGGAGCGTCCGCCCGCAGGCAATGGTGGCGGTGCGGCGCGGGGCTGAGGCTGTGCCGCGCCTTCCACCCGTCCGAGCGCGGCGACAGTCGCGTCGATGCCGGCCAGGGCCCGCCATTCCGGAATGCTCGCATCGAGCAGAGTGATGATGTTCGAACGTATCGCTGCGATGTCCTTCGATGCTGTCCGTTGCGGGCCCGCCTGTTTTGCATCGAGCTGCCCGAGCGCTCTCCACGCCGGCTCTGCCTCAAGCTGCCGCGCCAATTCGTTTCGCGCCCGCCGCAGTGCGGCGCGGGCAATGTCCAAATCGTCGTTCACACCCGACATGCCGGTCCCGCCTCCTCTCCCGCAGCGGACTTGCCCGAGCGTTGCGATCTCGCCTTCAACCCACTACAGAGCGCCCGAGTCGGACCGCCGCCGCTGGCATAATACCTTTGATCTCGCTAAGCGATACTCTCGCTGCGGAGCCGATGACAGCAGGAACACAGGGGACTTTGATGCGCAGGCGCTGGAATGTGCTCAGGCTTGCCATTTACCGCGTGGTCGACGACGGCGGCATCTCGATGGCCGGTGCCATCGCCTATTCGTTCCTGCTGTCGCTGTTTCCGTTCTGCATCTTTCTCACCGCGCTCGCGGCGACCGTAGGGGGACGCGAGCTTGCCGATGCAGCCATTCACCAGCTTTTCCAGGTGGTGCCGGACAACGTGGCCTCGGCGCTGGCACCGGAGGTCGAGCAGGTCATCGGCCGGACGCGGTACGGCGTATTGACCTTTGGCGGCGCGTTGTCTCTGTTCTTCGCCACCAGCGCCATCGAAAGCCTGCGGGCAGGCCTCAACGTTGCCTACGGGGTTCGTGAGGGCCGTTCCATGCTGTTCTGCTACCTGCAGAGCATTTTTTTCGTATTCGCCACCGCCGCCGGCATGCTCACCATAACCTGGGGCGTGGTGGTCGGTCCGGCGCTCGCCCAGACTCAGGACTGGCAGCCCATCCTCTGGTTGATCGACCACGGCCTGCTGTCACCGACCTCCCGCTATACGATCGTCGTTGTCATCACGTTTGCGCAGCTACTCGCCTATCACCTTTGGCTTGCCGCCGGCCGGCGTAGCGTCTGGGATGTTTGGCCCGGTGTCACATTGAGCGTCGGCCTGTGGATTCTCGCCGCGTGGATCTATTCGTGGTGGCTGACGGTCAGCGACTACTCGTACTTCTATGGTGGCCTCACGCAGTTGCTGACGGCCCTCATATTCTTCCAGTTCTCTGGCATCATCATGATCTTCGGGGCAGAGTTCAATCGGGCGCGTGGTGAGTTGCGCGCCGAAGGGTGATTTGAAGCGCGACTCATCGGGCCCGCGAACATCGAGGAAAGACGCCGCCGTGACCTATTCGAACATCGCCTATGCCGTCGACGGAGGCGTCGCCCGCCTCTCGCACAATCGCCCCCAGATGCGCAATGCCGAGAGCCGCGAGTTGCTCGACGAGTTGGACGACGCCGTGCGCACGGCGACCGCCGACCCGGCGGTCCGCGTCCTCGTGTTCGACGGCAAGGGCGAGCATTTCTCGGCCGGCCACGACCTGAAGCAGGGGGCCGCTCAGCGCGCGAACTTCACCGTCGAGCAGCGCTGGGCCTATGAAGAGCTCTACTACCTCGAATATGCGCTGCGCATCTGGGATTGTCCGAAGCCGACCATCGCCTCCGTGCAGGGCGCGTGCATCGCGGGTGGCTTCATGGTCGCAAACATGTGCGACCTGATCATCGCCGCCGACGACGCGTTCTTCTCCGATCCGGTCTGCCACACGCTGGGCGCGACGGCAGTCGAGGTGCTGATCCATCCGTGGGTGATGGGCGCACGCAAGGCCAAGGAGATGCTGTTCATGGGTGGCCGCATGTCGGCGGACGAAGCGTGGCGCATCGGCATGGTCAACAAGGTGGTTGCCCGCAACGATCTCGAGGCCGAGACCATGGCGATGGCAGCCCATATCGCCAAAGCGGAGCCCTTCGCGATGAAGCTGGTCAAGCGCTCCATAAACCGCACGCTCGACGCCCAGGGCTTGCGCACCGCGCTGCACGCCCACTTCGACACGCACCAGCTTTCGCACGTCACGGAAGCCTTCAAATCCGCGCGTGACCGCGGCCTCGAGAACGCGATCAAGAGGGCGAAGGACTAGCGTGCGCCCCTGTCGGGCCTTGGCGGTATTTCAGGGCTTTGACGTGGCGGATATTTTCACCCCGGGGGCACGTCTCGAGCCCCCATTAGCGCTCGTAGCTGCCATATCTGCCGCACCGATCAGTGTGCGGCTTCCCAATTGTCGGCGGCCTTGGCGTCGACATGGATCGGGACCGAGAACTTCACGAACGGCTCCGGCGCCTTTTCCATGACCGAGCGTACCACTTCGATGGCCCTTTCGATTTCCGTGGCCTTCACTTCGAAGATCAACTCGTCGTGCACCTGCAGGAGCATGGTTGCCGAGGCGAGGCCGGCCTCGCGCAGCGCCGCCGGCATACGGATCATGGCGCGGCGGATGATGTCGGCGGCCGAGCCCTGGATCGGCGCGTTGATGGCGGCACGCTCCAGGAAGCCGCGCATGGAGGGGTTCTTGGTGTTGATCTCGGGATAATGCACGCGGCGGCCGAACACCGTTTCCACAAAACCATTGTCGTGCGCGAACTTCTTGGTGCGATCCATGTAATCGCGAATGCCGGGGAAGCGCTTGAAGTACGTCGTGATGTACTCGCCCGCCTCCTGCTTCGAGATGCCGAGCTGAGCGGCGAGGCCGAACGCCGAGATGCCGTAGATGATGCCAAAATTGATGGCCTTCGCACGCCGGCGGACCTCGCCCGGCATGCCCTCCAGTGGCACACCGAACATCTCGGACGCCGTCATGGCGTGGATGTCGAGCCCGTCGGCAAACGCCTGTTTGAGCTGCGGGATATCTGCGATGTGCGCCAGCACGCGCAGCTCGATCTGCGAATAATCGGCCGAGATCAGCTTCGCCGCCTTGTCTGCGACGAACGCCGTGCGGATTTCGCGGCCCTCCTTGGTACGAACGGGAATGTTCTGCAGATTGGGTTCGGCCGACGCCAGACGCCCGGTTGTGGTCGCGGCCAGCGCGTAGCTCGTGTGGATGCGGCCGGATTCGTCGATATGTGCCGGCAGCGCGTCCGTATACGTCGACTTCAGCTTCGAGAGCTGCCGCCACTCGAGCATGGTGTTGATCAGCCGACGCGCGTCCTCGGGCAGCTCCTCGTTGGCCGCCAGGTCGTCGAGCAGCCCTGCCCGGGTCTCCCATTGGCCGCTCTTCGTCCGCTTGCCGCGGGGCATCTTCAGCTTGTCGAACAGCAATTCGCCAAGCTGCCGCGGCGATCCGAGATTGAACTTGTACCCGGCCAGCGCCTGCACTTCCTCCTCGAGGCGTACGATGCTCTGCGCAAAACTGGAGGAGAGGCGCGAGAGAATGCCCTGATCCACTTTTATTCCGGCGTACTCCATGCTGGAGACGACATCGACGAGTGGTCTTTCCAGTGTCTCGTAGACGGTCGTCATGCGTTCGGCGACGAGACGCGGCTTCAGGGCCATCCAGAGGCGCAGCGTAACGTCGGCATCCTCGGCCGCATACTCCGTCGCTTTCTCGATCGGCACGCCGGCAAAGGTTTTCTCGCTCTTCTTCGCGCCGGGGGCATGCGCGATCACGTCGCCGAACGAGATGCAAACGTGGCCAAGGTGCCGTTCGGCAAGCGCGTCCATGCCGTGCGCACCCCGCCCTCCATCCAGGACGTAGGAGATGAGCTGCGTGTCGTCGTATGGACCGACGCGAATGCCGTAGCGCCGCATGACGAGGGCGTCGTACTTGAGGTTCTGGCCGATTTTCAGTGTCGAGGGGTCTTCAAGCAGCGGCTTCAGAACCTCGAGAGCCTCGCGGATCGGAATCTGGCCGGCGAGCAGGCCCCCGCCGCCGAAGAGATCGCTGTCGCCACCCGTATGACCGACCGGCACATAGCAGGCGCGACCCGGTGCGGTTGCCAGCGAGACGCCGACGAGATCGGCCCGCATGGCATCCAGGCTGGTCGTCTCCGTGTCGAACGCGACCCGGCCGCGGTCGAGCGCTTCCGCCACCCATGCCTTCAGCCGGTCGAGATCGCGCACCGTCTCGTACGTCGAGCGATCGATCTTCGGCTCGCGCGCTGCCCCGCGGGAGAACGCCAACACGTCCGCGAAGGCGTCGCTCGCCGTCACGCCTCGGGCTGCGGTCGCGCCGTCGTCAAGTCCGGCAGGGCGCGGACCCGACCGCGCAACAGGAGGCTTCGTCTCGCGCCCGCCATAGCTGCCAAGGCTCGATCCCACGGACCGCTCGAGCGGCGGTGGCACGTCAACTCCCAGGGCCTCGGCGATCCGCTTCGTCAGCGTGTTGAACTCCATCTCGCGCATGAACGCGAGCAGCGGCTCCGACAACGGGTCCTGGACGCCGAGCCGCTCCACGTCGACCGACACCGGCACGTCGTGCTTCAGCCGGACCAACTCGCGCGAGATACGAGCCTGATCGGCGAACTCGATGAGCTTTTCGCGGCGCTTTGGCTGCTTGATCTCGCCGGCCCGGGCCAGCAGCGAATCCAGGTCACCGTATTCCTTGATGAGTTCGGCGGCCGTCTTGACGCCGATGCCGGGCACGCCCGGCACGTTGTCGACCGAATCACCCGCCAGCGACTGCACGTCCACCACCAGCGAGGGCTCGACGCCGAACTTCTCGATCACCTCCTCGCGGCCGATCGACTTGTTTTTCATCGTGTCGAGCATAACGACGCCCGGCTGGACCAGCTGCATCAGATCCTTGTCGGACGAAACGATCGTGACATCGCCGCCCCTGGCGATGACGTCTTTGGTGTACGTCGCGATCAGATCGTCGGCCTCGTATCCGTCCTGCTCGATGCAGGCGATATTGAATGCCCTGACCGCATGTCGGATGAGCGGGAACTGCGGCACCAGCTCTTCAGGTGCGGGGGGACGATTTGCCTTGTAATTCTCGTAGATTTCATTGCGAAAGTTGTCGCGACCCGCGTCGAAGATGACCGCAATATGCGTCGGCCCGCGCCCAGCCTTGGCGTCCTGCATCAGCTTCCAGAGCATGGCGCAGAAGCCATGCACGGCCCCGACGGGCAGTCCATCCGATGGACGCGTCAGCGGCGGTAGGGCGTGGAAGGCGCGAAAGATGTAGCCGGAGCCGTCGACGAGATAAACGTGGCTGCCCTTGCCGACGGGGACGGCCTCGCCTTCCGGCACGGTGATAATGGCGGCGAGGGATGACTTCGATTCTGTGCTCATGAGGCCACTATAAGCGCGCGCGGCATCGGGGTCAGCCCGGTTGCGCACAGTCGCGAATAAGTGAAATCGCAACCGCGCCCCATGCTTGAGAACTTGTGAGAGACCACCACATTCTGTGAAAGGACCGTAGATCGATGCCGGCGCTGGCCGCCGACCTCGCTATCCAAAACGGAGAGCGCATGCGCCCCCTAGCTGCCACACTCGTCTTCGTGTTCGCCACGCTTCCGATCTTCGACGCAGCGGCCTACGATCGCCGCAAAAGTCGCAAATACGACGACGGCGATCGCTACGAGCAGCGTTACCGCAGCTCCACCCGGACACGTGATGGTCGTTGCACGCGCGACAACGGCCGGCCCATGGATAGCCTGAACCTGAACGATCGCTGCGATCGCGAGGAGTTCTGGGCACGCTTCAACGACATTGGCGGTGGTAACCGCCGCTGAAGGCGAGCCCCTTGCGCCCCAGGTGACAACCGCGGCGCAAGGGGCTATTCCCGGCGCGCCATGCTGCACATCAACGACCTCACTTATCGTATCGAGGGCAAACCGATCCTCGAAGGCGCGTCAGTCGCAATTCCGACCGGTCACAAGGTGGGCCTCGTCGGGCGCAATGGTGCGGGCAAGTCGACGCTGATTCGTTTGATCGTCGGCGAGATCGCGCCTGACGACGGGTCGATCAGCACCGCCAGAGGCTCCCGCATCGGATACGTCGCTCAGGAGGCCCCGGGTGGCGACGACAGCCTGATCGACTGGGTTCTGGCTGCCGACAGCGAGCGCGCAAACCTGCTTGCCGAGGCCGAGACGGCGACCGACGCCGCCCGTATCGCAGCGATCCACGAGCGGCTGAACGACATCGACGCCCATTCCGCGCCGGCGCGGGCTGCGCAAATCCTCTCGGGCCTCGGTTTCGACGAGGACGCTCAGCGCCGCTCTTGTCGTGAGTATTCCGGCGGCTGGCGCATGCGGGTCGCGCTGGCATCGATCCTGTTTCTCGAGCCCGAGGTGCTGCTGCTCGACGAGCCGACCAACTATCTCGATCTCGAAGGTACGCTCTGGCTCGAGAGCTACCTCAGGGGGTACCCGCACACGGTGATCATGGTCAGCCACGATCGCGACCTGCTGAACCGCGCCGTCGGATCTATCGTGCACCTCGAACGCGGCAAGCTCACGCTTTATTCGGGTGGCTACGATACGTTCGAGGAGACCCGCCGCGAAAAGCAGCGCCTCGACCAGAAGATGCAGAAGAAGCAAGAGGATCAACGCAAGCACCTCGAAGCTTTCATCACGCGTTTCAAGGCGAAAGCGTCCAAGGCCGCGCAGGCGCAGAGCCGCATGAAGGTGTTGGCCCGCATGCAACCGATCGCGGCCGAGGCCGACGAGCGGGTCGTGCCGTTCAGGCTGCCTGGGCCGGACAAGCTGCTCGCCAGCCCCATCCTTCAGCTCGAACGCGGCAGCGTGGGCTATGCGCCGGACAAGCCCGTGCTCTCGCGGCTGGACCTGCGTATCGACCAGGATGACCGAATCGCGCTGCTCGGCCAAAACGGCAACGGTAAATCGACGTTCGCCAAGCTCGTCGCGGGGCGCCTCGCCACGCTCGATGGCACCATGCGCCGCTCGCAAAAGCTGGAGGTCGGCTACTTCGCGCAACACCAGCTCGACGACCTCGCCCCTGAGATGACACCCTACGACCAGATCACCCGGCTCATGCCCAACGCCACCGAGGCGGAACGGCGCTCGCGGCTCGGCACCTGGGGTTTCGGCGCCGCCAAGGCGGACACCAAGGCCGGCAATCTGTCAGGCGGTGAGAAGGCACGGCTGCTGATGGCGCTGACGGCGTTTCACGCCCCGCATATGCTGATCCTCGACGAGCCGACCAATCATCTCGACGTCGACAGCCGCGAGGCCTTGGTGCACGCGCTCAACGACTACGAAGGCGCGGTCATTCTGATCAGCCACGACCGGCATCTGATCGACGCCTCGGCCGACCGCCTCTGGATCGTCAGGAATGGCACCGTGCGGCCATACGAGGGCGACATGGAAAGCTATCGCGCCGAGCTGCTGGCCGAACGGGGGGGGCCCGCCCGTTCGCGGCCATCCGACGAGCGGAACAGTGAGGCCCGGGCTTCACGCGCCGATCAGCGCCGCGATGCCGCTGGAAAGCGTGCCCAGCTCGCGCCTCTGCGCAAGGAGGTTCGGGAAGCGGAGATGCTGATGGAAAAGCTGGCTGCCGAGATTGCGCGCTTTGATGCGGCGCTTGCGAATCCCGATCTCTATGCGAAAGACCCGGCCAAGGCGCAATCGCTGGCACAAGATCGCGGCCTCAAGGCGAAGGCGCTTGCTCAAGCCGAGGAGGCATGGCTCGTGGCGATCGAAGCGCTGGAGGCGGCCGCCGTGGACGCCTGACAGGATTCGCCGGCTGCATGCGGGGCGCTACGACGGACCGGATTTCGGCACACGCTGCCAGATCATCGATCGGCAGAGCACTACCATGGCGCATCCGGTCAGCTTCAGCTTGTCGGTGCCGACCGGCGCCAGGTAGCCGTCGTAGAATTGTCCGTCCGTGCGATTGTAAAGGCGGCCGGACCAGCCGCCGTCGTCCGTGCGGCCCGCTCCACTCATGATGGTAAGACCGATGATCGGCCGTGTCCGGAGCTCAGGCTGCAAATTCTTGTCGTCGTGTTGCTGGCCGTCGCCGGTTACGACGATCCTGATGCATGCCTTTCCGAGTTGACACGGATAGACCTCGATCCGGCTGCCGTTTTCGGGGTGCTGCCACACGCCGAACACAGATTGCCCGGACCCGCTCCATGCAGCGCTCGCAAACAGCGTCAGGGCCAGCGCTCCGACGAGCAGATCCCAGCTCGAAATGCGGAAAGTGTCCGGCTCAATCACGTCCATCGGGCAGTCACAGCCTTCCTGCGCCTTCGGATCATCGCGCAACGGCGCATATCGGGCAGAAGAATGGCAAATATCGGCCACTTTGTGCCCAATCTTCGCATTTGGCGGCGATCGGCGCCGATCGCGGTCAAAGGGCCACAGGCCGAGCGGACGACGTGGACCGGCGGTGGCACTTCGCGTTAGAATTATACGATGACGATTTGGCAAACGATCTCTAACGCAGCCGCAGCAGCCGTGCGATTCGACGCGATCGTGCCCTACCTGCGCGTACTGGGAATCGATACCGACAAGCGCGCCGACCGACCGACAGGCGTCGCGTTCACGATCGCGATCATTGCGTTGTCGGCGAAAATGGCGAAATCGGACGGGATCGTGACCCGCGATGAGGTCGAAGCATTCCGCCGCGTGTGCACGTTTCCGCAAAGCGACGAAGCGAACGTGCGCCGGGTGTTCGATCTCGCCAAGCAGGACACCGTCGGATACGAGCACTACGCTCGCGAGATCGGCGTGCTCCTGGCGGACGACCCGGAACTGCGTCTCGACGTGCTGGAAGGACTGTTCGTCATAGCAGCGGCAGATGGCATCCTCCACGAAAAGGAAGATCTCTATCTGGCCGACGTCGCCCGGATCGTTGGGCTGACCGAAAGCGAATTCACCTGGGTTCGATCGCTCTTCGTCGCTGCGGAAGCAAACCCCTACACGACGCTTGGCCTGACGCCCGCGGCAACGGCGGCCGAGATCAAAGCCCGCTATCGCAAGCTCGTCGTGGAGCACCATCCCGATCGGTTGATCGGTCGCGGCGTGCCGGCGGAGTTCGTGACCATCGCCGAGCGAACACTGGCCGCCATCAATGTCGCCTACGAGACGCTGGCACGAGAGAGGGGCTTGTGACGTTCGCACGCGACTCCGCCCTGGTCGCCGACGTCCATCCGTCTCCGTGCTGGGAACCCAGGCGCGGTGTCGGCTCGCCCGACATGCTCCTCCTTCACTATACCGGCATGCCGTCGTGCGCGCGCGCGATCGACTGGCTCTCACGCCCCGAATCCAGGGTATCGTGCCACTACGTCATCGATACCGATGGCCGCATCACCCAAATGGTGCCCGAGCGGGTCCGTGCCTGGCATGCCGGCGTCGCGGTATGGGCCGGGGAGACCGACATCAACTCGTGCTCCGTCGGTTTCGAGATCCACAACCCCGGTCACGATTACGGTTATCCGCAGTTCCCCGACGTTCAGATGGCGGCCGTCGTGGCTTTGGGCGCCGATGTGATCACACGCTGGGGCATCCGTCCGGAACGCGTTCTCGCCCATTCCGACGTCGCGCCGTCACGCAAGCCCGACCCCGGTGAAAAGTTCGATTGGCGACGCCTTTGGCTTTCGGGGGTGGGACACTGGCTCCCGCCCGTCTCTGTCGACCAAGGTGACCCGGGACATCCAGCAGGCGCACGCCACGGCGATGTTGGGCTCGCACAAGCTTTGTTGCGTTCTTACGGTTACGGAGTCGAGCAAACGGGCGTCCTAGACGCTGCGACCGGCTTGGTGCTGACGGCTTTTCAGCGGCATTTCCGGCCCGCTCGCGTCGACGGCCGTCTCGACAGATCCACGCTTGCGACGCTGCAGAGACTGGCCGCACCGTGACTTGTCGAGCCGGCGCTTCCGGGAAGCTGGACTCGGCTCGTGATCGAGACGTAGCCTCAGCTTTTCGCGATGCCGTTTGGGGCGCGTAAACGGAGATGACACGATGGTGCGTATTGCCTTGCTCGTGAGCGCCGTCCTCGCGCTCATCTCCCCCGCCTCGGCGCAAGACTATCCTTCGAAGCCTGTCCACATCGTCGTGCCTTATCCGGCTGGCGGACCGACCGACCTTGTGGCTCGCAAGCTTGGCGAGCAGATGCAAGTGCTGTGGGGCCATCCGGTGGTCGCTGAGAACCGCGCGGGAGCCAACGGCAGCATCGCGGCGCAATTCGTCGCCAAGGCGCAGGCCGACGGCTACACGCTGCTGCTGCACGCATCCTCGATGGTCATCAATCCGTTACTCTACAAGTCTGTGGGCTACGACCTGTACAAAGACTTCACGCCGATCGGCCGCGTCTTCGAGTACAAGTTGATCGTCGTTGCGCACCCGTCATTTGCACCAAACAGCATCCAGGAGCTGGTCTCGGCAGCAAAGGCCAAGCCCGGCAGCATCGCCTTTGCCTCGGCTGGCGGCATCGGTGCACCGACACATCTGTCGGTCGAAATGTTCAAGCAAATCGCAGGCATTGATCTGCTGCACGTGCCTTACGCGGGTGGCGCGCCCGCCGTAAACGACTTACTTGGCGGCCACGTCCAGCTCATGTTCAACAACCCTTCGCAGTCGCTGCCGTACATCAAAGCCGGAAAGCTGAAAGCGTTGGCGACGACGGGGATCCGGCGGATGGAACAAGCCCCCGACCTGCCGACCATCGCCGAACTCGGCTATTCCGGTTTCGATGTCGGTACCTGGTATGCGCTCTGGGGACCCGCAGGCATGCCGGAGCCCATCACGGAGAAGATTTCCGCCGCCCTTCAGTCGATCCTGCAAAAGCCTGAAATCAAAGCGCTGCTTTTCGCACAGGGGTTAACCGTGACTCGCTCGACGCCCGCAGAACTGGCCGTTTTCCAGAAAGCCGAGCAGGAGCGCTGGGGAAAGGTGATCAAGACCGCGAATATCAAGCTGGAGTGAACCTGGATCGATTGCCGGCGCCGTATGCCGGGTGCTAGATCGCAGCAAACGGCATCCTGAAACTCAAGCCGTCGGTTAACACATGCCAGCGAAGCGCGCCTCAAGCTCGAAGCAGAAGCCATCTCTGACGTCGCCATCCGGGTCGCCACTCAAGTCGCCTGGCCAGAGAAGGGCCGGGGCGACCAAGAAAAGCGCGAAGAAGCCGGCAACGGCCCGCAAGGCGCCGGCGCCGATCGTCTCGACCGGCTATTGGCTCATGAAATCCGAGCCCGACGTATTTTCGTGGGATGATCTGAAGAACAAGGGTAAAATTGGCGAGCCGTGGACAGGCGTGAGGAATTTTCTCGCCCGCAACAACATGCGGGCGATGCGGCTCGGTGACCTTGCGTTCTTCTATCACTCCAACATCGGCAAAGAGATTGTGGGCATCGCCCGTGTTGCCGCGCTGGCCCATCCGGACCCGGAGGACACCACAGGCACGTGGGAGTGTGTCGACGTCGTCGCCGTTGCCGACCTGCCGAAGCCAGTCTCGCTGGCGGATGCGAAAAACAATCGAAAGCTGGACGAAATGCATCTCGTCACCTCCATGCGGCTCTCCGTTCAGCCCGTGACCAAGGCCGAATGGAACGAGGTTTGCCGCATGGCAGGCCTTGATCCGGAGAGCATCAGGTGAGCCGCCAACACGTCGAAGACGCATGACCGTCGATCTCGCTGCTTTTGCGATATCGCTGACCTGCGAGCAAAATGCGGCGCTGGTGCCCGAGATCCGGCTGCGGCTCGCCGACGATGCTCAAGCCGTTTTTACGGCGGCCCGTCGTTTCGAGGAGCAGCATCCCGGGCTTTCGGTTTATCCGCCCTATTGGGCCTTCGCCTGGCCGGGCGGGCAGGCCATGGCGCGATACATCCTCGACAATCCAGAAATCGTTCGCGGACTGCGCGTGGCGGATATCGGCGCAGGGTCGGGCATCGCTGCGATCGCGGCTGCCAAGGCAGGTGCAACCAGCGTTCTGGCGGTCGACATCGATCCGGTGGCGGCTGCTGTCATCGCGATGAACGCCGCTACCAATGATCTGGGCTCGCTCATTACGCCGTCGACCGTCGATTGCCTGGCCACCGTCCCAACCGTCGATGTGATCTTGATCTCGGACCTCGTCTACGAGCCGGAACTGGCCATTCGGGTGGTTGGGTTTATCGAGCGAGCCGTCGCCACGGGATTGCCGGTCATCGTCGGCGACCGCCTGTCGGCTCGCCGCCCCGCGCGTGGATTCGAAGAGGTTGTCCGCTACGACGCACCGCTGACGCCTGCGCTTCACGACGAGGACGCTAAAGTCGGGCGGGTCTGGCGCTCCAGTCTCGCTCGCCGCGAGCCGCGGGCCTCAGGCCGCGCGATGGTCGACCGATGACGGATTTCGATCGGGCGAATTGGTTCCGCTTCATCCAAGAGAACACGCGACTTCTGACGCCGCCGCTCGTTCCCGAGATCCGGCTGCATCTGGCGGAAGAATCGCTTCCGATCTGGCGCAAAACGGAGGAAGAACTCGGCGAAATGAATGTGCCGCCGCCATACTGGGCTTTTGCCTGGGCCGGTGGACAAGCCTTGGCGCGCCATCTTCTCGATCATCCCACCCTTGTCGCCGACCGAGACGTCCTCGACCTTGGCGCCGGCTCCGGGCTGACGGGCATCGCGGCGATCAAGGCCGGCGCACGATCCGTCGTCGCCGCCGATATCGATGCGGTCGCCTTGGCCGCATGTGCATTGAATGCCGCGAGCAATTCCTGCGCCATCGAGACTACCGATCAGGACCTGCTCGGCGGAGTGCCCGACGCGCGGTTTTCGGCGCTGTTGGTCGGCGATCTATTCTACGAACGCGATCTTGCCGATCGGGTCCTCGCCTTCATCTCGAGCGCGGCTCGAACCGGCGCGCGCGTGCTGATCGGCGATCCCGGCCGCAGCTACTTTCCGCGCGACCGCTTCAAGAAGCTCGCCGAGTTTGGCGTTCCTGTCACTCGCGAGCTGGAAGATGCCGAGATCAAACGCACCGCCGTCTGGGAGTTCGTGCCCAGATGAGTGACCCGGCGCTCAGATCTGCGCTGCCGGTCGTTTGGAATTAACGATACGGATTGATCCGAAATTCACGCGCTTGTGATCCGACCCGCTGCGATCCGGTATTGAACATCGTTCGATTTGCCTATACGAATGTCTTCAACGAACTGATTGCCGCCATTCGGCCACACGGGAGCACGCGTCATGAAAGGCAAATTCGGCATCCTCCTCGGAGCAGGCTTTCTCGTCCTCTCCACCATCGCAGCCGCCACCGGCAACTTTGCCGTCAGGCTGGATCTCGCCGCCAAGCAGAACGCTGCCGGCACGCAAACCGCGTCGACCGATGGTACGACTTCGAACAGCATTGGAATCCGCCGCATCTCACTGACGCAGGCTGCAGCGACCGGCTTCGGCCAGTTCCAAGCCCGCTCGAACGTGATCGCGCCAGGCACGCCCTTCCACATCTACTTCGAGCCGACCAATCTGGCGACGCGCTTCGAGAACGGTAATATCCGCGCCTCGATGTCGGTCGATATTCTGGTCCGGAACAGCCAAGGCCAGACGGTTGCGGTCCGCGACAACGCTTGGCAGCTTCCGCTGACGCGAGCTTCAGCCGGCCCGGCGCCTCTGACGCAGGTCTATGGCGACCTGATGCTGAACCACCTGACTTTCCCGGAGGGCAGCTACAAGGTGGTGCTGCGCATCCACGACGACCTGAACGGCACGTTCGTCGATCAGACGCTCGATATCGAGCTGCGCCAACAGGCTGTTCGACCCGGTCAGCGCCTGTCCCAGGCGAACCCGACCCGATAAGATCAGCCGAGCCCGCCGGGCGACATTCGACACAGGCTCTCGACGGTGGCGACTAAGGATGCTGAGGCGCGGCGGACAGGATCTGCCGCGCCTTGTCGCAATCCTCGCCCATTTGCGCCATTAGTGCCTCCATGCCGTCGAAGCGCCGATCGGGGCGGATGAACTCGACGAATGACACCTCGATCTGCCGCCCGTAGAGATCGCCGTCGAAATCGAACAGGAACACCTCCAGCACCGGCGGCCCGTTGTCGAACGTCGGCCGGGTGCCGAGATAGGCTGCTCCCTGGCGACGTCCGAGGGGCGTATCGACAAACACCGCATAGATGCCGTAGGCGAGCGGCGTGGATCGAGGCAGCAATAGGTTGGCGGTTGGAAACCCCATTCCCGTGCCGAGCTTGGCCCCGCCGACCACTTCGCCCGTTACGGTCCACCAATGGCCCATCATCGTGGCCGCCCCGGCCACGTCGCCTTGCGCGATCTCGGCGCGGATCGCTGACGACGAGAACACCTCACCGCCCTCGGCCACCGGCGGGACGATACTGACGCCGAAGCCCAGCCTATCGCCGAAGCGCTGCAGATCGCTCGCACTGCCGCCCCGACCCTTGCCAAAGAAGAAATCGTAGCCGACGACAACGTGCCGGACGCCGAGCCCCGCGACCAGCACCCGCTCCACGAATGCCTCAGGATCAAGCTTTGCGACCTGTTCTCCAAACGGTACGACGACCGTCATGTCCAGGCCGTAGCGCTCGAAGAGCTCGAGCTTACGTTCCAGCGAGGTGATGCGGAAATGCGACCGCTCCGGGTGGAAGACCTCGCGTGGATGCGGCTCGAACACCATCGCGCCGGCGAGATGTGGCGCCCCGGGACTGCTGGCCTCGGCGGCGCGCTCGCGTGCCTTGGCGATCAGCGCCTGGTGTCCGCGATGAACGCCGTCGAAGTTGCCGATCGCCAGAGACGCGCCACGCAATCCGGCGGGAAGGTGGTCGTAGCCGTGAATGACGTGCATAGGGGCCATGGGGCTGTTGTGACTGTCGGCGCAGAGCCTACAGCATGGTCGCTCCCGGATGAACAGTTCCCGCGCTACACGTCGGTCGTCGCCGTGCCTTGAGATTGTCGAGACGATTGCTCCGGAGGGCGTTTCGCGGCTGCCGGCGCGTGCACGGAAATTTCCCCTTCCGCCGAGGTGCGAGGGAGGGGGCGCTCACGCGAGCCGAGCGAGATGCCAAAGCGAGACCGCTACCTCGCCAGCTTATCCTGCGTCTTGGTTTCGAAATCGCTCGCGTCGTGGCGCTCGTGCAGCTGGCTCGAAGGCTCGCCCTGCGCGCGATTGACCATACGCCCGCGCTTGACCGCGGGTCGTTCTGCGATCGCGTTGGTCCAGCGGTTGACGTTCTTGTAGCTCGACACGTCGAGGAACGTGGCCGAGTCGCCATATAGCACGCCCTTCACCAGCGCGCCGTACCAGGGCCAGATCGCCATGTCGGCGATCGTATACTCGTCGCCGGACATGAACTTATGGTCGGCAAGGTGGCGATCGAGCACGTCGAGCTGGCGCTTTACCTCCATGGCGAAGCGGTTGATGGGATACTCCCACTTCTCAGGCGCGTAGGCATAGAAGTGGCCGAAACCGCCGCCGAGATAAGGGGCGCTGCCCATCTGCCAGAACAGCCAGTTGAGCGTCTCCGCGCGCTTGGCCGTCTCCTTCGGCAGGAACGCGCCGAACTTTTCGGCGAGATGCAGCAGGATCGAGCCGGATTCAAACAGGCGGATCGGCTTTTCCGGGTTCGAGCGGTCGAGCATCGCGGGGATCTTCGAGTTCGGGTTGATCGCGACGAAACCCGACCCGAACTGGTCGCCGTTGCCGATGCGGATCAGCCAGGCGTCGTACTCGGCGCCTTTATGGCCGGCCGCCAGCAGCTCCTCGAGCATCACGGTGACCTTGACGCCGTTCGGCGTGCCCTGCGAGTAGAGCTGCAGAGGATGCTTGCCGACGGGCAGTTCCTTCTCGTGGGTCGCCCCCGCGATCGGGCGGTTGATGTTCGCGAACCGCCCGCCGTTCTCCTTGTCCCAGATCCAGACCTTGGGTGGGGTGTAGCCCTCGTCGCTCATGATCGTACTCCGATTTCTTTGATCGCCACCTGGGCGATGCCGCGAGACTACAAGATCATAGAGCCAGGGAAAGGGGGCGGACACGGAGGTTTGAGGCCGTATGCCTCCCGACCGTTGCGGGTCGTAGCGATGGATTGCGCGGATCGACGTGCGCGGCCCGCACTACCGAACGAGTTGGCTGACCGAGCCGCCGACCTGCATCGTCTGATGCATGGCGCTGCTGAGCATTTCGTCGATTGGGAGGATCGTGAGCCATGAGCGCTCGCTGGCATGGAAACTTGGCGGGCGCGATACGGTCTCGAGCATCACAACTCGAAGGCCCGCGCGTCGAAACTTGTCGATGGCATCGCCATTGAAAAGTCCGTGCGTCACGCGCAGTTCCACATCGAGCGCCCCTTCCGCCAGAATGCGCGTGGCGGCCCCGATGATCGATCCGCCCGTGTCGATGATGTCATCGAACATGACGACCCTGCGTCCTCTCACCGGCTCGCCGATCACGTCGAGCGGACGGGTGCCTCCCTGGTCGCGTTCCTTATCGACGATCGCGATCTGGTAGTGCGAGCCGATGGCTTTGCGTATCCGGCGCGCATACTTCGATGCGCCAAGATCGGGCGCAGCGATGACGGCATCCGCCAGCGCTTCGCCACGTTCGGCTTTGAGATGTCGGATATGGTCGACATAACCCGGCAAATTGGCGATGGGCAGGCGAACGAAGCCGGTCTCCTGCGCGGCATGCATGTGGTACGTGATGATCGTGCGAAGCCGCGGGGAACTCTCCTCGATGAGCCGCAACACCACCGCTGCGGAAATCGAGGCGCGCTCGTCGGGCTCGCGACGATCCTGCCGAAGGTAGGGCAGGTTCGGAAAGACGCAGGTGATCGAGGCGACATCCGAGCGCGTCAGAGCGTCCGCCGAGAGCAGGTATCGCATCAGCGCGATGTTCGGGTCCTCCGCCTGCAGGTCGTGCAGGAAGTAGACATGCTTGCCGCGCACGGTCTGCGGCACGTCCGGCCGGATCTCACCACTGGAAAAGGTGGTGTACTGCATCTTGCTGTAGGACACCTGGACGCCTTGTTCGATCAGCCGATTGATGATCCTCCGCGCGAGGTTTTCGAGCCATGGCGAAAAGACGACCTCGAAAGGTTCCTTGTTGCTTTGGAAATCGGGCAGGCTGCTCATCTCGGACCCCAACTGCGCAAAATGGACCGCAGCCTACCTATGGCATGGTTTAGGCAAGCGCGCCGCTGTCGGGGCCTGTCGGGAGGCGTATGGGCAAATGATTGAACGGAGGCCGGAGCGCGCCGCGCTGCCGGACCACGTCGCGATTGCGGCCTCCGATCACGCCGCCTTCGGGCGCTTCGGCACCATCAGGATCGCCTCGCCCTCGAGCACCACTTTGCCGTCTACAGTGCAGATGCAGTCGAACCGCGCGCGGCGCTTGGATGCGATCAGCTCGGCCAGCGTCACCGTGGCGACGACGCGGTCGCCGATTCTGACGGGGCCGCGGAAGTTGAGCGTCTGCGAGACGTAGACGGCGCCGGGCCCCGGCAACTGCATGCCGCACACCGCCGAGATGCAGCCCGCCGTCAGCATACCGTGCGCGATGCGGGTCTTGAACATGGTCCCGGCGGCATAGGCCTCGTCGAGATGCACCGGATTGTGATCGCCGGTCACTTCGGCGAAGGCCACGATATCAGCCTCGGTCACAGTCTTGGCGAAGCTCGCCTCCATGCCGACCTCGAGGTCCTCGAAATAGTGGATCGTCCTTTCGCACAACGTCATGCCGGCGCCCTGCTCCCAAGTGTCGGGCCCGGCATCGACTCGCTCCGTACCCTGCGTTCAGTCTAGCAAAATGTTCGAATACTTCGATATTCTGGGTTGCAACAAGAGTGGTGGAATGTCGCTGGCCGGTCGTTTTGCGGCGTCGTGGGGGCTGGCATCGGCGATCGGGCGGTGGGGCCAGAGAGGGCCGGGCCGGATCGGCAGTTGCCGACGCGGCCCGCGCTCGCTATATGACAGAGCATCCCCAATTGTTGTGACTGACCGTCGGGCGAGCCGGAATCAAATCGGCGGTCGTCGAAGGATATGCCAATGAGCGATCGTAAACCATTGATGCCGAAAGCGACTGCGGTTTGGCTGGTCGAGAACACGTCGCTGACATTCGACCAGATCGCGGAGCTGTGCGGGCTTCACAACCTGGAAGTGAAGGGCATCGCCGACGGCGACGTTGCGCAGGGAATCAAGGGCCAGGACCCGATCTCGTCGGGCCAACTCACGCGCGAGGAAATCGCCCGCGCGGAGGGCAACTCGAAGTATCACCTGCGCCTCGCCGAGCCGAAATACGAGATGCCGGTCGTCAAGACGAAGAAGGGCCCGCGCTATACGCCGGTCTCGCGCCGTCACGACCGTCCGAACGCCGTGCTCTGGCTGCTGCGTAGCCATCCGGAGCTGAAAGACAGCCAGATCATGCGTTTGGTCGGTACCACGAAGCCGACGATCGCCGCCATCCGGGACCGCACGCACTGGAACTCGTCAAACCTGCAGCCGCAGGATCCGGTAACGCTTGGCCTGTGCTCGCAAGTCGATCTCGATGCCGAGGTGCGGAAGGCTTCGAAGCGGGTGCCGGCAGGGCAGGAGGCGTCTATTGCGCCTGTCGCGCAGCAGGCGGGCACGCTGCTTCCCGCCAGCGAGACGATTCCGGGCCTCGGGGATCAGCCGGGCGTCGACGGTTTCCCGGAGCAGGATGAAGACGAGCGTCCCGCGGCGGCCCAGGAAGAAGACGCGCGAGTTTTCGCCAAGCTGAAAGAGCTGACGCGCCCGAACGAAGATGCAGACGAGGACAACGACTGAGCCGAGGTCGACGATCGACGGACGCGCCCCGCTTCAGCCGGGCGCCTACCGTCAAAGCGCGGCGAGGCGGCTGTTGCGAATGTCCGTCACCAGCATCGCTCCGGGCGCATGCGTGATGGCGAGTTCGGGTCCGATCGCCGCGATGACGGCTTGCGGGGTTACTCCGCAGGCCCAGAATACGGGCAACTCATCGCTGCGCACCTCGACAGCATCGCCATAGTCCGGCCGGCCGAGATTGCGAATACCGATCATTTCGGGCAGACCGATGTGGACCGGGGCACCGTGAACGGCCGGAAATCGCGACGTGATCTGCACGGCGCGGATCGCGTCCGCCGGTTTGAACGGCCGCATCGAGACCACCATCGGCCCACGGAACGGTCCACACGGCTGGCACGCGATGCTCGTGCGGAACATCGGCACGTTGACGCCGCAGACCTGATGCCGAAGCTCGAGGCCGTCCTCGACCAGCGCCTCCTCGAACGAGAACGAGCAGCCGAGCGCGAAGGCCACCAGGTCGTCCCGCCAGAACTCGCTGATATCCGGGACCTCGGCCACCAGCTCTCCTTTGCGCCAGACCCGGTACATCGGGATATCGGTGCGGATGTCGAGGTCCGCGCCCAGTTCCGGCATGCCGGGATCGCCGGGTGCGGGCGACATGCCGATCAGCGGACACGGCTTCGGATTGAGCTGGCAGAACCGCAAAAAGTCGGAGGCGAGGTCTTTTGGCAGTACGGCGAGATTGGCCTGCACGAAGCCCGGCGCGAGGCCATGCGTAAAGCCCGTGTAGCCGCCTCCACGGAAGAGCCGGCGGGCGGCCTCACCGGTCGCGGCCGCGCTCTGCAGGCCAGAGGCCCCGTCAGCGCCAGCCCCCAATCCGGTCCCTGCCGATGTGCCGTCCTGCGGTGCCATCGCCGTCTCCATTCGGATTCGAATTCCGCCCTAGTCTAACCGATCTTCGCCCGGGCCTCGGCCATCACCCGGTCGAACTCCGCCTCCAGTGCATCATTGACGCCCCGGCATCCATCGGCAACGAGTTCCGCAAACTCGAGGTAGTCGCGTCGTCGCGAGAGCGTCCATTCTCCCGGTGGATTGGTGATGGTGTCCGATACGTTGCACGTCTTGTCGACAATCTTGATCATCTTCGCGCGATACGACAGATGCTGGGCGTGATCGATCTCCTGACGTTTCCTTTGCTGCCACGTGATGCCGGGCTCGTCGGTCAATTCCGCCACCAGGGCCGCAATGTCGTTGCCGAAGGCGGCAACCAGGTCCGCTCGCGTGGTGTGTGTGTCCTCGATGGTATCGTGCAGAAGCGCTGCCGCCAGCACCACCGGATCGTCGACGCCACCGATCCGACTGAGGCGGTCTGCGACCTCCAGCGGATGGTTGATGTAAGGCGTGTTACGCACGCCTTTGCGCCGTTGATCGCGGTGCCTGTCGGCCGCGAAATGCGCTGCCTTGATGACGATACCGATACCCGTGATGCTTCGCTTCATTGCGCTGGGTTTACGCCCCTTTCCCCGCTCGAGCCGGTCTCTGCGCGGCAAGTTTGGCGATGTCCGGCACCGGCCGCACGGTATCCGCCTCGCTCGCAAATGCGGCTTCGAGCGCCACAGCCACCTGGAGTACGTGCAAATCCGAGCCTCGCGGCCCGATCACCTGCACGCCGAAGGGCAGTCCCTTGTCGTCGCGCCCGCACGGAATGGAGCAGGCGCAGCAGAGCGCCATCGTCGGAGCGTAGGCGAGCGCCAGCCACCGCATGTACGTCGGCATCCGTTCGCCGTCGATTTCTTCGACGAACAGCTGCGAATGCGGAAACGGCGACACCGCCGCCATTGGGGCAATCATCACGTCCCAATCGTCGAAGAAGGCGTTGACCCGTTTCATCAAGGCGTGCTGTTCGACCATCGCCCGGCCGATCTCGGCCATGCCGAGCTTCAGTCCGCTTTCGGTGTTGTCGATCACGTTCCGATCGAGAAGGTCGCGATGCTTGGCGAGCTTCTCCCGATGCTGCGTGGCGAACGCCACACCTCGATGGATCTCGAAGATGTCGTGCAACCCGGAGAAATCCGGATGCGTCTCCTCGGCGGGCCCGACCCAAGCGTCGAGCCGGCGCATGCGATCGGCGAACACGGCACGGATCGAGCGCGCCACCGGGGCCTCGCCGAAGTCGGCCGTCACCGCCACCCTGAGACTCGCGAGGTCAGCCGGCACCAGCACTTCAGGCAGGTCGAGAATGCCCGTCGAATAGGGGTCGTTGACGTTCTCATCGACTTGCGCTCGCAAAAGCAGATAGGCGTCGTCGACCGAGCGGCCCATCGGTCCGAGCACACCCCAAGGCACGAGCCCGGCCGACCGATCGGGAGAGGGTACCACGCCGACCGAGGGTCGGAAGCCCACGACGCCGCCGTAGGCAGCCGGCGTCCTGAGTGATCCGCCGTAGTCCGAGCCGGTGGCAAGCGGCATCTGCCCGACCGCGAGCGCGACTGCCGATCCGCCGGACGAACCTGCTGCCGTCAGCGTCGGATCAAACGGATTTCCGGTCGCCCCGTAGACGCGATTGCGCGTATTGGCGCCGGCGCCGAACTCCGGCGTGTTGGTCTTGGCGAAGATATTCGCCCCGGCCATCCGCACGTTGGCGACGTTCGTGCCGTCCTCGGTCGGCACGTGATCCTTGAAAATCAGCGAGCCCCAGGTCGATCGCAGGCCCCTCACCGGCTCCAGGTCCTTGATGCCGACCGGCAAACCGTGGAGCAGGCCGAGCGGGTTCCCGGCCATCACCTCCGCCTCGTGCTCTTTGGCTGTTGCGTGTGCCAAAGCCTCGTCCTGCGCGACAACCGCGTTAACGGCTGTGTTCGTCTCGGCGGTTCGCTTCAGGCAGCTTTCCAGTAACTCGACGGGCGACAAGACTTTCGCCCCGATGAGCCGTCGCGCTTCGACGGCGGGAAGGTCGCATGGCTCTGTAGCCTGTCGTTTCATCATGTTTGCACGCCCAGTTCTTGTCAGCCCGCGCGGGGCGGCACAGCACTACCTGCTCCGATGTCCCAATAAAGCCCGGCCATCAAGCCGGCAGCACTGCGGATCACGGGTATCAGGATATGCTCGTCGGGCCAGTGCTGTGAGCACGAAGCATAGGAGTGAGGAATCCAGATTGCCGGCATGCCGAGATCGTCGGTGAAAATGTCGTTGCAGATCGAGCCGCCGGTAGATGGGATCACGGCCGGCTTCGCATTCGACGAACGCTGGATCGACCCGCGCACGAACATCGCCCAGGGATGGTCCGGCTCGATGCGCGACGCGCCGAACGTGCCGTCGTTGATGGCGGGCGGCGGCAGCACTTTGACGTGCTCGTGGCCGTTCCGGGCGAGATGCGCCTCGAGCGCCGGCACGATCTGCCGGGTGTCGGTCCCCGCAACGAAGCGAAGCTGGCAGTTGGCGATGGCGGACGGCGGAATGGCGTTGACCGGTCGTCCCGGTGTACCTGTCGTGAACGCGAGGATATTGAACGTATTGGCTGCGTAGACGCGTTCGGCCGGCCGCATGCCTGGCTCGCCCCACCATTCGTCGACCTTGGGACCTTCCGTGCCGCCATCGATCTCTACGTCGGCCAACACCTCCTTCACGGCATCCGTTGCCGGCGCCGCTTTCAGTGCATCGACCAAAAGCTCGCCCTTTGGTCCCACGATCGAGGCGAGCGCGTGTGCGAGCAGGAAACCCGGATTTGCGATCAGCCCGCCCCAGTTGCCCGAGTGATGGCCACCCTCACGCAGATCGCACACCAGATCGAAGTTCATTGCGCCCCGGCAACCGAGCGATAGCGTGGGCCGGTCCTGCCTGACGCGCGGCCCGTCCGAAGCAATGAGCACGTCGGCCGCGAAGTCGGCAAGATTGGCTCGAACCAGCTCCTTCAGTCCCTTGGAGCCGGCTTCCTCGCCGGTCTCGATCATGAACTTTGCGTTGAACCCCAACTTGCCGCGCTCGTCGATCACGGCCTTCAGCGCCGCCATGTTGACGGTGTGCTGTCCCTTGTTATCGGCGGTTCCCCGCCCGTAGACCTTGTCGCCATCGCGCGCGGTCACCCATGGCCCCTTGCCCTTGGTCCACTGCTCGTCCATCCCGCGCACGACATCGCCGTGGCCGTAACCAAGCACGGTGGGCAAGCTCGGATCTTCGATCCGCGTCGCCAGCAGGACGGGCCCCTGCCCCTTGACCGGATTGTCGTAGATCTTGGATGTGAAGCCCATTGCGGCGAAGGCGGGCGTCATTTCCTCCACGAGATAGCGGTGGCATTCTACAATGGCCGAGGCGTCCGGAAACTTCTGGCTTTCGGTGCGAACCGCGACTCGGCGCGCCAGCTCAGCCTCGAAACGTCCGCCGTCCACGTAAGCCTCGATCCGGGCGATGGCCCCGCCCCGCGTTCCACTCGTCTGGCTTGTCGCCATCTGCGCTCGTCTCCTGCAGGTCCGCTCTTCGATCGGCATCTCCGGCCGCCTCGCATTCGATCACGAGAGAGCGTCTCGCAAAAGCCTGTTGGCCGGCAAGAGCGTGCCAGGTACGAGGGAGCGAGCCGCGGCGACGCTCTGGAAGCGCGAACATTGCGAGCGCCGACCGTGGGGGCATGACGATGAGTGCGGGCACCTCTTGATGTGCCACTCAGGCGATCAAAGCGCCGATAGAATGGCTCCTAGCCCTGCCGCCAGCAGTAACGCCGTCATCAGCGGCGCGAAATGCCTCTCCGCCAGCCAACGCATGGCATGCAGGCCCGCGCAAGTACCCGCGATCACCGGCACCACGAGCCAGCCTATGATCGATGCTGCCGGCCCGTTCAGTTCTCCCGAGGCCGCGTGCACGATCAGGACGGCGAGATAGCAGGCCGCAAAGAAACTGAGCGAAAGAGCACGGGCACGCGCGGCTGGGAGGGGATTACGTAGCAAGTTCACCATCAGCGGCGGACCCGGCATGACGAGGACGGCCGTCAGTACACCCGAGAGCGCGCCTGTCACGACGCGCGCGGTGTCCGCTCCGGGCTGTGGTTCAGCATTGCCGGTCGTGATTTGGGTAGCGGTGGATCGGAGTCGCCGCCACGCCAAAAGCGCGGTCACCACGAGGATGACGATGCCGACGCAAAGCTTGAGCTGGCGTACGTCGAGGAAGCGGAAGAGCAGGAGGCCGAAGGGGCAGCCGAGCACCGCCCCCGACGCAAGGCGCTTGAAGTCGCGCCAAGGGACGTGAGCCCAGACCCGGGGCACGGTGAACAGGCATTGCACGACGTGCAGGGCAATGAGGATAGGCACGGCGGACGTGGATTTCAGAACTCCGAGAAATACCGGGGCGGCGAGGATCGCAAAACCAAATCCGGTGGCGGCTTGCAGGGCGGCGCCCGCCGCGGCGGCGAGGGCCAGGGCGGCCCAGCCGGCAATGGAGGGCTCCATGCGGTGCCTCTCACCGCGCGAGGAAGATCACGGCGACGCCGGCTGCGATCAATGTGAAGCCGACGGCATGCGGCCAACCGAGCGGATCCTTCAGGACGAATGCCGAAAAGCCGGCGAAGACCAAAAGTGTGATGACCTCCTGCATGGTCTTGAGCTGAGGCGCCGTGTAAACGGCATAGCCGTAGCGGTTGGCGGGGACGGCGAGGCAGTATTCGACGAACGCGATGCCCCAAGACGCGAGCACCACGGTCGGCAGCGGGTAATCCCTGAAGCGAAGATGCCCGTACCAGGCAATCGTCATGAAGATGTTGGATGCTGTGAGTAGCAGGATCGGTGCGATGTAGGCGAAGATACCAGTGGGCTGCATCGAGTGCCTCGTTGAGACGGTGCGACATGCGCGAGCATGGCTGAATACGCCAAACGCGCGATCCGGTCGCTCGGTTTTGAGGGGAAGGCTATTCCGGACGCTTCATGTCACGACGAGGCTCCGTTCTCTGCCCTTGGCCCGGCAGGCGTGTGCTCAATTGCACATCGGGCGGATACGAGGTAATCGGCCGGTTCATGCGGCGTCTCCACGCGAACCTCCTGCTCCTTTCAGCGGCCGCCATCTGGGGCTTCGCTTTCCTGTTCCAGAAATCCGCGATGGAGCATGTCGGGCCGGTGCAGTTCGTGGCTGCCCGCGCGATCGTCGCGAGCCTTGCCTTGGCGCCGCTCGCTTTCCGAGAAATGAGGGGCGGCGATGTATCGTGGCTCAGTGTTTGGCGAGCGGCCCTGCCGGCGGGGCTTGCGTTCTTCGTTGGCGCCGTTTTGCAGCAGAGGGGGCTTGTCACGGCATCCGTCACGAACACGGGCTTCCTGACCGCACTCTACGTAGTTGTGACACCGTTCGTGGCCTGGGCACTGCTTGGCCGTCGCCCCGCATCGATCGTCGGCATTGCGGTGGCGCTCTCGTTCGGCGGCACGTGGCTCCTGGGAGGAGGCACGTTGACCGCGTTCGCGGCCGGGGATGCGCTGGTTGCCTTCTCTGCAGCCTTCTGGGCGCTGCATGTCGTGCTTGTCGGCCGGGCAGGCGGGCTTGCGCGCCCCGTCGCGTTCACGACGCTCCAGTTCACGGTGGTGGCGGGCCTCGGCCTGATCGTGGCGCCAACCGTTGAGACCGTTTCGCTCGGCGATCTGTCGGCGGCCTGGGTGGAAGTGGCCTATGTCGGTCTCCTGTCGAGCGCGCTCACTTTCACGCTCTTCTCGATCGCGCTGCGCCATACGGGGCCCAGCGAGGCAGCGATCATCGTTTCGACGGAGACGCTGTTTGCTGCATTCGGAGCATGGTGGGTTGTCGGCGAGCATCTGCCGGCCATCGGCTGGGCGGGTGCCGGGCTGATCCTCGCGGGAACGCTGCTGGTCCAAATCGCACCACAGCGGAAGCAGCCGGGCGAGCCAGGCATCGCCAAGCCCGAGCCGCGATAGGCGAGGCGATGCCGAGATGGGAGACCGGCGCTGCGTCTCGACTATGCCGGTCGCGGCGTGATCGGCGGCTGGACGTCATCCGGAATCGGACACTGATACGGTTTGCCGCCGGTGCGCTTCTTGTGATCGGCCTTGGCCTCGGCGATCAGGTTCGGACTCCGAAGTGCTTCCATGGCCGTGCCCGCCATGACTTTCGCCGCGTGCACCATGCCCTTGTGCGCGGCCGGCACGACGCCCTGGGCGGTGATCTGCCAGGAATGGCCCGGCGTGCCGATGGCATGCGTTGCGATCCGGGCCTGGACCGTCGGCACCTTCCACGACACATCGCCAACATCTGTCGAGCCGATCATCGGTACTCCGCGCTGGTCGATCGGCACGACGTAGTCGCAAAGCGGTTCGGCGTGCGGCTCCACGCCGACCTTGCGGAAGGAGGATGCGATGTCGTCGGGCCCGAGCGTCGCCTGGATCTTGGCCGCGAACTCGTGGTCGGCCTTGTCGAAGCCCGGGCCGCCGAGCCGGTCGAACACGCGCTGCATCGCGTTCGACAGCGGCGTATTGTAGAGCAGGTTCGAAACGGCGCTCACGACCTGCATCTCGACCTTGGTCTCGGTCATCATGGCCGCGCCTTCGGCCACCCGCTTGACGCGCGGTACCAGGGCATTGAGGGCCGTCAGGTCGCGCGCACGGATGGCATAGCGGACCTTGGCCACCGCCTGCACCACGTTCGGGGCGACACCGCCTGCATCCAGAATGGCGTGATGAATGCGGCTGTCCGCTGGAATGTGCTCGCGGAGATATTGCACGCCGACGCTGGTCAGCTCGACGGCGTCGAGGGCCGAGCGGCCGAGGTGTGGCGATGCGGATGCGTGCGAGGCGCGGCCATGAAACGTGAAATCGACGCGCATGTTGGCGAGGCTTTCGGCTTCGTCCACACGATTGAAGGACGCCGGATGCCACGAAATGGCGACGTCGACGTCATCGAAGACGCCCGCGCGCACCAGGAAGCCCTTGGCGGCCCCACCTTCCTCGGCCGGGCAGCCGTAATAGCGCACGCGGCCCGCGATGCCCTGCTCGGCGAGCAGGTCCTTTACGGCCGTCGCGGCGAGCAGCGCGGCTGAGCCCAGCATGTTGTGGCCGCAGCCATGCCCGTGCCCGCCCGCGACGAGCTGTTTCGGCTCGGCGATGCCGCCAACCTGCGACAGGCCCGGCAACGCGTCGTACTCGCCGAGAATCGCGATCACGGGGCCGTCCTCGCCGGCTTCGCCCATGACCGCCGTCGGGATGCCAGCCAGGTTCTCCGTGACGTGAAAGCCCTCTGCCTTCAGCATGGCGACATGCTCAGCCACTGATTTGTGCTCGGTGTAGGCGATCTCCGGCGTCGCCCAGACGCGGTCGGACAAGCCCTGGAACGGCTCGCGCTTGGCGTCGACGAGCGTCCAGATGCGATCGACGTTGGGGGTGGTGGACATGGGGTCTACGCCTCGACTGTTGTTTTTTGTTCAAACAGCAACGTGTGATGGGAATTCGCCGCCCATTCGTGGGCTAGGAAACGGCGGCTGCAATCGGCCGTTGGTCCGCCGGCATAATAGGTGGGTTATGTGGGCAGACCCTCATTTCATCACCGGAATGGAAAACTCCGCGCCTTCCTTGACGCCAGACGGCCAGCGCGAGGTGACGGTCTTGGTGCGGGTATAAAAGCGCACCGAATCGGGGCCGTGCTGGTTCAGGTCTCCGAAGACCGAGCGCTTCCAGCCGCCGAACGTGTAGTAGGCGAGCGGGACCGGGATCGGCACATTCACGCCGACCATGCCGATGTTGATCCTCGCGCAGAAATCGCGCGCGGTGTCGCCGTCGCGAGTGAAAATGGCGACGCCATTGCCGTACTCGTGTTTCAGCGGCAGGTCGATGGCCTCGGCGTAGTCCTTGGCGCGCACGACCGAGAGCACGGGACCGAAGATTTCTTCCTTGTAAATACTCATGTCGGGCGTCACCTCGTCGAACAGGCAGCCGCCCATATAGAAGCCGTTCTCGTAGCCCTGCATCTTGAAGTCGCGGCCATCGACCTTCAGCTTGGCGCCCTCGGCAATACCCGTGGCGACATAGGCCTTCACCTTGTCGAGGTGCGCGCGCGTGACGAGCGGCCCCATGTCGGCGTCCTGGCTGGTCGAGGGGCCGATCTTCAAGCCTTCGATGCGCGGGATCAGCTTCTCGACCAGGGCGTTGGCGGTCTTCTCGCCAACCGGAACCGCGACCGACACGGCCATGCAGCGCTCGCCTGCCGACCCGTAGCCGGCGCCGATCAGCGCATCGGCGGCCTGGTCCAGATCTGCGTCCGGCATGACGATCATGTGATTCTTGGCCCCGCCGAAGCAGGCGACGCGCTTTCCGCTCTGGGCGCCGCGGGCGTAGACGTAGGCCGCGATCGGCGTGGAGCCGACGAAGCCCACGGCCTGGATATCCTCATCGTCGAGAATGGCGTCGACCGCTTCCTTGTCGCCATTGACGACGTTGAGAATGCCGGGGGGGAGGCCCGCCTCGATCATCAATTCGGCCAGCATGAGCGGCACGCCGGGGTCGCGTTCCGACGGCTTCAGGATGAAGGCGTTGCCGCAGGCGATGGCGGGCGCGAACTTCCACATCGGGATCATCGCCGGAAAGTTGAACGGCGTGATGCCGGCTACGACACCCAGCGGCTGACGCATGGAGTAGACGTCGATGCCGGGCCCTGCCCCCTCGGTATACTCGCCCTTCAGCAGATGCGGGATGCCGGTCGCGAACTCGGCAACCTCGAGGCCGCGCTGGATGTCACCCTTGGCGTCGGAAATGACCTTCCCGTGCTCGCGTGCGAGCACATCGGCGAGCTTGTCCATGTCGCGATTGAGAAGCTCGACGAACTTCGCCATCACGCGGGCGCGGCGTTGCGGATTGACGGCCCCCCAGGCGGGTTGGGCAGCCTTCGCGTTCTCGACGGCAGCCCTCACCTCCGCCTTCGAGGCAAGGGGCACGCGGGCAGCTACGTCCCCGGTCATCGGCCAGAACACGTCGGCAAAACGGCCCGAGGTACCCTTTACCCGCTTGCCGCCGATGAAATGACTGAGCTCTTCCGCCATATGCGCTCTCGATGTCAGGTGCCAGAACTGCCCTGCATCCTACGAGGCGTGCGATCTTGAATCCAGCCGGGGCCAGCGCCGGCATCCGGCCCGTTGTCGGGATGAGTGCACCTCGATGGCGTGTTCCTTGCTTGGCAGGCGGTATGCTTCGAAGGATCGCTCAAGATGTTCGATTTCGTGTCGCGCCGTTCCATTCTGGCTCTGGCGGCGGTCGGCGTTCCGTCCGCTATGGCACCGGCGGTCGCAGCCGAGCCCCGGCGTTCCCGGCCGGCCGGCGCGACGACGCGAACGGCTGTCGCTGCGGGCCATGAGTTGGGCCTCACTCCCGATTCGCCCGAGGATCAGTCGGTTGCCTTGCAGGCGGCGATCGATCAGGCGGCTCTCAATAGGGTGACGCTGCAACTTCCGGCCGGCATCCTTCGCGCTTCGGGGGCCGTCTTGCGCGAGCGGAGCCACGTCATCGGCAGCCCCGGTACCCGTCTTCAAGCCGTCGGCGGTGGTGCCGTCCTGACGGCGGAGCGTGCGCATGGCGCGCGTCTCGAACGCGTGCGCGTCGAGGGGGCCGGCAACTCCGGCGGGGAGACTGCCAACGGCGCGCTGATCGAGATCCGTGCGTCGCACGGGATCGCAGTCGACGATCTGACGCTGAGCAGGGCGGCGCGCAACGGCATCTACCTCGAAGGCTGTTCCGGCCGCGTGCGCGGCTGTCGGATCGAAAACGTCGGCGCCGCTGCACTTTGGGCGATGAATTCGCTCGGTCTGGAGATCGTGGGCAACGACATCGCAAAGTGTGGGGACAACGGCATCCTCGTCTGGCGCTCGGCGCCGGGTGACGACGCTACGCTGGTCGCCCAGAACCGTATTGCGCACATTTTCGCGGTCTCCGGCGGGTCGGGGCAGAACGGTAACGGCGTCAACGTGTTCCGAGCGGGCGGAGTCCTGGTCACGGGGAATCATATCTCCGACTGCGCTTACTCGGCGGTGCGCGGCAATGCGGCATCCAACATCCAGATCGTCGCGAACTCGGCTGCGAGGATCGGGGAGGTCGCCCTCTACGCCGAGTTCGGCTTCGAGGGGGCGTTGATCGCACAGAACGTCGTCGATGCTTCGGCAGCAGGTATCTCGGTGACCAACTTCAACGAGGGTGGCCGCCTCGCCGTCGTCCAGGGCAACCTCGTGCGCAACCTCCGGCGTCGCGAGCACGAGCCGGTGGACAAGCGCGGCGAGGGCATCTCGATCGAAGCGGATGCCGCCGTCTCGGGTAACACCATCGAAGGTGCGCCTACGGCGGGCATCGTCATCGGCTGGGGCCGCTACATGCGCAACGTCACTGCCACCGGCAACTTGATCCGAGGCGCGGGCGTCGGAATCATGATCACCAAGGACGCCGACGCAGGGAGCTGCCTAGTTGCGCAAAACCTCATCAGCGATGTGCGCGACGGCGCCATCCGCCTGATGGATCTCGGGCGGCCGGTCGGCGAGGATCTCGCCCTGTCCCAGCCGCGTGCGGGTCGTATCGCCATCGGAGGCAATGTAGTGTCCGGCGGCGGCGCGTGATGCGCTATCCTGCGCGTCCGTCTCAGGCACGCACGGGAGATTTGCAGAGCGCCATGCGGCTGAAATCTGAACTCTGGGTCAAAGCCTACCTTCGCCGCGCGTCGATCGCTGGATCGCCAGGCGTGGTGGTGCGTCGGGGGGATACGGACGCGGGTGTCATTTTCATCAGGATCGCGCGTCTCGATGGAAGCTGCGATCTCTACGGTCCGCAGCCGGCAGGCCTTGGCTCGGACGATGGCGAACGGCGTTGGGTCAGTTTTGCACAGGGCGCGGCCGAACGGGATGTCGACGAACGGCTCGCCAGGGAGGTGCAGCTTGATCCCGACGTCTGGATCGTCGAGGTCGAGGACCGAGAGGGGCGGCATCATCTGAGCGGTTGGCTCGGAGATGAATAATTCGTTGCCGGAGAGACACGCCCGGCCGGTTGCTGCGATGCGTTAAGACATCATTAACGGGATCAGCCTCCAAATCACTGTATCGAACCTTCAGTCGAATTTGTCCGGCGAGGTCCTATTCCTTGCACCGGTTTTGAGCACGCCAACGGACAGGGGGGTCCCATGGCAACGATTCTCGAGTTCCGTACTCACGATGAAAAGCGTCTGCGTCCGGGCCGCCGAAAGAGCGGATCGGCAGAGATCGTAATTTTTCCAGGGATTCGATACGAACGCTGGCGAGAGCGGGACGTCGGGTCCGAGCCGCGCAGCGCCACGCCGGCCAGAGATGTGCTGAAGCTCGTCGACTGACGGCGGCCGCCTCTTTCAGCATCTCGCAAACGGGCAGGCGCCTATCGTCGCCCTGCGGGACGACCATTTGGCCCATTCGCTAGGCTCGGCGAACCTCGCAAGCAGCCCGCTTGAGCGTGGTCTCGATCTCGCCGGCGAAGGCTCGACCGCGCATGGGCGCGCGAATGACGGCGAAACCGGTCCGGAGCGGCACCTCGATCTCGGAGACCGACGTCTGCGCGCTCCGGGCCCCGAGCGCCAGCAGGCTGAAGGGCCGTTCGCCGGGCGGCATCAGCGTCAGGCCAAGATCGGCGGCCCGCCCTTCCTGCGCTGGCAGTACATAGAAGTTATCGCCCCACTCGGTGTAAAGCGCGAGCGTCCATCCGCGGTCCGGCAGAGAGACTTTCAGGGCCACCGGGCCGTCGCTCACATCGAACCGGCATACGGCGAGCCGCACGTCCGGGCCGATATAGGGCAGCGGCTGAGTCGTCGCGTCGATGGGAGGCAGGATGCGCATGCGATTGACGGGCAGGACTCGAGTGAGCCGTTCAAACGCGCCCGCCTTGGCGAACTGCGGCACGACCATCGTGGCAACGATGTGCAGAATGCCGCCGACCACCAGCGCCAGGAGAGCGACGTACCAATTCAAACGCTTCAGCCAATTCGGGATCATCGGCACGCCACCCTGCGGATCGTTGGAGGCTGCCAGGCGCGGGATTGCTCGCGTCCCTCGAGCGCCAGCACGAGAGAAATTCGTCCCGCTCCGGTCGTGGGGAGCCAATTGCCCGGACGGGCGCTTCTTGCCAGCGCGACCTGGAGACCGCCACCCGCTGGCCTCAGCAGCGTGGCACTGTTGTAAGCGTAGCGGTCGGCCGAGTTCGGAATAAGACGGCCATTCTCGTCGAAGACAGACAGCGACCAGAAGCGCGCCGGCGGTTCCTCGCCTTCCAGGACGTACTCGCAGGATGAATGGAGGCGCTGGCCTTCGCCGTCCGAGATTGCCTCGTAGGTGAGCCCGAAGGCCGCGGAAATCGGCAGCATCCCACGGCGTATGAAGTGTGCCCGGGTGTAGGGATCGGCGTCGGCGCGCCCTGCGGCGGACCACGCCGCCCAAGGGCCAGTACGTTCGGTGGTCAGACTGCTTCCGCGCTCGATCATGTACCAGGACGAGCCAAGCCCGCCGGCGACGGCGATCAGCAGAAACATGATCAGGTTGATGATCATCTTCGCTCTCCAGCGGCCATCTAGCGGGCCGTGCCGATCGTTCCCGCGCCTGACCCGATTCGGACCGTCCCGGCCAGCCCCGCATTGTCGGGACGGCCGGGGATGTCTCCGGCCCGTCTGCCGCCCGGGGTTTCGCCGCGTTCATCGACAGCCGGCTCAGGTAGACCGCCTGCCGTGCGCAGCGAGCGCGCAACCTTGCGAAGTGCGTCCTTGAGCTTCTGGGACATCAGGCGGTCCTTGCCGCGCAAGCCGGCTGCCAGCTCCTGCGCGAGCTGCGGCTGGGTTCGCTTCAGCTCCTCGATCCGGGCGCGTTCGGCGACCTGAGTCGGGTGGAGGGGAATTCCCGGGATCTGTTTGATGTTCATGTTGACATGGGCCGCCTGCATGAAGGTGTGCCATGCAGAGGCCGGTATGGCACCGCCGGTGACGCGGTCCATGGGCCGAAAGTCGTCATTGCCGATCCAGACGCCCGCGACGTAGTCGCCGGTGAAGCCCATGAACCATGCGTCGCGATAGCTGGACGAGGTGCCGGTCTTGCCGGCGACCTGCGTGAAATCGAGCTGTGCTCGCTTGCCTGTGCCATCGGTGACGACCATGTGCATCATCTGGTTCATGTATTCGGCGTGCTGGCGCTTCATCACCTGTGGCGCCGGTGGCTCTTCCTGTTCGCGCGAGTAAATGACCTCGCCGCGCGAATTCATGAGTTCGAGTACCGCGTAGGGCTTGGCAAGCTTGCCGCCGTTGGCGAATGTCGCATAGGCACCGGTGTGCTCGAGCACCGTGACACCGCCGTCTCCGAGCGCCATGGAGCACGTTTTCTTGACGCCTTCGACGCCGAGCCGGCGGGTCAGCTTGATGACATTCTCGCGGTCGTACTTCAGCGAGAGGTCGACGGCAGTCGTGTTCAGAGACTTGGCGAAGGCGACGCCCATAGGAATTGCGCCGCGGCCGCCGGAACTGCCGTCATAATTCTTCGGAGACCAGTTGCCGCAACTCACCGGGCGATCGTAGACGGTCGAGTTCGGCGTAAGGCCATGCTCGACGGCGTTGGCGTAAACATAGAGCTTGAATGACGAGCCGGGCTGGCGGCGGGCGTGCGTCGCGCGGTTGAACTGGCTCTCGCCGTAGTCGAGGCCCCCGACCAGGGCACGCACTGCGCCATCCGGCTCCATTGCGACCAGCGCGCCAGACTTGGCCCGGCGGGCGCGGCCTTCTTGGCGGAGCGTGGAGACGAGCGCCTGTTCGGCTGCCTGCTGAAGACGCAGATCGACCGCGACGCGGGCTGTCAGAACGTAGTAGCCGCGGCCTTCGGCGATCCGCTGCACCTCTTCGAACGCCCAATCGAGGTACCAGTCCGGGCTGGAGGCGAGACGGCTGTCGATAGGCTGTGCCGGATGCAACCGGGCGTTCTGGACCTGGCCGGCCGTCATGAAACCGGCTTCGACCATATTGGACAGCACTTCGTTGGCGCGCGCTCGGGCGGCCGGCAGATCGATGTGCGGGCCGTATTTGGTGGGAGCCTTGAACAGGCCGGCCATCATGGCCGCCTCGGCCAATGTGACATCTCGCACCGACTTGCCGAAGTAGAGCTGCGCTGCGGCTTCGACGCCGAAAGCACCGCCGCCCATGTAGGCGCGATCGAAGTAGAGCTTCAGGATCTGGCGCTTGGTGAAGTGCGCTTCGAGCCAAAACGACAGAAACAGCTCCTTGAGCTTGCGCGTGAGCGACCGCTCGGAGGACAGGAACAGGTTCTTGGCGAGCTGCTGGGTCAGGGTCGATCCGCCCTGGACCGTCTCGCCGGCGCTGAGGTTCGTCGCGAGGGCGCGCAGGGTGCCCAGCACGTCTATGCCGAAGTGCTCGAAGAAGCGGCGATCCTCGGTCGCGAGGGTGGCCTTGATGAGATGGTCAGGGATGTCGCTCAACGGCACCGCATCGTTGTGGAGAATGCCGCGCTGGCCGATCTCCTTGCCGCTGGTGTCCACGAATTTGACGCTGTACCTGCCGGTACCGAGAATTTTCGATTCGTCCATCTCGTCGAAGGCGGGTAGCGCCAACAGGTACATCAGAGCCAGGCCGCCGGCGCCGAGTGTCAGCCCCTCCGAGAGGGCCTCGTTCAAGAGGCGGCGCCAACCGGTGAGGCGAAAGCGTGCGAAAAAACTCGATCCCGCATTCCAGCGGTCCTGCAAGCCCTGCCACAGGCCTGCGAGGCTCGAATCGAGCCAGGAGTCGAAGATCCCCAGCCGTCGCCAAAGCCGTCCGCGTGTGTTCTGCTTGAAGAACCAATCGCTCAAAGGCTATGTCCCACCTGTGCCAGCCCCCCGGCGGCTCTTGTCGTAGCGGCTGGTGGCCGATCGGCTTTCCATCCCTAGCCCAAGCGCTGCTCCGGCCGGGCAGGTCCACGCAGCGCGCACCCGGCGACGAGTCGCAGCGTTCCGGGCCATTACTAGCTGCATCGCAGGCCAAGTGCGAGAGGTCACTTTGCACGACGTGGAGGACAAGTTCTGGCATAACCGGCGCCTCGAGGACTTCACCGAGGCGGAGTGGGAGGCCTTGTGCGACGGGTGTGGCCGCTGCTGCCTCAACAAGCTCGAAGATGAAGATACCGGCGAAATCCTGCTGACGCGGCTTGCCTGCCGGTTGCTCGACATCGGCTCGTGCCAGTGCCGGGACTACGCCAACCGCAAGGACAAGGTGCCGGAATGCGTCAAGATCGATGTCGAGACGGTGCGTACCGTGACGTGGCTGCCGCCGACGTGCGCCTATCGACTGGTGGGCGAGGGGCGGGACCTGGCTTGGTGGCATCCGCTTGTCTCGGGGACCCCTCAGACCGTGCATGACGCCGGCATCTCGATACGGCATTTCGCGCGGAGCGAGAAAGGCGTCAAGATCGAAAGCTACTGGAAGTATATCATCGACGACTACCGCTGAGTTGCCGGCGGTAGAGGCGATACCTCGCCTAAGGCCCGCGCCGCACGGCGATGGCAGCTGCGGCAATCATCATGACGCACGCCGTGGCCAGTGCGAAGGTCGCGTGCGCCAAGCCGAGTAGCACCAGCAAGAGCGTTGACAGGATCGGCGAGGCGTAAGCGAGCACGCCGAGAATGGCGATGTGGCCGCGCTTCATGCCGACATCCCAGAGCAGGAAGGCCGCTCCGACGGGGCCAAGTCCCAAGAGGACGAGAGCGACCCAGGACTTCGCCGAGGGGGCGGTGGTCCATTGCTCGAAAGCGAGGCTTGACGCGAGTGCCAGCGCGGACGTGGCAAGGCACGGCAGCGCCAGGCTCTCGCTCGGGATCGCCGCAACGAGCCGCGACATCACCGAGTAGCTGGCCCAGACGAAGGCGCCCGCGAAGGCCAGCGCGAGGCCAAGCTCGCGAGAGGGAAATGCCGCGCCGGGCGGGCCGGCGTCCCGGATCAGGAGTGCCGCTGCGCCGAGCCCCAGCAGCGCCGCTATTATATGACGACCGTGCAATGCGTGGCCCGGGAGCAGGCCGGACATCAAGACGGTGAGCAGGGCCCACAGCGAGGCGATGAGATTTGCCTCGGCCGCCGGCGCCAGCTTCAGGGCGGCGAAGTAGAGGGCGTGATAGGCAAATAAGCCGTAGAAAGCGATAGCGAAGGCTTTGGGATGTGGCTTGAGCGCATGGCCTCGTCCGCGCACGACCGCTAATGCCGACAGCAATGCGCCGCCGATGGCGAACGTGATCGCCGTGGTCTGAAAGGGCGGCACCGACGGCCCCTTGAGAGCGGTCAGGGTCGCGAGCGTGCTCCAGAGCAGGATCGCACCGAATCCGAGCAGCGTCGCCAAAGTCGAGCCGTCACCGAGGTGCTTCGCCTCCCCGGAGCAGGTCTGAGGTCCCACAGCCGGTGGGTCTTCCATTTCACCGGACCGGGTCAAATCGTGCCTCGCCTGAAAATCGTGCGTCGTAGAAACCACAGTGGAGGCTTTGGCGGCAAGACGAAGTGTACGCAGGCGCATGGCTTTGCTAGCTTGCGTAAAGGGAGGTCGAGGTGCGCTGCCGAATCCGGCCACCTCGCACCGCAAAGCGTGCGGAAAATGCGCAGGCGGGGTGATGGAATATTTCGTTCAGCAACTCATCAACGGCATAACTCTCGGCTCGATCTACGGGCTCATCGCCATCGGATATACGATGGTCTACGGCATCATCGGCATGATCAACTTCGCCCACGGCGATGTCTTCATGATCGGTTCGTTCATCGCCCTTATCCTGTTTCTGCTGATCGGGCTGACGGCGGCAAGCCCGCTGATCGTCCTCGTGCTTGCCATTATCGGCGTTTTGCTTCTTGCCATGTCGCTGACCGCGGTCTGGGGCTGGACGATCGAACGGCTGGCCTATCGGCCCTTGCGAGGTTCCTTCCGGCTGGCCCCGTTGATCACCGCGATCGGCATGTCGATCGTACTCTCGAACATGGTGCAGATCTCGCAGGGCGCGCGGGTCAAGAACCTTCCGCCGGACATCAAGGATCGGCTGTCCGGCGGTTTCAAGGTCATGGAAGCGAACGGCTTTGCCGCCGTGGTCTCGTATCGCCAGCTCATCATCGTGAGTCTCACCGTGACCCTGATGGCACTCTTCACCTGGATCATCACCTCGACGTCGCTGGGGCGGGCGCAGAGGGCTTGCGAGCAGGACCGGACGATGGCGGCGCTGACGGGCGTCGATGTCGACCGGACGATTTCGCTCACCTTCGTCATCGGCGCGGCGCTGGCCGCCGTCGCCGGCGTGATGTTCCTCGTTTATTACGGTGCCATCGATTTCTACATCGGTTTCGTTGCGGGCATCAAAGCCTTCACGGCCGCCGTGCTCGGCGGCATCGGATCATTGCCCGGCGCCATGCTCGGCGGATTGCTGATCGGGCTCATCGAGGTGTTCTGGGCCGGCTACGTCGGCTCCGAGTACAAGGACGTGGCGGCATTCTCGATCCTAGCCATCGTCCTGATTTTCCGGCCCGAGGGTCTGCTCGGCCGGCCTGAGATCGAGAAGGTTTGAGCCGATGGCCGTAACCGCTGCGCGATCCGCGGACATTGCCTCAGGCGATCAAAGCCGACTTGGTGCGGCCGTTGCGGATGCGGCCGTTGCTGCCGTCATCGCCTTCTTCCTGGCGATGCCGATCCTGACCTACCAGACCGTCGAGCACGCGACCTCGCTCGAGGTCGTCTCGCGATGGCCGTTCGTCCTGTCCGGAATGGCCGCCGTGTTCGTCGGACGGCTTGGACTCAATCTCCTGTCGCCGCATCTCGGCGGTGTGACCGCGACCTTCCGCCGGCTTGTGCTGAAGCTGAAAGAGATTTTTCTGGCTCTAGGTGGCTGGCGGACGGCGCTGGGGCTGCTGCTGCTCGCGGCTGTCGTTGCGAGCGCGGCGGGGCAACTCGCGCACACGTGGTGGCTCAATCTGCTGCTGATCGTGCCGCTTGCGATCGGGGTGTGGCTGCGCTCGCCGGCATGGTTGTTCCTCGGGCTGGCGTTGTTCTTTCCGTTCGCGCCTGGGGCGACCCGATACTACGTGGAGAACTTCGGCATCCTGGTGCTGATCTACGTGATGCTCGGTTGGGGGCTGAATGTCGTCGTCGGCCTGGCGGGGCTCCTCGATCTTGGATACGTCGCCTTCTACGCGGTCGGGGCGTATGCCTATGCGCTGCTGGCGCAGCATTTCGGCCTTTCATTCTGGATCGGCCTGCCGCTTGCCGGATTGCTGGCTGCATTCTGGGGCCTGCTGCTCGGCTTTCCCGTACTTCGCCTGAGAGGAGACTATCTCGCGATCGTCACGCTCGCGTTCGGCGAGATCATGCGCATCGTGTTGATCAACTGGCAGAGCCTCACGGGAGGTCCGAACGGCCTTTCCGGTATTCCAAGGCCGACCTTTTTCGGCCTCGAGTTCAAAGCAGAAGGCGGGTTCGCCGACTACTTCGGCCTCGAGTATGCGTCGCTCCACCGCATCATCTTCCTCTACTACATCATTCTCGGATTGGCTCTGGTCACGAACCTGGTCACGGTTCGGCTGCGACGGCTGCCGGTCGGCCGCGCTTGGGAAGCGATGCGAGAGGACGAGATCGCGTGCCGATCGCTCGGCATCAATATCACCAACACGAAGCTCACCGCATTTGCGATCGGCGCGATGTTCGGGGGATTCGCCGGCGCGTTCTTCGCCACCAAGCAAGCGTTCATCTCGCCTGAATCCTTCACGTTCTGGGAGTCGGCCATCATCCTGGCCATCGTCGTTCTGGGGGGCATGGGGAGCCAGGCCGGGGTCGCGGTCGCCGCGCTCGTCATGATCGGAGGTACGGAGCTTTTCCGAGATCTCGAGATCTACCGGATGCTGGTGTTCGGAATAGCGATGGTGGCGGTGATGGTGTGGCGGCCGCGCGGTGTGGTCTCGGGCCGCGTGCCGACGATCGCTCTCGGCCAGACGCAGCGAATCGGCGGTGACCTCGTCAAGGAGGGCCACGGATGACCACGGGCGGGCCTGTTCTCGAGGTCGATGCGATCGGCATGCGGTTCGGCGGCCTCGTGGCCGTGGATTCGCTGAGTTTCACGGCTGGGCGCGGGGAGATCACGGCGCTGATCGGTCCCAATGGCGCGGGCAAGACCACCGTCTTCAATTGTATCACGGGCTTTTACAGGCCGACGTCCGGTGAGATTCGCGCAAACCACGCCGACGGTCGCGTGTATCGGCTGCACACGATGCCGGGTCATCGCATCTGCGAGGAAGCCAATGTCGCGCGCACTTTCCAGAACATCCGTCTTTTCCCCGGCATGAGCCTGCTCGAGAACCTGCTTGTGGCGCAGCACAACAAGCTGATGCGGGCGTCGGGTTTTACGATCGGTGGCCTTGTCGGCCTGCCGAGTTTCGCACTTGCCGAGACGCAGGCGGTCGAGTTGGCGAAAAAATGGCTCGATCGCGTCGGCCTGCTGCATCGAGCCGACCATGCGGCCGGGGATCTGCCCTATGGTGACCAGCGCCGGCTCGAGATTGCCCGGGCCATGTGCACAGAGCCGGCGCTGCTTTGCCTCGACGAGCCCGCTGCCGGACTCAATCCACGAGAAAGTCGCGAGCTCAACGCGCTGCTCAGGTCCATGCGTGGTGAGAACGGCCTGTCGATCCTGCTTATCGAGCACGACATGGGGGTCGTGATGGAGATTTCGGATCGCATCGTGGTGCTCGACTACGGCAAGAAGATCGCTGAAGGCCGACCTGACGAGATCCGCTCCGATCCGACTGTGATCGCCGCTTATCTCGGTGTCGAAGACGAAGAGGTCGAGCAGGTCGAAAAGGAGATCCGAACGTGAAGGATCCCCTTCTCAAGGTTCGCGGCCTCGAGACATTCTACGGCAGCGTGCAGGCCCTCAGGGGGGTCGATATCGATATCGCGGAGGGCGAGATCGTTACGATCATCGGTGCCAACGGCGCCGGCAAGACGACGCTGATGATGACCGTTTGCGGAACGCCGCGTGCGCGGTCCGGCGAGATCGTTTTCAACGGCCGCGACATCACCCGGCTGCCGACGCACCGCATCATGCAACTCCGGATCGCCCAGTCGCCCGAGGGGCGCCGCATATTCCCGCGCATGACCGTGCTCGAGAACCTGCAGATGGGCGCCATTCTCAATCCGGACAAAGAGCAGACGTTCGACGGGGACCTGCGCAAGGCGTTCGATCTCTTTCCCATCCTCGAGAGACGCCAGAGCCAGCGTGGGGGCACGCTGTCGGGCGGTGAGCAGCAAATGCTCGCCATTGCGCGGGCACTGATGGGGCGGCCGAAGCTCCTGTTGCTCGACGAGCCTTCGCTCGGGCTCGCGCCGATGATCGTCCGGCAAATTTTCGATGTGATCCGCGATCTCAATCGACAGGAGGGCTTGACCGTGTTTCTGGTCGAGCAGAACGCGTATCATGCGCTGCGTCTCGCGCACCGAGGCTATGTCATGGTCAACGGGGAAATCACGCTCTCCGGGTCGGGTCACGATCTCCTTGCGCGGGAGGAGATCCGTGCTGCCTACCTCGAGGGCGGGCGGCATTAGACGCCGCCTGGGTGTTGCGCAACACGCTGCCTCGAAGTCGAGCAAGGGCGGGTGGCATTGGCGACTTTCAGGCGTGAAATCTGTGCTATGACCTTGCGAGTGCCGCCCATCGCGAAAGCCGGGCGCCTCAATCAATTTGGGAGGCTCGATCTCATGAAGAGAATTCTCGCCGTCACGACACTCACGGCCGGATTGGCGATGCCCGCCATGGCGCAGGAGGTGAGCATCGCGACCGTTGGTCCGATGACAGGGCAATACGCCAGCTTCGGCGCGCAGATGAAGGCCGGTGCCGAGATGGCCGTCGCCGATATCAACAAGGCGGGCGGCGTCACCATCGGCGGCAAGAAGATGAAGCTGAAACTCACCGTCGGCGATGATGCGTGTGATCCGAAGCAGGCCGTTGCCGTTGCGACCAAGCTCGCGGGCGAAGGTGTGAAGCTGATTGCCGGCCACTTCTGCTCGGGTTCGTCGATCCCCGCGTCCAAGGTTTACGCGGAAGAGGGTGTCGTGCAGATCTCGCCGGCATCGACCAATCCGAAGCTGACGGACGAGCGTGCCGGGCCGAACGTCTTCCGGGTGTGCGGGCGCGACGACCAGCAGGGCTCTGTTGCGGGCAAGTATCTCGCGACGAAGTTCAAGAACAAGAAGATCGCCATCGTCCACGACAAGTCGGCGTATGGCAAAGGCCTCGCCGACGAGACGCAGAAGGCCATGAACGCGGCGGGCAAGAAGGAAGCTCTCTACGAGGCGTTCACGGCCGGCGAAAAGGACTACACGGCTCTCGTAACAAAGTTGAAGCAGGCTGCCATCGATATCCTCTACGTGGGCGGCTATCACACGGAAGCAGGCTTGCTGGTGCGCCAGATGCGTGACCAGGGCATGAAGACGATCCTCGTCTCAGGCGATGCGCTCGTAACGCAGGAGTATTGGCAGATCACGGGCAAGGCGGGCGAGGGCACGCTGATGACTTTCTCGCCGGATCCGCGCAAGAGCCCAGCCGCCAAGAGCGTCGTCGAGAGGTTCCGGGCCGCAAAGATCGAGCCGGAAGGCTATGTGCTCTACACCTACGCCGCGATCCAGGCGTGGAAACAGGCGGCGGAGAAAGCCAATGCCCTCGACATGAAGAAGGTTGTCTCTCAGCTCAACGCGCTGAGCTTCGACACTGTTCTCGGCAAGTTCAAGTTCGACAAGAAGGGCGACCCGACCCTGCCGCCATACATGTTCTATGAGTGGAAGGACGGCAAATACGCGCAGCTCTGATCCATTCCGGGATTGCGATCGGGGCTCGTGCTGAAGCGCGAGCCCCTTTTCCGTTCTGGTGGTCAGATCTTCAGTGCGTCGCCATGCCTTAGAATGCGGTCGAGCGCAGGAAGAAACCGGCCTTCGACGTCGTGAACAACGAGGCTTGGCTTGATCTCGAGGGGCGCGCGACTGCCCTTGGTCGCGGCGACGATAATGCGAGTCGCGGCGGCATCGATGCGTGGCTGGACGGGCAGCAGGCGGATGCGGCCGAAGCGCCCGTGTATCGCGCTCAGCACCTCGGTCAAGGCGTCCGCCCGGTGGATCATGGTCAAGGTGGCGTCCGCGGCGGCGGCCGTCGCAAGGAACGCGATCCAGCGGTCGAGGCTGCCTTCGGCCATCTGGTGGGCTCCGGCGCGGCTACGGAGGGCGGGTGGCGTACCCGATCCCGTAGCGAAGTACGGCGGATTGACCACGATGCGGTCGAACATCCCCGGTGCGAGGCCTTGCGGGCGTACGCTATCGTGAACGGCCCTGCCGCCTGCCGACAGGTCCGCGACCACGACGTCGACACGGTTCGACAGATTGTTCCGCTCGGCGTTTCGGCGGGCCAGTTTGGCCAGCGCCGGATCTATCTCGACAAGAGTGATGCGGGCATCGGGGCAGCCGACCGCGATGGCGAGGCCAACGGCGCCGACGCCGGCTCCCGCATCGAGAACGTGCCTCGGGCTTATCGCCGGGGCACGGGCAGCGGCCGCCAAGAGGACGGCATCGAGACCGGAGCGGAATCCCTTCTTCGGCTGCAGCAGGTGAAGCTTGCCGCCCAGGAACGCGTCGTCGGTGACCTCGTCTGGGATCATGCGTTGGCCACTCTATGCGCTTCCGGGTAGGGGGCGTCCGGTCGCCGGCGCAGCCAGGGGGGCTTCGGCATCGGGCAGCTCACGGCCCAATCCGGCCTCGATGAGCAGCGTTCGCGCGCTTTGCATGGCCGCCTCTGCGACCAGAATGCGCCGCGGAAAGATCGCGATCGATCCTTCGACCGCACTCGTATTGATGTCGGCCACGTGGTAGTCGATCCCCTGATCGCGCAGCAGCGCCTCGACGAAGCTGACCAGGACGGGGTCGCTGGTGCGCAATAGTTCGTGCATCGGCTTTTCTTCCGCTTCTGATCACTGCCGCGGCGGCAAAGTCGCTTGACCGGTCTCGGGACGATCGGGAGTATAGACGCGAAGGCTGGTAAACGGCGATAGAGGAACAGTAATTTGGGTGCGGTTGTGCAAATGGGCGATGCGCGAGATGCTGGCGTCAGTCTCAAAGGCATGCTCGACCTCGTCGCCGAGGACATGAGCGCGGTCAATCGTATCATCCTCGACAAGGCGATTTCCGAGGTCGAACTCATCCCGACGCTGGCGCATCACCTGATCGATTCGGGTGGCAAGCGCCTTCGACCCATGTTGACCATCGCGACGGCCAAGCTGGTCGACGCGAAGGGCGATGGTCCGGTCCGCATGGCGGCGGCCGTCGAATTCATGCATACCGCCACGCTTCTCCATGATGACGTCGTCGACGAGAGCGATGTCCGGCGGGGAAAGAAGTCGGCACGCATCCTTTGGGGCAACCAGGCTAGCGTGCTGGTCGGCGATTTTCTGCTTGGGCAGGCCTTCCGGATGATGGTCGACGTCGGCTCCCTGCCGGGGCTCGGCATCCTGTCGCACGCAGCCGCGGTCATTGCCGAGGGTGAAGTGATGCAGCTCGCTGCTGCAAAGAACTTGGCCACCACCGAGGATGACTATCTCGCCATCATCAATGCCAAGACGGCCGCGTTGTTTGCGGCGGCAGCGGAAGTGAGCCCGGCTTTGATCGGGCGTCCGGTCGAGGAGCAAGCTGCGCTGCGGACCTACGGGCGCAATCTCGGCGTGGCCTTCCAACTGGTCGATGACGCTCTCGACTATGCCGGCGACAGTGCTCAACTCGGCAAGTCGGTCGGTGACGATTTCCGCGAGGGCAAGATCACGCTTCCCGTCATTCTGGCCTTTCGGCGCGGGACCGAGGCCGAGCGCGCCTTCTGGCAGAGGGCGATGGTCGACGGAGAAACTCAGGAGGAGCATCTCGCGCGAGCGGTTGCACTCGTCAAGCGCCATCGGGCCATCGAGACGACGCTCGAGCGAGCGTACGCGTATGGCGCATCGGCGAAAGCTGCCTTGTCGATCTTCCCCGACGGCGTGGCGCGACGCGCCCTGCTCGACGTCGTCGATTTCTGCATCAACCGCGCCCACTGAACAGAGGTGTTCGCGCGTTTGTCGTGTACGAAGCTTGCGGAGACGCGTCCGGCTGCGCGTCGGTCGTGGATACGCGACTGCGCCAAGTTGATTGCACGAACGGCAAACCCCCGACGCGCCTTGCGGCTGCCGGGGGCTAAGCACCCAATCAACGACAAGCGTTGGTCGATCAGTTCGCCTTTTTCGCCGGCGCCTTCTTGGCCACTTTCTTCGCAGCTTTCTTGGCTGGCTTGGCCTTGGCCTTCTTTACTTTGGCCTTCTTCACAGCCTTGGTCTTGGCCTTCTTCACGGCCTTGGCTTTCTTGGCCGGCGCTTTCTTGGCGACTGCCGCCTTCTTCGCCGGAGCCGCCTTGGTCGTTTCAGCCGCCTTGGGCTGCTGAGCGCTGACGATGCCCGCGCTGAGGGCAAGTGCAAGAGCGGCTGCGCAAGCGCTGGCGCCCAAACGTGCAATCTTCATAACGGCCACCGTGTTTGTAAGTTGATAACGGCGCGTTTCTTATCATCGAAACCAGGGGCTAAGATACGAAAATGTTATGAACAATCATTCAGAATTGAATGCTTTCTATGATCTTGATGAATTTCGACGAACACTTGGTTTCCGGCCAGCATAGCCGTCCGCAAGCCGTCGAAGGCGCCGGCCGCGGCGGGTGCCACGGCCGGGCCCGGTCAACGGCCGGCCGACCGCCTGGCGCGCGCGTCGATGCGTTCCGCAGCAGCAAGGATTCGCTCGGCTTTGATCACGATCGGGATGTCGATCATTTTGCCGTCGAGTTGGACGGACGCACGTCCTTCATTTTTTGCCGCCTCGTAAACCTCGATGACGCGGCGCGCCCAGGTCAGCTCCTGCGGCTTGATGCCGAATTCCTCGTTGAGGATGGCAACGTGGTTGGGGTGGATGCAGGCGGAGCCGCGAAAGCCCATGCGCCGCGCCAGGCGGGCGGACGCGCGATAGCCGTCGAGATCCCTGAAATCGGCGACGGAGCCGATGATGCCCATCGGCATCAGGCCATTGGCAACGGCGGCGATCGCCACGCGCTGTTTCGGGTAGTGCAGGATGTCGGTCGCGGCCTCGCCACCGATCTCCATGGCGAAGTCCTCCGACCCTAGGCCGACCGAGATCAGGCGCGGATGCGCGGCGGCGATCTCGTCTGCTCGCGCGAATGCCGACGGCGTCTCGATCAAGCCCATGAAGCGCGTGTGCCCGACGCGCATTCCTTTCGAGGCCTCGATCCTGTCCGCAAGCTCGGCCAGCAGGCGAATGTGGCTGGCACCGTCCACCTTCGGCAGGATCAGCGCCGATATGGCTGGCGAAATCGCCGCTTCCATGTCGCGCACGCACAGTTCGAGCGGCTGGTTCACGCGGACGACGACATCGGCGCCGCTGCGCGCGACCTTCGGTGCGGCGGCATCGATCAATGTACGGGCGGTAGCCTTTTCTCCGGGAGGCACGCTGTCCTCGAGGTCGAGGATGACGGCGTCGGAACCTCGTGTATGCGCCGTCTCGACGAATTTCGGCACGTTAACGGGTACGAACAGCATTGAACGCCAGACGGGGAGGTCGTCGGATGAGGGCGTCGTCGACATAAGGAGGCTCCGAATTCTGGATGGAGTGGCTGGCGGTGGGGCGGCCGGACCGCGGGTTGCCTCTTTCGAGGTCCGGATCCAGCCGCAACCCGGTCTATGGCCCCTCGCGGCTCACTTCGTGATCCGCGTCTTGGCGCGCTGCTCGAAGTCCTTGACGATGATGTTCGAACAGGATTGTGGACCGTGGTTGTTCATGGCCACGTTGTGCAGTTCCTCGACGACGCGGCCGAGGATCATCGGGACGCCGGTGTCGCGGCCGAGCTGGTTGGCGAGGCGGACGTCCTTTGTCATCAGCCCGAGCGCAAACGAATTCGGAAACTTGCCATCGACGATCTCTGCGAGCACCCGTTCGGTGGTGCCGTTGCGGCCGGAACTTTTGTTCAGGACGTCCGTCGCAAGGTGAGGGTCGAGACCGTTCTTGACCGCGAGGGCCATGGCCTCGAACGTGATGGCGCGGCCCGCGGCGAGCATCAGGTTATTGACCAGTTTCATGGTCTGGCCGGCGCCGAGTTCGCCGAGCCGGAACACGTTGGGGCCGACCTTCTCAAAGACGGGCTTGATCGTCTCGAAGACCTCGATCGGTGCCCCGACCATGATGGCAAGCGTTCCCGCACGGGCGCCGGCCGGACCGCCCGAAACGGGGGCGTCGATCAGTGTCACACCCTGCTTGGCGAGCTCCTGGGCCATGGCTTTGGTCTGCAACGGGTCGCCGGTGGTCATGTCGGCGATGATCGTGCCGGGCTTCGCTCCCTTGGCCAGGCCGTTCTCGCCGAAGATCGCAGCCCGGACGTTCTCCGAGGTCGGGAGGCAAAGGCAGATGACGTCGGACTGCTCGGCCAGGGCGGCAAGGCTTTGCGCCGGCTGTCCGCCGGCCTCGGCGATTTCGGATACTTTCTTGGGGTCGAGGTCGAAGACACGCAGGGGCTGCTTGTTGACGAGCATGCGCTTGACGATGGCACCACCCATGCTGCCGAGGCCGACGTAGCCGACGTTCATTCGATTGATCCTTTCAAGATGCGAAATCCGCAGTTTCGATGCGGCAGGGTCGCTCCCGGAGCGGGAGCGCGTCAATCCCGCACCGTGTGCCGCCGTCAGGACAAGCCGGCCCGTAGACCGGTCCGACCGGTCAATGAGCCGTAGGCGGTCGTCAGATCACAGTCAGGCGGCTTGCTGCTCGACGGTCGGGGCATCGCCCATGAGCGTCGTGCGCCTGACATCGCGCGGCTGGTCGTGCGGGAAAGGGCGGGCCCGGTGCATCGTGACGCGATTGTCCCAGATAACGAGATCGCCGACGCGCCAGCTGTGAGCGTACCGGAACTCGCGCTGCGTTGCCATCTCGTTGAGATCCAACAGGAACGCTTTCGCCTCGGGTTCCGGCCATCCGACGATCCGACCGGCGTGCGACGAAAGATAGAGCGATTTGCGACCCGTGGTCGGATGCGTGCGCACGAGGCGCTGCAACACGGGCTTGAAGCGCTCGCGCTCCTCCGGCGTGAACTCCGTGAATCCGAGCTTGGCGCGCGAGAACATCTGCGAATGCTCGCAGACGAGGTTCTCGACGATGTCTTTGGTTTCTTGATCGAGGGCGTCGTAGGCCTGGCGCATGTCGGCGAATTCGGTATTGCCGCCCTTCGAGACGACTTTGCGCGCGTGCAGCAGGGAGTACTTGGCGGGAATGCGTTTGAACGAGCTGTCCGAATGCCAGAGCTGATTGCCTAGGGCATAGAGCCGGCGCCGGTCGTCGCGCGCGAAGGGCTTGCCCTCCTTGTCTAGGTTGGAGACGTCGGCGAAGGTTTCGGGCAGCCGTTGCTCTTCGGGCTTGCGCAAGCTGACGCCGATTGCCAGCTCGATGGCGCCGAGGGACTGGGTAAAAGCGAGTTGCTGCTCGTCGGTGAGGGGTTGGTCGTGGAAAATCAGCACGCCCTCCTCATCCATGGCTGCGTGGATGGCGGCAACATCCGCCGCCGAAAGCGGCCTGGTGAGGTCGAGACCGCTGGCCTCGCCCACGAAGCCGGGTCCGAGCCGGCGCACTTGCATTGGCATTCGAAACTCCATCGCTTTCGACGGGCCTGCCTCAGGCGGCCTGTTGATCGACCGTCGGCGCGTCGCCCATCAGGGTCGTGCGTCTGACGTCGCGCGGCTCATCGTGCGGGAAAGGTCGCGCGCGATGCATGGTGGCGCGGTTGTCCCACATGACGAGGTCGCCGACTGACCATTTGTGGCTGTACGTGAACTCGCGCTGAGTTGCCCTCTCGGTGAGGTCCATCAGGAAGGCTTTGGCTTCCGGCTCCGGCCAGCCGACAATCTTGCCGGCGTGGGAGGCGAGGTAAATCGATTTTCGGCCAGTCGACGGATGCGTCCTTACGAGGCGCTGAAGCACCGGCTTGAAGCGTTCGCGCTCCTCGGGGGAGAACTCCGTGAACCCGAGCTTGGCGCGCGAATACATCTGGGAATGCTCGCAAATCAGGGGCTCGCAAATGGCTTTGGTCTCCTCGTCGAACGAGTCCCACGCGGCCCGCATGTCGGCGAATTCGGTATTGCCCCCCTTGGACGGAATGGCGCGGGCGTGGAGAAGCGAATATTTGGCAGGGATGCGCTTGAATGAGCTGTCGGAGTGCCACAGGCGATTGCCGATGGCGAACTGCCAAGTGCGGCTGTCACGCGGAATGACGCGACCGTCCCTGTCGAGGTTCGAGACGTCGGCGAAATGCGGAGAGGCGAGACGATCTTTGTCGCGCAGACTGGTACCGCGAGCGGTCTCCAGCGGACCGAGGCTTTGCGTGAAAGCCAGCTGCTGCTCGTCGGTGAAGGACTGCCCATGGAAGATGAGGACCGCGTAGCGATCCATCCCGGCATTGATGGTGCTGATGTCTTCGGCAGACAGCGGCCTCGTCAAATCAAGGCCCGAGGCTTCGCCGACAAAGCCTGGGCCGAGCTGGCGGATCGATAGTGGCATGGGGCGCTCCGTTCCCTGCGAATTGCCATTCTCTGGGACAATCCTAGAGCGACCGATCGACGGCTGTCACCTGGGACGTACTTCGGCTGATCGCCCCTACCCCGATCGAAACCGTCCGATGATACGCCACGCGCCAATTGCGCTATATTTCATGCCCCGTAGTCAATGAGCAGCCGCCAGACAGGCGCGACCATCGCCGGCGGGCTTCAAAGCGAGGCTTAGATGCCCATGGTGACGACTGCCAAGGACGAGTTGCGCGGCCTCGCATTCTGGGCCGATGCGCTGACCGCGGATGAGGCCGAACGCGCCCGGCGGGGCATTACCGAACGGCCGTTTCCTGCGGGCGCCTATATCTGTCACAGGGGCGACAAGTTGGATGCGTGGACGGGGGTCGTCTCCGGGCTGGTCAAAATCAGTGCCATCTCGGCGTCGGGAAAGGCCATTACATTCGCCGGCATCGGCGCCGGCGGCTGGTTTGGCGAAGGCTCGGTGATCAAGGGCGAGCCGCGGAAATACGACCTCGTGGTGCTGCGGATGACACGCCTTGCGATGATGAACCGTCCAACCTTCATGTGGCTCTTCGACAATAGTGTCGGATTCAACAAGTTCCTGGTGACTCAGCTCAACGAGAGGATGGGTCAGTTCATCGCCACCATCGAGCATGATCGACTGCATGATCCAACTGCGCGAGTTGCGCGCAATGTAGCGTGGCTCTTCAACCCAGTACTCTACCCGCGGCTTCGAGGCCATATCGAGATCACCCAGGAGGAGCTCGCATTGCTTGCGGCTGTGTCCCGGCAAATCGTGAGCAAAGCGCTTCGGGCTCTCGAGGAAAAGGCAATGATCAAGGTCGAAAGAGGCGGGTTGACTGTCCTCGATGTGGACGGATTGGCCACGTACGAGGGTGATTAGTCACCTCTAAGAAATACGATATCGGATCGCTTGGGCGTCTGGATCTCGCACTAAGAGCTTCAGTATAACATAGTTTTGTCTTCTGGTCTGTCCAGCCGAGTCTTGAGCAGTACGCCGATTTATGAGCATCTAGGCCTTGTCCGGCCGGTCATGGAATGGCCTGCGCGGCTGCTCGCAGCATGCTCGAGGCGGTCAGGCGCGCACGTCCGATGGTCATGTCGTTGCACGCGTGTCGGACGAGTGGAGGCGAAGGCCGTGTCCGAAGGGCGCGGAACAAGAGGATGATGGGCTCGTCGGATCGACCGGTCGTGGCCACTACATTCCGATCGTCAGGGAGGCATAACCGTGACCGCTGGGATCGCCCACGCGCAACCCGATACGATTCCGAAGTTGTTGCTGCGCAATGCCGCTACCTACGGCTCGCGACCGGCGTTTCGCGAAAAGGAATTCGGAATCTGGCAAACGTGGACCTGGGCCGAGGTGCTGGGCGAGGTCCGGGCCCTGGCACTAGGCTTACGGGCGCTTGGACTGAAGCGGGGCGACGCCGTTGCGATCATCGGCGACAACCGGCCTCAACTCTATTGGACCTTCACCGCCGCGCAGAGTCTCGGCGCCATTCCTGTTCCGCTTTACCAGGACTCGGTTGCCGAGGAGATGGCCTACGTTCTGGACCACGCCGAGGTGCGTCTCGCCGTGGTCGAGGATCAGGAGCAGGCGGACAAGGTCCTTTCGATTGCCGATCGGCTGCCGCGGCTCGAACGGATCATCTATGATAATCCGCGCGGCCTCGAGGACTACGACGCGTCGAGGCTGCACAAGCTTGGCGACGTCCAGAAATCGGGCCGCGAGATCCTGACGCGCGATCCAGGGGCGGGCGATGCCTGGACGAGATTGATCGAGGAGGGGAAGGGCTCGGATGTCAGCGTCATCCTTTATACCTCGGGAACGACGGGCCGCCCCAAGGGCGTAATGTTGACGCACGACAACGTGGTGGTCTCAGGCACGAATGCCAATCTTTTCGATCACTTCACGCCTGACGATACGATGATCGCCTATCTGCCGATGGCGTGGGTCGGTGACCATATCTTTTCCTACGGACAGGCTTTCGCGGGTGCCCTGACGGTCTGCTGCCCCGAAAGCCCTGACACCGCGACCGACGATCGTCGCGAGATCGGGCCTACCTATTTCTTCGCCCCGCCGCGGGTTTTCGAGGCCATGCTTACTCAGATCATGGTTCGGATGGAGGATGCGGGCCCAATCAAGCGCCACATTTTCCGCATGTTCCTCGATGTCGCCCGGCGCGTCGGCGAGAAGGTTCTCGACGGTAAACCGGTGGGTTTTGTCGATCGGCTGAAGTATCGGTTCGGCGATTTCCTGGTCTACGGGCCACTCCGCAATCGGATGGGGTTCTCCAATCTGCGCATCGCCTACACGGCCGGCGAAGCCATCGGGCCGGAACTCTTCTCATTCTTTCGGGGGCTCGGCATCAATCTGAAGCAGCTCTATGGGCAGACCGAGGCGAGCGTCTTCATCACGCTTCAGCCTGACGGCGAGGTCTATCCAGAGACGGTCGGCAAGCCCGGTCCGCAGGTGCAGATCAAGATCGAGGAGGGCAGTGGCGAGGTGCTCTTCAAGAGTCCGGGCGTTTTCTACAAGTATTTCAAGAACGACGAGGCGACGGCAGCAACCAAGACGGCCGACGGCTGGGTGCGCACGGGTGATGCCGGTTTCATCGACCACAACGGCCATCTGAGGATCATCGACCGTGCCAAGGATGTCGGCCGATTGACGAACGGGGCGATCTTCTCGCCGAAATACGTCGAGAATCGGCTCAAGTTCTATCCTGAGATCAAGGAGGCGGTCGTCTTCGGAAACGGACGTGACTATGCGACGGCCTTCATCAACATCGACCTGACGAGCGTCGGAAACTGGGCCGAGCGCAACAACGTCACCTATGCGAGCTACCAGGAGCTTGCGGGCCACCCACAGGTGCGCGAGATGGTCGAGCGGCGCATCGACGAGTTGAACCGTTCGCTCGCCAACGAGCCGATGGTGGCGGGATCGCAGGTGCGTCGCTTTCTGATCCTGCACAAGGAGCTCGATGCCGACGACGGCGAGCTCACGCGCACGCAAAAGGTGCGGCGCAGCTTCATCGCGGAGCGCTATCAGCCCTTCATCGCGGCCCTCTACGACGGCTCCCGCAATGCACGTCTCTCGGTCGAGGTGACATTCGAGGATGGGCGCAAGGGCCGGATCGAGGGCGAGGTCGAGATCGTCGACGCCAAGACCTATCCGGCGGCGGACGCGGCACTCAGGGAGGCGGCCGAATGAGCGTGGAGGCGCAGACGGCACCGATCGAAAAGGTCTCGTCTCTTGCCGAGGCGATGGCCGGGAACGAGCGAGACGGGCGGGCGGAGACCGCGCGGCGGCGCGTCGGCGAGGTTATTCTTTCCGCGGAGAATGTTTCACTTTCATTCGGCGGCGTACGCGCCATCAGCGACGTCTCCTTCGATATCCGGAAGGGTGAGATCCGCGCGATCATCGGCCCCAACGGCGCCGGCAAGACGTCGATGCTGAATGTGATCAACGGCTTTTATTTTCCTCAACACGGTGTGATCACGTTCAAAGGCGAACGCCGGCGGGAGATGCGTCCCTACTTCGCCGCCACCTCCGGCATCTCGCGGACGTTCCAGAACGTCGCTCTGTTCCGCGGCATGACCACACTCGACAACATGATGGCGGGGCGCACGCTCAAGATGCGGCGCGGGCTGTTCTGGCAGGCACTCAGGATCGGGCCGGCGGAACGGGAGGAAATCGCGCATCGCGAGGTCGTCGAGAAATTGATCGACTTTCTCGAGATCGAGCACATCCGGAAGGTCCCCGTCGGAAAGCTTCCTTATGGATTGCAGAAACGCGTCGAACTTGGACGCGCCCTTGCCATGGAGCCGGAGCTACTGCTGCTGGACGAGCCGATGGCGGGCATGAACCTCGAAGAGAAAGAGGACATGAGCCGCTTCATTCTCTCCATCAACCAGTCGCTCGGTACGACCATCGCGCTGATCGAGCACGACATGGGCGTGGTGATGGACCTCTCGGATCGGGTCGTGGTGCTCGAGTACGGGCGCAAGATCGCGGACGGCACCCCGGACGAGGTGAAGCGCGATCCGAAAGTGATCGATGCCTATCTCGGCGTTTCCCATTAACTTTCGTTTGCGGGTTTCGAACCTAAAATGTCGGCGATCAGCTTTGCAATTCCAGGCGGTATCGGGGCGATCTTCGCCGGTTTGATGTTTGCCCTGCTGAAGGGCGACCGGCGTTCCAGCGTCGACACGGTCGTGCACCTGGTGCTGGCCGTGGTCGCGGCATTGTTCGTCGCCTTTCTTGCTGCCCGTGCCTTCGACAATCCGGGAAGCTTTGTGGAGATCCTAGTCGGAGGGCTTCTCTCCGGCGTGCTTTATTCGCTGGTCGCTCTTGGCTTCGTCTTGATCTTCAAAGCGTCTGGTGTGTTCAATTATGCGCAGGGCGCGATGGTTCTGGTCGCGGGGCTCGCTCTCGTGCGGTCGCTCGATTTCTTGACGGCGAAAGGCGTGGCGGCGGTTGCCGCCATTCCGCTCGCCATTCTCTTTTCCGGCGCGGTCATGGCGCTGTGTGCCTTTGTCATCGAGAAGTGGGTGCTGAGACCGCTCCTCAACCAGGACGGCTTGACGTTGTTCATGGCGACCATCGGGGCGACTTTCGCGCTCGAGGGCTTATCGCAGATGGTATTCGGGTCGGATGTCTATCCGCTGCAGCTTTTTCCGACGGATCCGATGATCCTGCTCGACAGCCTCTTTCCAGGCGGCATTCTCATCAACAAGCTGGATGTCTGGGGCGCTGTGATCGCCGGCGTGCTCGTCGTCACACTGGCGCTTTTCTTTCAGTATACCAAGACGGGCCGGGCTCTTCGCGCCGTGGCTGACGATCACGCGGCGGCGCAGTCGGTCGGAATTCCGATCTCGTGGATCTGGTTCATAGTCTGGTTGGTCGCGGGGCTCGTTGCACTCGTTGCGGCCACCGTCTGGGGCACAAAGCTCGGAGTTCAGTTTTCAATCACGTTTCTCGCGCTCAAGGCGCTACCGGTGCTCATCATCGGCGGCTTCACGTCGGTACCGGGTGCGATCGTTGGGGGATTGATCGTGGGTGCAGGCGAAAAGCTGGCCGAGCTTTACCTCGGAGAGTTGATCGGCGGCGGCATCGAGTACTGGTTCGCCTACGTGCTCGCGCTCGCCGTGCTTCTCGTTCGGCCGCAAGGCCTGTTCGGCGAAAAGATCATCGAGCGGATTTGAGAGGCAGCGAGACATGCTCTACCGCGAGACCGGCCAGTTCAAGACGACCTACGCCTCAGATATGGCGATCTTTCCCCTCCGGCAGGATCGAAATGGCCTGCTGGTGCTGCTCGCCGTCGCGTTCGTCGGCGTGCCGCTGCTCGCCCATCTCCAAATCTGGCCGTTCGGTGGCGAGTACCTGCTGCGCGCCATACTTCTGCCGTTCCTCATTCTTGCGCTGGCGGCGATCGGCGTGAATATCCTGATCGGGTATTGCGGACAGATTTCGCTCGGCTCAGGCGCATTCATGGCGATCGGCGCTTACATGGCGTACAAGTTCAGCAATGGCATTTCCGAGATCGGACTGCCGGCGCTGCCTGTGCTGGTGTCGGTCCTGCTCGGCGGGCTGTGCTCGGCGATCGTCGGTGTGCTGTTCGGAATCCCATCGCTGCGGATCAAGGGACTTTATCTGGCGGTTGCCACATTGGCCGCGCAGTTCTTTTTCGATTGGGTGTTTCTGCGCGTGGGATGGTTCACGAACTATGTGCCGTCAGGTTCGGTAAGCGCACCTGAGCTCAACTTCTTCGGCTGGGTGGTTGACGATCCGATCGAGCGGTACCTGCTTTGCCTGATGTTCGTGACTGTGTTCGCACTGGTTGCAAAGAACCTGGTTCGCGGCAACATCGGGCGGCAATGGATGGCGATCCGCGACATGGATATCGCCGCCGAGTTGATGGGCATTCGCCCCTTCATCGCGAAGCTTTCGGCCTTTGCCGTCTCCTCGTTCATCGTGGGCGTGGCCGGAGCGTTGTGGGCTTTCGTCTATCTCGGCGCCTGGGAGCCGCTGGCTTTCGACATCAACCGGTCTCTGCAACTCCTGTTCATGGTCATCATCGGCGGACTCGGCTCGATCCTCGGGTCGTTCCTCGGGGCGGGCTTCATCCTTATCCTGCCGATCCTTCTGAACCAGATTTTGCCCATTCTCGTGTCGCCGCTGCTGGCGCTCGGCAATAGCCTGGACGCGTCCTGGCTGATCGAGTTTGCGCACCACATCAGCTCGACGGAAACGGTTTCGCATATCGAGTTCATCGTCTTCGGATCGCTGATCTGCCTGCTGCTGATCAAAGAGCCGCATGGCTTCGCGCGACTCATTTCGCTGGCCAAGGAGAAGTTGCGACTTTGGCCCTATCCTTACTGAATCAGCATACTTCCTAGAGCCAAGCGGCCGGGCTCCACGAAGCGCAACGAGACTGACGTCCGCCACTACCGATTGCCTTCCAGTACGTTCGGGAGGCCAACAACACGGAGGAAACATGATGAGAACTTCGCTCGGCATCTCGGCGCTGGTCGCCGCAGGGCTTCTCGCCGCGCCGCAGGCGTTCGCGGAAGGCGAACAGTTTATTCCGGCGCTGGTCTACCGAACGGGTGCCTATGCGGTAAACGGCGTGCCGTGGGCCAATGGTACCGCGGACTTCTTCGAGATGCTGAATGCACGCGACGGCGGCATCAACGGCGTCAAGATCATCTACGAGGAATGCGAGACCGGGTACGCGACGGACAAGGGCGTCGAGTGCTACGAGCGCCTCAAAGGCAAGGGGCCGACCGGGGCTGCCTACTTCGCCCCGCTTTCGACCGGCATCACGTTTGCGCTGACGGAGAAGGCGCCGGTCGACAAGATTCCGCTGCTGACGCTCGGCTATGGCCGCTCGGAAAGCCGCAACGGTGCCGTGTTCCCGTGGAACTTCATCGCGCTCGGCAGCTACTGGACCGGCGCGAGTGTCGCGGTCCAGCACATTGCAAAGGAACTCGGCGGCACCGACAAGCTCAAGGGCAAGAAGATCACCCTCGTCTATCACGACAGCCCCTACGGCAAGGAGCCGATCCTGGCCCTCGAGGCGTTCGCGAAGAAGTTCGGGTTCGAGTACAAAGGCATTCCCGTCACCCATCCGGGCGTCGAGCAGAAATCGCAGTGGCTCTCGATCCGCCGCGACCGGCCGGACTACGTCCTGCTCTGGGGCTGGGGCGTAATGAACGGCACGGCCATCAAGGAGGCGGCGGCGGTCGCCTATCCGCGCGACAAGATGATCGGCATCTGGTGGTCGGGCGCGGAGCCGGACGTCGCCCCGGCGGGCGACGGCGCCAAGGGCTACAAGGCGCTGATGCTTCAGCATCCGGCCGGCAAATTCAAAGTGCACGAGGACATTCAGAAACTCGTGATCGACAAGGGCAAGGGGCTGGCGAAGGACGATTTCGGCCAAGTGCTCTACAACCGCGGCCTGGTCAACGCGTTCATCGGAACCGAGGCAATCCGCACGGCTCAGGGCAAATTCGGCAAGAAGCCGCTCACGGGCGAGCAGATACAGTGGGGCTTCGATCATCTCAACATCACAGAGGCGCGCATAAAGGAAGCAGGTTTCGAGGGCATGATCAGGCCGCTCAAGCTGACCTGCTCGGATCACCAAGGTGCCGACGTTGCCCGTGTGCAGCAATGGGACGGCAAGGCGTGGAAGATCATCTCCGACTATTACACGGCCGACCGATCGGTGCTCGACAAGCTGGTCGAGGAACAGTCGGCGAAGTATGCGAAGGAGAAGAACATTACGCCGCGTGACTGCTCCAAGGAAGGCTAGTCACGCGGAAGCGGGGCGGCAGGCGTTGGGGCTCGGCCCGGCCTCTGCCGTCCGACACTGCCCAATGGTCGTCGAAGTTCGTCTGGGATCGATCTGCATGACCGCAGCCTCTGCCTCCGCTACGCCGACGACGGCTGCCATCGTCGAGGTGAACAACATCGAGGTGATCTACGATCACGTCATTCTGGTGCTGAAAGGGGTGTCGCTCGCGGTCCCGCAGGGCGGCATCGTCGCGCTGCTCGGAGCCAACGGCGCAGGCAAGACGACGACGTTGCGTTCCATTTCAAACCTTCTGAAGGCTGAGCGCGGCGAGGTGACCAAAGGTTCGATCACGTTCAAGGGCGAGCGCATCGACGGCCTGACGCCGAACGATCTCGTCAAGCGAGGCTGCATCCAAGTCATGGAGGGCCGCCACTGCTTCGGGCATCTGACGATCGAGGAAAATCTGCTGACGGGCGCCTTCACGCGAGGCGACGGCCGGGCCGCGATCAATGTGTCCCTGGAGCGCGTCTACGCCCACTTTCCCAATCTGAAGGAGCGACGCGGTGCCCTGGCGGGATATACCTCGGGCGGTGAACAGCAGATGTGTGCCATTGGGCGAGCGCTCATGGCAGACCCGAGCATGGTCCTTCTGGATGAGCCGTCGATGGGGCTTGCGCCGCAGATCGTCGAGCAGATTTTCGAAATCGTAAAGGACATCAACGAAAAGGAGGGCGTGTCCTTTCTGCTCGCCGAACAGAATACAAACATGGCACTGAGATATGCCACTTACGGCTACATCCTCGAGAACGGACGCGTGGTGCTGGACGGCGATGCGATCGCACTGAGAGAGAATGCCGATGTGAAGGAATTCTATCTCGGAACGGGTGGAGGGGATCAGCGCAGGAGCTTCCGCGACGTCAAGCACTACAAGCGCAGGAAGCGCTGGTTGGCGTGAGCATCTCATCCGTATCGTTGTCGCACGTCGCAGCGTCGTTGCTTGATCATCGTTTACCGACTGATTTACTCGAGGTGTCATGCTTTGGCGATGTGTCCTGAGCGATGCGCCGCAGATCGATGCAGGGAGAAGTGATGGCTCTGGAATTTCTCGATACGCTCGAGACGCGTCCTCATGAGGCGCGGGAAGCGGCGCAAACGGCACTTCTGCCGGGCTTTCTCCAGCGTGCGATCACCGAGTGTGCCGGCTGGAAGGAGCACCTCAAGGGCGCGGATGTGACGTCCGTGACCTCGCGCGAGGCTCTGGCGCAACTGCCGCTGGTGCGAAAATCGTCGCTCAAGGATTTGCAGGCAGCGCGGCCGCCTTATGGTGGGTTTGCAACGAGCGAGCCCGGGCGGATCGGTCGCGTGTTCATGTCGCCGGGACCGATCTTCGAGCCCGAGGGTTTGGGCCGGGACTGGTGGCGCACGTCACGCGCACTCTACGCAATAGGCGTGCGGTCGACCGACGTGGTACACAACACATTCGCCTACCATCTGACCCCGGGGGGGTGGATCCTGGACGCCGGCGCGCGATCGCTCGGTTGTACGGTGATCGCCGCCGGGCCCGGCGCCACGGAACAGCAGCTCGAGGCCATCGAACGGCTGCGCCCCAGCGTCTACGTCGGTGTGCCGGACTATCTGAAGATCCTGCTCGACAAGGCCGAGGAGTTCGATCGCGACGTGTCCTCGATCAAGCGGGCCATGGTCGGGGGCGGCGCGCTCTTTCCGTCGCTGCGCAACGAGTGCGCGGGGCGCGGCGTCGCCGTCTATCAGTGCTATGCGACGGCAGATGTCGGGCTCATCGCATACGAAAGTCCCGGCCCCGACGGCCACATCGAAGGCATGGTCGTCGACGAAGGGGTGATCGTCGAGATCGTCAGGCCCGGCACGGGCGACCCCGTACCGGAGGGTGAGGTCGGCGAGGTCGTGGTCACGGCATTCAACCGGGATTATCCGATGATCCGGCTGGCGACGGGCGACTTGTCGGCGGTGCTGCCCGGGCAGAGCCCATGCGGCCGCACGAACATGCGCATCAAGGGATGGCTGGGGCGCGCCGATCAGACGACCAAGGTGCGCGGCATGTTCGTGCATCCCGAGCAGATCGCAGAGGTGGCGAAGCGCGTCGCGGGGCTCGGCCGGCTGCGTCTCGTGATCAGCCGGTCCGGAGAGCAGGATGTGATGACGCTCAAGGCCGAAGCTGACGCTGGAGAGGCAGGCGTGGCGGAGAAACTGGCCGAAGCGGTGCAGGCCGCGACCAAGCTTCGCGCCACTGTCGAGGTCGTGGCGCCCGGATCGCTACCCAACGATGGAAAAGTGATCGCCGACGATCGGACCTACGGCTGACGTTTGACCTAGGCCTGGTCGCGACGAACGGGGCTGTTCCCACTAACGGGCTTCGCCCCATGCCTCGGGATCCTTCAGGACGCCAATGAGGGCGTCACGGCAGGCGGCCGCAAGTCGCTCGCCCTTCTCTTTGCTCGCGCGCCGTGCATCGCCGACAACACCGGTCTCGCTGAACGATCGAAACGAGCGGTAGCGGTCGACGCGCAGCGGGCGCGGTGTCGTGACGGGCGGACCCAGCGCTTCGGGCAACTTGTCGTGTCGTACGAGGTCAGGTGCGAAGGCCATCATCAGCGACGTCTCGCCTTCACAGGCATGACGGATGCGCTCCTGGTCCTCGAGGATCGCTTCCATGGCCGGCTGCGCCAGCTCGAAATATGTGGTCGCGCAAATCCTCAGCCCGGTCTCGACGGCGAAGTCGGGCAGCAAGGATGCGAGGGCGGCGATGTTGCCGCCGTGTCCGTTGACGATGAGCACCTTCTTGAAGCCGTGGCGCTCGATGCTCTTGAGGAAGGCCAGAAGTACGGCCCGATACGTCGGGATGTCGAAGGTGAAGGTGCCACCGTAGGCCATGTGATGTTCGGCCATGCCGCACCAGAGCGTCGGGGCGACGATGACGGGCCGCTCGTGCTGGATGGCCTCGGCCGCGAGCCGGCAGACGTTCTCGCAAAGAATGGTATCGACACCGACGGCGAGATGCGGACCGTGCTGCTCCATCGACGCGACGGGAAGGATGACCGTCGCGCCGCGGCCAGCCATCTCGCGGATCTCGGCCGCCGTCAGTTCCTTCCACATCGGTGATCGTGTCATCCTGCTGCTCCCGGTTATGTGGGCCCTGGTTCGCGCGCGCCGTCGAACATGGGTGAACCGTAGCGCTCGGAGGGGGCGAGCCGCAATGCGGGCAAGCGCCCGCAAAGCGTGCATGGGCCCGACCGCAGCCAGCCGACGTAGGGGGTGCGCTCCGGCTCCAGGCTGTCCTAAGCTGACATGCCGGGATGCGGCGGGGTGCGGCTCCCCGGTCCTGATCGAAGAGGAGCCCCTGCCATGACCGATCTCGTTCTCGCTCTCGACCAAGGCACCACGTCCAGCCGGGCGATGCTGTTCGACGTGCGACTGGCCGTTCGGGGCGTGGGCCAGGAGGAGCTGCCGCAGCATTTTCCCTCGGAAGGGTGGGTCGAGCACGAGCCCGAGGACATCTGGAACACCACGATCTCGAGTGCGCGGGCCGCACTCCGCCAGGGAAGGATTGAGGCTGGTCAGGTCTCTGGAATCGGCATCACCAATCAGCGCGAGACGGTGGTTGTTTGGGATCGGCGCAGCGGGCGTCCAATCCATCGGGCCATCGTCTGGCAGGATCGCAGAACCGCAGCGGCGTGCGCCAGGCTCAGGGCGGAGGGCATCGAACCTCTGGTGAGCGAGCGTACAGGCCTGGTCCTCGATCCTTATTTCTCCGCCTCGAAGATTGGCTGGCTGCTCGATCACGTGGATGGCGCGCGAATGGCCGCCGAGGCGGGACATCTCGCGTTCGGTACGGTGGATGCCTATCTCGTCTGGCGCCTGACGGGCGGTCGCCTGCACGTCACCGATGCGACCAATGCCGCCCGCACGTTGCTCTACGACATCCGGCGCGGGGATTGGGACGACGACCTGCTGCGGATTTTCGGCGTGCCGCGCGCGATGCTACCCGAGGTCCGCGATACGGCGGGTTATTTTGGGGCAACGGAGCCCGACATCCTCGGCGGGGCCATTGCCATTCGCGGCGTCGCCGGCGATCAGCAGGCCGCGACCATCGGACAGGCCTGTTTCAAACCCGGTATGATGAAGGCCACCTACGGCACCGGGTGCTTTGCTCTGCTCAATACTGGCGAGACACCGGTTACCTCGTCGAGCCGGTTGCTGACCACGGTGGCTTGGCAACTCGGGGGAAAGCGGACCTACGCCCTCGAAGGCGCAATTTTCGTTGCCGGCGCCGCCGTGCAGTGGCTGCGCGACGGTCTTCGGCTGATCGGGTCTGCGGGAGAGACCGGTGCTCTGGCCGCGCAATCCGATCCATCTCAAGACGTCGTTCTGGTTCCCGCGTTCGTTGGTCTCGGGGCGCCCTACTGGGTGCCCGAGGCACGCGGCGCGCTACTCGGCTTGACGCGGGCGGCGGGGCCGGCTGAGCTCGCTCGTGCGACGCTCGAAGCGGTCGGCTACCAGACCCGCGATTTGATGGAGGCCATGCGGCGCGACTGGCCCGGCGTCGCCGAGACCGTGATCCGGGTCGATGGGGGCATGGTGGCCAGCGATTGGATGCTGCAATTTCTCGCCGACATCCTGGCCGCACCAGTCGACCGTCCCACAATGCTGGAGACGACGGCGTTGGGCGTTGCCTGGCTCGCCGGGCATCAGGCAGGCGTGTGGCCTGACCAGGAGGGCTTCGCGGACCAGCTTCGCGTCGAAAGGCGGTTTACGCCGGCCATGACGTCGCACGAGCGGGAGCGCAGATACCGCAACTGGCAGCGCGCCGTTTCGGCGGTCGTCGGCTACGCCGCTGGCGACGGCGTTTGAGGCTCAATTCGAACCTTGCGGAGGCCTATGGGTTGGCAACGCCGACGACGAAGGGGTAACGTCGAGCCATCAAATGCCTGGCCCTGCCAGAACAGATCGGACCGAGCCCCATGCCAGAGATTACGGTCACAATAAATCGCGAGCAGCGGAGCGTCGAGGTTCCTGACAATATGCTTTTGTCGACCCTGTTGAGGGACGTACTCGGGCTCACCGGCACGCATATCGGCTGCGACACCAGCCAGTGCGGAGCCTGCACGGTGCACGTGGATGGGCGCTCCGTGAAGAGCTGCACCATGCTTGCCGTCGAGGCCGACGGAAGCGGCGTCACGACCATCGAGGGCCTGGCCGATGGCGCCACCCTGCATCCGATGCAGGCGGCATTTCGCGAGCACCACGGTTTGCAGTGCGGCTTCTGTACGCCCGGCATGATCATGGCGGCGGTCGCCTTTGCCGAAGGCCGCCCGGCGCCGACCGAGGCCGAGGTTCGGGAGGGACTCGAGGGCAATCTGTGCCGCTGTACGGGCTATCAGAACATCGTCGAGGCCATCATGGCCGGGGCGCGTGTCATGGCGAACGCGAGGGTGGATCGATGAACCCGTTCAAGCTGCATCGAGCGCAAAGTCTCGAGGACGCCGCCGACGCGTTCCAGGGCGCCGACGAGGCACGGTTTCTGGCGGGCGGACAGACGCTCATCCCGGTCTTGAAGCAGCGTCTTGCTGCGCCCAGCGATCTCGTTTCCCTGGCTGGTATCGACGGTCTCTCGGGCATCACGGCCAACCAAAACGCGATCACCGTCGGTGCGATGACGCGTCATGCCGATGTTGCGGCAAATGACGAGGTCAAGCGGCTCATTCCCGCGCTGGCGGAGCTCGCCGGGGGGATCGGCGATCCGCATGTCCGCAATCGGGGTACCATGGGCGGGTCGCTGGCCAACAACGACCCGGCCGCCGACTATCCCGCCGCTGTTCTCGGGCTTGGTGCGCGTGTGGTGACGGACAGGCGCGAAATCGGGGCCGATGATTATTTCCAGGGCCTCTTTACGACCGCGCTGGAGGATGGCGAATTGATCGTGCGCATCGTCTATCCCGTTCCTGAACAAGCTGGTTATGTAAAGATGCCGCATCCAGCTTCGCGCTATTGTCTGGTCGGGGTGATGGTCTCCCGAGGGCCGGCCGGTGTGCGCGTCGCCGTGACAGGAGCCGGACAAGGTGGCGTCTTCCGTGTGCCGGAGATGGAGGCGCGCCTCGCCGCGAGCTTCACCGTCGAGGCAATCGCGGGCATGGGGGTGCCGCCCGACGACATGATGTCCGACATTCACGCCGGAGCCGACTATCGCGCGCATCTGGTCGGCGTTCTCGCCCGACGCGCGGTGGCCAAGGCCATCGCCTGAGGATCATCTCTCGGTTCGCGGCCTGCTGAGCGCCACGGCGGCTTGGGCCGCCGTGCCTGAGAGAATGCCGACGCCACCGGCGCGCTCACCTCAGAGCGCGAGGTAGCGTGCTTTTACGTCCTCGTTGGCCTTCAAGCCCTCGATGGTGTCGCGATACACGATCTCGCCCTTGTCGATGACGCTCGCGTGGCTCGCGATGCCGAGGCAGAAGTGCATGTTCTGCTCCGCCAACAGCACAGTGACGCCCATCTCGCGCAGCTTGCGCAGGAGCGCACCGATCTGTTGCACGATGACGGGCGCCAAGCCCTCGCTCGGCTCGTCGAGCAGCAGACAGACTGGATTACCCATCAGCGTGCGTCCGATGGTGAGCATCTGCTGCTCGCCGCCGGACAGGCGTCCGCCCATGCGCTCTTTCAACGGAGCCAGCAGGGGAAGCGTTTCGTAGACGCGCTCGACCGTCCAATAGTCCTGGCCGTCCGGGCCCTTCTTGGCACCGATCAGCAGGTTGTCCTCGACGGAATGCTCGGGAAAGATTTGACGATCCTCGGGCACGTAGCCGAGCCCGGCGCGCGCGATCTGGTATGGTTTGCGCCGCTGCATCTCGGTGCCGAGCACCGTCACCTTGCCGCGACGGGGCGCTGCGATGCCCGCCAGCGCCTTGATGGTGGTCGACTTTCCGGCGCCGTTGCGACCGAGAAGCGCCATTGTCTGCCCTTCCTCGACGACAATCGAGAGATCGAACAGGATCTGGCTGGTCCCGTAGAAGACATCGATGCCTTCGGCAGCGACGATAGTACGGCTGGCCTTGGTCGTCATGCGTGCGCTGCCTCGAACTCGTCGCCCAGATAGGCCTTGATGACTTCGGGATGCCTGCGGATCTCCTCGGGCGTGCCCTCGGCGAGCACGCGGCCGTAGCTGAGGACGGTGATCCGCTGCGCGATCTTGAAAACGATCGACATGTCGTGCTCGATGAAGATCAGCGTCATGCGCTCCTGCTCCCACATCCGGTGCACGGTGTCGATCATGGCCCACCGCTCTTCAGGTCCCATGCCGGCCGTCGGCTCGTCGAGCAGCAGGACGCGCGGCTCGAGCACCAATGCGAGGGCGATGTCGAGCAGCTTCTGGTCTCCGTGCGAAAGGTTTCGCGAGAGGTTGTCGGCCTTGGGCGTCAGGCCAACGAGATCCATCACGTGGGCGGCCCGGTCCTCCGTCTCGGAAAGTGGAAATCGGCGAGCCATGACGAAGTGCTGTCCGGTATGCGCCTGGACGGCACATAGGATGGCATCGTGCACGGTCATCGTCGGGAAGATGCGCGCGATCTGGAACGCCCGCCCGATGCCGCGACGGACGATCTCGGGCGGCGAGAGGCCGACAATATCCTGCCCGTCGAGCAAAATTCGCCCGGCGTCGGGCTTGAAAGCCCCCGTTATCAGATTGAAGAACGTGGTCTTGCCAGCTCCGTTCGGGCCGATGACTGCCGATAGCGAGCCCTTCGGAAAGTGCAACGAGACGTCGTTGGTCGCTGCAATGCCGCCGAAGGACTTGGAGATGTTTTCGATCTTCAGCATGGCTTCTACTCCCCGGCCGTGACGGGTTTCGACGCGACGGTCGATGCGGACCGGCTTTCGGCGATCAGTGCCGACTGCTGGCGGCCACGCCAGTGGTCGGCGATAAAGTCCAGCAGACCCTTTCGCAGGCCGAGAGCGAACAGAAGGATCACGGCGCCGAGCACGATCCCGTAGTGCGTCGTCATCTTGGTGACCAGGTCGTTCAGCAGGAGGAATATCGTCGCGCCGACCAGAGGCCCGAGGAAGACGGTGATGCCGCCGAGCATAATCATGAAGATGCCTTCGCCCGAGACCGTCCAATAGGCGAAGTCGGGGAATGCACCGGAGACGAAGAGGCTCATGATCATGCCGCCGATCGCACCGAAGGCGCCGGCAATGACGTAAGCGATCAGGCGGACGCGGAAAACGCTGATGCCGAGGAAGGGTGCGCGGGCGGCGTTGTCGCGGATCATCCGCAGCGTGTAGCCGAACGGAGACTGGACGATGTGGTACATGGCAAGGAGGCACACGACAAGCAGCCCTGAGGCGAACAGATAGAGATGGTAATAGTCATCGAGGCGCATGCCGAGAAACGGCGGGCGGGGTATGCCGCCCGTCAATCCCTGGTCGCCGCCCGTGATCGGCGTCCAGGCGATGATCAGGCTATGCAGCAGCATCTGGAACGCGAGGGTCAGGAAGGCGAAGTAGATCTCGCTCAGATTGACGCAGATCGCGCCGACGACCACCGCCACGAGCACGGAAAGAGCGATGGTCAGCAGGAACGCCACCGGAATGGCAACGGCGAAATTCTGCATGATCAGGGCGAAGCTGTAGCACCCGAGGCCGAAGTAGAGGCCATGCCCGAAGCTTTCCATGCCGGAATAGCCAACAAGCAGATTGAGTGACGTCGCGAAGATGCCGAATGCGGCGAGACGGACTACGAAGTCCGTAAAGCCCCGCGAAGGAAAGATGTAAGGCAGCGCAGCAAGCACGAGGAAGGCTGCGATCGCGATCAGGCAGTCGCGGGCGAGGGACGAGCGGGTCAACATGTCAGCGCCCCTCCTTGCCGAAGAGGCCGCTGGGCTTGAGAACAAGCACCACGACCATCATCAGAAACATCAGACCCTCGGTGAACAGCGGAAAGCCGATGCTGCCGAAGCTGCGGACCAGGCCGATCAGGAGCGAGCCGACGAGGGCGCCGGCGACGGAGCCCATGCCGCCGATCACGGTGACGATGAAGCTTTCGATCACGACCGAGAGACCCATGCCTGCGGTCAGCGAGCGAACGGGGGCGGCCAGTCCTCCGGCGAGGCCCGCGAGCAGTCCGCCGAGGACGAATACGCTGGCGTAGACGACGCCGGTATTGATCCCGAGAGCCGAAACCATGGTCGGATTGACGGCCGCCGCGCGGATGATCTTGCCATAGCGCGTCTTGGTTATCAGCAAGCCGAGCAGCGCTGCGATGAGGAGCGTGACGATGATGAGGAACAGGTAGAAGACCGGGATGACGCCGCCGGCGAAGAGTATCGGCAGGGTTTGGAATGCGGGCGGCATGCCGAAGGAGAGGAAGTCGGCTCCCCAGACGAGCTTCACGATATCATCGAGGATCAGGATAACGGCGTAGCAAACCAGGATCTGCATCAAAACCGGCGAGCCGTAGACCCTGGCGATGAGCAGGCGCTCGAAAAACAAGCCGAAGATCGCGACGCCGATGCCGCCTGCGAAGACCGCGACCGCATAACTGCCTGTCACCTGGTAGGCAGTGTAGGCGAAGTAGGCGCCGAGCATGTAGAACGAGCCGTGCGCGAAGTTGACGACTTTCAATACCCCAAAGATCAGCGACACGCCTGCCGCCACCATAAAGAGCAGCAGCCCGATGATGAGACCGCTAGTCGTTTGCGTGATCACGCACGATGCCGAGATCACGCAATTGCCGAGAGCACTTAGATCCAAAGGTCACCTAGCCAAGATCGAGGGGTGATAGATAAAACGGGCGGTGCGATGCGCCGCCCGTCTCATGGCGTCTGTGGCGACGCTCAGATGTACTTCATCTCTTTCTTCCACTCGGTCTCGAGCTCGAGGATGGTCTTCCAGTCGGTCGACTTCACCTCGGGCACATAGGGGTCCTTCTGGATGGTCTGGCCCCAGCCGGTAGCATAGTTGATCATCGTATTGTCGCCGGCCCGCATGGTGAGCTTGCCACCGACGCCGAACGGACTGTCGATGGTCATACCCGACATGGCTTCGGCGAGTTTCTTCGAATCGAGGCTTTTCGTCTTGGTGATCGCCTCGAGGACGAACTGAGCGCCGGCGTCGTTCTCCCAGGACCAGTTGAGGGGGAACTCGTTATTGTACTTCTTGCGATACGCAGCCGCCCAGTCGGCGTTCTCCTTGGTATTGGGGAAGCTCGCCAAGTAGCGGCTGCCCGAGTGGATGCCTTTCGGCAGGTTCTTGATCGCGGTCAGGATCGCGTAGTCGGCAACGTTGATGGCGAACACGTCCATCTGGGCGAACAGATTGTAGATGCTCGACTGGTCGATGAAAGCGGTCAGGTCACCACCCCAAAGACAGGAGTAGAGGGCCTGCGGTTTGGCTTGCAGGATTTTTGTGAGCTGTTCCGTATAGTCGGGTTGCGCGAGCTTCGGCCAGCTCTCGCCGACCACTTCGGCGTCCTTATAGGCGCGCTTCAGGTACTTGAAGAAGAGCTGGTTGCTGTCGCGGCCATACGCGTAGTCGGGCGAGCAGCCCATCCACTTGTTCAACTTCTTCTGCTTGGCGACCTCACCCGCGTAAGATCCGCCGGCGATGGAATCGTGAATGCCTTGCCTTCCGGTCCGGAATGCCGTCGGAACGTGAAGCTTTGGGTCGGCCGTCAGCGACGACGTCTCGGAGTTCATGTGAACGGTGAGAACGCCCGTCTCCCTGGCGACCTCCTGGAGAGCGAATGCCGCTGCGGAGCTGTCGGAGTCGAAGAGGACTTCGCAACCTTCGCTGTTGATGAATTCCCGAGCGATGCGCGTCGCTTCTTCGGGCTTTCCCTTGGAGTCGCGGATGATGAGTTCAATCTTGCGACCATTCAGTCCGCCAGCTGCATTGAATTTATCGATCTGCATCAGCGCGCCCTTCGAGGACGCGGATCCGATTACGGCGAAGCGGCCGGATTGAATGGTGACCATGCCCATCTTGATGGGCTTGTTCTGGGCACGAGACACGAAAGGGAACCCTGCGACAGCCGTGGCAGCGGCTGCACCTGCGCCCTTGAGCACGCTGCGACGCCCGACGCCCGGTCGGTTGCGGATGGTCATTCAGTTCCTCCCAAGATTGTTCGCCGCACAGATCGGCGATTGAACTTGGGTGGAAAATAGCAAGGGTTTTACATATGTCCAGACAAGCCGTTAGTCTCCACAAGCCTGTCGTGGGTGATGGCCCAGCCGTTCGGCTGTGCGGCGACGTGGTCCCTGGCTCAGACCGCATCGTGAAAGATTACACCCAGCGTGTGGCGGCGGCCCGAGACGACCCGGCTGACGCCGTGGCGCATCTTGACGCGATAGTCGCCGCGACTGCCCGACACCGGCCGCTCGTTGACCGCGAAGATCACACCTTCGCCCTGGGCCAGTGCGACGACGTCCGCTCGCGACTGCATGCGAGGGCGCTGCTCGACCAGGACGAACTCGCCGCCGGTGAACTCTCTGCCAGGATCGGACAAGAGGATCGCCACCTGGATCGGGAAGACGGTCGGGCCGTACAGGTCCTGGTGCAGGCAGTTGTAATCGCCAGCCTCATAACGGAGCAGCAGCGGCGTGGGACGCATCTGGCCGGCAGCGTGACATCGCTCGAGGAAGATCGGATGGGTGTCCGGGAACCGGGTCTCGAAGCGCATCCGCTCCATCCATGACGATGCGATCGGGGCGAGACGAGGGTAAAGTGCTGCGCGCAGCTCGCCGACGAGGCGCGGCAGCGGGTAGGCGAGGTATTTGTACTCGCCTGATCCAAAGCCATGCCTGGCCATGACGACACGTGAGCGGAACGGCTCATCCGAGTCGTAAAGTGTCGCGAGAGCCTCGCATTCAGCGGCAGACAGTAGGGCGCCCGTGGTTGCGGCACCGCGCGAGTCGAGATCGCCCGCAATCGAGGCCCAATCGAGATCGGCGATGCGGTCGGCAATGGTCGGCAGGAGTCCGGAAGGCATGGCTTTGGCGCCCGTCACGTCGCAGGAAAACGGTCCACCTCGCAGCCTGGCATCGCTGCGCGGCGGAACCACAAGTCCGTCGTCTTAGTGTCCGCCGGTTCCTGCGGCGACCCGAAAGCGGATCAGACGGATCCGGGGTCGTGTGCCAGCCGCTGTTCGACCAGGCGAGCGAACATTGCGGCTCCGAACGGGATTGCGTCGTCATTGAAGTCATAACGGTCGTTATGGACGGGCGCGCTTTTCTCGCCGTTGCCCAGGTTGATGTAGGCGCCCGGCACCTTCTCGAGCATGAACGCGAAGTCCTCCGAGGCAGAGGCCGGCGGCTTGTTGCGGTCCATATTGCTCTCGCCGACGATCTCTGCCGCGGCGTCGCCGATCGCCTGGGTGGCCTCGGGGGAATTGACGAGCGGGGCGAAGATCAGGCGGTAGTCGATTTCGGCCTTCGCACCGAGGCCTTCGGCGACGCCCGCCGCAACCCGCTGCATGCCAGCTTCGATGAGCGAAAGAGTCTCGCGCTTCATGGCGCGAATGGTGCCGCCAAGACTCGCTCTTTCCGGGATCACGTTATAGGCGTCGCCGCCCTGGATTTTGGTGACACTGAGCACGCCCATATCGCCGGGCGGTACATTGCGGGCGACCACGGTTTGCAGGGCGGTCACGATCTGGCTGGCCGCGATGACCGGGTCGATGCTGGCGCTCGGCCGCGCGCCATGCGCACCGCGACCGATGACAGTGATATCGAAGAAGGCGCCCCCCGCCATGCCGGTGCCCGGCGTGATGCCGAACTGGCCGACGGGCATGCCAGGGCTGTTGTGAAGGCCGTAGAGCTCGTCTGCCGGGAATTTTTCGAGCAGACCTTCGTTCAGCATCGCGAGCGCGCCGCCGGCCCCCTCTTCGCCGGGCTGGAAGATGAAATTGACGGTGCCATTGAAGGCTTTCGTTTCGGCAAGATAGCGCGCAGCACCGAGCAGGATCGTGGTGTGTCCATCGTGACCGCAGGCGTGCTGAACTCCGGGTCTGGTGCTCTTGTAGGCGGCGCCGGTCGCCTCGAGAATGGGAAGAGCGTCCATGTCCGCGCGCAGGCCGAGCGCGCGCGGGCCGTTGCCATTGCGCAGGACCCCGACGACACCGGCGCCATCGACCATGCGGTGCACCTCGATGCCCCACGACTGCAGCATGTCGGCGACGATATCCGCGGTGCGGTGGGTGTCGAGGCCGAGCTCGGGGTGGGCATGGATGTCACGGCGGACGGCGACCAGTGCCTCCTGGTAGCTGCGGATGCGCTCGATGGTGGCTTTGGCGTCGGTCTCGGGCATAGCGGTCCTCGCTCGCGCAATTTCAGGGGGTCTCTCGATTGCTACAATCGCGACGTGAGGCGGGTCATGCAACGCCGAAAAGCGTGCAGCGTCGCTCCGTTTCGACCTGCCGCCCTTGACGAACGCCTTGCGCGGCTGGACCATCGTGCGGCCGGAAGCGCGGGCAGGTGCGGCAGCGCGCGGAGGATTCGGCTTGGCAATATGCACCGGCGAGCGCGCGGGCCACGCAAGGCCGCGCGCCGGTGCGTACATTCGGAGGCAGCAATGACCGTCGCCGTCGGCATAGGCCTCATGGAGTTTCCGTTCTCGTCGGCGTCCGCGTACTGGCGCTGGGTGGATCTTTGCGAGGCGGGAGGCATCGACAGCTTCTGGCAGACAGACAGGGTCATCAGCCGCGAGCCGATCCTCGAGTGCATGACGGCAATCGCCGCCGTCGCCGGTCGCACGAAGCGGCTCAAGTTCGGCATGAACGTGGTCTCGCTTGCGCTGCGTGATCCGGTGCTGGTCGCCAAGCAATGCGCCACGATCGACATGCTGTCCGAGGGGCGCCTTCTGCCAGCCTTCGGCGTCGGCAGCCCAGCGGCGCCCGAATGGAAAGCGCTATCGATCGACACGAAGGGACGCGGGGCAAAGACCGACGAGGGGTTGGAGATCATCAAGCGGCTGTGGAATGAGCCGAGTGTCGACTTCGACGGGCGCTATTACAAGCTGAAGGGCGCCTCGATTTCGCCGCGACCGGTGCAGCCGGACATTCCGCTTTGGATCGGCGGCAACTCGGAAGCGGCCATCGAGCGGACGGGACGGATCGGGACGGGTTGGCAGGCGGGCCCCGAGACGCCGTTGCAGGCGGGCGAGGTCGTACGTGCCATCAAGACGGCGGCCGCGCGCCACGGGCGCTCGATCGACGACGATCACTACGGGGCAGGGTTCCCGTTCTATTTCGGTCGCGAAGGCGACCCCGTGCTCGATCGGGCGCGTGAGGCCTACCAGAAGCGAACCAAGCGTGATCCGTCCGGTTATTTCGCCGTGGGCGAGGCGGCCGACGTGGTGCAGAGGATCGGCGAGTACGTGGAGAACGGGGTCGAGAAGTTCGTCCTGCGTCCTGTCGGCCGCGACGACGAGGCCATCTTCACCCAGACTCGGCGTCTGGTGGAGGAGGTTCTGCCGGAGGTGGCCCGTCGTTGGCCGAAGCCGCCGAAAAAGGCTGCCGCAGCGGAGTGAGGGCCGGGCGCGTGCCGAGCCTGGGTGTTCTCGGTTTCGGCGGCGGTCAGCGACGGGCGAAGCCTGCCGCGGTGGCCATGCCGAGAAGCAGCATCGTCGCGGCCGAAATTGAAATGGTGGCCAGGGCTCCCAGGGAGGCAAGACCAAACCCGTAGAGTACGGGCCCCACGGCCTGACCGAGGAAGAAACTGAAGGCGTGCAGCGCTACCGAAGCACCGCGGGCCTCGGGCACCAATTCGGTCACCTGCGTCTGTATCGAATTGTGGATCATGTAGAAGCCGAAGCCGATCACGATGAACGCGAGCGCTTTCGGCGGCCACGAATGAACCAGCGCGAGCCAAGCAAAGCCCGCCATGCACATCAGCCCACCCCAACGAACGAGGCTGAGATAGGTCATGCGCTTCAGAAGGGCCTTGACGCAAGCCGTGTAAAGAATACCGCCGATGGCCATTCCTGCGATAATGAAGCCGGCTTCGCGGATGCTGCCCGTGCCGTCCTGCTCGAGCAGGGCGGCAAGGTAGGGCAGAATGCCGAAGATCACCATGCCTTCGACGAAGACGGCGCCGTAGCAGACCATGGCGCGAGGATGGGCCAGAACGCGCGCATAGCTGGCGAGCATGCCTTGCAGCGTAAATGGCCTGCGGGTCGACCCCGGCAACGGGAGCAGCCAGCGCCAGGCTGCGACAAGTGCGACGAGGCTGGTGACCATTGTCGTCGCGAGAACGACGCGCCAACTCGTGGCGCTGGCGATCAAGCCCGCGCCGATGGCGCCGATAAGCTGCCCGGTGATGATTGCCGACACGATGCGCGAGAGAGCGACCTGGCGGTCCTTCATCGCGAAGCGATCGCCAACGGTCGCAAAGCACAACGGCACAATGCCGCCGGAGGCAAAGCCGGTCAGCATGCGAGCCGCGAACAGGAATTCGATCGAGGGCGCCAGTGTCGCTCCGATCGAGCCGATCACCAGGACCGTGAGGCATACTTTGATCATGCGGGCCTTGCCGACGGCGTCGCCGAGGGCGCCGAGGATGGGTTGGCCAAGAGCGCACGGAAGCGCGAAAGCGGTCGAGAGCAACGCAACCGTCGCAATCTGCGCGGCGAGGTCTCGTGCGACCTCGGGCACCATCGGGTCGAGAATGCGGATCGAGAAGGCGCTGGAAAACGCGGCAAGTGCGAGCAGGGCAAGGAGAGGCATGATCACTCGGCGGTCGGGGCCAGTTGTGAGGGAGCGTGTTGATTGAAGCCTGGCGCGTCCGCAATGGCCGTGACGTTCGTTGAAAGCGTGTGCGGCGCCCGGGCGCGCCGCAGCTTGTGGTCACTTAGCCGGGGAACGGTCTCGCCGTCTCGGCGAGATATTGCATGGCAGCTCCGACGCCGCCGGGCCGGTGCGGTACTTTCGCCAGCCCGAGGCCCATCTCGACGCCGGCCAAGGTGCCGAGAATGGTGAGATCGTTGGTGTCGCCGAGATGGCCGATGCGGAACACCTTGCCCGCAACCTTGGAGAGCCCCGTACCGAGCGAGAGATCGAAATGATCCAGGATGGTTTTCCGCAGCGCGTCGGCATTATGGCCATCGGGCATGACGACAGCGGTCAGCACCGGCGAATGATGGCGCGGCTCCTGGCACAGGTTCTCCAGGCCCCAGGCGGCGACCGCGCGACGCGTCGCCTCGGCGTGGCGCTGGTGACGGGCGAAGACATTGTCGAGCCCTTCCTCGTGCAGCATGTCTATGGCGGTCGCCAGCGCATAAAGCATGTTGGTGGCGGGCGTATAGGGAAAGTAGCCCGTCTTGTTGTTGGCGATCATTTCGTCCCAAGCCCAGAAACTGCGCGGCAGCGTGGCCCCTTTGGCTGCCGCGAGGGCTCTGTCGGACACGGCGTTGAACGAAAGACCGGGCGGCAGCATCAGGCCCTTCTGTGACCCGCCGACGGTCACGTCGACACCCCACTCGTCGTGGCGATAATCGGCCGAGCCGAGGGATGAGATCGTATCGACCATCAGGAGGGCCGGGTGGCGGGCAGCATCGATCGCAGCCCGGATCTCGTCGATGCGCGTGAGCGAACCCGTCGACGTCTCGTTATGCACCACGCAGACGGCCTTGATGGCGCGCTCTGTGTCGGCGCGAAGCCGCGCCTCGATGCGTGAGGGATCGGCGCCGGCACGCCAGTCGCCTTCGATGAATTCGGGCTCGAGGCCAAGCTTGAGCGCGAGGTTCTTCCACAGCGAGGCGAAGTGGCCCGTCTCGTACATGAGCACCGTGTCGCCCGGCGACAGCGTGTTGACGAGGGCCGCCTCCCAGGCGCCGGTACCGGATGCCGGATAGATGACCACGGGGCTTTTGGTCTTGAAGATCGTCTTGATGCCGCTCAAGACCTTCAGGCCGAGCTTGCCGAACTCGGGGCCGCGATGGTCGAGCACGGGCATGTCCATGGCCCGCAGCACGCGATCCGGAACCGGAGACGGTCCGGGGATCTGAAGGAAATGGCGGCCGGCGCGACGCGGCTCGTTCGACATGGACGGATCCTCGACTTGGTAAACGCTTGCAGCCTTACTGCTGCTTGTGCCAGCGATAGGTTCCTCTACTGAGCTGCGTCAAGCAATTCCGCCGCCGCAAAGGCCTCCTATGACGATCCATGTGCCTCCGAATCGCGCGCTCGCAGACCGTCTGAGGCGGGAGATCGAGGGCGGTGTTCTGTTCGACGCCGCCAGCCGCGGGCGCTATTCGACCGATGCGTCGATCTACCAAGTCGAGCCGGTCGGCGTCGTCGTGCCGAAGACGCTGCAAGACGTCGAGGTGGCGCACCAATTGGCGCGCGAGGCAGGCGTCTCGCTGCTGCCACGTGGCGGGGGCACGTCGCAGTCGGGTCAGACGGTCGGGCGCAGCCTGGTGATCGACTATTCGAAGCACGTCAATCGCGTTATCGAGACTGATGCGGAGGGGGGGACGTGCCTGGTCGAACCGGGCATCGTGCTCGACGAGCTCAACCGTCAGCTCAAAGCGACAGGCCTCTGGTTTCCGGTGGATGTCTCGACGTCAAGCCGGGCCACGATCGGCGGTATGACGGGCAACAACTCGTGCGGTACGCGATCGATCCGTTACGGCATCATGCGAGACAATGTGCTTGCGATCGACGCCATGCTGGCCGACGGGGTGAGGGCGCACTTCGGCGAGGTTCCGGCGGATTTCGCGGCGATCAACGCACCTGACGCGGCACGTGATCTTTTTCGCGATCTGCTGGGGATCGGTGCGCGCGATCGTGAACACATCGGCCAAGCGTTCCCGGCGGTCACGCGGCGCGTCGGTGGCTACCTGATCGATGGACTTCTCGGGATGGGCCCGAGTGCGGGGCAGAGCGCGACGGGCGGACGCGTCAATCTCGCCACGATCTTGTGCGGCTCGGAGGGGACGCTCGCGCTGTCGGAGCGCATTCGCCTGAAGCTTTCGCCGCAGCCGAGGAACAAGGCGCTCGGCATCTGTCATTTCGCGACGTTCAGGAAGGCGATGGAAGCCGCGCAGCACATCGTCGAGCTAGGGCCGGTTGCGGTCGAACTGGTCGATCGCACGCTGATCGAACTTGCGCGCGATATTGCCATGTTCCGCCCCGTCATGGAGCGGCACGTTCGAGGAAAGCCGGACGCGCTGCTGCTCGTCGAGTTCGCCGAGGACGACCAGTCCGAGAACCTGCGGCGGCTCGACCGTCTCGACGAGCTGATGGGCGATCTCGGCCATGCGGGCGCGGTGGTAAAGGTCGACGATGCAGCCGAGCAGAAGTCTGTCTGGGAGGTGCGGGCCGCCGGCCTCAACATCATGATGAGCATGAAGACGGAGGGCAAGCCCGTCTCGTTCATCGAGGATTGCGCGGTGCCTCTCGCGCACCTTGCGGACTATACCGAGCGGTTGACCGCCGTTTTCGAAAGGCACGGCACCACGGGCACCTGGTACGCCCACGCGTCGGTCGGCTGTCTGCACGTCCGGCCGGTTCTCAACCTCAAGCTTGACCAAGACGTCAAGAAAATGCGCGCCATTGCTGAAGAAGCATTCCAGATGGTGCGGGAATACAAGGGTTCGCATTCGGGCGAGCATGGGGACGGGCTTGTGCGCTCCGAGTTTCATCAGTCGATGTACGGCCGCGAGACCGTTCGGATCTTCGAGGCGGTGAAGGATCGGTTCGATCCTGGTGGCCTGATGAACCCGGGCAAGATCGTGCGTTCGCCGCGAATGGACGATCGGAGCCTCATGCGCTACCCGCCAGGCTATCGTGTGCCCGATCTCGACACGGCGCTCGACTGGTCCGCATGGCCTGGAGCCGGCAGTGGTTTCCAAGGTGCAGTGGAGATGTGCAACAACAACGGCGAATGCCGGAAGCTCGCGGGCGGCGCCATGTGCCCGAGCTACCGAGTCACGCGCAACGAGCGCGACGTGACACGCGGGCGGGCCAATACGCTGCGCCTCGCCATCTCGGGCCAGCTCGGGCCCGATGCGCTCGCATCGGACGCTGTGATGGATACGCTGCAGCTTTGTGTGTCCTGCAAGGCATGTCGGCGCGAGTGCCCGACCGGCGTCGACATGGCCAAGATGAAGATCGAGATGCTCGCTTCCAGGAACGCGCGGCGCCACGGCTGGGTACCGTTGCGCGACCGGTTGGTCGCCTATCTGCCGCGCTATGCCCGGGTGGCGCGGATGCTGGCGCCGCTGGTCAATCTGCGCAACCGCTCGGCCACCTTGGCCGGACTTGGCGAACGACTGGCGGGAATTTCCGCGAGGAGGCCGTTGCCGACCTGGCAGCGGCGTGGTTTTGAAGGCGCAACCCTGGGCGTGCCGCGAGGTTCCGGCGTGCGCGGACCGGTGGCGCTCCTGGCCGATACCTTCAGCACCAACTTCGAACCACAAAACCTGGTCGCGACGGTGGAGGTGCTTGAACGGCTCGGCTTCCGCGTCTCGGTCGTCGAGCCCAAAGACGGCGAACGCGCGGTCTGCTGCGGCCGTACCTTTCTGGCGGCCGGACTCGTCGAGGAGGCTCGTGCGGAAGCACGGCGTCTGATCGATGCCCTGCGTCTGCACCTCGACGGGATGACACCGATCGTCGGCATCGAGCCATCTTGCCTGCTGACGTTGCGCGACGAGTATCTGACGATGGGCCTCGGCGACGCGGCAGCGACGCTCGCGGAACAGGCGGTGATGCTCGAGGAGCTGTTGGTTCGTGAGCACGAGGCAGGACGGATCGAAGCGGGTGCACTCGGTCGAATGCAAGGCACGGTGCATCTTCATACGCATTGCCACCAGAAAGCGTTCGGCGTGGCGGGGCCGGTCGAGACGGCGCTGGGTCTGGTCGACGGCCTCGTCGTGAGGCCCATCGAATCCGGCTGTTGCGGGATGGCTGGCAGCTTCGGCTATCAGGCCGAGACGCATGAGGTGTCGATGGCAATGGGCGAGCTGGCTCTGCTACCCGCCGTGCGCAAGGCAAAGCCGGACGACATTATTGCTGCCGATGGCTTCTCGTGCCGGCATCAAATTGCTGACGGCACGGCGCGTCAGGCGCAACATGTGGCGGTCATCGTGCGGAATGCCATGCGACGCGCGCAACAATCGGGCAGCATGGACGCCTGACATACCTGGCCTTCATGTGCTTTTCTGAAGCGAATGCGAAACCTCGCGGAGCTGCCGTAATGTCGAAGAACGCCCTCGTCGAACTCACAGCCACCGAAGCTTGCGAGCGCATGGCCCGCGGGGACATCACCGCCGAGGCGTATACGAAGGCGTGCCTCGACCAGATCGGCGCGCGTGATGCGGACGTCGAGGCTTGGGTCTATCTCGATCCGGCGTATGCCCTCGAGCAAGCCCGCGCGCTCGACAGGCAGCGAGCTTCCGGCAGTGGCATTGGGCCCCTGCACGGCCTTCCGGTCGGCATCAAGGACATCATCAATACCGCCGACATGCCAACGCAGAACGGTTGCAAGCAGTTCAAGGGCTATCAACCCGAAAGCGATGCCACGTGCGTAGCGGTATTGAGGGCAGCAGGCGCGGTGATCATCGGCAAGACGGTGACGACCGAACTCGCCAATACGACGCCCGACAAGACCAAGAACCCGCACAATCCGGCGCACACGCCGGGCGGTTCGTCGTCGGGATCGGCAGCCGCCGTCGCCGCCAAGATGATCCCCCTCGCGCTCGGCACCCAAACGGGCGGTTCGGTGATCCGCCCGGCCTCGTTCTGCGGTGTGCACGCGATGAAGCCGACGCTCGGGCTTATCTCGCGTACGGGCGTTACCCTGCAATCGCATACGCTCGATACGGTCGGCGTCTTTGGCCGTTCACTGTCCGATCTCGCGCTGATCACCGACGCGCTGTCGCAATTCGACCCGACCGACGCGGTCAGCTACGGGCGTGGCCGGCCGTCAATTTCGCCGACGCTTTCCGCGGGGCTTGCCGGCACGCCGACGCTCGGCTTCTTCAGGTCGACCGCGTGGGAATTCGCCGAGCCCGGGGCAAGGACTGCGCTGGAAGCTGTCGTGAAAAGCCTCGGCAGCCGAGTTCGCGAGATCGAGATCCCGGAGCTTGGCGCCGTTACTCAGCAGCACGCCGTTGTCATGGGGGCGGAAAACTCGGGGTACTACGGGCCCTTAATGGCTCGCGATCCGGAGGGACTGAGCGTCAACCTGCGGGAGCGATTGACGGACGGCGCCAAAGTTCCCGCGGGCGATTATGTGCGTGCGCTGGCGGCGCGAGATGTGCTCTACCGGGCAGTGGAGCGCCAGTTGGACGAGGTTTCTGCGCTGATCACGCTGCCGTCGTGCGGGCCGGCGCCGAAGGGCCTCGGCTCGACCGGCAATCCCGTATTCAACAGCATGTGGACCTATCTCGGCGTGCCGTGCGTGACGTTGCCGCTGATGACGGTCGATGGCATGCCGTGTGGCGTACAACTGATCGGCAAGCGTCGCGATGAAGGGCGGCTTCTCGCCGTGGCGCGCTGGGTCGAGGAGCGGTTCAGCGAACGCGGTGTGATGCGCTGAGCCGCGGCGTTCGATCAGCCGAGGGCGGGCGGCGATCGGCTGCCCGAGACGGTCGCGAAGCCCGAGGAGCCGTATCGGCGGTCGGCGTGCTACCGGGCGTCCCCCGCGGCTCAATGCATGCCGGCGGGCCTTGGGCCGGATGCAAGGAGTCCTTAACGCGAATCGAGCGATGTGATCGGTCCCAAGCGGTTGTTTCGATTCATTAATGGGCCGTGCGAGGTGTACCGGGCTGCTGTATTCGTTGTGTAATGTAGCTGTGCCAAACTCTGAGCCGAAGTTGCGCATGCGATCCGGGGGCCGACCGTGCCGGCGGGTCGGGGAAGTCGCGCGCGGTGGCCGATCTCAGGTGGAGTACGCTCGTGACAATCGCTACGACCCGGCGCGCGCGGCAAAAGTCGCCTTCCCGTCGATCCATCACAGTGAAGGCGGCAACGTCACCGAGCGGACCCTCGGGACGCTTCTACAACCGCGAGCTATCGTGGCTCCAGTTCAATGCGCGTGTTCTGGAGGAGGCTGGCAATTCGAAGCATCCGCTGCTGGAAAGGCTGCGGTTCCTTTCAATCTCGGCCTCCAACCTCGATGAATTCTTCATGGTGCGGGTGGCCGGCTTGCACGGTCAGGTTCTGGCCAAGGTTCGCACGGTCAGCCAGGACGGATTGACCCCTGAGCAGCAACTGGTCGCGATCTATCGCTTTGCGGGGGAACTTGCCGCCAAGCAACAAGCGGCGTGGAACGAGCTGAAGCGCCTGCTTGCCCAGAGCGGCCTCGAGGTAATCGAGCCGCCCAGCCTGAAATCTTTCGAGCAGGCGTGGCTCGACGACTACTTTCTCAATCACATCTTCCCGGTTCTGACGCCGATCGCAGTCGATCCCGTACATCCGTTTCCATTCATCCCGAACAAGGGGTTTACGCTCGGGCTCGAGTTGGAGCACGAGGCCTCCGGCGCTATCATGCACGCGATCATGCCGATCCCGGCACAGGTGAAGCGCTTCGTGCGATTGCCGCAGGACCCAGCCAGCGACGACGTCAGCGGGATCTCACAGCCGATCCGATTCGTTCCGGTCGAGACGCTGGTTGCGCATTACGTGGGACGCCTCTTTCCAGGCTACCGGATCGCGCGGCATGGCGCATTCCGGGTGCTCCGCGACAGCGATATCGAGGTCGAGGAAGAGGCTGAGGACCTGGTTCGGTTCTTCGAGAGCGCACTGAGGCGGCGCAAGCGCGGTACGGTGATACGGCTGCAGGTCGAGGCGTCGATGCCGCGTGAACTGCGCGAATTCGTGACAGGGCAGCTCGAGGTTCGCGAAGCCGATGTGCATATGAAGGAGCAGCTTCTGGGTCTCGCGGATCTCAGCCAGCTGATCGTCGCCGACCGGCCGAAACTGCTGTTCCAACCGTTCAACATCCGGTTTCCCGAGCGTATCCGCGAGTTCGACGGGGATTGTTTTGCGGCGATCGGGGCCAAGGACATCGTCGTCCATCACCCCTACGAGTCGTTCGACGTAGTGGTGCAATTCCTGCGCCAGGCGGCGCTCGATCCCGGCGTGATGGCAATCAAATGGACGCTCTACCGCACGTCCACCGACAGCCCGATCGTCAAGGCGCTGAAGGATGCCGCCGATCTCGGCAAGTCGGTGACGGCGGTGGTCGAGCTCAAGGCGCGGTTCGATGAGGAAGCCAATATTCGCTGGGCGAAGGACCTCGAGAGCGCCGGCGTGCATGTCGTCTACGGCTTCGTCGAGCTCAAGACGCATGCGAAGCTAGGCCTCGTCGTGCGCCGCGAAGGCGACGGGGTCGTTTGCTATTGTCATATCGGCACCGGTAATTATCATCCGCAGACGGCGCGGATTTACACGGATCTGTCGTTTTTTACCGCGAGCCCGGCGATTGCGCGCGACGTCACTCGAATATTCAACTTCGTGACCGGCTACGCCGAGCCCGCCGATCTGGAGGTGTTGGCTGCCAGCCCGCACGGAATCCGAAACAAGATGCTCGCGAGCATCGGGGCAGAGGCCGAGCACGCCCGGGCCGGGCGGCCGGCAGCCATATGGGCCAAGATGAACTCGCTGGTCGACGGACAGGTCATCGAGGCGCTTTACGCGGCGAGCCGCGCCGGCGTGCAGGTCGATCTCGTGGTCCGCGGCATTTGCTGCCTGAGGCCCGGCCTGCCGGGGCTTTCCGAGAACATTCGCGTGAAAAGTATCATCGGCCGCTTTCTCGAACACGGGCGCATCTACTGCTTCGGCAACGGCTACGGGCTTCCCGATCGTCGCGCACTGGTCTACATCAGCTCCGCGGACATGATGCCGCGTAATCTGGACCGACGCGTCGAGGCTATGGTTCCGATCCTCAATCCTACGGTGCACGAGCAGATCCTCGACCAGATCATGGTGGCGAACCTGAAGGACAACCAGCAGAGCTGGCGCGTGCTCTCGGACGGGAGTTGCGAGAGGATCATGCCGGGTGCTGGCGATGAGCCTTTCAATGCGCATACCTACTTCATGACCAACCCTTCTCTCTCAGGGCGTGGTCAATCGCTCGCTGGGAGCTTTCCGCCGCGCGTACGATTCCGCGCGAAGAGCTGATACGAGATCGAGGCCGATCGAGTGGCTGAATTCGGCAGTATGCAGGGAGGGAAAGGTCGACTGACCGATCTCGAGCCGATCGCGGTGGTCGACATCGGATCCCACTCGGTGCGGTTGGTGGTCTACGAAGGCGCCGTGCGCAGCCCCATCCCGCTCTTCAACGAGAAGGTGCCGTGCGGCCTCGGCCGGGGGCTGGTCACGAGCGGACGTCTCAGTGCCGAGGGCGTCGAGCGGGCGTTGGCCGCGCTCAGGCGCTTCAAGGGCGTGGCACGCAACCTTCACGTCAAGAATATCCGTGCGGTCGCGACGGCAGCGGTGCGCGAAGCGACCAACGGCGCGCCGTTTATCGCAGCGGCCGAAAAGGTGCTCGGCGAGCCGATCCAGGTGCTGTCCGGCGAGCGTGAGGCGGAGCTTGCCGCCTTCGGCATCGAAATGGGCTTCCGCAATCCCGACGGTATTGCGGGCGACCTCGGCGGTGGCAGTCTCGAGCTGATCGATGTCGAGGGCGGGCGGCGACGCACGGCGGTGACGCTGCCGCTCGGCGGCCTGCGGCTGATCGACCAGACCGGAGGCCGCATCGAGAAAGGCGTCGAGTTGATCGATCAGCAGCTCGCGACGCTGCCATGGATCGAGGCGGGGCGCGGGCGAACCTTTTTCGCGGTCGGTGGTACGTGGCGGGCGCTCGGCAAGCTGCATATGGCCATGACCGACTATCCACTGCACGTCATGCACGGATATCGGCTGTCGGCGCGGGCGGCGCTCGATCTGACGGAGGCGGTGCGCAAGGCCAAGCGGCTGACCGATCTCAAGGGCGGCGAGCAGGTGTCGCGGTCGCGCCGTGAGGTACTGCCGTTTGGGGCGCTCGTGCTCGAGCGGCTCGTCGAGCGGATGCAACCGTCCGAGGTTGTGTTCTCGGTCTTCGGCATTCGCGAGGGGCTACTCTATTCGCTCCTCGCCCAGTCGGAGAGACAAAAGGACCCCCTGTTGGCCTTTGCCGAGGATTATGCCCGTCTGAGATCGCGGTCGCTGGAACACGCGCACGAGCTCGACGCGTGGACTGCGCCTCTCTTTCAACCGCCGGGTCCGAAGGAGACCGAGGAGGAACGCAGGTTGAGGAAAGCGGCCTGTCTGCTGTCGGACATCGGCTGGCGGGCGATGCCGGATTATCGCGGTGAGCAGAGCCTGAATGTGATCGCGCATGCGGCGCTCAACGGCATCGATCACCCCGGGCGCGTCTTCCTGGCACTGACCGTTTACTTCCGGCACACGGGACCTGGCGAGGGTGACGGCGGCGACGATCTTTCGGAGCGGCTCAAAGTGCTGGCCCCTCGACGACTGATCCGCAGGGCCCGCATCCTCGGGGCCGCGATCAGAGCGGCGCACATGCTCTCGATCGGGATGCCCGGGACGATCGACGAGACGCCGGTCAGCTACGAGGGTGATCGCCTTGTGCTGCACTTGCCACCGGCGCACCGTCATCTGGATGGCGAGCGCTTGCAGCGCCGATTCGCGGCGCTGGCTCAGCTCCTCGACCGGCGGCCGGAGATTCGGCTCGGCTGAGTATCGCATCCAGGCATCGGGAGCGAGGCTGGTGCGACCACCCGGTTCGCTCGGTTGTGCGGTCGTCAGCCCTGCAACTCGTCGACGAAGGTCGTGAACACCTCGACGGGTTCGCGCTCGGTGCGGAACGTGTTCACCTTGGCGTCGGGGTCGGGGTAACCGAGCGCCATGCCACAGACCATCTGCTCGATGTCGGGTATGCCGAGCCGCTTGCGCAGCAGCTCGTGATAGTTGGCGAGCGCCGCCTGCGGGCATGTTTCCAGGCCAAATTCACGGGCCGCGATCATCAGCGACTGGATGAACATGCCGGTGTCGAGCCAGGAGCCGATCTCCATGTCTTTGTCGATGGTGAAAAAGAGGCCTACAGGCGCGCCGAACAGCTCGTAGTTGCCGCGCCGCTGCAGCCGCATGCCCTCCTTGTCGTCGCGCGTTATGCCCAAGGTGCCATAGAGGCCCCAGCCGCATTTACGCCGCCGTCCGATGTAGGGCTCGCGCCATTTCTGCGGGTAGTAGTTATAGGGGCGCTCGGGTTCGGGCGCCGTATCGTAGGCCGTGCACATCTCGGCGACGATCTGATCGCGGACCGCGCCGTCCGCGACATAGACTTTCCAGGGTTGAATGTTGGTTCCTGACGGAGCGCGGCCGGCGGTCTCAATAATGCGCGCAATCAAGTCGCGCGGGACGGGACGGGACCGAAAGGCCCGGATCGACTGGCGACCGCGGATGGCATCCTCGACCGTGATGCCGATCCGCCCGCCGAATTTGGAATCGGCGCTCGTCTCCGCCCTGCTTTCGCGCTGCATCGTTTGGACCTCATCTCATGTTTGGCGGCCACGAGGCCTGCCGTTCGCGGTATAGATAGTCCGGACATGAGGTGCTTGCCCAGCGTCCACATCGCCGGTTCCGCCGCAAACCCGCGTCGATTGGCCGGGTTGCGACCGATCGATGGCGAACCGAGATGTAGTGGTGACGTTCGGTGTCGATCACCGCTTCAGCTCTTGGACAATCGCCAAATGACCGGTACGCCTCCGTCGCCGTTCGTGGTGGGACTGACCTGCCGATGCCCGCGCTGCGGAAAAGGACACTTGTTCGCTCGATGGGGCTCGCTGACGCCGAAGGACAAATGTGAGGCGTGCGGCCTCGACTACGATTTCATCGAATCCGGCGACGGGCCGGCGGTCTTCGCGATCTTGATCCTGGGCTTTGTCGTGCTCGGTGGGGCATTGATCGCAGAGTTCAAGTTCGGTGTGCCGATCTGGGGGCACTTGCTGCTGTGGGGCATCCTTACACCACTGCTGGCGATCGGCTTGCTCAAGGTTCTCAAATCGACGCTTGCGGCCCTGCAACTGCACTATGCGGCGCGGCCGGCGGGAGGCGGCGACGTGAAAGGACCGGATGCTTGAGATGATGGCCGCGGAGCGTCGACATGGATTGCTATGGCCGAGCGTCTTCAGCGTCATAGCGCTGGTCGCCCTTCTCGGTCTCGGCACATGGCAGATCCAGCGTCTCCATTGGAAAAACAACCTCATCGCACACATCGAGGCCCGCACGCACGCGCCAGCCATCCCACTGGCAGAGGCGCTCGCTGCGACGAAGCGAGGGGAAGACCTCGAATATACGCGGGTCGCTGTCAACGGCCGGTGGATTCCAGGCCTCGAGCGATACTTGTGGGCACCATCTTCCAGCGGTCCTGGCTGGCACGTCTATGCGCCCTTGAGGACTGACTCCGGCGCCATCGTCATCGTCAATCGCGGCTTTGTGCCCGAAGCGCGCCGCGATCCGGCCACGCGACCGGAGCCCGCCGGCGTCGTTTCATTGGTCGGTCTGCTGCGCATGCCCGAGCCGAAGCATTATTTCACGCCCGACAATGACGTCACCCGGAACAACTGGTACTGGCGCGACATCGCCGGCATGGCGCGATCGATGTTTTCGAACCCGAGCGCCGCAATCACACTCTTTGCGATCGACGCAGAAGCTGGGTCTGCCCCACCGCCGGCACCACAGGGGGGCGTCACGCGACTCACTCTGCCGAACAGCCATTTGCAGTACGCTGTGACTTGGTATGGTATTGCTGCCACACTTGTTGGAGTTTATGTGGCATTTGTGCGATCGCGATTGCAGCGTGACCGCGAGAATACAGAGTCTGCAACCTAAAATTGGTGTTATCGCTGGGGACAGCCGGTCGTCCTGAGCCGGGTGGCCTTGTGGCGGTCCCGCTTCGCCGATAGGTTCGCTCGGCCGTGGTAGTGTGCGAGCTGCAGTCTTAGCCGAGGGCCAATCAGCGTGAAATATGTCAGCACTCGGGGCAAGGCTCCGTCGCTGGGCTTCGAGGATGTGCTCCTGACCGGGCTCGCGCGGGATGGCGGGCTCTATGTGCCCGAAGCATGGCCTCAAATTTCACGAGGTGACATCGCGCGTTTTGCCGGGCAGCGGTACGAGGATGTGGCGCTGGACGTCATGCGGCCGTTCGTCGGTGGGGAGATCGACGATGCCTCTCTGTCAGGCATTATCGCCGAGGCCTACGCGCCGTTCCGGCACCCGGCGGTGGCCCCGCTGGTTCAAATCGGACCGTCCGACTGGATTCTCGAGCTCTTCCATGGGCCGACGCTGGCGTTCAAGGATGTCGCCATGCAGGTGCTGTCGCGCCTGATGGATCGCGCGCTCACGCAGCGCGACAGGCGGGCGACGATCGTCGGAGCGACGTCGGGGGACACCGGCGGGGCCGCGATCGACGCGTTTCGTGGCCGACAGTCGATCGACATCTTCATTCTCTATCCGCACGGACGTGTCAGCGAGGTGCAGCGGCGCCAGATGACCACGCCCGATGACGCCAATGTCTATGCTCTCGCGGTCGATGGCACGTTCGACGATTGCCAGAATATCGTGAAGTCGCTGTTCAACGACCTCGAACTGCGCGACCGGCTCGGGCTTGCCGGCGTGAACTCGATCAACTGGGCGCGCCTCGTCGCGCAGATCGTCTACTATTTCACGTCTGCCGCGGCCCTCGGGGCGCCCGAGCGACGGATGAGCTTCACGGTCCCGACGGGGAACTTCGGAGACATTTTTGCCGGGTACGCTGCGGCCCGGATGGGTCTCCCGGTCGAGCGGCTGGTCGTCGCAACCAATGTCAATGATATCCTCGTGCGCACGCTGGAAACCGGCATTTACGAGACGCGAGGCGTGGTCGCGACCCATTCACCGAGCATGGATATCCAAATCTCGTCGAATTTCGAGCGGCTGCTTTTCGAACTCGCGGGGCGCAACCCGTCCCGGCTCAACGACGAGATGGCCGCGCTTCGGAGTGCTGGAAGATTTGCGCTCGAGCACGAGGAGCTCAGGCAGTTGCGCGAGCTCTTCGAAGCAGGGCGTACCCCGGAGGACGAGACGATAGCGGAGATCCGCCGGCTCGAGCACGAAGCTGGCTATTTGGCTGATCCGCATACCGCCGTCGGGACCGCCGTTGCGCGCCGCGTTTCGCGGGACAGAAGCGCGCCGATGATCACGCTGGCGACGGCACATCCGGCGAAATTTCCGGACGCGATCCGCGAAGCGGTCGGGCATCCGCCCGACGCACCCGACACAGTTGCGCGTCAGGCCCGGTTGCCTGAGCGAATCAATCGCGTGCCAGGGGATGCGGCCGCCATCGCGGCATTCATCGAGGCGCGTGCAGGTCGCAGGAGTACCCCTTAATGACGACCCATCAGTCACGTTTGTCGAATGGTCTTCGCGTCGTATCGCACGAGATGCCGCATCTCGGGACGGTAGCGCTCGGCCTATGGGTGGCCTCGGGCGCCCGGCATGAGGCGCAGTCCGAGCATGGCATTTCTCACCTTCTCGAGCATATGGCATTCAAAGGCACGCGACGTCGCACGGCACTCGAGATCGTGGAGGAGATCGAGCAGGTGGGCGGTGATCTCAACGCTGCGACCAGCCTGGATACCACCTGCTACTATGCCCGGGTGCTGAAGGACGACGTGCATGTCGCGCTCGATATCCTTGCCGACATCATCCAGAATTCTCTCTATGCCGAGGACGAGCTGGAGCGTGAGCGGGAGGTTATCCTCCAAGAGATCGCGTCGACGCGGGACAGCCCCGACGACACGGTCTACGATCTCTTCCAGGACGCCGCGTTTCCTGATCAGGCGCTTGGACGTCCCATTCTCGGAACGCCCGAAAGCGTCACGGGCATCTCCGCCAACGAGTTGCGCCGATTTCTCGGAGCACGATATCGGGCGGGGAGCATGGTTCTGTCGGCGGCGGGCAAGATCCGGCACGAGACATTTGTGAAGTTTGCGGAGGATCTGTTCGGCGGATTGCCATCTGGTGAGGCTCCGAACGCGAAGCTCGCGAGCTATGTCGGGGGCTCCAGGATCTCGACGCGGCCCTTCGAGCAAGCTCATGTGGTTCTTGGTTACCGCGGGCTCGCCTATCTCGATGCCGATTTCTACTCGGCACAGGTCCTGTCCGGACTGCTCGGGGGAGGGATGTCGTCGCGCCTGTTCCAAGAGGTGCGGGAGAAGCGGGGCCTTTGCTATTCCATCTATTCGTCCGCCTGGGGGCTCAGCGACGTGGGGCTGCTTTCGGTGCACGCTTCTACAGGCGCCGAGACTCTGCAGGAATTGGTTGACGTCGTGCAGCAGGAGTTGTCTCGCGCCGTCTCGGAAAAGCCAGATGAGCGTGAGATTCAGCGAGCCAAGGCGCAACTCAAGACGGGTCTGCTGATGAGCCTCGAAAGCTCGGTTTCGCGTGCGGAACAGATGGCTCGTCAGCTTCTTGCCTTCGACCGGCTGCTGCCTGCAGAGGAGCTGATCGGCAAGGTCGATGCGGTGACTGCCGACGGTGTGCGGCGGGTTGCCGAGCGGCTGATGACGGGCTCGGAGCTGTCGATCGCACTGGTTGGCGGCAATCAGAGCGGGGGATTGCAGGAGGTTGCCGACCAGTCCGCTGCTGCGGCTGGCTAAGGTAAGCGAGCGGAGCTCGACGGCAGGACATGGGACTGACGCTCAATAGGCTGTTCGCACGTTCGGGGCCACCCCTCCGGAACGGACGCGTTCTGCTTGTCGAGCCGGATATCCGCCACTACGAGATGTGGTCCTTGCTGCGCGAGTCGAGCCGCCAACACCTCGAGCCGTTCGAGCCGGCATGGTCGCCGGACGAGTTGTCACGAGGGGCATTTCGGCGCCGCTTGAGGCGCTATCGGCTGGACCGGCGCCGTGGCACGGGTGCTGCGTTTCTTATCCAGCGCGCGGCCGACAATACGCTGCTGGGCGGCGTCACGCTTACGAATATCCGACGTGGTGTCACGCAGTCCGCTTCTGTCGGCTATTGGATAGGGCTTCCGTTCATCCGCCAGGGCTACGCGAGCGAGGCGCTGGAGGGCGTCTTGCGGTACGCGTTCGAGCAGCTCGAGCTCAATCGGGTCGAGGCGGCCTGCATGCCGAGGAACCGGGCTTCGATCGGGGTTCTCGAGCGGGCGGCGTTTCGCCATGAAGGGCTCGCGCGACGGTATCTGATGATCAATGGTACCTTCGAGGATCACTTGCTGTTTGCCCGCCTGCGGCACGACGCGGAGGCGAAAGAGGTCGTCGCAGGCGAGGGGACGGCCGCGGCGGAGCGGCAGGGGATGCCTGACGCGGGTCAACGACCCGCCGCTGCGACCGAGCTACCTGCCACAACCGCGGAGGGACGCGCGGCATGAGGCGGGACCGGGGGACAACGGCACGCACAGACGGCTGGACACGGAACAGACGGGTGGCGACGGCGATGGGCATCGCGTCGGGGCCCGTTGCAACTGTCATGCTCCTGCTGATCTGCCTCGTGCTTCATGCCGGTCCGGCCTTTGCTCTGAAGCCGATTTCCTTGACCGGGGATCAGGACCGGCTCGAGGTTTCGGCCTTGGGTGAGGCCTACGAAGGCCGCGGCGATACGCTTCAGATCGAGATGGCACCGGGTGCGGACGGCGCTACGGCGCGCATGGCCGTCAAGGCGTCGACGCCCGGCACAAATCCAAACTGGCTCGCGTTTGCGCTGACCAATCCGACCAACAAGGTGATCGAGCTCTGGCTGACGGCCGATCGATACACGCCGATCGGGTCGGGGGTCGTGTGGCCGGATCTCGACGCACGCCGCATCTCGGCGGTCACGCATTCGGCGGGCTATGCGCCGGAGAGGGTGAAGAACGACCGCGTCGACATCTATCGCCTCACGATCGAGCGCGGCCAGACGATTACCTACGTGGCGGAACTCGCCTCCGACCGCTTCTCGCGGATCAATCTGTGGCAGCCGATCGCCTTCGAGCAGAGGCAGCGCGACCGGCAGCTCTTCAATGGCATCATGCTCGGGATCACGGGACTTCTCGCCGTGTTTCTGACCGCGGTTTTCGCGGCCAATCACAAGTCGATCTTCCCGATGGCGGGGCTTGTCGCATGGTGCGCCCTGGCGCTTTTGTGCGTCGACTTCGGATTCTGGCACAAACTCTTCCAGATGAAGCCCGAGGACAACGCCCAGTATCGGGCCGCGGCCGAGGCGGCGCTGGCGGCGAGTCTCGTCATCTTCCTCACGGCTTTCCTGAGGGTGAACCTGTGGGGCGGCTTTGCGCGCACGCTGTTCGTCGTCTGGATCGCGGCGCAGCTCGCGATCGTCGGCGTCGCGGTGCTCGACCCGCGTCTCGCGGCGACCGTCGCGCGGCTTTCGCTCGCGTTGATCGGCGGTCTCGGTTTCGCGCTGATCCTCGTACTGGCTCTACGAGGGCTCGATCGCGCGCTGGCCCTGATGCCGACTTGGATCCTGTTTCTGGCCTGGCTTTTCGGGGCGGCGGTCACGCTCACGGGACGCATGTCGGGTGAATTTGCCATCTCGGGGCTGGTGGCGGGCCTCGTGCTGATCCTCGTGCTGATCGGCTTCACGGTCACGCAATACGCGTTTCGATCGGCCGAGCCGATGCTGGGTGTCGGACAAGGTGGTCAGCAACTGCGGATCGCCGCCATGGACAGGGCCGGCGTGGCGTTCTGGGAGTGGAACGTGCGCCGCGACGAGCTGAGGCTCGATCATGATATCGAGGCGGCGCTCGGGCTTGGGCCGGGCGAGCTGCCGAGCGGCGTGGATGAGTTCCTGGCCTACGTTCATCCTGCGGACCGGGAGCGTTTCCGGTTGGAGTTGCTTGCCATCCGCGAACGCGACGGGGGCAGCGTCCGCGCCAGCATTCGTGTTCGGCACGCGGACAGCTCCTATCGCTGGCTCGAGTTCGAGGGGGCGAGCGTGCCGACGTCGGACCGCCGCAATCTGCGTTGCGTGGGTCTGGTTCGCGACACGAGTGACCAGCGGCGCGCGCAGGAACGCCTGCTCCATGACGCGGTATTCGACAGCCTCACGTCGCTGCCCAATCGGGAGTTGTTTCTCGATCGGCTCGGCGGCGTGCTGCAGCGGGTACGCGACGGGCTTTCGGGCCAGGTCGCGGTGATTTTCGTCGATGTCGACCGATTTCGCTCCATCAACGCCTCGTTCGGCATCGTCGTTGGCGACAGCATCATTCTGACCGTGTCGCGACGAATCTCACGGATCCTCGGCGACGAGGGCGCACTTGCCAGAATTGGTGGCGATCAATTCGCAATGTTCGTCTCGGGTTCCGCGCCCGCCGAACTCGCGGCCTTCGCCGAGCGCCTCCGGCTGTCGCTCCGTTCGCCCATTCGGATCGCCGGCGAAGAGATCGTTCTCACGGGGTCGATCGGCATTGCGCTCGGCGACGGGACCGAGGATGGCCCACGAGAATTGTTGCGCAACGCGGAAGTAGCGATGTACCGGGCGAAGCGCCAAGGGAGCGACCGGGCCGAGATCTTCAGTCCGGATATGCAGTCCGAACGCGCGGAGCGACTGCAGCTCGAGCGGGATCTGGCGCAGGCGATCCAGGACCGCCGGCTGACGTTGCTCTATCAGCCGATCGTTGCGCTCTCCAATGACGAGTTGATCGGGTTCGAAGCCGTCGTCCGGTGGCAGCATCCGAAGCTTGGGATATTGTCGCCGTCGGACGTGATGCCCCTGGCGGAGCGGGCGGACTTGGCGGCGCGACTCGGCGCATACGTGCTCGACCGGGCGCTATCAGATATTGCGCGCTGGCAGCAGGAATTGCCGCGACCTGAGCATCCGTTGTTCGTCACACTGAGCATTTCCAGCCGCCAGCTCCTGTCCCTCGAACTGGTCCAAGAGGTGCGCAATGCGCGCGCCCGGTCGGTTCTGCCTGCCGGCACCGTTCGCCTCGAGATCCCCGAGAGCCTCGTGATGGACAACCCCGAACAGGCCACCCGTGTGCTCGATTTGCTGCACGAGGCGGGAGTAGAGCTTTGGATGGAGCGCTTCGGCACGGGATATAGCTCGCTCGCCTATCTCGGCCGGTTTCCGTTCGACGCATTCAAGATCGACAAGGCGCTCGTCGAATGGTCCAGCCAGGGCGAACGGGATGCGGCGCTGGTGCGCTCGGTCGTTGCGATCGCGCACGAGCTTGGGCGCAAGGTGGTCGGTGACGGTGTCGCCTCGGCAGAGGATGCGGCGTTCCTGCGAGCGATCGGCTGTCATTACGCCCAGGGCTTCCATTATGGCGAGGCGATGGGCGAGGATGAGATCGTCCGTCTACTGCGCCTGATACGGAAATCGGAGCGCCGGATGCGTCGCCGCGGGATGGTTCGCGGGCAGGAGAAGAAAAAATCCGGCGAAAGCGCAACCGATGGCTCGGTGCCAACGAATGGCGCAAACGGGGCCGGAGCGGGTGGCTATCAAACGACGGCGGTGACACCGCCCAAGCCGAGGATCGACCCCGCGGTCCAGATCGGCGCTCAGGTGTCGAGTCGGCCATCTGCCCCTCCCGGGGCGGTTTCGGGGCCTCCTCCGCGAACGCAACCGCCCGGCCCTCTCCCGGTCAGGCAGACCATGGTGCGCACGAAACCCGTTCGCTCAGCACCTCCTCGCACGATGCCGCCGCCCTCCGCGACCCGACCGCCCGATCGCTCGCCTCAGCCGGCCGGCTCTGCTCCCACCGGTCCGCCGGTGTCGAGAGCGCAGACTGGGCAACCCCCGCCTCCGCCGGCAAACGGGTCCGTTTCTGCCGTCCGCGCCCCGTTCGCGGCGTCGCCCTCTCACTCGCCGTCCCATTCCGGCACGCAAGCGACGCCGCCTGTGCCACCTGCCTCTCAGGCCGGTCCGTCTGGCCAATCATCCAACGGCATCCGCCCTGCCATGAGTCCGGCTCCGCGGGCGCCGATGCCGCACGCCGGGCCTGCGGAGACGACAGGGCGGTCTTCCCCGGCAGCTCACTTCGATTTGCGAAACTCGGCAATCGCCTCCCTCTCGCCCGCGGTCGCCAGAAGTCTTGCGCGTCTGGCGGGCAATTCCGATGCGGCCTCCGACAGCACGAAGGGGCCAGCCACGAAGTCGGAGCCGCCCGAAGCGGCTGAATGAGACCGACGCCATTGGGCAGCGCGGATAACTTTCAAACCCAGCAGGATTGGTGGATGCGGCCGAAGTGCTGACCGCGCGCGAGGTCAGGCGTGTCCGGCGCTGGACACCAGGAACGTGGGATCGATGCCGAGCTTCGACAGCGCGCGCACGTACGTCTGGTCGATGTCGCGGCTGAAGATCAGATCGTGATCTGCGGCACAATGCAGCCAGCCATTGGCCTGGATCTCGCTCTCGAGCTGACCGGGGGCCCAGCCCGAGTATCCGAGCGCAAGAAGGCTAGCTACAGGTCCGGTGCCCTCGGCCATCGCTCGCAAGATATCGACCGAGGCGGTGAGACAAACGCCATCGGGCATGCGCAATGTCGAGTTCTCGACGATGTAATCGTCGCTATGCAGGACAAATCCGCGCTCAGCCGAGACGGGGCCGCCAATATGAACGGCGCGCGCCTCCAACTCATCATATCTCTCCTCGGCATCGCTATCGAGGAGATCGAGTTGCTGGAGCAGTGATCGGAATGTGACGCTCGGAGCCTGTTGGTTGACGATGATACCCATCGCGCCCTCGTCCGAATGACGACACATGTAGATGACCGCCCGACGAAACCGCTTGTCGGTCATCATTGGCATCGCCAGCAGCAGCTGGCCCTCGAGGTAACTGTCCTTGGCCCGCTTCGCGGGCTTGGTTTTGGCGCTCATGGGGGGAAGATTAAACCTGTCACGCTCCAACTGTGAAGTTATCAATCCAACGTGAAGAGCGACGCTGCGCATTGGCGCGTCGGGCTGTGCCTACTAGATAGGGCGAGTGGCGACGCTGAACAGGGTGCACTGAGATGGTCAAGACTGCTGCCGGTTGGTTGCTTGCCTCCTGCGGATTGCTCTCGGCCGGTTCGCTGGCGCTTGGATTACCGGTGGGCAGCGTTCGCGCGGAAGACGCCGCGGCGCCGCCTCTCGCCTCCGCCTGGTCCCAGGAGCAGTCCTCCCGCGTGCGGTTGATTGCCGGATCCGTGATGCCCGCGGGAGAGACGTCGCGGAAGATCTATGCGGGCGTCGAGATCGACCTCGAAGCGGGGTGGAAGACATACTGGCGAAACCCGGGATCTTCGGGTGTGCCGCCGCGAGTGGATACGGAGGGCTCGGAGAACCTCGCCAAGGCCGAGCTGCTATTCCCCGCCCCGGCTCGTTTCAGGGACCGGGACGGCGATACCATCGGCTACAAGAAGCACGTGGTCCTGCCGGTGGCACTGACGCCGAAAGATCCAACGAAGCCGATCGTGCTCAAGGTGTCGGCCGAGTTCGGGATATGCCGCGAGGTGTGCATTCCCGTGCAGCCGGTGATCGGCCTGACCGTACCGCCCGATGCGGCCGAAGTGCCCGCCAAGGGTCCGTTACAGGCAGCGCTCGATCGGGTGCCACGGGCTGGCACGCCTGATGCCGGTGCGCCGCGGCTCCAGCACGTTGCGGCGAGGCTTTCGGGAGACAAGCCGCAAGTGGTCATAGACGTGCAGTTTCCCGGGAAGCAAGATGATGGCGACGTGTTCCTCGAGGCGCCAGACGGGATCTGGATCCCTCTGCCGAAACCCGCCGGTCAATCTGAAAACGGCGGGCGCCGGTTCGTCGTCGATCTGACCGACGGGGCTGATATCGCAGATCTCAAGGGGCGCCGGATCCGGGTTACGCTTGTAGGCACGAGCGGTCAGTCGGAGGCTGCTTTCGACATGGTCGATACCAATTAACCGAGCCGCGCGCCGGAGCACTTAGATTTAGGTTGTTGCCTTTTTGCGTGGGCAAAGGTCCGGGTTCGGACCGGGATCAGCCTGTTTCCGCTTTTTTGGCCAAGGCATGATGTGTACCGTACGAGCGACGGTGCGGGACTTACTCGAGGGCGGCTATCGATGCATATTCTGACGCGCGGCGACATTCCGCAAAGGCTGCGGCTCATCTCCGGCCTCATCCTTTTTCTATTCGCGCTGACCCACTTCCTGAATACTGCCGTCGGACTTGTCAGCCTCGAGCAAATGGATCAACTGGACCGATGGCGGGTGCTCGTCACGCGGTCGTTGCCGGGGACAATCGTTCTCGCGAGCGCTCTCGTCATTCATATTTTCTTCGCGCTTTGGAAGGTGGCGAGGCGGACAACGTTTCGTCTGCCGTGGTGGGAACTGCTGCAGATTGTGCTCGGGCTGCTCATTCCGTTCCTGCTATTCCCGCACATCGTCAATACGCGTGTCGCAGCGGAATTTTTCGGGGTCGAAACCAATTACCTCTACGAATTGGCCCGGCTTTGGCCGGCGAGCGCCATTTTGCAAAGCACGCTGCTGGTGATCGTGTGGATCCACGGCTGCCTCGGCATTCATTTCTGGCTGAGATTGTACACGCCCTATCGCGCCATGCAGCCGGTGCTGCTGTTTCTCGCCATGACCATTCCGCTCGCGGCGCTCGCCGGGTTCATGATTTCGGGTCGGGCGGTTGCCAGCCTCATCGAGAACGCGGATGCATTCAACCGGGTGAAGGAACTGACCCGATGGCCGAATGCCGATGCCGGCGAGATGCTCGCGACTTATCGGGTCTGGGTTCGCCTCGGCTTCCTGGCCCTTCTCGGCCTGATCGCGGCGATCTTCGCCATTCGCTATCTGTCGTGGCTGGCGTCGCCGCGCGTTGCCATCAGCTATGCCGGCGGCCCGACGGTAACGGTGCCGATCGGGCCGACGCTGCTCGAGATCTCGCGTCTCAATAAAATCCCCCACGCGTCAGTGTGCGGAGGACGGGCGCGATGCTCGACGTGCCGCGTTCGCATCGAGGAAGGTGGCGAGCACCTGCCGGCAGCCGTGTTTCCAGAATCCGTTACGCTGGCCGCCATCGAGGCCCCGGCCAATGTGCGCCTGGCCTGCCAGATCCGGCCCGCGAAGCCGCTCGTCGTCACGCGCCTTCTGCGTCCCGTCGGAACCGGACCAGAGGCAGCGGGCGTGCCAGAGTCCGACTCGAGCGGTACCGAGAAGCCGTTGGCGGTGCTTTACGTCAATATGCGGGAGTTCAACGACCTCACGCGCACGAAGCTTCCCTACGATGTCGTGTTCCTGCTCAATCAGTTCTTTACCGCCGTGGGCACGGCGATCCGCTCGCAGGGCGGCACCATCGACAAATATATCGGCGATGGCGTGATTGCGGTCTTCGGACAGAGGCATGGCGTCGAGGGCGGATGCCGTCAGGCCCTACGGGCCATCCGGGCCATCGACCTGGCTCTCGACCATCTCAACTCGGTCATTGGTCCGGAGCTGGGCCGTCCGGTGCGGATTGCGGCAGGACTGCATGCCGGCCACCTGATTCTCGGCCGCATCGGGCACGGAGCGACGGTCGACCTGACTGTGGTCGGACCGGCCGTGAAGATCGCCTTGCAACTCGAGGACCTGGCCAAACAGCGGGACGTGCAGCTCGTTTTGTCACACGATGTGGCCCAGCTCGCTGGCTGGGCGCCGGAGGATCATCTGATCACGAGCATCATCGTCGAGGGGCTCGAGGAGCCACTGGAGGTGGTCGACGTGCCCCGTGGGCGCGATCTCGCGGTCACGATCCTGGCGCCGGTGCAGGGCGAGCGCCAGCCGCGGGCCGCGGAGCACGAGGCGGCGGGAGGTTAACCGTCGCACCGGCCGATCCGTGCTCGGGCAGCGCTTGCGCCCGACGCCGATCCCGCGACCAGGGCCTATTTCTTCGCGTACTTGCCGGAGAGCTGCGGCGGAATTGGATCAAGGCCCTTATCTTGGCGTTCGAGGCGGGTGACGAGTTCCCACTTGCGCCCGAGATCGTCACGCACGTTGAACGACAGGCGCCCCAGACCTTCCGTCTCGATCTCTATCCGATCGCCGTTCTGGAACGGGTGCAGGCCGCGATGGTTGGTGCCCGTCGCGAGAATGTCGCCGGGCTCGAGCGTGTGAATGGACGATGCCCATTCGATGCAGCGCCTCATGTCGTGCGCCATGTCGCTCGTGTTGAAATTCTGCCGCACGACGCCGTTGTTCCACAGGCGCACCTGTAAACTCTGAGGGTCAGCGATCTCGTCGGCGGTGACGATCCATGGACCGATCGGCGCGAACGTATCGCGCGACTTCATCTGGAAGAAGACATTACCCGACGGGGGCAGGCCGCGCGCCGATCCATCGATGAAGTTCATGTAGCCGAACACATACTGCATGGCGTCGGCGGCCTTCACGTTCGAGGCGCGCTTGCCGATGACAATGGCCACCTCCGCCTCGCCTTCGAAGACGGTGGCGGGAACATCGGGCAATACCATCGTGTCGCCGGGTCCAATGATGGCGTTCGGGGACTTGTGGAAGGCGTTGATGGGTGCGGGAGCATCGCGCGTGCCGTCCTCCATGTAGTTGACGGCCATGCAGTCGATCGTCGCCGGCCTGGGCAGCGGGGGGCGGAGCCTGACCGACGCAAGCGGGATGGCCGTGCCGGTCTTCGCCGCGGCCTCGATCGCGGGCCGTAACTCGGCGAAACGTGCAATGACGCTGTTGACGAGGTCTCCGGGACCAATGCGCGGCACGTCCGCGACGGCGGACATCACGTCTACGATGGCGTCGCCAGCGACGACGCCGAGCCGGTAGTCGTCGAAATATCCGAGCTTCATGGATCTGTACCTCGCGATAGCCGGTCGATCCGGCGGCGCCCCGCAAGCGATGGCCGCGGGGAATGCCCGAGATGATTGCACCAGTTTCGAGGCCTGCCAATTGCAGCCCCCCACCCGGTGGTCGATAGTCTTGCCGCGACTTGGCAAGTGTTGCGGCTGCCAAAGCCCCGGCCTAGGGTCACAGCTCGTTGAAGCTGCCGGTGATGCCCGCCGCGACCGGCCAATTTTCGAGGACTGCACATGGCATTCGACGCCAACCGACCAGATCTGACCATCGCCGTAATCGGCACTGGAACCATGGGGCGGGGCATTGTCCAGGTGTCGGCGGCTGGCGGTATGAACGTGATCGCCTATGATGAGAAAGCGGGGGGAGGCGAGGCGGCCAAGGATTTCTCGGCCAAGATGCTCGCGCGCAACGTCGAGAAGGGCCAGATGTCGCCCGAGGCGGCCAACGCCGCGGTGGATCGGATCGCGGTCGCGTCGAGCCTTGCCGAGGTGGCCCGGGCGGACGTGGTGGTGGAGGCCGTGTTCGAGCGGCTCGACATCAAGCAGGACCTTTTCGAGAAGCTGGATGCGATCTGTCCGCCGACCACGATTCTTGCGTCGAACACGTCATCGCTGCCGGTAACCGCTATCGCTGCGCGCACCAAGCATCCCGAGCGCTGCGCCGGCATGCACTTTTTCAATCCGGTGCCGCTGATGCGTCTGGTCGAGGTGATACCCGGCCTGAAGACGGCGCCGTGGGTGTCGGAAGCGCTGATGACGATCGGCCGGCGAATGACGCGCGAGCCGGTCTTGTGCGTCGACAGCCCAGGTTTCCTCGTCAATCACATTGGCCGCGGTCTCGGGCCGGAGACACAGCGCATTCTGATGGAAGGCATCGCATCGGTCGATGAGATCGATCGCATCCTGACCGGCGCACCGGGTTTCCGCATGGGACCGTTCACGCTTGGCGACATGGTCGGTATCGATGTGGGCAATGCTGCCATGACGTCCATGTACGAGCAGTTCTTCCACGAGCCCGCCTACGCACCGTCGCCGTTGATGGCGCTACGCGCGGCCGGCGGCCTTTACGGTCAGAAGACGGGCTCGGGCTGGTACGCTTACACGGATGGCAAAAAGGTGGAGCCAGCGCCGAAGCCAGCTCCCGCCACGAGACCCGGCGACATCTACGTCTGGGTGCGCCCGTCGGACCACAACCAGGATCTGCAAGAGCCATTCCTCGCCTACCTCGAGGCCCAGGGCTTCAACGTCGAGACCGGCGCCAAGCCGTCGAGCAAGGCCCTGATCGTGATCACGCCGATCGGCTACGACGTGACGACGGCGGTAGCCGAACTGAAGCTCGACGGGGCGCGGACGGTGGCCGTCGACGTGCTGTTCGGGCTCAAGGGCCCGCGTACGGTGATGGTGACACCTGCAACGGCCCCCGAGCATCGCGAGACGGCCCTCGCCATGATGTCGGCCGACGGCCAGCAGGCGATCGCCATCAACGACAGCCCAGGCTTCGTCGCGCAACGCGCGGTTGCGGCGCTGATCAATGTCGGCTGCAACGTGGCCCAGCGGGGCGTCGGTGTGCCGGGCGATATCGACAAGGGTGCCAAGCTCGGTCTCGGCTACCCTTACGGGCCGATCGAGTGGGGCGACCGCATCGGCCCGAAGCGTGTGATGTTCATCCTCGAGCGCCTGCACGCCTTCTACCAGGAGCCACGCTACCGTCCGTCCGCGTGGATGAAGCGCCGCGTGATGCTCGGTCTCCCGCTGTCGGCTCCCGAGGGGACTGCTCGCTAGTCGCGTTTTGGGCGCTCTGTCTTCTCCGGATGGCGGTCGAGAGCCGGCGCCGACCGCGTCGCTGGATGCGCATTCGCGCGCCCGGCGACGCTCGAGCACTTATCCGTCTTTGTCGCCATTGCCAGCGCGGAACAAAGATGCTGCCCTATGTGTGGCCACCCGCAAGGCCCCACAGAGCGAGACGTCAAAAACCATCGCGAGGAAACATTCCGATGCCTACCGCGTCTTTCGAGCGGCTGTTCGCGCCCCGTGCCATCGCCATCATCGGTGCGTCGCAGGATCTGAAGCGCATCTCGGGCCAGCCGATCCAGGCGCTGATCAATGCCGGCTATAAAGGGGCGGTTCATCTGGTCAATCCGCGCTATCAGGAGCTGCACGGTCGCCCGTGCCACCCGAATGCAGCGGCGATCGGGGAGGCGGTGGATCTTGCCGTGATCGCGGTTCCGGCCCCGGGCGTACCCGCGGCGGTTCGTGACTGCGGCGCGGCGAAGATCCCGTTTGCGATCATCCTGACGGCGGGCTTCCGAGAGTCCGGTGACGAAGGCCGAGCGCTCGAGGCCGAGCTGGCGAAAGCCTGTCGGGAGGCGGGGGTGCGGGCGATTGGTCCCAACTGCCAGGGCGCGCTTTCGACCGAGAGCCGAATGTGGTGCGTGTTCGGCTCGATCGCAGAAGAGACGGCGCTGACGCCGGGCGTGGTCTCGTGCGCGTTTCAATCGGGCGGTTTCGGTTACGCGGTGGTCAATCTCGCGGAGTCGCAGGGTGTCGGTTTCCGCAACGTCGTCTCGACCGGCAACGAGACCGACATCACGATGCCCGAGCTGCTGTCCGCGATGCTGGACGACGCAGGTACCGAGGTTGCTTTCGGCTACATGGAGGGTACGCCCGAGGGGCGCAAGCTGCTCGATCTCGGCCGCAAGTCGCTCGAGATGGCGAAGCCGGTGCTGATCTGGAAGGGCGCGCAGACAGAGATCGGCACGAAGGCTGCTGCCTCACATACGGCCAACCTGACGGGCAATTACGATCTCTTCCAGGCCGCGTTCCGCCAGTCCGGCCTGATCGAGACGCAGGACGTCGAGGAGATCGTCGATTTCGCGAAGGTGGCGAGCCAGAAACGCTGGCCGAACGGGCGCTCCATCGGCGTGCTGTCGATCTCGGGCGGCTCGGGCGTCGTGTTTGCCGATCGGGCCGCGAAGGAGGGGCTGACGCTGCCGCCATTCGCGCCGGCGACGTTCAAGGCGCTGCGCGAGATCATTCCGGCTTTCGGGGCCGCCGACAATCCGGCTGATACGACCGCGGCGGTCATCAATCAACCCGAGCTCTTCACGAAGACGCTGGATATCGTGCTGGCGGACCCGGGCATCGATCAGCTCTCCTTGCTGCTTGCCTCCCTGCCGGGCCAGGGCGCGCTCAACTGTGCCAATGCGATTGCGGCCGCGTCCGCCAAGACGGAAAAGCCGGTGCAGGTCGTTTGGTCCGGCCGCAAGGCGCGCTCCGAAGCGGCATGGAAGGTATTTGTCGACAACGGCATTCCGTTCCTGCCGACGCCGGCACGCGGTGCAAAGGCGGCCGCTACGCTTGCGCGATTTGCCGAGGACCGGCGCCGCCTACTCGGGCGGAAGGCGCCAAGTGCCGCCGCGCCGCCAGGGTTGCAACTTCCTGCCGGAGCCGTGACGCTGTCCGAGGTCGAGAGCAAGGCTGTGCTCAAAGCATTCGGCGTCGGTGTCACCAATGAAGTGTTGGTGCCGGCCGACGATGACGTGGCCGCGGCGACCAAGGGGCTCGAAGGCCCATTCGCAGTGAAGATCGTCTCACGGGACATTGCGCACAAGACGGAGGCCGGCGGCGTCAGGCTTGGCGTGTCGGCGGCCGATCTCGCGAAAGCCGCAGCCGCAGTGATCTCCAACGGTCTCGCCTACAAGCCGGGGGCCAAGATCGATGGTGTGCTCGTGTCCGAGATGGCTTCCGGCCTCGAAGCCCTGATCGGCGTCGTCAACGATGAAAGTTTCGGGCCCTGCGTGACGTTCGGCCTCGGTGGCGTGCTTACCGAAGTTCTGAAAGACGTGACCTTCCGCATCGCGCCGTTCGATATCGAGACTGCGCGCGACATGATCGGCGAACTTCGTGGCGCCAAGCTGTTCGACGGCTATCGTGGGCAACCGGCCGCCGACAAGGAAGGGCTGGCCAAGATGCTGGTCGACGTTTCGTGCATGGCCACAGCGCTGGGGCCGCGGCTCAAGGAGATGGACATCAATCCCGTGTTCGTGGGGCCGGTCGGCCGGGGCTGCCGCGCGGCCGATGCCCTGATCGTGCTCACCTAACGGTCGAAGCTCCCGCCCCCAGGCGGTGGCGGGAACGTCCGACGCTCACTCGTCCAGCTGCTTGCCCGTCTCGGGATCGAGCAGGCGATGCAGATGGACGATGAAATAGCGCATCTCGGCATTGTCGACCGACTTCTGCGCGGCCGCCTTCCAGGCCTTCCGGGCCTCGGCATAATTGGGATACATGCCGACGAAATCGAGCTTGGAGAGGTCCTTGAACTCGGTGCGGTCGAGTTTGGCGAGTTCGCCTCCGAAAACGAGATGCAGGAGTTGCTTCGGTTGCGCGTTGGGTGTCGTGCTCATTCTTGGCTCTCTCGATTTGCACTGCCGTCGGTGGCGGGTGTGGTGTCGTTGAAACCCTTCTAGATCGCCCCCAGCAAGGCGGGAAGCTCCTGCCGCGTTCAGGTCCTGAGAGTTTATTGAGCAGGCCCGGACGACTGGCTATAAAGTGCGGCCGAACCGTCAATGTCATCGAGGGCACTGCCATGGCCGGTCGGGAGCACCGCTATACGCCAACCGTCACGTGGACCGGCAACACGGGCACGGGCACAAGCGGTTACAAGGCGTATTCGCGGGATCATGTCGTGTCGGTTGCCGGGCGGCCGGACATTCACGGCTCGTCCGATGCCGCGTTCAGAGGTGACGCGGGACGGCACAATCCGGAAGACCTTTTGGTGGCATCGCTCTCGGCGTGCCACATGCTCTGGTATCTGCACCTCGCCTCGCAGGCGGGGATCATCGTGATCGCGTATCGCGATGCGCCAGAAGGCGTCATGGTCGAAGACGCGGCGCGCGGCGGCTGGTTCGAGCGCGTGACGCTGCGACCCACGGTCGAAATCGCGGCCGGAGGCGATGCGGTTCAGGCGAGGACGCTGCATGAGGCGGCGCATGGCAAGTGCTTCATCGCCAACTCGGTCAACTTTCCGGTCCTCGTTGAGCCGCGGATAGAGATTGCCGGCTGAGCACAGGGCCCAGCTCATGCGGCCAGACATCGGTAACTGTGCTTGACCGAGGCGAGGAGTGTCGTGCATGGTCCCGGCCCTCGGGCGCCCCGGCTCAGGTGCGCACCAAGCCCCAGTGGCGGAACGGTAGACGCGTCAGACTCAAAATCTGATATCCGCAAGGGTGTGGGGGTTCGAGTCCCTCCTGGGGCACCATCATTAATTCTAATCAACTGAAAGAATTGATGTATTTCGAGTGTAACATTCTTATGTACCGATAATTGGACCAATTGGTTTTAGCTCCGCGCTTGCCGTGCAATCGCACTGCAGAGGTCAGGAGTTGGATCCTCCTCGGCTCCACCGACCCGCATCGACTCCCTTTGAAACATTGAGGTTTTTCGGCGGGATTCCCAACCCTCTCGAGATAGTTTGGGAATTCAGCGTTGGCTTTGGCGTCGACAACCGCTTCATCGCGGCCTGCGCCAGCTTTCGCCGCTCAGCGGCTTTGGTGTAACGCGACACTTCCTGGAGGTGGCATGGCCGGCGATCGACGCGCGGCCGATGCCACTGCCAACGTCGGTGATCGCCGCCTTCTTGCCCTGCCTGCCTCTTTAAAGCTTTAGGGACATTTGGAAAGCGCTCGGCCAGCTTACGCGGTCAGCCAATATCCGGCAGGCGATCGAGGAATTTGTCGAGCCTGAGCGGATAATCGCGGACGCGCACGCCCGTGGCGTCATAGATCGCATTCGCTACCGCTGCAGCCACACCGCAAATGCCGAGTTCCGCAACACCCTTTGCCTTCATGGGCGACGACATGGGATCGACGGTATCGAGAAAAATGACATCCTGGTGAGGAATGTCGGAATGCGAGGGCACGTCGTATCCGGCGAGGTCATGGTTGACGAAGAACCCCCGCCGGGTATCAACCACGAGCTCCTCCATTAATGCCGCGCCGACACCCATCGTCATTGCGCCAATCACCTGACTGCGCGCGGTGCGGGGATTGAGAATGCGGCCGCAATCACAGACGGCAAGCATGCGCCTGACGCGAGTCTCCGCGGTCGCCGCATCGACACCCACCTCGACAAAATGCGCGCCGAACGTCGATTGCTGGTAGTTCTCATCAAGGTCGCCGAACTCGATCAGATCCTCGGCGACGATCTCACCCCCACGGACGGCGTCAGCGAGGGCGGCGCTGCGGTTACCGGATGTGACCGTACCGTCTGCAAATATGGCTTCGGCAGAATTGATGCCAAGCTTCTGCGCGACCGCGTCGCGCAGCTTCATGCAGGCGGCATAGACGCCGGAGGTGGAGCAGTTGCCGCCGAACTGCCCGCCCGATCCGGCAGATACGGGAAACGAAGAATCCCCGAGGCGCACGATCACGCGCTCCGGCGGCACACCCATCATCTCCGCAGCCGTCTGGCCGATGATAGTGTAGCTGCCGGTGCCGATGTCGGTCATATCGGTTTCCACCGTGATCATGCCGCGGCGGTCCAGTCGTACCCGTGCTGCTGATTTCACGAGAAGATTGTTTCGGAATGCGGCTGCGACACCCATGCCGACCAGCCAGCCGCCGTCGCGCCTCTGTCCAGGCTTAGCTGGGCGTCTACTCCAGCCAAAGCGCTCGGCGCCCGTTCGCAGACACTCGACCAGATGCCGCTGTGAAAAAGGCAGCTTGGATGTCGCTTGCGCGTCCTGCACGCCGCTCCGTCCGGGCGTTGGACCGTTGGGATTATCGGGCACAACCCCAGTATCGTTGAGGATGCGGAATTCCACGGGATCGAGCTCCAGCCGCTCCGCCATCTCGTCGATGGCGATTTCAAGCGCCATCATGCCGGATGCCTCGCCGGGCGCGCGCATGGCATTGCCCTCCGGCAGATCGAGCACCGCAAGCCGCGTCGCCGTCATCCGGTTGGCGCCAGCGTAGAGCATGCGGGTCTGCTGAACGGCGCCCTCCGGCCGACCGCCGGGAAGATCCCCCGACCAGCTCTCATGGCCGATCGCGGTAATCCGGCCGTCCCGGGTCGCGCCGATACGCATGCGCTGGAGCGTGGCGGGCCGGTGCGTGGTATTGTTGAACATGAAATGCCGCGACAATGCCACTTTCACCGGGCGTCCGGCAGCGCGTGCGCCGAGCGCTGCCAGCAGGGCATCAGCCCGCAGGAACAGCTTTCCGCCGAAGCCGCCGCCGACATAAGGCGAGATCACCCTAACCCGTTCCTTTGGCATGCCCAGGGTTATTGCGAGATCGCTCGCGGCCCAGTCGATCATTTGGTTGGAGGTCCAGAGCGTCAGCCGGTCGCCCTTCCAGGCTGCGATCGAGGCATGCGGCTCCATCATCGCATGACCCTGGTCGGGGGTCGTGTAGGTCTGGTCGAGCTTGACGGGGGCTGCCGCAAAGGCGGCCATGAAGTCACCCACGATCGAATCGCCGGGGGCATCCTGAATCTTGGTCTTATTGGCTTCGTCCTTCAACGCAGCCAGATCAAAAGCACCCTCCTCCGTTTCGTAGTCGATGTTGACCAGCAGCGCGGCGGTGCGCGCCTGTTCAAATGTTTCCGCGACCACGAGCGCGAGGGCCTGGTGATAGTGCGCGATGTCAGGTCCGCCGAGAAGCTTGGCGGTATTGCGGCTGCCCTTTCCGAGCTTGCCCGCATTCTCAGCTGTGACGACGGCAATCACACCTGGTGCTGCGCTGGCAGCGCTAAGATCGATGGCACGAGCGCGCCCTTTCGCGATCGCAGCGCCGACGATCTCGCCATAGGCGGCATCAGGGACGAGATCGTGCCATTCATGGGCATAGGTCGCGGTCCCGGTCGTCTTGAGCTTGCCTTCAAGTCTTTCTGCAGGCCGTCCTATGACCTTCAACGCGTCGATCGGATTGGCACTGGCGGGAACATCGAATTTCATCGCGTCAGCCTTTCGCTTCCGACAGCATCGAGGCCAGCGTCCGCTCGGCCAATCGGACTTTGAATGCGTTGTGCGGGGTGGTGCGGGCGCCCTCCAGCAGCTTGGCCGATACGGCCTTGGCGCCGCGCGGCATCGCACCTTCAGCCGCTTCGACGCGCCACGGCTTGTGGGCGACGCCGCCGAGCGCGACGCGACCCGTTCCGTCCGATTGGATGACGGCGCCCGCGGACACCAGCGCAAAGGCATAGGACGCGCGGTCGCGCACCTTGCGGTAAATGTGTTTTCCGCCGAGCGGCGGCGGCAGTGTCACGGCGACGATCAACTCGCCGCTCTCAAGCACGGTCTCGATGTGAGGCGTATCGCCAGGCAGGCGATGAAATTCCGCAATGGGAATGCTCCGTGCAGAACCGTCACGCTTCACGGTTTCCACCGTTGCATCCAGCACACGCATCGCCACCGCCATGTCGCTCGGATGCGTCGCAATGCAGGCAGAGCTCACGCCCATGACAGCGTGGGCTCGACTGACACCTTCGAGGGCTCCACAACCGCTGCCGGGGCGACGCTTATTGCACGGCTGATTGGTGTCATAGAAATATGGACACCGTGTTCGCTGCAGGAGATTGCCAGCGGTTGTTGCACGGTTGCGCAACTGGCCGGACGCGCCGGCGAGCAGAGCGCGCGCCAGCACAGCGTAGTCGCGACGCACGCGAGCATGCGCGGCCAGGTCGGTATTGCGAACAAGCGCCCCGATGCGTACGCCACCCTCCGGCGTGGTCTCCACTGTGTCAAGGCCGAGATGATTGACGTCGATGAGGTGTTGCGGCGTCTCGATTTGCAGCTTCATAAGATCCAGTAGATTTGTGCCGCCCGCGACAAATTTGGCGCCAGGCTTTGTTCCGGCCGACGCCACCGCCTGTGCCATCGACTGCGCGCGTTCATAAGTAAAAGCCTTCATGCCTGCCTCCCGGCAACTTCCGTGACGGCATCGATGATGTTGGAGTAGGCGCCGCAGCGGCAGATGTTCCCACTCATGCGCTCGCGCAGTTCGGAGGGTGTCACTTCCGGCGTCGCAGTCAGATCGGCCGAGACATGACTCGGGATGCCCGCCTTGATCTCCTCCAAAACCGCCACCGCGGCGCAGATTTGGCCAGAGGTGCAGTAGCCGCACTGGAACCCGTCATGCTTCACGAAGGCTTGCTGCATTGGATGCAGGTTTTGCGGCGTCCCAAGACCTTCAATTGTCGTGATCGCATCGGCGTCATGCATGACCGCAAGCGTGAGGCAGGAGGCGATCCGCCGTCCCTCGACGATGACGGTGCATGCACCGCACTGTCCTTGATCGCATCCCTTCTTCGTGCCCGTAAGGCGCAAATGCTCTCGGAGGGCATCCAACAGCGTCGTTCGCGTGTCGACCTCTAGATCTCGACTAACCCCATTGACGTTCAAGGATACCTTCGCCAGAGCGCGCCGCTCGGGTGCGCCGGATGCTGAAACCGAACGTCCCTCAGCCAGCCCATCCGATGATGACGTCGCGATAGCCGCCGATGCGGCTGCGCCGACCATCAAACGGCGCCGAGAAATTTCAAATTCGGTTGGGTGCGGCATGTCCCTGGCCTACCTTTTGGGGTCGTGGCACGACTCCAACAAGAACAGCTGGTCACGGGCGATGGTTCCAGCCGGCAAAAGCCCTCGGGGGCTGCGGACTATCTGCCGGCATTGATCAGGGCGAGGCCCGTGTACGCATCTTTGGTCTTGCACAGATGAGCTGGCGATTCCGTAATGATGATCTCAAGCGTCGGCCTCACATAGCCTTCCTGCAGATGTCCGGCGATGGCGCCACCGTCGCGCCGTCCGAGCACAGCGTGAACATGGATGCTCGGAGTTCCATCGGGGCCGAGAGCAATGTCACCGATCAGCGATGCGACCTCGACCTGCTCATTCAGGGGTATCGGCCGGTATTGCCTGGTCTCCCAGTCAAAGTACGCAAGCCTGGCGCCACTCAGCGCACCGATCGCTGTGATCTGCGCCCCACCAAGTTTCTCCTTGAGCGCAAATTCCTCGAGGCACCGCATCGCCTCGTCGCCCTTTTCGAGAATGAGCGCGAAGGTGCGCTTGCCATTCGCTTCATGGAGCAATTTACTTTGCATTGATCCTCCGTCGCGCTGAGCGCTTCGCCAGATCCGCTAGCCACGGCGCTTGAAACAGTGGTTATCGCGCTCGTGCTTTTCCGCCTTGGCGCGCATAGGGACGGTCCCAAGATTGTGGCGCTTGCCGGTCTTTGGATCGATCTTTCGGCAATAAGGGCGGCACCGGCCGGATTTGAGTTTGCGGATCATCTTCACGACGTCGCAGTCGGCCCGATCACACATGCCCCCACCCCGGTTTCTTGGGCGCTAGCCCACACGGCCGACCTAGCTCAATACTCCCAAAAGAAATAGAAGAATGATCACTGCGATCGGCACGCCAGCAAACCAAAGAATGAGACCGGGCAGCATTGCTATGTCTCCCTACGTCCAATTAGGGCTTGAAAATCTTGACACGATGGGCCCGGTGGAAGGCTTCCCACGTCGTGCCAGAATCGCGATGTTGTCCGCCGACCCCAGCCGCCCACCAAGCCATTGCGCCGCCAACTAGCAGCGTGGCGGCAGCGAGAAAGCCCATGACAACGCCGGCTTTCCTAGCTTGATCGGACGTCTTTCTGAACTCTTCGAAGGCCAAAAGCACTTTCCGATTGGCCTCTTCCGGCTCGACCTTGGAGCGCGCCGAAACTAACGCGGCAAGGTAGGCCTTATCACCCGCTGGCAAAGTCGTTCGCGCGACATTTCGTGTGAATGTTCGCCCAACTTCGGCTCTAAGGGTATCGCTGGCAACGGGCACATCCGTTCGAGACGATCGCAAAACAGAGTCTACAGCGAAAGTGCTCGCCGCGCTTGACGGGACGGCATCAGTCGTACTCCGCTCGGTTGTCGCCGAAGAAATCGCAACAACCACAGCTGCAAATGTGACTGCGACGGCCCACGACAATACACCATGGGCATTGTCGCGAAAATCAATCTCGTCTTGATTTCCATCAGACCAGCGATGCCGTAATCGTGCGGCAAGATATCCGCCCAAACCGAAAGACCACAACGAGACGAGCAAAACCCAAAAACCCGAACCAATTGCGACGGCGGTGTACGTGGTTGAAGAACTCCATGGCGATACCGCTGATAATCCCGCAGCGGCTCCGAAGCTTAGAAGAATGGCTGAAACCGCAAGGCTCGCAACGGCCCCAGCAATAATTGATCCCCACTCGACATAACTCGAATGCGATGAATGTGTTGGAACCGTATGCGTTACTTCAACCATTAGGTCATCTCCATCACTTATCGCAATCCGAACAGGCTAAGAATTGCCATCACCACGACAACAAGCCCCACAAGATAAATTATTCCGTCCACGGAACCCTCCTGGCGAGCATTTCAGGACTGTCATTCACCCAACTCCAGGCAGTACACGTTGGTTCCAGAGTTCATAGACACACACGTTGACCTACGAGAATCCGCTCCCCCGTTCATCAACCGACAGGCCTCACCAGGAGCAATCACGCTCGCCGAGTCCTTTGCGCGGGTCCTCAACCTGACGCCCTGCTTCACGCCCGTCGCCAGCCCCGAGAGCAACGGCCTGTCCGAAGCCTTCGTGAAGACCTTCAAACGCGACTACGTCAGGGTGCACCCGCTGCCCGATGCGAAGACCGCGCTGTCATTGATCGCCGGTCGAGGATTACAACGAGAGCCATCCACATTCCGGGCTCAACATCCGCTCGCCTCGCGAGTTCAGAAGAGCCCAATCATGACGCCGGGGTGTCCGGCCAGACAGGGGCAACTCCACCGATCAAAGGCGCCGAAAACACAGAAGTCCTTCTTTTCCACGGTAACCACTCGCCTCACCTGTTAATCGTGTTGCCCCTCAAGCATAGCTCGCTTCGAAACCAACCGTCCGTCCACACGTATTGCTTATGCCAGGGAAACTTCAAAGGAGTGGACTGATGTTGAGCAAGATCATGATGGGCGCGGCTTTGGGCGGAGCACTTCTGTTTGGCGGCACGAGCTTGAGCGTCGCAGCCGATATGGATTATCGCCATGGCCACGGCCATAAAATGCACCACGGTCATAAAATGCATCACGGCCACAAGATGATGCGCCACGGCCACCACAAGCATAAGCGGGTCTACCGCTACAAGCATCGCGGGCACCACATGGGCCACATGCATCGGAAGCATCACCACAAGATGATGCACCATCATGGGCACAAGAAAATGCATCACTGACGCACGCACTTCCAGGATTGATCTTTTCAGCTCCTAGCCCTTGCGGGCGGGAGCCTTTTTTGTCCGATCCTCACCAAACCAGACCCTTTGCTTCTAAAGCCTCTCGCTCTGCCGGCGCCACTGTCTTGCCGATTTTTCTGCATTCAAAGGAACCATATCGGTCAACCGTAGTTTCCCGGTATCTTTGCCAGATGGAGAGCGTTCATGCGTGCGCAGATCATCATGGAGAGAAGCGGCGACGCGAGGCACGAATTCGACCCTGTCGATGCACACTCGATCGCCGAAGCAAAAAGTCGTTTTGAGCACTTGATTGGTCAGGGGTATAGCGCGGTGGCCTTCGGCGATGGCGACGCTTCGGGATCGCGGATAACTGAATTCGATCCGGAGGCCGAGAGGACCATATTCATCCCTCGATTGGTAGGCGGGTGAGATGATCCATCCGGTCAACTCGACGCGTTTTGGGATGATGCGGGCCGCCGCCGCCACTCAGCGCGCGGCGGTCGCTGCGTTAGAGTTCTGTGGCAGACGGAAGCGCGCGCGCGACCGAGCAATGGCTTTGCTCCGCGAACACCTCAGCGATAGCCAGAGGTCGCAGTTTGACAATCGCGGATACTTCGACGTGGTAGGCTCTGACACTGGGGCCTGCTATCGCATTTTCTGGCGGAGACCAACCAACGTATACCGGCTGGACGGCAACGAGTTTCCGATGCTCCCTCGATGCTTTTATCCAGTCGGCAAGCTCCCGCTTGCAGACGTGCTTTTGGCGCAAAAGCTCGCGTTGGAGCGATTTGAGCGCGAAGCTCTCGCAGTGGCACGACCCGCGATCAATGACCCTATCGAGTGCGAGGTACCTGCTCAGCAAGGCGCCCGCCACCGGCGTTAATTGCAGAGGCGGGGACCATGCGGTAACAACTGGACCGGAGTTACTTCTTGGCCCTAATCCTGGCGCAGGCCTTATCGTAGTCGGCCTTCTTCCAAGGCATGTCGGCACTTCCAGCCCGGTGCGCATTCGGCGGCGGTTGGCGCCATTGCCTTTGCCACATCGCTGCCGCGCGAGAGCCTCGGTCTCTCGGCGCGCATCCAGACCTCGAGGTCGGCGACGAGTAACCCCGGCCGAGACCGGCGCTCCAGCTGGTCAATGGCAACCGTCAAATGCTTAACATCGTCCCAGCCGGTGACTACGTCCATGTCGCCGGCCAGCCGCGGAGCGGTTCGAGCAACTGTGCGGCGGAACCAGTTGAGACCCTTCGCCTCCACTTCGGCAAGCGGTGGGGACAAAGGTGATCAAAGGGGCGATCTGAGCATCGTCAAATTGGCGCACATTGCGAAGCCCACTTACTTTCATTATCCGGCACTGTATTTTGTTCACGTGTCGTCGGGTCCTCCGGAGCAAGTGGTCAGTAGCATGTATGGCATCGCACAGCTTCCACGCCCAGCGATCCAGCATCTGATTGTTTGCTATCTCGGCTATCTGCTGGCAGCGCTTTACGGCCAGTGGATGATGGTAGTGCCGGGCTTGTCCATCACCGTATGGCCTCCCAACGGGATCGTTCTTGCGGTCCTTCTGTTGAGCAAACGCCAAACCTGGCCTTGGTGGATCCTGGTCGCGGCTGCTGGCGAACTCACAAGCAACGCCGTGTGGTTCCGCAATCCGTTGGGTCCTGCGCTCGGCTACGTGATTGCAAACGCCCTCGAGGTTCTATTTGCCGCTGCCATCCTGACTCGGATTTTCGCTTCGCCGCTGGTTCGCTTTAAGACGTTGGCGGAGGTTTTGGCGTTCCTGAGCGTTGGCGTAGTGGCTGGGCCCATGATCGGCGCCACACTGGGCAGCCTGCTCGATGTGGCTGTGGGGAAGCGGCCGTTTTCGGAGACGTGGCCGCTCTGGTGGTTGGGAGATGCCACGGGAATTCTTATCGCGACGCCTCTCGTGGTGTCTTTGATCAATGCTTGGCGCGAGAAGGCTAAGCCGACCGTGTGGCAGGCCGCCGAGGCCGTTGGCATTACGGTCCTACTCGGAGGTTTGGGGTTCTGGGCGCTTTCCGGTCCGGCCAAATACGCGTTCATGTTGTTTGTTCCGATCATCTGGGCGGCCCTCAGGTATGAGATGCGAGGCGCTGGACTTGCAATTCTGATGATCACGTTGATGATCGCTTGGCACGCGCAGGTTTCCGGCGCGCGAGCCGATTTGGACGACAGTCCTACATATCGGCACGCGATGCTGCAGGCGTTTATCGCCGTGGCTGCGTCGATTGGGTTGATCGTAGCCGCCATCATTCGCCAGTATCGTCAGGCATTGAGCGAGCTTAAGGCGACCAATAATCAGCTCGAGCAGCGGGTCGAAGATCGCACCCACCAGATCTTGGCTGCTGAGCAGCGCTTTAAGGCGACCTTTCAAAACGCGGCAGTGGGAATGAGCATCGTCAATCCGCAAGGCGTGCTGGAGCGTGTCAACGGAAGACTGGCACATTTCTTAGGCTATGAGGTCGGCGAGCTTGAAGGCCGTCCACTCGACGCCTTCACACACCCCGACGACCTGGAGACTAGTCATCTCGCATGGCAAAGGCTCGAAAGCGGCGCGGCCGACGCTTATCAGCTTGAAAAGCGCTACATCCGTCGGGACGGAGGCGTCGTCTGGGGACAAACATCGGTCAGTTGCGTCCGGCACCCGCGCGGCGGTATTGGGTACTTGATCAAGGTCATCCAAGACGTGACGGCGCGGCAGCAGTCGGACGAGGCTCGTCAGCTGCTGATGCACGAGCTCAATCATCGCGGCAAGAATATGTTGTCGACGATCCACGCCATCGCGCGGCAGACGGCTGCTAAATCACCTGACGCCTTCATCGAGAATTTTGGGCAACGATTAAGGGCGCTCGGCGCCAGCCAGGACCTGCTCGTCAAGAGCAACTGGTCGTCAGTGAAACTTGAGGATCTTGTGCGTTCTCAACTGGCTCACTTCGAGAGCCTTCTCGACGACCGGATCAGTATCTGCGGTCCGCCAGTGTCGGTTTCACCACACGTCGCTCAGGCCGTGGGCATGGCCTTGCACGAACTCGGAACGAATGCCGCGAAGCACGGCAGCCTCAGCAATGACGTCGGCCGTGTGAGCATCACGTGGGCCCTCAGCGCTCAGGAGTTTGAAATGTCGTGGAGCGAGACTGGAGGTCCAAGAGTCAGCGAGCCCAAAACTTTGGGGTTCGGATCCACGGTCATAGACCGGATGGTGCGAGCGAGTATCAAGGGGGACGTTCTCGCTGAGTTTGCTTCGACTGGCTTCACATGGAGATTGCGGTGTCCAGTGGAAGCGCTCGAAGGCCCGCCTCAGTCCGATTGAATCGTGCCGACAGTTTCCGGGCGGCGTAAGCGGTGTTCCGCTGGCACCTTGACGGCTCATGCAGTGGTGTCCTTCACGTAACCCCAGGGCAGCAACTCATCGATGCGGGATTGGGGCCATCGGTTCACGAGCTTCGTCAGCGTGTCGGAGAGCCAAGCGTGAGGGTTCACGCCGTTGAGCTTGCAGGTCTCGATCAACGACGCCATGGCCGCCCAGTTGGTGGCGCCTTCGTCGCTGCCGGCGAAGAGTGCGTTTTTTCTGCTGAGTGCAATCGGCCTCATCGATCGCTCGACCGTGTTGGAGTCGATCTCGATGCGGCCGTCGTCGAGGAAGCGGCTCAAGCCCTGCCAGTGGTTGAGGCCGTAGCGGATCTCCTTGGCGAGCGTCGAGCCCTTCGAGAGGCGCGCGAGCTGCTCCCTGAGCCAGACCTCGAGCTTATCGACGAGAGGCTTCGTCCGCGCTTGGCGGACGGCCCGGCGCTCGTCGGCACTCCTGCCGCGGATTTCCTCCTCTACGCAATAGAGCGCCGCGATGCGTACAAGCGCCTCGCTTGCGATCGGCGCGTTGCCGCCCTTGGCGATGTCGTAGAACAGCCGCCGGAAGTGGCCCCAACAGTTGGCGAGCCGCAGCGGGCCACCGATGCGGTTGGGGTCGCCGAGCTTCTTGTAGGCGACGTAGCCGTCGACCTGCAGCGTGCCGGCAAAGCCTGCAAGGTGACGCTCGGCATGCACCTCACCGCGGCCCGTCGCATACATGTAGGCGACAGCCGGCGGACCTGTTCCTGGGTGCTTCGGATGCCCACTCGCATCCGCACCGCCGCCCCACGGTCGGTCGTCTCTCGCAAGCGCCCACAGATACCCGGTCTTGGTCTTGCCACGCCCGGGATCGAGCACCGGACACCGGGTTTCGTCGGCGAAGAGCTTGGTCGAGGCCTTGAGATTGGCGACGAGCCGGTCGTAGACGGGCATCAGCTCGAAGGCGGCAAAGCCGACCCAATGCGCCAATGTCGAGCGGTCGATGTGGATGCCTTCCGCTGCCATCATCTGCGACTGGCGATACAGGGGCAGGTGCCACGCGTATTTCTGCACGACGACGTCGGCAACGAGCGCCTCGGTCGGCAGGCCGCCCTCGATCAGCCGGGCCGGCGCCGGTGCCTGGATGACGCCGGCGGTCTCGTCGGCGCCGATCTTCTCGCAGGAGCGGCACGCGTACTTCGGCCGGCGCGTCACGATCACCCGGTACTTCGCCGGGATCTTGTCGAGACGCTCGGACCGATCCTCGCCGATGACGTGCAGAGCGCCGCCGCAGCAAGGACACGATGCGCTCGTCGGCTCGATTACGACTTCCTCGCGCGGCAAGTGTGCGGGCAGGTGACCCCGATTGACTTTGCGCTCCCGGGTGCGCGACGCTTTCAGCGTCGCGTTGGCCTTCTCGGCCGCGGCCTCGCCCGAGGCGATCGCCGTCTCCAGGTCTTCGAGCCCGAGATCGAGCTGGTCCGGCTCGAGCTTCTCCGACTTCCGCCCGAAGTGATTGCGCCGGAGCTGGCGCAGCATGTGGAGCAGACGGTCGTTCTGATCGGCAAGCCGCGCCTTCCCGGCGCGCTCGGCGAGAATGATCGCCTTCAGCCGCGCGATGTCGTCGGGGAGATCGTCGAGAGAATCCGGCATGGCTGCGAGCATGAGTGACGCGCCACGCTTCGTCAGTAGACCAATCTGCCGCGAGTCATTTTGTCTACGAGATTAGCGCGGATGAATTAGGCATCCGAAGCGCCACGACTACTGCGTCGCCTGGGGCGCACGCACGCGGCGCATGTGGACCCGCGACCATTGCAGGCCTTCCAACAGGGCGGAGAGCTGAGCCGGCGACAGGCGCATGACGCCGTCCTCGATCGCCGGCCAGCAGAACTTGGCGCCTTCGAGCCGCTTGGTGACGAGGCAGATGCCGGTGCCGTCCCAGAACAGCAGCTTCACCTTGTCGGCTCGTTTGCCCCGGAAGACATAGATGACGCCCGAGAAGGGATCGGCGAGAAGCTGCTGCTCGACGTAGGCGGCAAGGCCATCCATGCCCTTGCGGAAGTCCACCGGCTTCGTGGCCACGAGAACCCGAACGCCGGTCGGGGGCACGATCATTGCAACACCCTCAGAGCCTTCAGCACGGCGGCGAGTGTCTTTGCGTCGACTGCGCCACGGATCTTCACCGTCGCAGCGCCGAGCAAGATCTCGATGATCGCCGGCTCCGGTGGCGGCGAAAGCGGCGGGTGCTCGATCGGTGGGCCAGCCTCGATCACGGTTGGGACGAAGGCCAGCCGGTCAGACTCGCATGGCGCTGCGGCCAAGGCCTTGGCCTCGTCGCGGAAGACCTTGATCCAGCCAAAGAGCTGCGAGGGATTGATGTCATTCCGACGAGCCACGTCCGAGACCACGGCACCGGGCGCAAGTGCCTCGGCAACGAGGCTGATCTTCGTATCGTCCGCCCACTTCCGCCGGCGCTCGACGCCATTGATGACCTCGATCCGGCGCGGCCGGAGAGGCTTGGAGACGTCACTATGGACGTCAATATGGTCGTCTCGATCCATGCGCATGCCGCGCCACGATCACATGACCGGCGATGCGAGACGATGTGTGAGCGGGGCATCGCTTACCGGGCGGCCGTAAAGATCTGATTTGCTACGGGAACGTCTGAGCGCCCACACAAAGGCGGCTTGGTGCCGACAACCTTGCGCCCTTTTCACGGCACGCAACTTGCGTCATCGCTGCGCGTGTCCGGCGCGCAGTTTCTTCCAGAGAAGATACGACGTAAGCGAGAGCCCGATGAGATTGGAACCAGCTATGAGCCAGTCTTGTTTCAACAATCCATAGGTAATCCACAATCCGAGACCGCCATTAAGCAGCAATAGCATTTTGACGGATAAATCGTGCGTTTCTTGAGTCTTGTGAACCTTGATAACTTGCGGAAAATTGCACGCGGTCGTGCAAAGCGCCGCCAGCGTTCCGACGATCATCGAGAGGTTATCGGCAGACCACATCAGCTCATCTATCCTGAGACCGTGTTGAGCGGCCACGTCGCCTGCTTGTTGAAGCCCGCTTGATGAAGACGACGCAATGCCATCCGAAACCAATAATCGTACGGGCTTCGCGGCCAAATCGCTGCCTGATAACCGACAGCAACTCCGCGTAAGTGCAATTGCAGTCAGAGAAAGACTGTACGTGGTTTGCTGAAATCAATCGCGCCCCGATCTTCAACCCATTATGCACTTCGGCCACGGTCATCTCGAGCTCTTTCCGCGGCAGATAATAGAGCACTTCATTCGCAACGACGGCGTCCAAACTTGCGACGACCAATTTTGGCGGCAAACGTGCTCGGGTCACTCGAACGTTTGGTAGGCCCACCACGGCTTGTCTGGCAAGCGTGACGGCCTCTCGCGAGCCATCGATGGCGCTAAGCTTCACAAAATGGGGTGAAAGCGCCTTGGTCGAAACGCCGTTCCCGCAGCCAATTTCAAGGCCTGATGCCAATTTTTGAGCTCCTAAGGCGTACGCCACGGTTCGCCGCTTGAATGCTTCGTTGCGTGACGTCCGCGCGGACCAAGGGTCGGCATTCTGCGAGTAAAGAAAATCAAAATGTCGCACGCTGCTAGCAGCGTCGCAATGAGAGGGGATCCATCTCAAATCTCTCGTCTCCACAGGTCATCGACTCGAACTGAGTGTCTGTAAGTGAAAAGCCCTTTGGATCGTCATGGATCAGCCGACCAAGTTGGCTCGCGTGCTGCCGCAATGCAGCGCGTTTGCGCTCTCGGACGGGGTCGATATTCAATCGTAACGACATCGTCTCCTCGAGGCCCGGCTGGTCCGATCCAGTCCCGATGATGTTCGTCCAAACCATATACTCTAGGCACTTGGCACTACTGTTCACCATTCGCATCGCCTCACGCGTCAACGCGTATGAAAAGCGGTGATCGCAGTGAGGGTCTCGCCGCCACGGTGTGCACACGACATCCGGCTTTATCGTGTCAAGGAGCTTGCTTAGGGCTCCGCGAGCCGCATCCCGAATTGCGTCCGGCAGGTCCAAAGTGGCCGCATCCGGCAGATCAAAAAGGATGGGATCGCAGGGGGCGCCCAGCGTTGCCAGCGCCATCACCAACTCTGTCCGTCGGCGCAAACCGATCCGCGTCGGTGGCCACGCACAACTACCCGGATGCGAGGCCGAGCCGTTCGTGATGACGGCGACATGGACGCCTATTCCGTGCCCGGCGGCGAAAGCGATGAGGCCGCCACAACCAATGGTCTCATCATCTGGGTGTGGCGCGATAACGAGCATGGACGTTTGCAGCCCAACCAGGTCGCAGAAGCTGTCGAACTCATGCCGCATCGAAGTTCGGACGATAGTCACGTAAGCCCGCATTGGTTCCAAGCCGAGTTAACGCTGCATCGGGCGCCGGTTGTCTGAGATAGACCATGAGATCGCGCACGCCCCTTGAGAGCGGGTGGCTTTCCATTAGGCCCGCGCAACCGACCGAGCGGACCGCAAGCGCGCAAATCCGATCGGACATGCCCTCTACCGCCGCGCGCGCAGAATCGGCGCACAGACTGGTCGCGGGGTCGTCGCGGGCGGCATCCCACGCGATGGCGCGGGCAACTCGCCAGTACGCCTCTCTGACGCAGGAGAATGCCGCTTCGAGATCGGCGACGATTGCCCCCAATCGGGATGCCTGATGCGGGTCCTTGACGCGTCCTGATACAGCAAGGTGGTCCCGCGTCGCGTCCCATACCGCCAGCGCACCGCCGAGTTGTGCGGCCACGCACCGGATATGCCCTGCTCCGAAGAAGGGCTGCTCAAGGAAGTTATCCGGATAGCCGACGAGGCTGTCTTGCTCGACATGAATGCCTCCGAGGTCCAAGGTGAAGCTGTCCGTTGCTACCATGCCAAGCGGCCGCCATCGACTTGGATCAAAACGTGATTTCAATATCGACTGCGGGAGGAGGACGAGTTGCGATCTTCCATCGTCAGACTTAACGGTCACTAAGGCGAGGGCAACGCCCCCAGATCCAGAGGCGAACGTTTTCTTTCCTCCTAGACAATACGCGCCCCCGCTTGGAGTGATGGTCGCGGGGGACATGGAATGATCAGCTCCCCAAACGCCAAGCATTCCACCGGCGGCGGCGCAGCCAGCGGCGCGAGCGAGTTGCTCGAAGGTCCCATATCGAGCGACGAGTTGGAGAGCGTTGACATGACCTTCATAGAGGCGGGCGACACTCAGATCGCTGCGGCCTAGGGCGACGAGCACTGAGAACATAAGCGGTGCCCCGGTCCGCGGCGCAACCGCCTCGCGTATGAATTTTCGCTCGAGAAGGCCCAAATCTTTCAACACGCTGATCGACGAAATGACGCGTTCACGCGACCCGAGATTGCGGATAGGCGCAAGCTGCTGACATAAGCAATCAATGAGCCCTTGATTGAGATACTGAGCGTTCATCCAGCATCACCGACGAAGCTAGCTATTGCCCGCTCCAACCCCGCGATTGCGGCGCTGGCGGGTTCCCATTCAGTGATCCGTGCGGGAAACGCATTCGCATGTGTCGGGTTGCGGAAGACCCGTCGGATCGTCGCGCTATGGTGCTCCACGAGACAAGGAATATTCTCCGTGGCTGCCGCACCAAACCTCGCGAGCGTGTCGGCCATGCCTCCGCGAGCACGGCCAGTAGCCCTCGCCAAAACATCCACAATGACGCCTGATTGCCGGTTGACGCTCATCGCTGCCGCATCGGCGGCGCGGACAAGCCACAGATCTTCATGGCATGGGATTGGCGGGAACCCGCCCAGCGCGTTATAGGCCTCGACACAAATAGCAATGCCTGCCCCACCGTAATCATCGTGAACCGCAGACGACGCGATTTCCCCACTTCGAACAGTCTCGACGAACCGTCGAACACTGCACCTCCACAAGAGGCCGGGTCGGCCCCACGCCACAGCATGGTCGGCTACGGGGTCTAAGGGATCCGTCATGCTTTCTAACTTCGCGAGCACCACCTGAGCCCCGGCCTCGAAGGCGCGGTCCATATGCCGGAAAGCATCCCCGCGCAGCCGCGCGTCTGCATCCGTAGAAACAAGAATATCGCCTTCCGACGCATTAAATGTTCGTAGCGCACGTGCAAATGCTCGCTGTCTCGCGCCCCCGGCGTGGGCTCGGTCCGATGGCAAGTGTTCTTCGGTCACTTCTACCACACATCGGTCGAATCCCACCGCGATGTGCCGCGCAAACGCAGCTGTTTCGTCCGTGCAATTGTTCGCCAAAACAAGCAGCGCGACAGGCTTGGAGGTTGCTGCGGCAGCTCGTTCAATTGCCGAAAGCGCACCTTCGAGCCGCTCACTCTCATCGCGAGCAGGAATTACGACGATGTAGCGAGGTCCGGGATCGGCGGTCATGTGATAGGTCCAACGCGGTTGAGAGTCGGCGCGCCGGACGTAAACTGGCGGTTTTCATTTGCGTTCCAAACGACATCGTGACGCGATGTCACCTCGCCTTCGTCCACCGTGACACATCGCGTCAACCAGGATTCACTTCAAACATGCGGAACCTTTCACTATCTGATGAGTTTGCTGGACGACTTCAGTCAGGAGCCATCTACGCCGCGGCGTGTGGTGAGTCTATGCTGGTATACGCGATCCTCATACTTGGGAGCGCGGGAGGTCATGGTCGATAGGGACGGGCTGCCGCCGAGCTTTGACGAGTGGCTCGTTGAGGCGTGTCACATTGAGGCGATTGTCGGATCACGCTTTGACACGCGACGCATCGTCCTTGACGCGGGCAAATTTATCGAATGGTGTCGCGGCCTAAATCGTGCGCCCGACGCGATATCTCGAGATCAGTACCTCAATGAGGTGGCAGGGGGTCTGGAGCGTCTCGAGTCCACGATCTCCATTCGGTCGGGCCTGCCGCCGTGTGGTCCTGCCGATGAGTTGGGAATTTCGGGCGCAGCTTCAGAATCAAATCCGCCTCCTTTGAAAGAGAGGAACGCACGCCCGATGTCGACGCAGCCGGTCTAATCCCATGCAATCGCATTGGGGACATCGACAGTTACTTTTAAACCTTCTTGCAGCCATTCGCGCGCGACCGCTCCGTTCAACTGGCGGCGAACGATGGCATCGGCGATCAGCGTACCAAAGCCTCGGCGACGGATTGCCGTCGGAGGTCGCCCACCTATCTCCCGCCAATTAAGAACGAAGCTGTTTCGGTCGACGGCGAAGTCCCAGCGAATCATGATCCGACCCGACGGCTGAGACAGAGAACCATGAGAGACTGCGTTCACACACAACTCATGAATCAACAATGCGAGTGGCTGAACGGCACGCGGCACGATCATCATGTCGGGTCCGTCGAGGCTCGCTCGGGTCAATCCGAAAGGTTCGACCTGCGACCGGAGTATCTCTCGAAGTGGCATATTCTGCCACTTTAATTGCGAGGGCAGAAAATGTGCTCGTGCCAGGGCATGAACCCTGCCTTGCACCGACGCGGTGTATAGGCAGCGTCTTCAGCTTTCGTCAGCCGGACAATGCTTTCGACGAGCGCGAGCGCGTTATTGGACCGGTAATCGACTTCAAGCAGAAGCCGGTGTTCAGAAACCTCTATTTTCTCCGGTGCTTCGGTCGGATGACCAGGTGTCGTGCTTGGTGGAGCCGCCTGACCGACAGCCGAACTCGCGAGGGCGACGCTCAATCCACCAACGACAAGAAGATTGGCGGCCAAAGGGGCGTCGACGCGGGTTTGTCACCGTTTTAAGAAACGGTACGGGTCATGGAGACGTAACGCCCAGCTTATTCAGCCTGTTCCAAATTCCGAATGTTCCCTGCCGCAACTTTCGGCGATTATCCGGTTGACAAACCCACGCTATAGGCTAGTCTCCCCGTAGGAAGTTCGGGGAAAAACATGGTTCGGCTGAGCCTTGCAATTCTGGCAATCGCTCTTGCGTCGTTTGGAACGATGCTGGTCATTCACAATGCAAGTCGGTCATTTGATGCGTTTGGCATCGGGATCGGTGTTGGCTGCATAGTCGGCAGCGCGTTGGCGCTGATTGAGTTCGCAAAGCGCAGATGACGCCGTATTGACTCTGGCGTTAACCAAGTCAGAATACCGAATCGACGGCGCGAAATGGCGAAGCCGCCAGGGGGTCGGATCCCTGACGGCTTCTAATTCGCGTCCCCGCATGGTAATGAGCCGAGCGCGGGAACAGGCGAAACACAGTGCGATACTAATCGCATCGCGAATCTGAGGTCAACAGCTCGGCTCCTCACATGTGCGCATGTCGCACCATCAAGAGGAGTTGGCCCATGCCAACCAAACCGACGCCGCCGTTGACCGAGGACCTCGC
>JBFWXN010000001.1:0-173842 GCA_050187415.1 Hyphomicrobiaceae bacterium | reverse complement strand
CCCTTTCAACCTGTCCGTCAACGAAGACTGCGGCATGCTTGTGGAAGGTTTCGAGAGCCAGCCCGCAATCCTCACGAGCCACGCGCCTCCCTGGGCCGGTGATCTGCTCGAGACCTGTGGCTACCGCAAGGCTATGGATCTTTACGCGTTCCGCATGCGGCCGGACGACACGCCGGACCAGATCCACCGGCTGGCGCAACTCGCATCCCGGTCGGGCCGGGTGCGGATCCGCAATCTCGAAATGTCTCGGTTCCGGGAGGAGGTCGCTCTTGCCTGCGAGATCTTCAACGATGCCTGGAGCGAAAACTGGGGCTTCGTTCCCTTTGCGCAGGCCGAAATTCAATCCCTCGCCCGGGATCTGAGGCCGATCCTGCGGTCCAAATTCGCCTGGTTCGTCGAGATCGACGGCAAACCGTCCGCCTTCATGGTTGTACTGCCCGACGTGAACCGGCTTATCGCTCCGTTCGACGGACGCCTCCTGCCCTTCAACTGGGCGCGCCTGGCTCACGAAATTTGGCGTGATCGCTGGAAGACGGCGCGGGTTCCATTGATGGGCCTGCGCAAAGCGTATCAGAAGACCGCCATCGGCCCAGCCGTGCTTTCGCTATTGGTCGCAGAGCTCATTCAACTCGGTCGCGGGTATGACCTTGATTGGGTGGAGTTCTCGTGGGTGCTCGAATCCAATCAGCCGATGCTGAGCCTCGCACGTTTGACGGCCGGCGCGCCGGTGAAGACCTACCGGCTCTACGAACGCGAGATTTCCGATTGAACCGGCGACAGGCGCAGCTCGACGAGGGCGACTTCGCCTTCGATCGAGCCTTGCTCGTTACGCAACCTGATCTCGACTGGTGCGACCGGGTCGGAGACCTCGAATTGCAGGCGCCCGCGATACCCCCCTGTCGGGCGTCCGGCGATGCGGTATTGGGCAAGACAAGTGTCTCCGGCATGCACTTCGAAGAGGAACGGGATATCCTCGATCAAGCCTGAAAACGCGATTATGATTTCAACGTCATACCGAGACGGCGGCAGATGCAGGTAGGGGCCGTAGAGCATGATGCGCGAGGGCCCTGTGACGTGTGCCACGCGAGGCGCGACTTGGTTCGGTCTGTCGCCGGAAAAGAGAACATCGATTGGCCAGATCAGGGGTTTGTCGGTCGAGCCCTCGGCGAAGGCCAACAGCGCGCCGGTCGTTTGCTCGATAATGCGGGCCTGCTCGTCGTCGAAGGCTACCTTGTGAGCGCCGGCGGTCTTCCTATCGAGAATCTCATGCAGAGTCTCGCCGTGCGCTGCGGGCTGGCGCTCGGATGGCAGTTGAAGCGCCTGAGCGATGCGGCGCTCGATGACCGACCCCGCCACGTCGAGTTGAGCAAAGATCAACCGCGAGCGCGACGTGCGACCGATGGCGAGGTGGCCCACCATGGATCCGGTCAAAGCTCTGATGGCCTCGAGCAGCGACATCTTGGCGGCCACAAGACGCGCTGCGGTATCGAGAGGATCGCAGATGATCGCGACCGGAAGGAGCAGTCCAGCCTCGATCGCCTGGATGGCAGACAGGCTCGGATACTGGCACAGATGGACGGCATCAGGCACGGCGGCAAGCTTTTCGTTGCGATCGATATGGCGGACGCCGACGCCAGAGTGCTTGGCCAGCGAACCGACGACGTCATAGATCCAGGCTCCCAGCGGACCGGGTGGGCTGACAATCAGAATTCCGGGACGTGAGGGGGAGACCATGAAAATACCGCGACGAGGAGCAAGCGCCCGATGTTCTTTCAGGGGAACCGCGGCCGAGGTTTGCTGTCGATTGGCAACTATGTCACAAACCGGCTGACTTATGCGGGGCAACATATGCAGAACCTGACGATCGCGGAGATCGGTGCACTGTCGCGCGCTGACGCTGAAGTTGCGATCAGGTCCCGCGTTCAAACGGTCTATCTCGGTGATGATCGGGTTCTGACGCGCATCCTCGGCAGTTTGAAATTGTTTCTGTCGACCAAGGACACGGGCTTTGGCTGTCATGTCATGCTCGACGGCTTCTGGGAGATGTGGCTCACGCAATTTTTTGCGCGGATCGTCAAGCCCGGCATGACCGTTGTCGATGTGGGTGCCAATTTTGGCTATTACTCGGTGCTGTTCGGCGAGGCTGTCGGACCGGGCGGACAAGTCATTGCCATCGAGCCGGTGCCGGTGACCGCCGGCTTTTTGCGTCGCTCGGTCGATCTGAATGGGCATTCGTCGCGGACGCGCGTTATGGAATGCGCCCTTGGCAATGGAGCCGAGGGCCAAGTGCACCTTTTCGTGCCGGACGGCGAGCCCAAGAACGCTACGGTGATTTCGCAGCCGAGAGAAGGATCGATCGCTGTTGCAAGCGCTACACTGGATGATCTTCTGCGCGGGCTCGATCGGGTGGATTTGGTCAAGATCGACGCGGAAGGGGCCGAGGCCGACATTCTGACGGGGATGGCGGAAACCATCACCCGGCATGGGCCGCGCGTCCTGCTCGAGTTCAATGCCGCTCGCTATAGCGACGCTCTGGGCTTCGTGAAGAACCTTCGACGATCATTCGCCGAGATCCGGTCGCTCGATTTCAACAGCGACTTGCAACCGGTCACTGATCACGAGCTCCTGGGTCAGAAGGTCGGGGAAGACCAGTTGCTGCTCTTGGAGCCGCGCCAGTGACGGACGAAGCCGGGTTGCCGAAGCGCGTGATTGTCGAGGGGAATGATCTGACGCTCGCGTCGGGCACGGGGATCGCGACCTATGCGCGCCAACTCGGCACTGCAGCGCGGAGCGCCGGTTTCACCACAGAGCTTCTGGTCGGCAGCAGTCGGGGGCTTGATCAGAAGGACGCGACCCTTGCCGAGGTCACCTTCTTCGATGCGGACAGGAAGAGCACTTGGCTCGACGAGGCAGGCGCTCTTGTGGCGGAGGCCAGTATACTGCCATTCGCCGCCAAACCCATCGAACTGCCCGCGTTTCAAACCGTAAGCCAGCATGCATCCGATCGCTTTTCGGCGTTCGATCGCATTCATGCGATCACGCATTTGACGCGTCGCGAGCGACACTATTTCAAGCGCTATCGCCGACGCCTACCGGTCGCCATGCGGTCGCCTCCGAGGCTCTTCCATAGTGCGCGTCCGGCACCGATTGCCCTCAAGGGCTGTCCCAATATCTACACGATCCATGACATCGTGCCACTCAGGCTGCCCTTCGCCACGCTCGACAACAAGAAGTATTTCCTGAACGTCATCAGAGAGTTGTGCCGGGTCGCAGACCACATCGTGACCGTATCGGAGTTCTCGCGGCGGGACATCATGCGGCTCACCGGCATCGAAGAGCGACGGATTTCGAATACCTACCAGGCCGTGCGTTTACCCGAGCGCCTGATGACGCGCGATGAGACTGCCATTTCCAACGAGATCGAGTCGGTGTTCGGTCTCGAGTTTGGCAACTACTTCTTGTTTGTTGGCGCGCTCGAGCCAAAGAAGAACGTAGGTCGTCTCATAGACGCTTATGCGGCCTCTGGCGTCACCAAGCCGCTGGTCATCGCAGGCGGCCCGGGCTGGCTCAACGATGGACTGATGGAAAAGCTCAACAGCGAGCAGTTTCTCTCCTACCGCATGAAGGACGAACGTATTCGGCCTGAGCGCAGCGTCAGACGTCTATCGTACTTGCCGCTCGATCATCTGGTCTCGCTGATCCGAGGCGCGAGAGCCCTGCTATTTCCCTCGATCTATGAGGGCTTTGGACTGCCTGTCCTGGAAGCGATGCTGCTCGGCACGCCGGTCATGACGTCCAACGTGTCCTCGCTGCCGGAGATTGCTGGCGAGGCGGCGCGCATCGTTGATCCCTACGACATCGAAGCCATGGCGCTCGCCATTCGCGAACTCGATCGCGACGATGACCTATGCTCGGAACTGAGCCGGCGAGGCAAGATGCGGGCAGAAATGTTCTCGCCGGCGGTCTATTCGGAGCGCGTCCGATCCCTCTATGACGCCGTCGTCTAATGGACGATCGCCGCGCCTGAACATGGTTCCGCCCGAGCAGAGGTTAACGATAGGCGGCGTTCTACTCACCAAGGTTTGGCGATTCTTGCGCACGAGCAGGACGTTGCGCCGAGCACCCAAAAGCATCACCGAATCGAGCCCCCCGTACAGGTCCCTCAATGGGAAGGGCTTGGAGGCCGCCTGCCGCTTGCGCGTTCCCTGTGCGTTACCCCGACAAATTGAACGGCCATTTTGGGGGCAGGGAGTTATCTGCAAGTATCTGATTTCATTGGCGCGCCCGGCAGGACTCGAACCTGCGACCCTCTGCTTAGAAGGCAGATGCTCTATCCAGCTGAGCTACGGACGCTACCCACCGACACATCTACGCGAGGTGCCTCGAGCGTGCAACGCCGGGGCATCAGGCGGGCCGTAAATACTCGAAGATTTTGGAATAGGTCGTGCGGTCGCGCGTAGAAAAGGCACCGACATCCGCATCATAGGTCGCGATCAGAGCCTTCACCTCGGGTCCGTTCAGGGCACGATGCATGTCGCTATCCGACTTGAACGCATAAAGGGCGACGTATTGATGCGATCCATCGCCAAGCACCACCTTGTACCGCGCGCCGCCGATACAGCCGACGAAAGCCTTGACGGCATCGGGCGTATGCTCGGCGTTGTACCAAGCGTTGAAGTCCGCATCCCGCTCAGGCTTCACGGTCGCCCGCACGGCAAGAAAATGGTCGGGAAAGAGCATTGGCTTCTCCTTCTGTCTTTGCGACGTCGGGTGTCTGTGACGGATTGAGTAATCCGCATGCCCCAGCCTAGGCTGGACCGCAATGGATCGCCACTGGCGTTCACTCGACGATGATGCTGATGGCAGTGCGCGAGATCTGATCCGGCCTCGCTCGGATCTCGGCCACCGCGTCGGTCGAAGGGCGTCGCGAATTACGATGCACGGCTCCTGCTGCCGGAGCACTGCCGCCGCCCCCATCGGCAGTCGCGTTCTGCGACAGAAACGTCGCGTAGTTGCCGAGATCGGTGAAACGCTGGCGCTCGAAGTCGTAGCGAATATTGTCCGTGAGGGTACCGGCCGCATTGCAGAGCGCAACGATCGATTCCCGCCCGGTCTCGTTCAGGCGCAGCGTGTAGGGAGCGCCCCGGCCCGGGAGATGCAGCTCCTGTCCCGCCGTCAGCAAGCTGTTGGTCTCGAAGTCGCTCGGAAACAACACGGTCGCCCGGCCACGCGTGTCGACGCTGATGACCGTCAGGTGACAATCGGCCAGGACGCGAACGAAGAGTTGCAGGCTATCGCCTTTGCGGTAGCTGGCCTTGTCCGAATAAAGGATCAAGCCCGGACCCGGATCGGCAGGTGCAGCCTGGTGTTCGGGCTGGGACGGGGGCGCAATCTGGCTGCTGGCCCCGGCGTGTGGCAATCCGAGGGCCGACGCCAAGGCTTGCGCATGGGCCTCGACCTCGGTCCGGCCGACCAGGCCCTGTATCAGACGGCGCGCCAGAACGCTTGCCGCATCGGCGCCGCGATCGGCGAGTGCACGCAGGACGGACAGGTCGATCCCGAGCTCTGCCACGGCGCGGGCACCGTCGACGGGGCGGGCATACTCTTCAGCCAGCGCGACGACCGGCGTCACGCCATCGAGCGTCAGTTCCGGGTCGATGCCGACGCGGCGCATAGCCCCGCTGATCGCCTGCCGGTCGGCGGTCACGGCGCGATCCAGCGGCCCTGGCGAGTCCCCGTCGCGGGCAGCAGGGGCCGCTGGTCCGTTGCGATGACACGCCATGCAATCGAGCCCCGAACCGAGTTGACGGCCGCCAGAAACGGACGGCCGCGCGATGCCGGGGGGAAGCGCATCGAGCCGGTCCCCACGCTGCCCGATCACGAAGAAGCCGGGCAGGCCATTCGGCAGCGTGAACAGTCCACGTTCAGCGTGATAGGGCGGCGATACCGCCGCTGGATGCGGAGCGGTCTCGCCCGATATTTCCGGCGCCTCCTCGACTGCGAGCCAATGATAGGCCTGCCAAACCGGGCCGGTGTGCGACCGTCGGCGCTCGATAAGGCTCGCCTGCTCCGAAAAGGAGGAGGGCGCCGCGACGGAACGCAGCCTCTCGTTTCCTGTATCGCGATCCGTCCCGGTGATCTGCAGGATCTTGAGGATTTCGGGCCCCGTGCCGGGAAGGCCCAGCACCTCGTAGTAAAGCGGAGCACTCAAGACCGTCTCGGCGAACCAATCGGCGCGCGCCACCGGCAGGTCGCTGCCGAAATCGCGCCGCACATCGGGTGGCATTGGCGCCGTCAGACCGAGCGGACCGTAGCCGGACCGCATGATGCGTTCCCAATGTTCCGGCAACCACCCGAGGTCGTCGAGATTGATCTTGAACAGAGTGCCCGCAGGGTCGACGGGCGGCACCGCGACCGGCGCCGCCTTCCAGCTCAGGCTGTTGACAAGGCGCACGATCGCCTGCCGGTAGGCGGCCAACGCCTGGACGGAGACACATCCGTTGTGAAGGTGCGCGATTGACAGAAATCGCAACTTCTTCGGGTCCTCGCCCGTCAAGTCCTTCAACTTCAGCAGCGTCGCCGCATGATCACGTGCGGCAACCACGCGGCGATCTCGGCACTGCTGCCGAGCCGGAAGGCCCGCGATCCAACTGCGCACCAAAGCGATCTCGTCGGCTGTCGGCCGCATCGGCAACGCACCGTCGGCGTGTTCGTTCAGCGGCATCAGGCGTCGCAGCATCATCAGGTAGAGCCGCGACGCATCGGGATTTCCCGGCTGCACCAGGGAGGGCGTCGCCGCCAGCTCGTCGAGACGCAGGATGTTACCCAAGGCCGCGGCAGGCGCAGTTCGGTTCAGTCGGCCGGCCTGATGGCAGCGAGCGCAATGCTTGTCGAGAACCGCATAAACCGCAGCCGCAGTCGGATCGGCCGGGACACGGATGGGACGGGGCGTGACAGTCGCCTCCTGCATCGGCTGAGTAGGGCTGGCGGTCGGCGTGACCGGGCTGGAGCTGCTTCTGGCCGCATCGGTTCGGTCCAATTCGGTTGATGCAGCGGCGGGCGACGACGGCGCACCCGTCGCTTGCGCCGCTGTTGGGGTCGGCATCATCGCGAGCGCAATAGCCATGCCCAAGCCACGAACGACCGCACCCCGCCACGACGCCATATACGAACCTCCCCCGAGGAACCCAACCGGCCACGATCTGGCGCATCCTCGCGGGGCCTGTCAAACAGACCATGCGAGATCGACAGAAGCGACCGCACCATGGTGCGGCATGCACGCCGACGGCGACCGACTCGAGCATTGGCCGGATTCCGTCACGCGTAGATCATGCGCCGCGTCATGCCGCCATCGATAACAAGCTCGGCGCCGGTCATGAACCCGGATTTGGACGACAGCAAGAACGCCACAGCCGCGGCGACGTCTGCGGGTGTGCCGACGCGGCCGACGGGATGCTGCGCGTGATCGGACGACTTCAGAGGCCCGCCTTTGCCCGTGTCGATCCAACCCGGCGAGATGCAGTTGACGCGGACGTCCGGCCCCAACGTGATGGCGAGTGCGTGACTGAGAGCGACCACACCGCCCTTGGAGGCCGAATAGGCGAGCGTATCCGGCTCCGACATATGCGCCCTTGTCGAGGCAATGGCCACGATGGCGCCCTTGGCGGCGCGTAGTGCCACCTCGGCCTCCCGCGCCAGCAGGAAGAGCGACGTCAGGTTCACGGCGAGAACCCGGTTCCAAGCTTCGAGCGAGGTGGCGGTCAGCGGACCGTTGGCGTTGACGCCGGCGTTGGCAACGATCGCGTCCAACCGTCCGAACCGGTCCAGGGCGTGCGCAACCATGCGACGAACGTCGTCCTCGGCACCGGCGTCTCCGATGAGAGCGCAGGCTTGCGCGGCCTCCGCTGTCGGGCCGAGTGCCGTCCCGTCCACATCGGCAGCGACGACATTCCAGCCGGTCCGCACGAGAACGAGTGTGATTTCTGCACCGATGCCGCGGGCGGCACCCGTGACGATGGCGGTCTTCCGATCGTTTGTCTGCTGCATGGGACAACCTAACGCGAATAGCGCGGGACGGCGATACGCACCTTTGTGTCCCGCCGCATCCGGTCAAGAGTTGTTTTGAATGCCCGGCGCGTCCTAGGCTAGCCGCTCAACGAGATCTCGACCCGGCGGAGACGATCATGCAGAAGGCCCTCTCAGGCATCCGCGTCATTGACATGACGCACAATCAGGCGGGCCCGGCATGCGCCCAGATACTGGCCTTTCTCGGCGCCGACGTCATCAAGCTCGAGGAGCCGAAGGCGGGCGATGTGGCGCGCGCGCAAAATAATGACGAGCTGTTCTTTCTGGTGTTCAACGCCAACAAGCGGTCACTCACGCTCAACCTCAAGACCGAGGAAGGCAAAGACCTGTTTCGTCGCCTCATGGAAAAGTCGGATGTGCTGATCGAAAACTTCGGGCCGGGCGCGCTCGATCGCATGGGCCTCGGCTGGAAAACCTTAGAGACAATCAATCCCCGCCTCATCTATGCGACGATCAAAGGTTTCGGCACGTATGGGCCGAATGCGCATTTCAAGGCTTACGAGCCGATTGCGCAAGCCATGGGCGGCGCCATGTGCGTTACCGGCTTCGCGGACGGACCACCGACCTACAATTGGCCTGCGATCGGCGACAGCGGCACGGGCATGCACATGGCGATCGCGATCCTTGCCGCCATCAATCAGCGCCACGCCTCCGGCAAGGGCCAGCACGTCGAGGTGGCCATGCAGGAGGCGGTGCTCAACTTGATCCGCATCTCGCTGCGGGAGCATCAGCGCAACGGCGTGCCGGTCCGGACCGGCAATCAGCTCGGCAAAAACGTTCCAGGCACCACGTTCAAATGTGCGCCGGGCGGGCCGAACGACTACGTGTACATCTATGCGCAGCCGCAAATGTGGGGCGCACTCTGCAAGGCCATGGCGCGACCGGATCTGGAGACGAACCCGCTGTTCAAGTCCAACGCCGATCGCTGGGAGAATCGCGCCGCACTCGATGCCATCATTACCGCGTGGACCATGCAGCGCTCGAAGTTCGATGTCATGCAGGCGATGGCCGATGCGGGCGTGCCGTGCGGTGCGTGCCAGGACACGGGCGAAATTCTGATCGATCCGCATCTCAACGAACGCGGCATGATCGTCGAGATGGAGTATCCGCCCCGCGGAGGCACGTTCAAAACCGTCGGCCTGCCCATGAAGCTCTCCGACTCGCCTCCGGAATATACGCGTCCGCCCATGCTCGGAGAGCACACCGAGAGCGTTCTGGCCGAATTGTTGGGAATGAGTCAGGAGACCGTGCGGGCATTGAAGGCAAAGGGCGCGGTTTAGAAGCCGTTGCCCTGGATCTCACATCTGAATTGGCCGCTGCCCCAACGTCGCAGCGGCCATAACGCCGGTTTGACGCCACTCGCCACGCGCTTCGACAATGCGATGCTGACATCGAGATCATTGACATGTCGCTCGGTGACCATGCGTGCTCACCCGCTTCGCGGTGGTGCTCCGACTGCTCGCGCCATTCGACCACTCCGATACTGCGCAAGGCCGGGCTCAGCACGCCGAATAGTGATGTGCGAATGCAATGAGCCGACCTAAAAAGGCCGGCCCTGCGATAGCCTCGAGTTTCTACGCGCCCTCGTTGAGCTAGGCGCTCATCTCGAAGCCTTCGTAGCCCTTTTCCACGACGTCATTGCACTTGGCGACGTAATTCTGAACGCCCCCGACATAGGGCATGAAAATCCTAGGCTTGCCTGGAATGTTGGCGCCCATGTACCAGCTGTTGGCCAGCGGGTAGAGCGTCGACAAGGCTACTTCGTTGTTGTGCTCGACCCAGGCCATCTCCGCCATGCGCGACGGCTCGATCCGGCGCATCTGCCGGCCCTGCACGTACTTGATGGCGTGACCGATGAAGTCGACGTGCTGCTGACACGAGAAGATCATCTGGCTCTTCACGCCCGGACTCTGCGGCCCCGTGACCATGAACATGTTCGGAAAGCCCGCCACCATGACACCGAGATAGGTCTGCGGGCCGTCCTTCCACTTGTCGGAGATGGACTGGCCGCCTGTTCCCCTGATGTCGATTTCCTTCATGGCGCCGGTCATGGCATCAAAACCCGTAGCAAAAACGATCGCGTCGAGCTCGAAGGCTTGGCCATCCTCGGTTTTGATGCCCCACTCGGTGATTTCTGCAATCGGGTTCTTGCGGATGTTGACCAGCTTCACATGTGGCAGGTTGTAGGTCTGATAATAGTTCGTATCGAGGATCAGCCGCTTCGTCCCGATCGGATGATCATTCGGGCAAAGCGCCTCCGCCGTCTCAGGATCCCGAACAATCGAGCGGATCTTGTTGCGTGCAAAGTCGGACGCCGTGTCGTTGGACGCCTTGTTGGTCAGCAGATCATTGAACGCATAAAGATAGCTGATCGAGCCTCCTTCCTGCCATTTGCGCTCATAGGTGGCGTTGCGCTCCTCCTCGGAGACATCGAGCGCCGACTGTGTCGGCGGTGGGTATCCGGCGATCGCAAACGGCGTGTTCACCGCTCCAGCGCGCCTTTCGGGATACTCCGCCTTGTGCTTTGCCTCCCGTTCCGGATCCATCGGACCGTTCTGAGCGGGTAGAGAGAAATTCGCCGTACGCTGGAAAACAAACAGCTGGCGAGCCTGGCTTGCGATGTGCGGGATCGACTGGACGCCCGACGACCCAGTGCCGATGACGCCGACCCGAAGTCCGGTAAAGTCCGCACCTTCGTGCGGCCACAGCCCCGTGTGGTACGTTTTGCCTCTGAAATCGTCGATGCCGCGAATGTCGGGCTTCCTCGGCGTCGAAAGATTGCCCGTCGCCATGATGATGTAGGGTGCGGTGACCGTCTCCCCCGTGTCGGTGGTTACCGTCCAGCGGCTGGTCGTCTCGTCGAAGACCGCCGACGTGATCAGCGTGTTGAACTGGATGTCCTTGCGAATGTCGAAGCGATCGGCAACGTGCTGCACGTACTTCAATATCTCGCCCTGGTTGCCGTAGCGCTCGGGCCAATGCCAATCCTGGTCGAGCTCCGGTGAGAACGAAAACGAGTACTCGAGACTTTCAACGTCGCACCTGCATCCGGGATACCGGTTCCAGTACCAGGTGCCGCCGACGTCATCGCCCTTCTCGTAAGCGCGGGCCTTGAGACCTAGCTCCCGCAGCTTGTGGATAGCGTAGACCCCGGCCACGCCCGCACCGACGATGATGACGTCGATGCCGTCAGAGCTGGTGGAATTCGCCATGTGGTGTTCCTCGCGCGCGTTGCTTGATATGTCCGGACATTAAGGCACCATGCGACTGCAAAAATCAATATCAGATGGCGACCACGCCCCGAGATCGCCTGCCGGCCCGCGCGACGTTCGGCCCCATGATCTCATTACACGTCCGTCGGAACGATCGTGGAGGCCGTGGGTTGCTTACTCAGAGCGCCGGGTGACAACCGGGCACAAGGGAGATGGTGGACGCAGCTGATTTTCCCGGTTTCTGGCTGCGACAGCAACGTATCGGTACGCGTTTGGCCTAACCCCTTCCCGGCGCTTTTCGACCCGAATAACGTTCCGCGAATTGGTCCTCGAGCGGTTTATTCGCGAAAACCGTAATACCGCACGAAATCGTGGTTCGGCTCTCGATCGGAACGCACGGCGTTCGCCGCGAACGTATCGTCGGGATATCCCATCGCGATTGCCGTCATGATCACCTCGTCATCGGGAATGCCAAGCACGTCGCGCAAGATGTCGGAGCGCGAAATTCCTTGCCCGTTCACCACTGTCCCGATACCGCGTGCCCACGCAGCCAGCACGATGCCATAGCTGAGTGCCCCCAGGTCGAAATGTACCGTCGCACCAGGGTCCAACGTGCGGTCATAACTCAGCACCAGCGAGACAGGTGCATCGAATTGCCGGTAACCCCGCAGCACCCAGTCTTGCCGCATGGCTTTGTCCTCGCGTGCAATCCCCATGGCGGCAAAAAGCTTCTTGGCAATCGAAACCTGCCGGTCGCGGTGCGCGCCCTCGTAAGGCCCGTGGGTGTGGATGTCGCGCCGTGGCTTGCCGTCATTCAGCATGGCCTCGGTATTACGCCGGCGAACCTCATCGAGAACCGCGCCGGTCATCACATGCACATGCCATGGCTGAGTGTTCATAGAGGACGGAGCACGCTTCGCATCCTCGATGATCGCTTCGATGATCGGGAGCGGCACGGTGTCTCTCTTGTACCCACGAACGCTGCCCCGCGTATTCAGCAGATGTCGGAAACTCGGATCAGGCGCTTCGTCTGAAAGGTCAGTCATAGGACATCCGGCTGGACTTATGTGATCGGTGGACCGCATTAGAGCCTGCGGCCGTCTCGTCTGCAATCGGGACCGATCGGCAAGCGCCCCACCCCGATGTTGCCTCCTGCCGCATTTCTCTGGCCGCCCATGCCATTCAAGCGTTGGCATGCACGTTGCACGGCTGACCAGCAAACGGCATCGGAGGCGGCCCCTGTCTCACTATGAAACGAATGGGGGAGCAGCCGAGACGTAGCATGGCAACTCTGATCCGGGCCCATCATGACCTTCACCGCGCGAAAGTCCGCCGCAGCGTTCGATACCGACCGCAATGGCTCCAGCGACATTCCGATCTTTACCGACTGGCAGCCATTGGAGCACGGAGGCTTCGGTGACGAGGTTCTCGAGATCGGCCATAGCCTTGCCGAAACCGGCTTGTTTACCGACGACGTCCTCTCCGAACTCATCGAACGCACGCCGCGCGCTGATTATCACGTCAGCACCATGGATCCGCAAAGTCACGACCCGCTGACCCGTCGCGAGGGCGTCATGGACGGCCTGAGCGGCACGGACGTGCTCGAAGCAATACGCAGGGGCTACATTTGGCTCAATTTGCGCAACGTCGAAGCGAACATGCCGGCCTATCGCCGCCTGCTGGATCGTATCTACGCGGAACTCCAAGCGCGACTGCCCGATCAGCACTTCTTCAAGCAGAAGATGACCATCTTGATCTCGAGCCCTTCGGTCCGCGTCGGATATCACTGCGACGTGCCGGGACAGACGCTGTGGCAAGTGCGCGGTCGCAAAAGGGTCTGGGTCTATCCCAACACGTCGCCATTTTTGCCGCCGGACCGTCTGGAGAGTATCGTGCTTGGCGAGGCTCACGAGGTCAGCCTGAAGTTCCAGGATACGTTTGACGCGCATGCTCGGGTCATCGATCTCGAGCCAGGCCGCATGGTGACATGGCCACACAATGCGCCGCATCGGATCGTCAATCACGACTGCCTCAATGTGTCGGTGACGACCGAACATTGGACCCCGAGCTTGCGCAATGCCTATGCGGTCAACTACGCCAATGGACTTTTGCGTCGAAGCCTTGGTTTGACGGAGTTGTCACAGTCGACGGCCGGGCTCGCCAGCCTTTCGAAAATTGCGCTTGCTGCCGGGCATAAGCTCGCCGGGATTCAAAAAGGCCGCCGCCACAAACCGAGAATCGATTTCCGCGTTGATCCGGCGTCACCCAACGGCTTTTGCGATATCCCTGCCTACGAAATTGCACGGTAGCCAATGCAAGCAGATGCGCCGCTCGCGTTCCAACGGCCATCGACGTTGATCGAGCACTGCGCTCCCAAAACAGGGGCGCCATGCAACGAGAGCACGCCGAACAACGCCGTCGACATCCGAATTGTAAGAGGCGTCGACGCGATGCTCGCGTTGAAGGCGCCGTGGTTGCAACTGGAGGCAGGGGCTACCGGACACACGTTCTTCCAATCGTACGGCTGGTGCCGGCACATCATGCTGGAGTTGAACTCCGAGGATGCCATCGACCCGCTCGCCGTCACCGCCTGGGACGCAGACCAACTGGTGGCGATCTGGCCGCTGCGCATCGCTCGCAGCGCGGGTGCGAGGGTGGTGTCGAGCCTAGGCTGGCCTTACGATCAATCGAGTGGAATTCTCGCCTTGGGCGATCGTGATTGCGATCGATTGGTCAAGCCGATGGCACAAGTCCTGCGAGCCGCCGATATTGCGGACGGAATGGTCATGCACAAAGCGCGCAAGGGCAGCCCCATATGCGCGCTGACAGAGGTCGGCGCCAAGATTGTCGATGATGGCTCATCGGCGCCTCAAGTGACGATCGACACGAGGCTGCCATTCTCGGCGTTCCTGCAAGGGATCTCGTCGAAGACACGCAAGAACATTCGCAACTATGAGAACCGCCTGTCACGTCTCGGCACCGTCGAGCATCGCGTATTGACCGGCGCCGAAGCACAGGACGCAATCACGTCGTCATTTGACGCTCGACGCGACTGGCTTGACGCGAAAGCCATGTCATCGTCGGCCTTCCGAGACGTGCACTTTGCGAAAATCGTGCAAGGTCTGGCACGCCGCGACCGAGTGAACCTCGATGTGATCGTCTTCGCACTCACTCTCGATCGTCGCTTTATCGCCGTCCAATGGGGATTTATTCACGGCGGCCGCTATTACGCCTACCTTTCGGCGCGAGATCCCGCATACGAAGCTTATAGTGTCGGTCGCATCCATTTGCAGCACGTTCTGAAGGAATGCCATGCTCGCAATATCGGCCACGTCGACCTGATGGTGCCAGCGGTCCCATACAAAACGACTTGGTCCGACCGAACCGACGTCATGGTTGATCTCGTCTGGCCCTGGACGTTGCGCGGCAATCTGGTCATCGACTTCTTCGGTCGGCGCATCCGTCCGCTCTTGAAAACCGTTGCAGGGCAGATGCCGGATAGTGTGCGACGTACCGTTTACGCACGCCTGAATTCAAAGCGATCGGCAAACCCGGATGCGCAGCCCCCCGGACCGGGCTGAAGGCAACGCCGTCGGTGCGGCCACGTCGGCCGCTATGACCGTGCATCAAGCAAACTCCCGACATCATCAGCGATCTCGGCAGTGCAAAGGCATTCTATTTTTCCGTAGCCGAATTACTTACTGGCTGGTAAAAAATAGGTCGGCAGAGAATGACCGATGTTACGCGCCGTTGATCGAGCAACTGACGATTGAGTTTGGAGTTTGAAATTTCACGAGGTGACCGCAAAGAAGTGAAGGGCGGGCAAGGCTAAAGTTTTTTCACCCTCTTCAGCAAGGGAGCGCCGAACGTGACCTCATGTTTCAACGTTGTCAGGTTCAAGGTGAAGTCGGGCATGGAGCCGCAATTCCTCGACGCACACCGCAATGGCAAGGCGAATTGGCCGGGCCTCCAACGTGCAGTGATGATCAAGACGGGTGATCGGACTTACTGCCTTATCGGGGAATGGAACAACGCCGACGCGCTGGCGCGAGCGCGATCCGCAATGATCGCCACGCTCGACAGCTTCCGAAACACACTTGAGGATCAGGGAGATGGTCGCGGCGTAACCGATGCGGTTTCGGGTGACGTCGTTCTCGACCTGACGAGTTGAACTTCGCGGTATTTCGGTTACTTCGTCCGCTCGCTGTCTTGACGGCTCGGTAGGTGTTTGGCGTCAACTCAGCCCGCAACCTGAGCCCGATCATTCGATCGTGCGTTACCGTCGGACCCGTAGCGCCGCACCGGTCGGCGGATGCGGGAGTTGGTTTCGGCCCGGCGGTTTCGGGAATGAATGCTTACGCAGCCAGCCTGCATCTTCGATCGGGCAATTCGCCGTTTTTATTAGGCCGGCAATCGAAACGCCCTGCGCTAACGCAAGATGTTTGTGACAACAGATTAGCCCTGGGATAATGTCGGTCGGGTCGACGCTTAAATCCGTCGAGCGTGTTCTCGCGAGCGTGCGTTACGCCGGTGCGAACCGCTGAGGCGTCGGCAAGTACGACCGCAGAAGTCGAAACGGCTCGCGTCGGAGGAAGTCATGTCCCTGGGTAGATATTTCGGACGCGCGCGTCCGAAGATGGATTTTGCGACTACACCCGATGCTGCCGGTCCGGCACGCAGAAAGGTCGCCGGCGCCATGAGGGGCGCCTAAAGACATTGCGGTGGCCGCGATCTCGTGTCGTGCCGCAATAAACGAGTGTATTCTGCGCCCCAGGTGCCGCGGCAGGCTCGACCCGAATAAGCGGTCGTCGAATGGACACTTCGTTCATTCGGGAGAGAGCCATGCTCTGGCTAGGATATATCAGTCGCGTTTTTCTGCTGCTTTCATCGTTCCTCATCGCGCTTGCTGTCGCAGGCGGCGACACCAGTCACGCACAAAAGCGGGGCGGCACCTTGCGTCTTTACGATTGGTCCAATCCCCCGAGCGCCTCCATCCACGAGGAGGCGACCGTCTCGACCGTCGTGCCCTTCATGCCTGTCTTCAACAACCTCGTGCTCTTCGACCAGCACGAGCGGCTGGCGACGGCAGCGACGATTAGGCCGGAGCTCGCGACAAGCTGGGTCTGGGACGCCGCGAAGACGAAGCTCACGGTTCAGCTGCGCGAGGGCGTCAACTGGCACGACGGCAAGCCCTTCACAGCCAAGGACGTCGTTTGCACGATGAATCTCCTGCAAGGAAAGGGGAAGGACCAGTTCCGCAAGAACCCGCGCAAGATCTGGTGGCAAAACCTGAAAGAGACGAAGGCCACGGGCAATCTCGAGGTGGAGTTCCTGCTTTCGCGTCCGCAACCCGCGTTCGTGACGCTGCTCGCGTCCGGATACAGCCCGATGTATCCCTGCCACGTATCGGCCGCCGACATGCGCACAAAGCCGATCGGTACCGGCCCCTTCAGGCTGGCGGAGTTCAAAAGCAACGAGGTCGTCAGGGTCGAGCGTAATCCCGACTACTGGAGGAAAGGTCGCCCCTATCTCGATGCGATCGAGACCCGCATCGTCACCAATCGCTCGACGCGCGTGCTCGCGTTCGTATCGGGCGAGTTTGACATGACGCAGATCGTCGATCTGACAAAGACGATCATCACCGACATCGCCAAGCAAGATCCCACGGCAAAATGCGCCATGGCGCCGACGAACGGCTCCGTCAACCTGATCATCAATCGCGAAAAGCCGCCCTTTGACCAGGCGAAGCTGCGCGAGGCGCTGATGCTGGCGCTCGACCGCAAGGCCTTCAACACCATCCTGACCCAGGGCGAGGCCAAGATCGGCGGCGCGATGATGGCCGGGCCGGAAGGCAGCTTTGCGATGCCCGAGGACGTCGTGGCCAAGCTGCCGGGCTATGGCGGCACCGTCGCGGAGAACCACGCCGCCGCAATCAAAATCATGGACAGTTTCGGCTATACCAAAGACAAGCCGCTCTCGGTAAAGGTCTCGACGCGTAATGTGCCGCTTTATATGGAGCCAGCGGTACTGCTGGTCGATCAGCTCAAGGCGATCAATATCGCCGCCGAGCTCGACGTCGTCGACACCAGCATCTGGTTCGGCAAGGTGGCGCGCGGCGATTATGCCGTCGGCCTCAACACCACGGGCGCGGGCGCCGACGATCCCGACGTAGCGCTCTACGAGAACTACGCGTGCGGGTCGGAGCGCAACTACACCAAATACTGCAACCGGGAAGTCGACAAGCTTCTCGACATGCAATCGCGCGAAGCCGATCACGAGGCGAGAAGGCGCATCGTGTGGAAGATCGAGGAACTGCTCGCCAGGGACGCGGCCCGTCCGATCATCATCCAGGGCACCGCCGGGCTCTGCCGCAAGCCCTACGTGAAAGGCTTCGCGCTGCACCAGAACAACATCTTCAGCAACTGGCGCTTTGAGGACGCCTGGCTCGACAAATGAAGACGCAAGCAGCGACAGTGCGCCCGGCACTACTCTCTGACGTCGGGCACGCTCGCCCGGACCGGCTCTGACGGGACCGGCTCTGACGGGACCGGCTCGCAAACCCTGCGGGCGTGAATCCGGGATCGATGAACTATTATGGTGCGTCCTCGTAAACCGACGGCGCCGCGACGGGAAGGGGGACGCTGCACGAGAACCGGTACGACCCTTCAGTCGACACGGTCGTCGATCCGCGCCACTTCTGCTCGATGAGCGCTCGCTTCAGCTTCGAGCCGAACCCCGTGCCGCGCGCCACCGTCGTTCCTTGTCGGCTGTCGCTCCACTCCAGCACGAAGCTGCTCCGGTCGGCGGAATTTTCGATACGCCAGCCGAGATCGATGGCGCCGCCGGCCGTCGAGAGACTCCCATATTTGAGGGAGTTGGTCGCGAGTTCGTGGAGGACCAGCCCCAGATCGAAGGCGAGTTCTGCAGGCAGCCGAACGTCACGGCCTTGCAGCTTCAGGCGATCCTTGTAAGGGCCTAGCACCTCGTCGACCAGCGACAGGACACGAGTCGGTCCCCAGCCGCCGCTGGTGATGAGATGATTGGCCCGCGCAAGCGACTCGAGGCGGCCATTGAAGGAGCGCAGTGCGACCTGACGATCGTCGTGAAACCGAAGCGTTTGCGACGCAAGCGAGGACACCACCTGCAGAAGGTTCCCGGAGCGATGCGCCATCTCTTTCAGGATCCGACGCTGGTGCTCGCGCGCCTCATGGTGGCGGGCGCTCTGCGCGACAATGTTGGCGATCGAGACCAGCGCATTGACGTCGTGGCGGTCGAAAGAGCGGACCTCGGTCGAATGGATGCCAAGCACGCCGAACGGACGGTCGGAACTACCTGGGATGACGGTGCTCATGCCGCTGCGAACGCCATGCTCGCGCAGAAGGGGCGGGCCTGAAAATCTTGTGTCTGTCTCAAGGTCCCGGACAACGACGGGACTGGACGACAGTAGCGTGAAACCGGCCTGGGAATCGTGGTCGATGCCAACGGCTGCAGCGCCCACTAGTCCCGGCCCCCAGCCCACCCCGGCGACGAGTTGCAACTGATTGGCACTATCGACGAACTGGAGGATCTTAGTGAGCGGGACGTCGAAGATCTGGGCAGCGGTCTCGGCCGAACGACGCAGTACGTCTGAAAAAGTCGCCGGCCCGAGGGCATAGCTGCTGAGCTGCTGGATACCTTCCTGTTGCATTAGGCGCCGGGCAAGTTCGTGCTCGTTGTTGACTCGAGCCGTAACGTCATGACAGACGCCAGTCAGATGGCGCTCGCCGTCGCCATCGTTTTCGATACCACCCTTGGCCTCGATCCAGATCGGCGCAGTCCCGGAGCCGCTCGCAGAACGGTAAACGACCGTATAGGGTGCGCCCGATCCGACGCTCTGTGAAATCGCCTGCCACACCCGCTCGGCATCGTCGGGGTGCAAGTCGTTGCGAAAGCTCGCCAGGGTCCCGTCGAAAGTGCTGGGCTCCATTCGGTGGACGTGCTCGAGATTCTCGGTCCACCGGAGTTCCTCGGAGCCGATCCGCCATCGCCACACACCGACGCCGCCGAGCCGGAGCCCCGTCAGAAGTTGCTGCGGATCGGTCACCCAGTTGCTCATCGCCAAACCTTTCACTTCCCCTGCCCGAACCATATCACTGCTCGGCTTGTGGAACGTGGGCAAAGCAGCGTTGCTCTTGGCGGCCAAGGCTGCGGCTCCAGGTCGGCCTTCCCGACGGCGGTCTGCTCGGAGTCGCCGTGGCATCGTTGCCGCGCTTTGTGAACGAAGCGGTACCTGGTGAAGCGGAACACTGCGGGTCTATCGCAGCCCGCAGGCGGCAGTTTCTTCTCATCATGATCGTGTTTGGTAGCCGTCCCCGGAAGAACAGGCGCGTTCGGGTGTGCCGGTCCATTATCCGATGGAGGCGCCGGGGAACCTCATGACGGCAAAACCGTGGCATGCGTTGCGGTGCTTGCCGACATTCAGAGCTCTGATCCAGAGTAGGATAGTTCTGGATATCAACATCGGAGTGGAGTGTCGCATGAGAGTTGCCGCAGCGATATTTTTTGCATCCTGCTCCATCGCCCTCGCAGCAGACCCAGTGGTCACAGACGGCGACAAGTACAAGGTCAAGTTCGAAAATGCGAAGGTGCGCGTCCTTGAGTACCGTGACAACCCTGGCGAGAAGACCCACCAGCACACACATCCGGCGTTTGTGCTTTATGCGCTTGGACCCTTCAAACGCAAGATTGCGCTACCCGACGGCAAGGTCCTGATGAGAGAGTTCAAGGCTGGCGATGTGTTGTGGTCGGAGACACAGACGCATATCGGCGAGAACGTTGGCGACACGCCAACGCATGTGATCATGGTCGAAATTAAGTGAGCCTTGTCACTGCCGGATTCAGCAGGCTCCCCACTTCGCCCGACTGGCCGGTCGTATGCACCGGAGCTACCGCGGACGACCCCGCGCTCGATTAAGCACCAGTAATTGGTGGGTGTACAAGGACTCGAACCTTGGACCCGCTGATTAAGAGTCAGCTGCTCTACCAACTGAGCTATACACCCGCGCTGTCGCGCCTGGGATCCTATCCCGAGGCCCGTGTCTCTATAGGAGATGCAGGCCCAAGTCCACACTTGAGGGCATATCATCGTCAAAAAACCGATGCGCCTATCCGGCTGCGAAACACCTCAGCATGGCGCCCAATCACCGAGCCGCCGAATACCGTGTGCCATTCGAGGCGCACGATTGAGAAGCGTTCGCGCGCCGACGCCCAGCCACGGATGCCGCCAAGCTGGCGCCACCTCGGCGAGCGGGACGAGCACGAAGCCGCGTCGCGTTATTTCAGGGTGCGGCAGAACGAGCGTCCCCGGGAGCCTGGCCGCGGACGGTTGCCCGATGATGCGCCCACCAAAGTCCAGGATATCGATGTCCAGCGGCCTGGGCCCCCACCGGCCGTTGACCCGTCTCCCGGCTTGAGCCTCGAGGGCCTTGGCCAGCCGAAGCAGCGCCGCCGGCGCTGTCGATCCGGTCACGCCGATAACGGCGTTCAGAAAATCAGGTTGGGCCACGCGACCAACAGGTGGCGTGAGATAGAGCCCGGATCGGACGACGATCTTCAGCCCGTGACGGCGCAGCTCGTGCAGCACGCAATCGAATGTCTCGGCCGGCGCACCCCAGGTGCCCCGGATATTGGCTCCGATTGCAATCCAGATCATCGAAACTGGCATGGTTTATGATGCGGATATCGAAAACACGAAACTCCGCCATGGGAATGCGCGAAACAGCGCTTCAGCCGGGTTTTGCAGTTGAAACCCTCGGTTGTACGTCGAGATCCGACTTTGCCCCCGTAGCGACTCTCACGTATACTGGTGGAGTGTTGTCCACCAAATTCGCGTCGGCGAATTGGTGCGCCGGAGGGGAGAGCCGGGACGATAGAGGCGGGGCAAGTTGTTCCCAACGAGGCGATCACCGCAATGTTTTCCTATCCCGATGAGCGCATAGCGCTTTTTATTGACGGCGCAAACCTGTACGCAACGGCCAAGGCTCTCAGCTTCGATATCGACTACAAGCGGTTACTGACTGTTTTCCGAAAAAAGGGCCGTCTCGTGCGCGCCTTGTATTACACCGCCATTGCCGAAGACCAGGAGTATTCGTCAATTCGACCATTGATCGACTGGCTCGACTACAATGGCTACACGATGGTGACGAAACCGACGAAAGAGTACACGGACGCATCCGGCCGCCGAAAAATCAAAGGCAACATGGACATCGAACTCGCCGTCGATGCTATGGAGCTGGCCGATCATCTCGACCATGTCGTGCTGTTTTCAGGCGATGGAGATTTTCGTTCGCTGGTCGCTGCGCTGCAGCACAAGGGCCTGCGCGTGAGCGTCGCTTCGACGCTCCACACACAGCCACCGATGATCGCCGACGAATTGCGCCGTCAGGCCGATCAGTTCATCGACCTGGTCGATCTTGAAAAGGAGATCAGTCGCGATCCATCTGCGCGGGTACCTCGCGAGACTCGGGAGCGCCAGTTCATACGTTCTCAAAGCCCGCGCGCTTCGGACCACGAGAGCGACTCAGGCGACGATCTTCTCGATCCTTAGCTGATGCGCCATTCGCTGAAATGGTAGTATGGCGTCGAGCCGGATGGAGCAGCAAAATCTCGAGCAACGCCATCATTGCGTCTGTCAAAGATCCGACGCCGTTATGAAACGCCAGAAAGTGGTTGCGGAGCCACCGCATAACTGTCCCGTCTGCCCGCGACTCGCCGGCTTCAGAACCGAAAACCGCGCGGCTCACGCATCCTGGCATAACGCCCCGGTCTCATCGTTCGGGCCAACGGATGCGCGGCTCCTGATCGTCGGGCTGGCCCCCGGATTGAAGGGAGCAAACCGAACGGGGCGCCCTTTCACCGGCGATTTCGCCGGCGATCTACTTTATTCTACTCTACTTGATCTCGGGCTTGCGCACGGACAGTACCGCGCCGACCCGGAAGATGGGCTCACGCTCGTCGATTGCCGGATCACCAACGCTGTCCGATGCGTGCCCCCTGCCAACAAGCCGACGACAGTCGAGATAGCATCGTGCCGCGCGTTCTTGAATGCGACCATCGCAGCCATGCCGCGGCTGAAGGTCATTCTCCCGCTGGGCCGAATCGCGCACGACAGCGTTCTCGTCAGCCTCGGAGTCCGGCGCGCACAATTTCCGTTCGGTCACGGCCGCGTCCATGAGATCCGTTCGGATCTCTCGGTCCACGACAGCTACCACTGCTCACGCTATAATACGAATACGGGCGTTCTGACGGCGGCCATGTTCAGGGATGCGGTGCTGGCAGCGCGCGAACGGGCCCGAACCTCGTAGATAGCCGGCGCCATCAACCGGCTCTCGCTATCGGCTGAGAACCGCGACCAGTGCCCGCACATGACCACCGTTCTCGGCGATATAACTTTCGAACAGCTTTTTCAGGAAGGGCGTCATCCAGAATCCGTAGACCATCGCGTCTCGAACCCGGAAGCTCCCCCCCCTGGGCACGACCAGCCAGCGAACGTCATAGCTCGATCCGTCCCGCAGGGTGATCACACTATCGACCATGATGCCTTGGGCACCCCGCGTGCTTCCCGTGATGCGGTAGGAGGCGACGGGATATTTCGGCGATTCGGTCGCCGCATAGCGGCCTATGAACCGCACCATACCAGCCAGATAGCCCGGTTGCTCCGTCGCTGTCAGCTGCTGCCGATAGTTGCCGAGCGAATACCTACCGATATAACCGGTATCAGCATACCGATGGACAACGGACGCAATCAGCGCCGGAGATTTCGCCCGCGTCGAGGCAAGCAGCTCGCGCGCCACCCTTTCCATGAATGCGACAGCAGGATCGGCTGCGCGAACGGGTGCGACGGCCAACATCAAGAACACAGTGGCGAGGCCGAGCCATCGCATGGCTACAAGCGCCGGACTTGCCAAACTCGCCATATCGTATCCCCGTGACTCGCGGCGCCGTATCTAGAAACCGGACGCGCCCCCTCAAGAAACGGCAATGAATCACAGCGCAAGACGCTCGTCAAAGCCTCCCCTCCGGGCGAACAGCGCCACATTGAAGGTGGCTCGCGGCAATTTGCAGGCAGCTCAAGCAAATTATGCAGCGGCCGCTGAAAAAGTCGTAGCAGGCTCAGCCGGCGCCCTGCGTGAGCCCCGCTCGTAAATTGCGCTCGCGGGGATTTCAGGCAATCCGAGCAATGCCTTAAGTTCCTCGAACCTCGCTTGCGTGACATGCTCGGTGCACAGCAGCGTGACCGACAGATGTTGGTTTGGATGCACCAGAACGATTTCATGCGTCAGGCCGGAAAGAGAGGCCCGGATATGATGAGCGAGCCCCCGATACGTGCTGAGCGAAACCGACTGTCGGCTGATTCCGAATGGAGTGTGGCGCAGTATCTGCACCTCACTGTCTTCGATCCGGACCTCCCGACGGGACCACAACCGCGCCATCAGGCGCGCTGCTGGCACCGCGATCAGTCCCGTCCAAAGGGAAAGTCCCGCAGCGGTCTGAACGGTTGCCAGGGGTCGCTGGACAAAAACGCCCAAAGCAGACGCCTCGCCGACGGTCGCCAGCGATATGCCTGCGAGAAAAACAACCGCTGTCGACGCGATCGAAAGCAAGACGATGCCTTTGGACGCGCCCAGGAACGACGGCGACGCCGCCAGCCTGAGCGACAATTGATCCAGCACGAACCCCGGCGCAGCAGCAGCACCTTCGATCGCCGACATTGAGAATTCCCCCGAGAATCAGTGCGCGGAACCATATCGCCATTCGCTTGACCGACCCTTAACTCTCAGAGCCGACGTCGGTTCGATCGAGCGGCGAAAGCTTCTTCCAACGTGTTGTCGATGTGCACAGGTCGTCCCGTTCGATGGCGCGGCTTGACATATAAAGATATGTTTATATTTATCTCTCTCAGTCGAAGGGCCCGGAGACGCGACCATTGCTCGATCAGCGAACCGTACTGGCGATGTTGCGCGCGGCCGCCGAGCCGACGCGCCTGCGCATTCTGGCGCTGCTGATGCAAGGCGCGCTGAGCGTCAAGGATCTGACCCGCATCCTCAATCAGAGTCAGCCGCGGATCAGCCGGCATCTGAAGCTACTGGTCGAGGCCGGTCTGGTGGATCGGTTTCGGGATGGGAGCTGGGCCTATTTCCAGCTTGTCGAGCATGGCGACCAGGGGCGCCTGGCCGACGCTTTGCTAGGCGTCATCGATCCGCTCGACGCCATGCTCGAGCGCGATCGATCGCGCGCCGAGACCATCAAACGCGAGCGCGAGCTTGCAGCGCAAACCTATTTCCAGGCGAATGCATCCGAATGGGACCGCATCCGATCCCTTTACGTCGCCGAGAACGAGGTCGAGGACGAGGTCGTCCGCGCCGTGGGAGAAGGCCCGTTCAGTCTCCTCGTCGACTTGGGAACAGGCACCGGGCGCATGCTCGAATTGCTCGCAGGACGCTACAAGCGCGCCGTCGGCTTCGACATCAACAACACCATGCTTGCCTATGCCCGTAGCAAGCTCGAGCATTCGGATATCCGAGACGCCAGCGTGCGCCACGGCGACCTCTACGAGGTCGCCTTGCACAACGGGGCGGCTGACGCCGTCATCATGCACCAGGTGCTTCACTTTCTGATCGAGCCGGCGCAGGCCATCCAGGAAGCGGCCCGCATCCTCGCACCGGGCGGGCGCCTCGTCATCATCGACTTCGCACCACATTCGATGGAATTCCTGCGCGATCGGTTCGCGCACGAACGCCTGGGCATCTCCCGATCGCAAATGGCCGTGTGGCTGAGTGCCGCCGGGTTGACACTTTCAGCTGCGCGCGACCTCGTCCCCACGGCGCATGGCGCGGACGGCAAGCTGACGGTTTCGGTGTGGACGGCCGTCCGCCCTGCTCTTCCCGATACAAGCATTGCTCCCGACGCAAGCACTGGCGGTAACAGCCGAAAGAGGGTCGAGGCATGACACTGACGACAGGCACGACCGAGAAGCTCGAGCGCCGTAGCCGCGTTGTCGGAAACGGAGATATCGACGTTTCTTTCGAGTTCTTCCCTCCCAAGACAGAGAAGATGGAAGAGGCGCTGTGGAACTCGATCCGTCGCCTAGCGCCGTTGCGCCCGGATTTTGTTTCAGTCACCTACGGCGCGGGTGGCACGACGCGCGAGCGCACCCATGCGACCGTCACCCGCCTTGCCAGTGAGACTAAGCTCAAGCCCGCAGCCCACCTGACGTGCGTCAACGCCTCGCGTGACGAGATCAACGAGGTCGTGCGCGACTACGCGTCGGTCGGCGTGCGCCATATCGTGGCGCTGCGCGGCGACCCGCCGACCGGCGTCGGCACGCGCTATGAGGCCCATCCAACCGGCTATGCTCTGACCGCCGATCTCGTGGCCGGCATCAAGCGGATCGGCGATTTCGAGGTTTCGGTGGGCGGCTATCCCGAGAAACATCCCGAGAGCTCTACCATCGAAGCCGACATCGACAATCTCAAAGCGAAAGTCGACGCAGGCGCCGATCGGATCATTACGCAGTTTTTCTTCGACAACGCCCACTACCTGCGTTTTCTCGATCGCGTCCGCGCGCGCGGCATCTGGTGTCCGGTGCTGCCGGGCATCGTGCCGATCCACAACTTCAGGCAGATCGCGAGCTTTGGCGCGAAGACCGGCACGACCATGCCCGCGTGGCTGGCTCGCCGTTTCGAGGGTCTCGAGGACGATCAGGCCACAACGCATCTCGTTGCCGCCGCAGTCGCCGCGGAACAGGTGCTCGACCTCGTCGACCAGGGAGTGCGCCAGTTTCACTTCTATACGCTCAACCGCGCGGATCTTGTCTACGCAATTTGCCATCTACTGGGCCTGCGTCCGCAAGCCGGCAAGCCGGCCGAGGCCGCGTGATGGGCAACGCGATCGGACGAGATAGACAAGCGCCCGACGACCTTCCGGGGTCGGGCGTCACGTGGGCCTACGGCAGAGTGCCAGGTTCGGTGATATCCGCAATAGAAACGCTCTAGTCACAGTTGCAGGCAACCAAATGACCGCCACCAGATCGCAGGATGATTGCCGGCGCAGGACCGAAGACTTGAGGCGTCTGGCCTCCCGACGCATTCTCATCATCGACGGCGCCATGGGCACGATGATTCAGCGTCACAAATTCAACGAGACCGACTATCGCGGCGAGCGGTTCAAAGACTGGCCTCGCGACGTGAAGGGCAACAACGACTTGCTGGTGCTGACGCAGCCGGACGTCATAAGAGACATTCACGCACAATATCTCGCGGCGGGAGCGGATATCGTCGAGACGAATACCTTCAACGCCCAAGTCATTTCCATGGCCGACTACGGCATGGAAAAATTGTCCTACGAGATCAATCTTGCGGCGGCTCGCCTCGCCCGGGAAGCTTGCGACGCTGCCATGGCTGCCGACCCTTCGCGGCCCAAATTCGTCGCCGGTGCGGTCGGCCCGACCAATCGGACCGCTTCGATCTCGCCCGACGTCAACAATCCGAGCTACCGCAATGTCAATTTCGACACGCTGCGCGGCGCCTACAGGGAGCAGGTGCTGGCCCTGATCGAAGGTGGCTCCGACCTCATCCTGATCGAAACGATCTTCGACACTTTGAACGCGAAGGCAGCCGGCGTCGCCACGCTCGAGGCTTTCGACGAAGCGGGCATCGAACTGCCGATCATCATCTCCGGCACGATTACCGACCGCTCGGGCCGAACGCTCTCGGGGCAGACGCCGACGGCCTTCTGGTATTCGATGCGACACCTTAAGCCCTTCGCCATCGGCCTCAACTGCGCGCTCGGGGCCGACCTCATGCGGCCGCACCTGGCCGAGATAGCCGGCATCGCGGACACTCTGGTTTCGGCCTATCCCAACGCGGGCCTGCCGAACGCCATGGGCGAATACGACGAGACGCCCCACGAGATGGCGTGTCAGATCGAGGCATGGGCAAGGGACGGTCTCGTCAACATCGTCGGCGGCTGCTGCGGATCGACGCCCGAGCACATCGCCCACGTCGCAGAGCACGTCGCCAAATTCGCCCCGCGCGAGGTCCCGGTCATCGCTCCGAAGATGCGCCTGTCGGGCCTTGAAGCTTTCGTCGCGGGTTAACCGAGCATTGCTGTGACGACCGCCAAGATCGAACGCCACCGGCACGGTCAGTAAGGTAGCAAGTCATGACCACTTCTTCTGGCTCCTCATTCATCAACGTCGGCGAGCGAACCAACGTCACGGGGTCGGCGCGGTTCCGGAAGCTGATCGAACAGGGCGACTATCAGGCCGCTCTAGCCGTGGCGCGCCAGCAGGTCGAAGCCGGCGCTCAGATAATCGACGTGAATATGGACGAAGGCCTGCTCGACAGCGAGAAGGCCATGACGACGTTTCTCAACATGATCGCCTCGGAGCCCGACATAAGCCGCGTCCCGGTGATGATCGACAGCTCGAAGTGGAGCGTCATCGAGGCGGGCCTGAAGTGCGTGCAGGGCAAGGCCATCGTCAATTCGATCTCGATGAAGGAAGGCGAAGGGCCGTTCCTCGAGCAGGCACGTAAAGTGCTGCGCTATGGCGCGGCCGTCGTGGTGATGGCGTTCGATGAGATCGGCCAGGCCGACACACAGGCGCGCAAGGTCGAGATCTGCTCCCGCGCCTATAAGCTGCTCACCGAGGCCATCGGCTTTCCGCCGGAGGACATCATCTTCGATCCAAACATCTTCGCCGTCGCAACCGGGATCGAAGAGCACAACAACTACGGTGTCGATTTCATCGAAGCCACCCGCGAAATCAAACAGCGCTTTCCACTGGTGCACATCTCGGGCGGTGTCTCCAACCTCTCGTTCTCGTTCCGCGGCAATGAGCCGATGCGCGAGATGATGCACTCCGTTTTCCTGTATCATGCCATCAAGGCGGGCATGGATATGGGCATCGTCAACGCCGGGCAACTCGCCGTCTACGACGACATTCCAGCCGACCTGCGCGAACTGTGCGAGGACGTGGTTCTCAACCGCCGTCCGGACGCCACCGAACGCCTGCTCGAAGCGGCGGCCCGCTTCAAAGGTGACGGGGTCAAGAGGAAGGAGGCCGATCTCGCCTGGCGCAACGCGTCGGTCGAGGAACGTCTCAAGCATGCGCTCGTGCACGGCATCACCGAATTTATCGAGACCGACACCGAGGTCGCGAGGCAGCAGGCGGAAAAGCCGCTGCACGTGATCGAGGGACCGCTGATGGCGGGCATGAACGTCGTTGGCGACCTGTTCGGCTCCGGCAAAATGTTTCTGCCGCAAGTCGTGAAATCGGCGCGCGTCATGAAGCAGGCGGTCGCCTATCTGCAGCCCTACCTCGAAGCCGAGAAGCGTGCATCCGGCGTCGACCAGATGCCGGCGGCCGGCAAAGTGGTGATGGCGACCGTGAAGGGCGACGTGCACGATATCGGCAAGAACATCGTCGGCGTCGTGCTCCAGTGCAACAATTACGAAGTCATCGATCTAGGGGTCATGGTGCCGGCGCAGAAGATTCTCGACGTCGCCAAGGAAGAGAATGCCGACATTATCGGCCTCTCGGGCCTCATCACGCCATCGCTCGACGAGATGTGCCACGTCGCGGCGGAAATGGAGCGTACTGGTTTTGCGGTGCCGCTGCTGATAGGGGGCGCGACCACGAGTCGTGTCCACACCGCCGTCAAGATCAGTCCCAACTACACGCGCGGCCAGGCGATTTACGTCACCGATGCCAGCCGAGCCGTGGGCGTGGTCTCGAACCTTCTCTCGGAGGCCGGGGGCGGCCCCTACGTGGAGAGCATCCGGGCCGAGTACGCCAAGGCGCGCGATGCACACCTGAGGAGCGAAGCACGCAAGAACCGCATCACGCTTGCCGAGGCGCGCGCCAACGCCTTCAAGATCGACTGGAAAAAGACCCGCATCCGCAAACCGGATTTCCTCGGCACGAAGACTTTCGAAACATACGACCTTGGCGAGCTTGTCCGCTATATTGATTGGACGCCCTTTTTCCAGACGTGGGAGCTGACCGGACGCTATCCTCGCATTCTCGACGACAACATGGTCGGAACCGAGGCGCGGCGCCTCTTTGCCGATGCGCAGGCCATGCTGGCACGCATCGTTGCGGAGAAATGGGTCGGCGCGCGCGCCGTCATCGGCTTTTGGCCGGCGAATGCCGTCGGTGACGACATCGAAGTCTATACCGACGACGCGCGATCGCCGACGCTTGCCACGCTGCACACGCTGCGACAGCAAATGGCACGAGAGCCCAGTCGCGACCGGGCGCATACCGCACTCGCCGATTTCATTGCGCCGAAGACCAGCGGCATCGCGGATTACATCGGGGGATTCGCTGTCACGACAGGCGTCGGCGAGGAGGCGGCACTCGCGAGCCGCATCGCCGCGACCGACGACTACAGCCGGATCATGCTCAAGGCTCTTTGCGACCGTCTCGCGGAAGCCTTCGCCGAGCGTATGCACGAACGCGTCAGGAAGGAATTCTGGGGTTACGTCAAGGGCGAGCGCCTGACCAACGATGAACTCATTTCCGAAAAGTACGTGGGTATCCGCCCCGCTCCCGGCTATCCGGCCCAGCCCGACCACACCGAGAAGGCCACCCTCTGGAAGCTCATGGACGTCGAGCGGACCGCGGGCATCTCGTTGACCGAGAGCTATGCCATGTGGCCCGGGTCGTCGGTCTCGGGTCTCTATTTCTCGCATCCTGACAGCCACTATTTTGGCGTCGGCCGGATCGAGCGCGATCAGGTCGAGGATTACGCTCGCCGGAAAGGCATGACCGCGGAGGCAGCAGAACGGTGGCTTGCGCCGGTGCTGAATTACGATCCGGGTTCGCAAAAGAACCAAGCCGCGTAGAAAGGCTTCAGCCGTCTCGAGCTGGTGCCGAGCCAAGGCGACTGATCAAACGATGCTTCGCGGCAACGCCGAGCGAAGGATGGAACACGCGGTCGCCGCTCCGGCTCGCAACTGAAGTGAGCTGCTGTTAACGTTCCGGTGACGATCGCGGAGCGAATCAGCGGTCGCCGGAAAATTGACGAACGGGGGACGACAATGCTGCCGCGCATCGTGCTGCTGCTCTTACAGATCGCAGCGGCCTGGTTCCTGGCCGATCCGATCAAGGCTGCCTTGCCTGCCGTCGTCGGCCGAGGATACGACATTTTTGTCTATGCGTTGCTCTATGCCGTCATCGTCACGGTCGTCGGCTTCGCCGGTGCACTTGTCCTCAAGGGCTTAAGGGTACCAACCGCGGGTACATTCATCGCCAGCCTCGTGCTGGCCGCGATTCTGTCGGCGATCACGCTGGTCAGTCAGATCAACGGGCCGATCCAGGACGCGCTGCCCCTGCTTCGTGGCAACGCCAAGCTCTATCCACTCGTCGGCGCGATCTTGGGATACATTATCAAGCGTTGAGCGGTGATTGCCGGCGCTGCAATTCGGCTGTGCGGTGTTGGCTCCGCCGCCCATTTTATCCCGGCCCAAAATGCAACGGCGCGGATCGGTTGATCCGCGCCTCGTGCATCTGTCCATGTTTGGGTTGAGGGTCTTGCGTTGCCGCCGCTGGTCATCGCCACCCACTCGGGCACGGCGAGACTCGCTCAGACCATTCCAAAAACGATCGCTGCCAGGAATCCGAACGACACGATCGCGGCTAGCACGTTCAGTCGCATTTTAAGTTCCATGGTGCCTCCTTCGGAGAACAAGGCCGCCTCGAGCTCGGGTCTCACCCGCTCCCGTTAAACGACCATTAATCGGGCCGCCACGAGTTTGCCAAGCGAAAAATGCACCATCGCCACAATAGTTCGCCGTATTTGAAAAGAAAAATCGTTAAGAATTTGTTGCAGGTGCGTTGTATCACCTGACACATGAAGGCAACCGTCGTGATCTGTTTGCACTATAAATAGATACGTCTAAGTATATTTGGCACTATACTTTGGGTGAACGCCACAAGTTGGACAATCGAGTGCGTTGCAAGCCCGGCACACTCCAGTTGAGACGTAGCATTCCCTTTCATCTTTCTGCTGGCTTGATTGTGCAAAAGCCACAAGCCCGCCGAGAACTCGCCATGATTGCTGCATGGCGACTGGCGTGAGAAGAAGACGCCAGAAATCGCATCGCGGTTGCCGCAGATCAGTTATGCAACCATGGAGCCCAAGCGGGCGTAGTGATCGACGAAATCGGAGAGAATGTGATGAGTTTCAATGCCTTCCTACTGACGAAGAGCGAAAAAGGACAAGACCTTGCCTGGCGCTCGATCGAAGAGGCAGAGTTGATGGAGGGCGACGTCACGGTGCGCGTCACTCACTCCACCATCAACTACAAGGACGGGCTGGCACTCACTGGGAAAGCGCCCGTGGTTCGCCGCTGGCCGATGATCCCCGGTATCGATTTCGCCGGAACCGTGGAGGCCTCGTCGAATCCTGACTTCAGAGCAGGCGACGATGTCATCCTCAACGGTTGGGGATTGGGCGAGACCCATCTCGGGGGCTATTCCGAAATCGCCCGTGTAAAAGGTGACTGGCTGGTGAAGCGTCCCCAGGGCATCTCGGCGTCGGGAGCAATGGCGATCGGCACCGCGGGCTACACGGCCATGCTGTGCGTGCTGGCGCTCGAACACCACGGGATAACGCCGGCAAGCGGTCCGGTTCTGGTCACAGGGGCGGCCGGCGGAGTGGGCAGCGTCGCCGTCGCAGTGCTCGCCAGGCTCGGCTATCACGTGATCGCTTCGACCGGCCGGACGAGCGAAGCCGACTACCTGAAGGGCCTCGGCGCCGCTGAGATCATCGACCGCGCAGAGCTTGGATCGGGTGGAGGACGTCCGCTGGCAAAGGAGCGTTGGGCAGGCGTGGTCGACGCGGTTGGGAGCCACACGCTCGCCAATGCCATCGCCGCGACGAAATACGGCGGATGCATTGCTGCGTGTGGACTGGCGCAAGGTATGGATCTGACGACATCGGTCGCACCATTCATACTGCGCGGCGTCACGCTCGCCGGCATCGAAAGCGTCATGGCATCGAAGGCTCGACGCATCGAGGCCTGGGATCGGCTCGCGCGGGATCTCGACCGGGAGGCCCTCGCGTCGATGACGGTGACGCGCCCGATCGGGGACGCGCCCGCTCTGGCTCCCGACATCCTGGCTGGCAAGGTGCGTGGCCGCGTGGTGCTCGAAATCGCCTGAGCGATCGCGCTGCGAGCGGCAGAACCGAGCTTCCAGCCTGCGGCGTATGAGTACTGGCGGCCCTCAACCGAGGAGCGACCGTCCGGTCATTTCTTTCGGCTGAGGCAGCCCCATCAGGGCCAGAAGCGTGGGTGCGATGTCGGCAAGACGCCCCTCATGTAGATGAGCACCCGGCACGCCGGCGAGGAAGACGGGCACGACATTGGTGGTATGAGCCGTATGCGGCCCGCCGGTTTGGGGATCCCGCATCAGCTCGCAGTTGCCGTGGTCGGCCGTCACAAGGAGCGCGCCGCCCACGGCAAAAATCGCATCGGCGATCCGACCAAGTCCCGCGTCCACCGTCTCGACGGCCTTGATCGCGGCCTCGAGGCTGCCGGTGTGGCCGACCATGTCGGGATTGGCGTAGTTCAGGACCACGAAATCGTATTGGCCGGACCGGATCGCGGTCACAGCCTTGTCGGTCAGCTCCGGCGCCGACATTTCTGGCTGGAGATCATAGGTAGCGACCTTTGGCGACGGAACGAGAACGCGATCCTCGCCTGGATAGGGCTCTTCGCGGCCGCCGGAGAAGAAGAACGTAACGTGCGGATACTTTTCCGTCTCGGCCATCCGCACCTGGGATTTTCCAGCCTTCGACACCGCCTCGCCGATCCCCATAGCCAACTCCTGGCGCGGGAAGAGCGTGCTCGAATAGGGATCGAGCGCGTCGCCGTAGGAGGCCATGCCCGCCGCCGCCGATATGTTCACGACGCGCTTGCGCGGGAAGCCATCGAATTCGGGGATGAGGAGCGCGGACAAGATTTCGCGCATGCGGTCCGAGCGGAAATTGATGGAGAGAATGGCGTCCCCGTCATGCATCCCGCCGTAATCGCCGACCACTGCGGGTACGACGAACTCGTCGAACTTGCCCTCCCTATAGCTCGCTTCGACCGCGTCACAAGCAGAGGCGAAGCGCGCGCCGGACGCGTCGACGATCAGATCGTAGGCTTTCTCGACGCGATCCCAGCGCTTGTCGCGGTCCATCGCGAAGTACCGGCCGACAACAGTCGCGATGGGCACCTCCGACGGCAGATCAGCCGACAGGCGCCGCATGTCGTCGGCAGCCGATTGCGGCGGCGTGTCACGACCATCCGTAAACGCATGCACGACTGCCCTGACACCACGCTCGACAAGAATCTGGGCGACTGCGGCGCAGTGCGATTGATGCGAATGCACGCCCCCCGGCGACATCAAGCCCATGATGTGACAAGTGCCGCCTGAGCGTTTGAGCTTCTCGATCACGCCGCTTTCGTCGACGCGTGTGCCGAGCCCGCCATCCTCGACGGCTTGATCGATACGCGGCAGATCCTGCATTACGATCCGTCCAGCGCCAATATTCAGATGCCCGACTTCCGAATTGCCCATCTGGCCGGCCGGCAGGCCGACGTCGAGGCCTGACGTCTTCAAGAACGCACGAGGTCCCGCCGCCCACAGCCGGTCGAAATTGGGCGTCCGGGCAAGGCGCGTGGCGTTGTCGGCTTTTTCCTCGCGCCAACCCCAGCCATCGAGGATCACCAGCATTGCGGGACGGGGTGCCATGCGGGCGATCCTCCAGATATCGAAATGCAATCGTTAATCGAGAGAAAAGCCATCGCAGCCGGTTTTGCAAGAGCAGCGGGACAAGAAACCCCATGCTGTGCGCCGGCAGCGGCGTGGCTTGATCCGAAGCGGACGCCAACCCGCTGCCACGAGCCGGACTTCCCCAGCCACATGGAAGTCGCCTAATCTGGCGCGCCAGAAACGAGTACCGGGAGACACCGATGCGAGCCGCCGTTCTCTATGAGGTCAATCAGCCACTTGCTATCGAGACCATCGGCGTGGCGAAGCCGGGTCCGCATGAGGTCCTGATCCGGACAGCTTTTGCCGGTCTTTGCCACTCGGACCTGCATTTCATCGAAGGACTCTATCCGCACCCGCTTCCCGTCGTGCTCGGGCACGAGTCTGCCGGCGTGGTCGATGAGGTGGGCTCAGAGGTGCGCTATGTGAAAAAGGGCGACCACGTCATCACGTGCCTGTCGGTGTTCTGCGGCGAATGCGAGAACTGCACGGCCGGCCGCCCGGTGATCTGCACCGACACGAGCGTGAAAATGCTGCCCGGGGAGGCGCGGCGTCTCTCGAAAGACGGACAAACGGTGCACACTTTCGCGAACTTGTCCGGCTATGCCGAGATGATGCTCGTGCACGAGCACGCCGTCGTGAAGGTGGATAAGGACTTCCCCCTGGATCGCGCCGCTTTGATCGGTTGCGGCGTCATTACCGGCTTTGGCGCGGCAGTGAACACGGCCAAGGTCGCGCCCGGCGAGACCGTCGCCATCTTCGGCTGTGGCGGCGTCGGTATGGCCGCGCTCAACGGTGCCGCCGTGGCAGGTGCTGGCCGCATCTTCGCGGTCGACACAAATCCCGCCAAGTTGCAGCTTGCAGCCAAGATCGGTGCGACCGACCTGATCAATCCGCGCGACGGCGACGTGGTCGAACGCATACGCGCAGCACTCGGCGGCAAGCCATCGGACGGCGTGCATCACGCCATCGAGTGCCTGGGCCTCAAGCTCACGGCCGAGCAGTGCTTCAAAGTGCTTCGCCACGGCGGCACGGCGACAATCGTCGGCATGATTCCATTCGGCCAGAGCATCGAGCTGCACGGCGCCGATTTTCTGCGCGAGAAGAAGGTGCAGGGATCGTCGATGGGGTCGAACCACTTCCGTACCGACATGCCGCGCCTGATCGACTTTTATCGGCGCGGCAAACTCCATCTCGACGATTTCATCTCGGCACACATCTCGCTCGACGAAATCAATGAAGGCTTTGCCAACATGAAGGCCGGCAAGGTCGTGCGCAGCGTCATCGACTTCAAGTCGCTGTAAAGCGAGAGCGCACTTGGCGTCGATGGTCGACGGAGACTGCGGCGGGGCGGGTATCGATTTGTGTGCGCGCCCCAAACAGCGCCGCGAGACGGCGCCAATCGGTTCAGGTCGCGGAGCTTGACGATACCCGGTCGCGGGCCGCTGCCCGGGCCCGGAACTCCTCGGTGGAATTGGTGCGCGGAAACGGCTCGTTCGGAACCGCCACGCCGAGGTGCCGGCAAAGTGGCGCCCACTCCTCCGCCACATCGTAGACCAGCAGTCGCTCCGGCGCGATGGCGGCCTTGACCTCGGCCATGTGCGCCAGAAAGACGGCAGCCGCATGCTCGGGATCACCGAGCCGTCCATCGAACGTGCGCCGCTCGATAAGGTCGTAGGCCATCTCGCCTTGGTCCCTGAGCACCCCGGCCGGGCGCTCGTTGCGGCGTTTCAAACTCTCGTGAATGGTCGAGTGGATCGATTTCACCCAGGCGTCGACGGGGCGCACCGAGAGAATGACCTTCGCGTTCGGATAGTGAGCCGCGATCGGCTTCCAAAAGTATGCCGACGGCCAGTCGACGGTCGCCTTGAAACCCTCGAAGACCGTATCCCAATCATCGCGTTCGCCACGAGCGGCCGCAGCCCAGAAAGCGACCTGCTCGGGGCGGTCGCGAACCTCGAACATATGATGGCACGGGCCGAAGCCCAGCATCTCGAGGGCGAGCTTGAGCGAATTTGTCCCAGTGCGGCCGAAGCCGGCACCAACGACATCGAGGGCCATGGGGAAAGTCCTTCGTGGGCCTTGAGCAACGCTATCGCGAGATTGACGCCCGTGGGCACGTCCCGCAAGCACCTGTTTGCACGCGATCCGCGATTACCGCGTCGGCCCGTTGTCGGCGTAGTGTGCGAGAACGCGCCGCGCCTCGATCACGACGCTGTCGGCGATCGCGGCCTGCCCCTCGGCCGTCGGGTGGAACGCTCCCGAATAGAGACTGGCCAGCAATACCTGGAACCAGTTCACGGTTTTTGTCGGCAGCGCCTTTTGCAAGAGCGATTGGCTGACGTGAAAGTTCGCCGTCAGAAAGGCATCGTTCGGCGTCCTGAACCAGCGCTGGCGCGACGCATAAGGACGGAAGCTCGCAGGATTGTATGGAACCCACTTGCCTCCGATGCGGCGCGGCAGGCGAAGATCGTCGGCGGTCGAGATGGCATCGTCGATCCATCCGGCACAGATGCTGCGACCATTGAACTGGGAGCGATGCGCGCTGACAAAACTCCAGCCATGGGCACGACTGGTCGCGCGCATGATGCGGTCGAGCCGATCAGCGGCTTGCATGGCGTCTCGCGCCTTTCGCTCTGAAAGTGCGAATTCGCTCGAGACGGTCATGCCTGCGCGACTATCCGGACAGATCGAGCGTCCGTCGTCGAGCAGCGTCAAGGACGGATAAGCCACCAGAAGCACCCGGTCCGACTGCTGCCAGGGGATGTGCAGGATATTGTGCAAGGCACGACTGAGTGCCTTGTAGCGATCATCGAGCGCATCGAGCTGGAGTTGTGACTCGCGGGAATTCTGCACTTGGCCGATCCAACCGCCAAGCTTCCGCAGAGCGGATTCATCGGCGAGTACGGCATTGGCCAGGAGGCGCGAAAATCCGACATCGTTGCCCCCGATCGACACCAGCAGCAAATCGATTTTCCGGGCGTGATCGCTGTCGCACTTTCTCAAAACAAGCCCGCCCTGCAGGTCCGGCACTTTACCCTTCATATGATAGGCCTCGGGCAGGTCGTAGGCCGGCGCTCGCCGTTCGCCGCACTGCTCCTGCGCGACCGCCGAAATCTGGGAAAGATCGGGGGGCGTCGGCACCCATTCATGACCGCGGTATCGCAGGAAGAGCCCGCGCACGATTTCCGCTCCGGAGCACGCGAAGCTGACGAAAGTAACGGCCCGTTGGGGCTTCTCGACTGCAAGCTGAAGGGCTGTGCGAAGCTGATGGGAATAGAGCGAGCGATGACAAGCCTGGTCGAGCCAGCGCGGATTTGCATCGATGAAAGCCGGATCACCGATCACACGCCAGTTGCCCATGCGGGCCGGATAGCCCGCAAGCTGCGGCTCCTTCACCGGATCTCCATAATCGGCGGCCCGCTCGCGCGAGAACCGCACGGGCACATCCGGATTGCCCTCGCCCGAGCCGAAGCTGTCGCCAACACCGACGATCAGGATATCCTCGATGCGAACATCGTTGCGCGCGACCGTCTGGCCGCCCACTTCGACGCTCACACCTGCGCCGTCGGGGTAGGGGATATCGAGCTTCACGGCGACATCACACGGCACGGTGAGCGCGGTTCCGCGCTTGCCCCTTGGTGCCGTCAGCCACGTGCAGTCGACGCTTCCGGGATCGGGAATGCCGTCGAGTTGGGCGACAATGCGGTGGCTTTCGGGTTGCAGGTAGTCCGGCTCACTCCGACAGCGGTGGCGATTGGTACGTGGATCCCAACACGTCTGGTCGAGCATCGTTGCGGCCCATCCATCGCTCGCATGGCGCTCGGCAAGGGCTCGCTCGGACGACAGCACCGGCTGGCGCCGCTCGTCCTCGCTCAGGGCCTCGTAGGTGGCGCGATGCGCCTCGGTCAGCTTGGGATCGGTGAAGAACCGGAACGGATTCTCGAGTCGCCAAGCTATGCGGGGCTCGCTGGCGTATGCCGTCCCCGTCACCGCGAGCACGAGAGCGACGACCGTCATTCCCAGCGTGGCCAACGCGATCGTACGAGACCGGCTCGTCATATCACCCCCTGGACGATCACAGCCGCCCCGTCACATGCGCGATCCCGATGCGCACCACGCGCCGCAGCGGTGAAACCTCGGCTGGCTCGACAAGTAGTCGTCGGCTGCTCTGAGCCTTAAAATATGGCTCGACCATGGCCAGAGGCAGCAGCGCCGGCCGATAGCGCCTGTCGAGCCGCCTGGCTTGCAGGCGGGCGCGATGTAGATCTGCTCGCGCATCCGTCACCATTGCGTCCGCGACGATGCGGACGGCGTCCGCCAAGTCTTGCGGCGCCGGTCGCGTGGCGAGTTGGCCTGGATCGATGCCGGCCGACCTCAGTCGCTCCGCCGGCAAGATGACGCCACCGTTATGCAGCAGCATCGGCATGCGGCAGAGACCCCGAGCAACACCGTAGGCACGGCCGGCAGCACCGGCCAGCTCCTCGACCTCGCTCCGCTTGGCGCCAAGGATACACAATCCGAGCAGAAACGAATTGCCTTCCGAGCCCTGCAGATACGCGGCCAACCCGGCATCGTCCTGTGGCATCCCCCCCGAAAGATCAAGCTCGCGCGCCTCAATCATACCCTCGAGGAGATCGGCAGGAACCATACGCAACACCGACGATCCCACCAGGGCGTCGGCGACCGGATGGCCCGACAAGCGACCCTCCCGCCCGTTGGCCAGCGCATCGCGCCACCATTGCAGCCGTATTTCTCCGAGCATCGCCTCGCTGACGGTCGCCGGAATGCGAGCGATCTCCGCCGCGAACGCGGCCAGCGCCGCCAGCGCCGGCCTTGCCTCAGCCGGGGCGAGTGTCGCGGCGAGATAGCGGTCGGGCTCGCCTCGCATGGCCGCCGCTCGGATTTCCGCCCTCGCATCTCCTGTCGCGGGACCATTTACGGGGTTTGTGGCATCGCCATGCATCAGAAGAGATGCGCCGCAGCGATCATGGCGAACGTGACAGGCACTGCCAGCACCAGATTGATCCGCGCGGCAGTTCCGACCCGCGCCCGTGCGGCGGCAATCGCATCAGGTTTCTCGAGCTTTTCCAGAACGGTCACCACGCCGGGCCGAATGACGCCGTGCACGATACCCCACATCGCGATGCCGGCAATGACGCCGATCCAGAGCATCAGAACGCGCGCCGACGGGATATAGACGGACGACGGGAAAACCCACCGATCAAGCACGTAACCAGTCGTCAGCAGTAGCACGGCACCGCTTGCCACCACTACGTGCGAGGCCAAGCTCAGCAGAGCCGTCATGCGCGGGACGACGTGAGACAGTAAGGCGGTGCGCTCCGCGTCGCCGGCCTCGCGCAGGGCAACCAGCAAGATGAAGTTCACGAACCAGATCATTCCGACCCAGATCATAGCGGCGCCGACGTGGATGAAACGGCAAACGAACGAAACGAGGCCGAGATCGTCGCCGGTCCCATCCGCAATCCAATAGCCGAGACCGAGCGCAGAGATGACGCACCCCAGCAGAAACGCTCGATTGGGCTCGGCAAGAAACGCCTTCATGCCGTCCTCCGTGTCAACGGAGCGCATACGGCGAGTCGCGGACCACTCATCACGTCCCCGGCGCACGCTCGATGGCGATCAGTGCGGCGGCCACGCGTCGCCCTTCGCCAAGCAACATATTATAGGTCCGCGCGGCAGCTCCCGTCGCCATGAATTCGAGGCCGACGCCGGCCGCCGAGAACGCCGCGCGCACATCCTGCGACGGAACGGCGAGATCCTCGCCCGTGCCGAGTAAGACGAGGTCGAGATGCTCGCTCCGCGCCAGCACGCGCACGAGGGTCTGGGGCGAGATCTGTGCGGCTTTCGTGACCTCCCACGCTTCGATCGCATCGGGAAGGCAGAGGATCGAGCCGCGATGGCTCATACCGGCAAAGCGGAACCCTCCGTTGCCGTACGCATCGATCGGCGCTGACGCGGGGTAGCGTGCTGGAGCAGTCTCGGGCAATTCGGGCCTCTCGCACCAACCTCGAACTATCAGGTCCGCGCTTGAACCTTGCTCCGGCTCGTCGCTTCGCCGGACCAGTCGCGGTTGATACCGATCCAGAGGAGGAACGGCGAGGCGACGAAAATCGACGACCACGTACCGATGACGATGCCGAACAGCATAGCAAACGAGAACCCGCGGATCACCTCGGTGCCGAAAACGTAGAGAGCCGAGACCGCGATGAACGTCGTGGTGGCCGTCAGCACGGTCCGCGAGAGCGTCTCGTTGATCGACACATCCATCAGCTTTTCGAGATCCATCCGCTTGTATTTTCGCAGATTTTCTCGAATTCGATCGAACACCACGACCGTGTCGTTGATCGAATAGCCGGCAAGCGTCAGGACGGCTGCCACCTCCGACAATCCGAAATCGAGACCCAGCAGACTGAATGCGCCGAGCACGATCAACGTGTCGTGCAGGAGCGCGACGATCGCCGCAACGCCGAACTGCCATTCGAACCTGAACCAGATGTAGAGCAGGATTCCTATGATGGCACACGACACCGCCAGGACACCGGCTAGCTTCAGTTCGTCTGAAACAGCGGCTCCGACGACCTCGGTGCGGCGGATCACGATGTCGGGCTTGAGCGCGGCACCGACCTTGCCGATCGCCTCCTGCTGCGCCTTGTCGTCATGCTGCTTGCCCACCCGGATCAGCGCATCGGTCGGTACCGCGACGCTCTGGATCTGCACATCCCCGAGGCCGAGCTGACCCAGCTTTGTGCGCACCTCCGAGATATTGATCGGTCCGGTCGTGCTCTGTACCTCGAACAGAGAGCCGCCCCTGAAGTCGACGCCGAAATTCAGTCCTTTGGTGAACAGCAATATGACCGAAAGGATTGCGAGACCCCATGAGATACCGATGCACATGCGCCGGTAGCCCATGATCGGGTACGTCGTATTGTGCGGCCAGAAGTCGACACCTTTGAAAAACATGGTGCGCTTGTTCCTCGGATTTGGCCGCCGTCAGAGCGGCGCCGGAATTCTTCGCGTACGCTGCATCCGCACCCATTCGGCAACGAGCAGACGCGTAACCGTGAACGCCGTGAAGACGGTCGTAAGGATGCCGATCGACAGCGTGACGGCAAACCCGCGAATGGGACCCGAGCCGAGCCAGAACATCACGATACCGGCGATCAGTGTCGTCAGGTTTGAATCGATGATCGTGCCGAACGCCGTTCGGAAGCCCGAGTCGATCGCCGAGATCGGCGTCTTACCGTTACGCAATTCCTCGCGAATGCGCTCGTAGATCAGCACGTTCGCATCGACCGCCATACCAACTGTCAGCACCAGGCCTGCAATTCCCGGCAGCGTCAGTGTCGAGCCGATCAGGCTCATGATGCCGACGATCAGCACCAGGTTGAAAAACACGGCGATGATCGCGAAGATGCCGAACGTACCGTAGGCAAACACCATGAAGGCGATCACGCCCACGGTGCCGACGAGAGCCGCCCGTTTGCCGGAGGCAATAGAGTCCGCGCCCAGCGACGGGCCGACGGTACGCTCCTCGACGATATTGAGATTGACCGGCAGCGAGCCGGATCGCAACTGCACCGCCAGCGTATTGGCGCTGTCGACCGAGAAATTTCCCGATATCTGTCCTGTACCCCCCAGAATCGCCGTCTGGATGACCGGTGCCGACAACACCTTGCCGTCGAGGACGATGGCAAACGGCCGGCCAACGTTGGCTTGCGTGAAGCGACCGAACTTTCGCGCGCCCTGCTGATTGAAGCGAAACGTGATGATCGGCTGGTTGGTCTGCTGATCGAAGCCCGGCTGAGCATCGACCAGCTCATCGCCCGGAACGACGGGCGTCTGGCTCAGCAGATACGCGGGATCACCCGGCTCGTCCGACGGGAAGATCTGCCATCCCGCAGGGGGGCGCCCTTGCTGACGGGCCTCCTCCACGCTCACCTGGGGATTGACCTCGTGAAATGAAAGGCGCGCCGTCTTGCCGAGCAGATCCTTGAGTTGCGTCGTATCCTGCAAGCCAGGATACTGAACAAGGATCCTATCCCTGCCTTGACGTACCACCGTCGATTCCGCGGTACCGAGGCCATTGATACGCCGATTGATCGTTTCGATCGCGGCACCCGCCGCGTTGGCCTGCCGCTGTAGGAAGCCCGGTTCCGTCGGCGCGATTGTTATGGTTCCGCCATCACCACGCTTGATATCGACGTCGGTCCCGCTCGTACCCGAGAATGCGCTCCCAAGAGGCGTCTGGATCTTGCGCAGGTCGCGGAGCGCCTGATCCATTTGCTCGGGTTTCGTCAGGCGCACGACCACCGAGCCACCTCGGATTGTCACGCTCGCCGGAATCTTGGCGTCCGATACCAGCGTCTTCCTTGCGTCGTCGCGCAAGCTGTCAAGCCAATCCTTGCGGAGCTGATCGCTGTCCATCGCCAGCAGCAGGTGCGCGCCACCCTGCAAATCGAGGCCGAGCCTCATTGGATGCTTGGGAACCCAGCTCGGCCACTTCGCGACCGTGCTCGCCGCAAAGAAATTCGGCATCGCCAGCAGCACGCCGGCCAAAAGCGTGATCGCGATCGCTATGATCTTCCCACGCGAAAAATGAAACATCAGGCTTCAGCCTTTCGTCTTGACGACATGACGCTCGCGGGCACCTCTCGTCTTGCGGACTGCGCAGCATCGCCGACGCAAACTTGCGCCATGCGCGGCACAGCCGGCGCAGGCGATTGCCGAGCGAGATCAGACCTGATCACGTCGTCTCCTTCACCGGATCGCCCTTACCGCGAACCTCGGCGACAGCGCTGCGCGAAATGCGAACGCGCATCTGTTCGTTGAGCTCTACTTCCAGCTCCGCGTCGCCGTCCTTGGCTTTCATGACCTTGCCGATGAACCCGTTGGAAAGCACAACGGTATCGCCGCGACGGACCATCGAAATCATTTCACGGCGTTGCTTGTCCCGCTGTTGATTGGGCCGGATCACCAGAAAATAGAAAATAGGGATCATCAGCGCCAGCGGGATCAACATGCTGGTGAAGGGATCGGCGCCGGGCGCCTGGGCGAAGGCCGGGGTGATGAAAAGCATCGGGCTGGAAGTCCTCGATTGATGCAACGAAGCGCCATGGCAGGTCCGTCGCGCCGCCCCAATAGGCCGGCGTGACGCCTCTCCAGCATCGTCTGCGCGCCGGACTATAGTGCCAGCCGCCTCGTTTGCAACCGGAACCCCCTTGCTGCGCTGCATCAACCACCAGCATCGGGCCGCAGTGACGCGGCCCGCCATGTCGACTATAGAGACCGCCGACTGAATCCGCCCTGAGCTAGCTGGAGTTTTCGACCTCATGTCCGCCGATCCGAACCTGATCGACCGCCTCGAGCGCCTCGCAGCCGCGCTGGAGCGGATGGCCCCGCCATCTGCCCCGGCGATCGACTTCTCGCGCGCCGAGGCGTTCGTGTGGCAGACCGGGCCGGAGGCATTCATTCCCGTCGCGCAGGTCAATCGTCAGCCCCTCGGCCTGCTCAAGGGCATCGAACGGGCGGCCGACCTCCTGCTCGAGAACACGCTGAGGTTTGCCAACGGCTTTCCCGCCAACAACGCGCTGCTCTGGGGGGCGCGCGGCATGGGCAAGTCGAGCCTCGCCAAGGCCGCGCACGCGGAGGTCCGCAGGAAACTTCACAAGAAGCTCGACAAGGACGACCTGAAGCTCGTCGAGATTCACCGCGAGGACATCGATTCCCTGCCGCGCTGCCTCTTCTACATGCGCGCTGCACCCCACCGTTTCATCGTGTTCTGCGACGACTTGTCTTTCGACCACGACGATACGTCCTACAAGTCGCTGAAGGCGGTGCTCGAGGGCGGCATCGAAGGCCGGCCCGAGAACGTGCTGTTCTATGCTACGTCGAACCGCCGGCACCTGATGCCGCGGCACATGATGGAGAACGAGCGCTCGACTGCGATCAACCCGTCCGAGGCGGTCGAGGAAAAGGTCTCCCTGTCGGACCGCTTCGGGCTTTGGCTCGGCTTTCACAACGGCTCGCAGGATCAGTATCTCGACATGGTCCGCGGATATGCGCAGCACCACAGCCTCGAGATTGCCGACGACGAGCTGGTGCGCGAGGCGCTCGAATGGAGCGTGACGCGCGGCGGCCGTTCGGGCCGAGTTGCCTGGCAGTATATCCAGGACCTCGCCGGACGGCTGAGCGTCAGGCTGGACGCATGAGCCTCGCGGCTGGGCCATAGCTGCAAGCGCGGATACATGGCCCGGCGCCCGATCGGCGCGGCCGCGTCGATCAAGCTGTTCGTCTCGCCGCGTAGCTCTTGAACGGCGAGGGGATCTTCTGGATCTCCGCCACGCACTTCGCCAGGCGCGCCTCGTCCTCGTCGGCCCCGATCTGCAGCAGTACCGTATCGGCCGAACCGCCGTATCGCTTGGCGACCGCCTCGGGCAGGGCCTCATAATCGACCACGGTCGCGAAGAGATCGATCAGCTCCTCCGGAATCTGCTCGGCCATCTCGCTCCAGCGGCCCTCCCGTGGCAGGGGGTTGACCTTCTCGCCGAGCCATTCGAGGTCGTGCAGGCGGAGCACATCCCAGTAAGCGCGAGTCGAGCAGTAGAAAGCGATGCGGAACCGCACGTAGGCGCGTGCCTTGGCCACAGTCTCCGCATCCTTGCCGGTACCGATGAAGCCGTAGCCGCCGGCAATCACCTCGATATTCTCGCGAGACCTTTCGGCCTTCTCCAGACCTTCCGAAATGCGAACGACCGACACCTCGTCGAGATAGCGTCGAGTCGAGAATGGATGGAGCCGCACGCCGTCTGCGACTTCACCACCAAGCTTCAGCATGGCAGGGCCGACAGCGGCGATGGAAACAGGAATGGGGGCAAGGCCGTTCGGACGAGGGGAGAAGTTGGGCGTGACGAGCGTCAGGTTGTAGGTCGGCGAATGATAGTCGATGGGCGTCTCGGTCTCCCAGGCGTGCCACACCGCACGCATGGCACCGATATAGTCGCGCATGCGCGGCGCAGGCGGAGACCATGCAATTCCGAACCGGCGCTCGTTATGTTGCTTCACCTGGGCGCCGAGCCCCAGGTAGAACCGGCCCTGCGAGGCGAGATGCACGTCCCAGGCATGGTGCGCCATGATGGTCGGCGATCGCGGAAATGCCATGGCGACGGCCGTGCCGAGCTGGATGCGGTCCGTCACCAGGGCCGCCGCGCCGAGCGGCAGAAACGGGCCGTGGGCATTTTCCGCGGTCACGACACTGTCGAAGCCGGTGCGCTCTGCGAGTTGGGCCACTTTCTGCGCGGCTCTTAGATCGTTGTTCGGTATCTGCGTGATGACGCGCATGCGATCTCCCCCTGATGGTTGTTTGCCGTGTGAACGCAAGCCTTGCCGGGCTCTGTCCTAGAATCGCCATTGCACCGGCTCGGCACCGGCGATCGGAGAACGGAATGTGGGAATCCGGTCGCCCGCGAGATTACCCATATAAACGGTCTTGAGATCCGGGCCGCCGAAGGCCACGCTGGCGATGTTGCGCAACGAACGTCTGGCGCCGATCTCGACATGCGCCCGCCCGCGCTTGCCTGACCGGAAGTAGTCCTCCGCCCAGGCCACGTCCACGGGGTCGGAATCATCGAGGATCAGAGTTCTGTGCCCGTTCGTCTCGATCCGGATGAGCTTGTTCGAGCAGACGCACGCGACCCATACGCCGCCTTCGGCATCGAAGGCAAAGCCGTCTGGAAACTCGCCCGGCCCGAAGTCGTGCACCGTCTCTCGACGGCCAAGCTCGCGTCCCTTTATCGGGAGCCGGGAGATGCGCTTGGCGCACGTCTCGTTGACGTAGAGCCACTGGCCCGACGGATCGACGCGGCATTCGTTGGTGAAGCCGAGACCATCTGCCACGATATGGGCATTGGCCCCGTCGCGACGTACGATGAAGCCGTCGGCGTGCCTCGGATGGAACGAGATCTCGCGAGGATAGGCACGCGTCGAAACGGATATCCACTCGACGCCTGTCCGGTCGACGCCGACAAAATTGCATACGCGCAGCAACTCCCCGTCCGCCTCGAACAGGTGCGGATAAAGACGCCAGTCGGCATCGAGGCGCCACACGCCGCCCGGAGCGCCAAGGTTCGCGATGAGAAACTCTCGGCCGGCTGTCATCGCGACGCCATTCGGCAGGAAACCTGGTGGCGCACCTACGATATTGCGCTTGGCCTTGCCGATCTCCGCGATGCCCGATCCATGATCGCCGACAAACACTTCGCCCTTGGCCGTCGTGAGGACGCATTCGGGGCGTTTGAGCCCGTCTCCCACCCAGGTGACGGCAGAAAGGGGGATAAGTGGCTGCTCAGTCGTCATGCTGGCTCCCGATCGATTTGAGAAATACGTTGAGCCCAGCATGCCGTGCGAATGTCGCCGACGACAAGCCGGTCGGCTCGCGGGCACATCCGTCGCCGATTGGGATACCTTGCGGCTGGCGACCCGCCGCGTCCTCCCCTACGGTGGCCAGGTCACACCCGGAGGCCCCATGTCCGCCGACCAGTTTCCACGCTTCGACACACTCGCGCTGCATGCGGGACAGCAACCCGACCCAGCAACGGGCGCGCGTGCCGTACCGATCTATCAGACGACCTCCTACGTGTTCGAGTCGACCGAGCACGCCGCCGGATTGTTCAACCTCGAGCGGGCCGGCCATATCTACAGCCGCATCTCCAACCCGACCGTCGCCGTATTCGAGGAGCGCATGGCGGCACTCGAAGGTGGGGTCGGTGCGGTGGCGACGGCAAGCGGCCAGGCGGCGCTCTTTCTTGCGATTTCGACGCTGATGGGCCAGGGCGGGCACATCGTAGCCTCATCACGCATCTACGGCGGCACACACAACATGCTTGTGCACACGCTGCCACGCTTCGGCATTGCGTCCACGCTTGTCGACCCTCGCGACCCGAAGGCTTTCGCCAAGGCCATCCGTCCCGAGACGCAACTCGTTCTGGCCGAGACGCTCGGCAACCCGGGCCTCGAGGTGCTCGACCTTCGCGCGGTGGCCGACGTCGCACATGCTGCCGGGTTGCCGCTGATGATCGATTCCACTTTCTCGACACCCTACCTCAACCGGCCATTCGAATGGGGCGCCGACATCGTCATGCATTCCGCCACCAAGTTCATCGGCGGACATGGCGTCGCGATCGGTGGCGTGGTGGTCGACAGTGGACGCTTCGACTGGACCGCATCCGGAAAATTCCCGACGCTGACCGAGCCCTATGCAGGATATCACGGACTTGCCTTCGCAGAAGAGTTCGGACCAGCCGCCTTTATCATGCGGGCCCGTGCCGAGGGCCTTCGCGACTTCGGTGCGGCCATGGCTCCACAGACCGCGTTCTATATGCTTCAGGGCCTTGAAACGCTGCCCGTGCGCATGGCGCGTCACGTCTCGAATGCTGGGCTGATCGCGCATTTTCTGGCGCAGCACGCCGCTGTCGCGTGGGTGAAGTATCCGGGCCTCGAAACCCATCCGGACCACGCGCTCGCCAAACGACAATTCCCGCGGGGTGCCGGTGCCATGATGAGCTTCGGCGTCAAGGGCGGACGGACGGCCGGTGCAAAGCTCATCGAGCGCCTGCGTGTCTTCTCTCATCTCGCCAACGTCGGGGACGCCAAATCGCTGGTCATCCATCCAGGCTCGACGACGCATCAGCAGATGAGCGCCAAGGAGCTTGCGGCTGCCGGCATCGGCGAGGAGCTGGTCCGCCTCTCGATCGGCCTCGAGGACCCGAATGATCTTACCGAGGACCTCGACCAGGCCCTCAAGGCCTCGCAGAAAGGCTGACGCGATGCTGCTTTCGGTCAATGGCCATTCTGTCTATGCGGCAACGGGCGGACGCGAGTTAGACGCGGCAAAGCCGATGATGGTCTTCATTCACGGTGCCGGCCTCGACCACACCTGCTGGCACCTTCAGAGCCGCTGGTATGCCTGGCACGGCTGGTCGGTTCTCGCAGTCGATCTCCCCGCGCACGGCCGCTCCGACGGCCCTCCGCTCGCCAGCATCGCGGCGATGTGCGAGTGGGTGCTGGCGGTGATGGATGCCGCAGGCGTGAAAACTGCGACCCTCGCGGGTCATTCCATGGGCGCGGTGATCGCGCTCGAAACCGCCGCGCGCGCACCCGGTCGGATTGCAGGGCTTGCGCTGCTCGGCATCTCGTCATCGATGCCGGTGCACCCAACGCTTCTCTCGGCCGCCAAGGACGAGCCCGAACGCGCCTACGATATGATGACCGGCTGGTGTTTCGCCAACGTCGCGAAAATCGGGGGCAACTCGGCTCCCGGACTCTGGATGACGGCGAGCGCACGGGCGGTGTTGGGTCGCGGACGCGAGCACGCGCTCGCCACCGATCTTGCTGCATGCGACGCCTGGACCAACGCCACCCAATCAGCCGCCGCAATCAAAGTGCCGACGGTCTTCATCCTCGGCGACAGCGATGTGATGACGCCGGCGCGCAAAGGCAAGGAACTCGCCAATCTCGTGCCTGGTGCAAGATGCGTCACGCTTTCGGCGTGCGGGCATATGATGATGCAGGAGAGACCGGACGAGACCCTCGATGCGTTGATCGCCAATTTCGGCGCTCGCCCCTAAGATCACAATTCCATCCGACAAAATCCCGGAGCCGCGATGCCGACCGCCCGAAATCTCTGCTCGCCGAACGTATCGCTCAAGAGGCAGGTCACGAAGCCTTCCACCAGATCGAGCGGCGGCATCGTGGTGACGCAGAACCGGGCGGCATCCGAAATCGGCGCGCGCGTGCTGAAGGAAGGCGGAAACGCCATGGACGCGGCCGTCGCGGCAGCGTTTGCCATTGGCGTGCTGGAGCCCTGGATGAGCGGTGTCGGCGGAGTCGGCGCGCTGCTCCATAGGAATGGGAAGACGGGCACGGTCACCGCCATCGACTTCGGCGCGCGCTCTCCCCGAGGCCTGCGGATGCAGGACTTCAAGCTGGATGGCGGCACGGACGCAGGCAATCTGTTCGGGTGGCCGTCGACGGTCGGCAACGTGCACGCGGTCGGGCCGAAGGCGACGGTCGCCCCGACGCAACCGGCCGGGCTCGCGCTCGCGCACCGCCTGCTCGGCTCGAAAGCCTGGAGCAGCCTGCTGGCACCCGCCATCGCTCTCGCCGAGGACGGGCTCGTCGTCGATTTCCACACGACGCTGATCGTTGCCAATGCTCTCGCGGACCTGCAAGGCGATCCCGGTTGCAAGGACCGCTTCCTGCGCGGCGGCATGCCCCCGATCGCGCCGGCACCGCAAACCGGGCGCGAGGTGCTGAAGCTGCCCTGCAAGGTGCTGGCGCGGACGCTCAAGGCTCTGGCATCGGACGGCGTCGAGGTGATGTACAAAGGACCGCTCGCCCGGGCCATCGCCGAGGACATCCAGGAGATGGGCGGCTATATTTCGCTCGAGGACCTGGCCGCCGTCGCCCCCGTCGAACGCGAGCCGCTGACGCGCTCCTATCGCGGCCAGACCATCACCGTTCTACCGGAGCTCAATGGCGGACCGACGTTGCTGCTGGCCTTCGATCACCTCGCCAGACATGGCGGAGCACCCGGCAGCGCACCGGACGGCGCGCGCTTCGTTGCCTACGCCAAAGCCCTCGAGTTCGCCTGGGAGGACCGTTTCAAGCGTATGGGCGACACCGGCGAGCGCGGCATGCCCACCTCGACCACGCATCTGTCCGTGATCGATCGCGACGGCAACATCGTCACGCTGACGCAAACGCTGCTGTCGCTGTTCGGCAGCCGCGTGGTGTTGCCGCAGACCGGCATCCTGATGAACAACGGGCTCAACTGGTTCGATCCCCGCCCCGAAGGCCCCAACGGACTGGCGCCGGACAAGCGGGGACTATCGAACTACGTGCCGACGATCATGGAGAAGGACGGCGTCGCGGTCGGCATCGGCGGCTGCGGCGGACGTCGGATCATCCCGGCCGTGTTCCAGCTCCTTGCCGAGATGGCGGACTTCGGCTGGGATTTGGATCGTGCCTTTCATCAGCCTCGGATCGACGTCTCGGGCGGCGCCGTCGTGTCGATCGACCGGCGCCTGCCGGCGGATGCCAAGGCGATGCTCTCGGCCGTCCGCGACACGGTCGAGGTCGACCCCCTGCCGCACCCGACGAACTTCACGATCGCGGGCGCGGTGCGGCGCGCCGCCGGCGAGAACGAGGGCGCAACTGAGCCGCAGCAGCATTGGAGCGAAGCCGTCAGCGAGGACGATGTCTGACGCTTTCGCCAGGACAACAGCAACGGAGGTACCCATGTCGATCGCAGATCCGAACAAGACCATCCTGACGGGAGAGAACCCATTCCTGCGGCTGTCATCGTCCAAGGACGGGCCGCTCACCACCAACGCCAGCTTCTGGCGCATCTATCTGTCGCCGATGGGACCGGGTCATGTGCTCTACCTGAAAAGCGAGCTGACCGACGACAAGTGGCGGATCTACTCCGACAACATCTCGATGACGCGCTGGCTGCAGGACACGGTGCAGGGCATGCTCAATCCTGATCTCGCGGACAAGGATCTGCCGGTCCTCGATGCCGAGTTCGAGAAGGAGGGCGATCCGCGCACATTCTGGACGGAGCGCGTGATCACGACGACCGAAGACATCTCGCTCACTTGGTACGAGATCGGCGAACCGTTGATGCTGCACCATCAGCCCGGTCACAACGGGCGCAAATACGGTCTCAATACCGTCCTCATTCCGGCGTTGGGCGCGCGCTTGATTCGGAACGGCGTTTTGGCGTCGGGTAAGGCCTGGCCGCTCGATCGCGAAGGCAAGCCGTTCTCGACGTCGGCACTTGCCTTCTCCGAAAGCTGGACCGAGCCGCGCGGCTGATCCCCGACTTTCGCGTCTGATGCAAGGAGGGGGCGCGTTCCTAGAGATCTCGCCCCCACGTTTCGCTCGCCATTTCGTGCCCGAACGCCGTGACCGGCTCGGACGCCGTCATTTCGAAGCCGAGCTTTTCATAAAGGCGCCGCGCGGCAATCAACGGGTCATTGGTCCACAGCGTCATTCGGCCATACCCGGCACATCGGGCGAACGTCATGCAATCCTCGACGAGACGCCTTCCGAGCCCGGTGCCCCGCATGCCCGGCTCGACATAGACCAGGCGGAGCTTGGCGACACGTGCGTCTTCGGTCCGCACGACAAACGCCGAGCCGACCACCTCGCCGCTTGCGTCCGCGATGCGGCAGCAATCGCGCGCCGGATCAAAAGTATCGATGAACGCTCCAGCGACTTTCGCCACGAGAGCCTCGAATGTCCAATCCCACCCATACTCCAGATGATAGAGCGCGGCGTGGCGGTGCACGACCCAGCCGATGTCGCCGCATCTCGGCTCGCGCAGCACCGCTCTCGGCGGTGCAGCGTCCTTCGGCTCGAGATTGCGCTCGATCGATCGCATCGCCGCGACGACTTCGCTGCGCGCGGCCGGCTCGATCCTGGCGAGAAGGGCGGCGACCTCGCTGCGTGACCGCCTGTCGACCGCCGCGAAGGCGGCTTGTCCCTCGTCCGTCAGTCGCAGAACCACACGCCGGGCATCCGAGGCGGAGGGCTCCCGGACGACCAGTCCTCGCGCTTCGAGCGCGGCGATCAGGCGGCTGACGTAGCCCGCGTCAAGGCCAAGTTGCGCGGCCATCTCGCCCGGTGTTGCCGAACCCTCGTCGCATTGGGCGATCTCGTAGAGCAACCGGCCTTGCGGCAGCGTCAACCCGCTTCCGAGGAGACTGTCCTCAAGCACGCCAATGCGCCGCGTATAGTAGCGGGAAAACTGCCGGACGGCATTTACGGCGGCATCGGACATGGGGGCCTCCGAAAAGACGAGCCCAAGACGTAGCGCGATAAACTTGCCAAAAGCAAGCATATCGCCTGCCTGTGACCGTCCTGCGACGGATCGGGAGGTGCTGCGTGAACCCGGCTGTGCGCCACTCCCCTATTTGGGAATGGCGTGATGAATGTTCGATTTCCGGGTCGCTCATCGGTCGACAATGCAGGCCGCTTGGGCTGTCGTTCAGCGGGCACGACGACGAGCACGGGTTGGCCGCAGTGATCACGGACGGGGCAGCTTCACCCGGTTGCCCGCCAGATCAAGCGCACTTGCCAGCCGACCGGCCCGACTGATAGTGCACTGCATCAAGAGAATGGAAATTCGCAAATCGCGACTTTGGGCCATGCGGCCTGATGAAAACCTGTCTTCGGTCGGCTATTGCCCAAGCGGTTTGCAAGAGAGAGGGTAGATGCCCCAGTCGGCACTCATGAACGTGATGGTCGCGGCTGTCCGAAAGGCCGGACGAAGCCTCGCGCGCGACTTCGGCGAGGTCGAGCAGTTGCAGGTCTCCGTCAAAGGGCCGGCCAACTTCGTGTCGGCTGCCGATCACAAGGCGGAGGATATTCTCTTCGCCGAGCTGTCCCGGGCGCGTCACGGCTACGGCTTCCTGATGGAGGAACGCGGTGCCGTCGACGGTCCCGATAAATCGCATCGCTGGATCGTGGATCCGCTCGACGGGACGACCAATTTCCTGCACGGCGTTCCCCACTTCGCCATTTCGGTAGGGCTGGAACGAGATGGCGAGATCGTAGCCGGAGTCGTCTACAATCCCGCGTCGAACGACCTCTTTACGGCTGAGAAGGGCAAAGGCGCATTCCTGAACGACCGCCGCTTGAGGGTCGCCAACCGGCGGACGCTCGCCGAATGCCTCGTCGTCACCGGCATCCCGCATCGCGGCCGGCCCGGCCACAAACGTTTCTTGTCCGAATGCGAGGCGGCCATGCGAGAGACCGCGGGCGTGCGCCGCATGGGGGCGGCGGCGCTCGACCTCGCCTGGGTCGCGGCCGGCCGCTTCGATGCCTATTGGGAGCATTCCCTCCAGGCGTGGGACGTCGCCGCGGGACTTCTGATGGTTCGCGAAGCGGGCGGCATCGTCAGCGATCTGGCGGGCGGAGCGACCACGCTCGAGAGCGGAGATGTTCTGGCCGCCAACGGCAACGTCCAAAAAAGCATGCTGGCGCTGCTCAAAAATGCCTGAGTCGCGCGTGAAGTCCGTCACCGAGTCGCGAACAGGCCCAATCGGCGCAGCATATTGTGCTGACACGATCGGGAGCTAAGCTACGCCGAATTGACAGCGGGCGGAGGGAAGTCGATGGCGAGAGTTCGATCTGCGGAGGCCGCGACGCGCCCGTTCTCGCGAACGCTGAACACGCCGGGCGGTTTTCTACGCGGCATGTTCATCTTCCTCGTCCTGGTCGGCTTCATCATCGCGATCATCGGCAATCAGCTGGCGGTGGCTTTCTGGAACAACCCCGCGCTGAACGGACTGATCGTAACGGTTCTCTCGATCGGCATCCTGCGCGCCTTCGCCCAAGTCTTTCGACTGTACCGCGAGGTTCGATGGGTGAATGCCTTTCGGATCGCCGACCCGGGTCTCGCAATCGAGCATAAACCGGTACTGCTGTCGCCGATGGCAACCATGTTGAGAGACCGCACGGGTGCCCTCTCGCTTTCGGCGCAGACGATGCGATCGATCATGGACTCGATCGGAGGACGGCTCGACGAGTCGCGCGAAACAGGTCGCTATCTGGTCGGCCTGCTCGTGTTTCTCGGGCTCCTCGGCACATTCTGGGGACTGCTCGAAACGATCGAATCGGTCGGCAAGGCGATCAACACGCTCGATACCCGCCAATCGGACAGCGTTCTCGTGTTCGAGGAGTTGAAGAATGGGCTCGCAGCGCCGCTGAAAGGCATGGGAACCGCGTTTTCCGCATCGCTATTGGGGCTCTCAGGGTCGCTGGTTCTGGGCTTCCTCGAGCTACAGGCCAATCATGCCCATAACCGCTTCTATAATGAACTCGAAGAGTGGCTTTCAGGCATTACCGACCTGTCTCCGGCATCGGGTGTCGTCGGGAGCGATCCAGGGACACGTCAGCTTCAAATAGCAGTTCATGATCTCCAGCGTGCCATCACGGATCTCGGTGGCCGGATCGAAGGGGCCGGTGATGATGCAAACGGTACCGGCGGCCAGCCGGTGCGGGAACTGGCGCAAGGTGTCGATCAGCTCGTGCAGCAGATGCGGGCCGAGCAGAAGGTGGTCCGCGAATGGATCGACGACCAGGCCACGCGCCAAACGGAGGTCGCCGCAGTGTTGAAGGATCTCGCCAAGTCAATGGCACGCAGAGGGGCTTGACGCATGTCCCGCGGACGATCACGTCGCGGAGGAGGAGATCACGGCGAGTTCTGGCCGGGCTACGTCGACGTCCTCTCGACCCTGCTTCTCACCGTCACGTTTCTGATGTCGATCTTCATGATCTCGCAATACTTCGTGGGACAGGAGGCCTCCGGCAAGGACAGCGCGCTCAAGCGGCTGACGCGCCAGATCGCCGAGCTGACGAGTCTGCTCTCGCTCGAGAAGGGCAAGGGCAAGTCACTCGAGGACGAACTGGCGGCATTGAAAGCCTCGCTGTCGTCACTGACGGCCGAAAACCAAAAGCTCACGAGCATTGCCGGACTTGGCGACACGCGCGCCGACACGGCCGAGCAACGGATCTCGGCGTTGTCGAAAGAGCTGGCGAGCGAAAGGAACGTCTCGAATGATGCGCTTGCCAAGGTCGACCTGCTCAACCAACAGCTTCTGGCGTTGCGCCGACAGATCGCGGCGTTGAATGAGGCGCTGCAGGCAGCGGAGGCGAAGGACAAGGATTCGCAGGCGCGCATTAGTGATCTCGGCGCGCGCCTCAATCTTGTACTGGCCCGGCAGGTGCAGGAGCTGCAGCGCTATCGCTCCGATTTCTTCGGCCGGCTGCGCGAGCTGCTGAAAGGGCGCAAGGACATCCGAGTCGTCGGAGACCGCTTCGTCTTCCAGTCGGAGGTTCTGTTCCCATCTGGGCAGGCACAGATGACCGTCGACGGCCTCGCCGCCATGGATCAGCTGGCACAGGCGATCGTCGAGGTCGAGCGCCAGATTCCGCCCGAGGTGGATTGGGTCCTGCAGGTCGACGGACACACCGACGCGCGGCCGATCCAAAGCCGCGAGTTCCCCTCGAACTGGGAGCTGTCGTCGGCACGCGCCATCTCGGTCGTGAAATACCTGATCAGCCGCGGCGTCGCGGCGCACCGGCTCGTGGCGGCGGGCTATGGAGAGTTTGCACCACTCGAAGTTGGCGACACGGACGACATCTTGCGCAAAAACCGCCGCATCGAGCTGAAGTTGACGAACCGCTGATCCCGTTCGGGGCTGGATGACGGCGCGTCGGGCATGGACAGCTTCGGCGGCCGGCGCGATCGACCTGGATCGTTATTGCGCCGCCTCCGGCGTACTGAGCTGGAGCTCGGCGAGACGTGCGTAGAGCCCGCCGCGGGCCATCAGCTCCCGATGCGTACCTTCCTCGACGATGCGGCCTTCGTCCATGACGAGAATGCGGTCGGCACGAAGTACTGTCGAAAGACGATGGGCGACGATCAACGTGGTTCTACCGCGCCGCAGTGCGTCGAGGGCATTCTGGACGGCCACCTCGCTCTCGGCGTCGAGTGCACTGGTGGCTTCGTCGAGGAGCAGGATCGGCGCGTCCCTCAGGACGGCCCGCGCGATGGCGATGCGCTGGCGCTGGCCACCAGAAAGCGTAACGCCTCGCTCACCGAGGACCGTCTCGTATACCTGGGGAAGAGCCGCGATGAACGCATCGGCGCGCGCCGTCGCAGCCGCCCGCTCGATCTCCGCCCGGGATGCCGTGGGCGACCCATAGCGGATGTTTTCGGCAACCGTATCGGCGAACAACGCCACATCCTGCGGCACCAGGGCAATTCGCTGGCGCACGCCGGCGAGATCGGCCTCGGGCAGCGGCACGCCGTCGAGCAGCACACGTCCGTGGCTCGGATCGAAAAAACGCAGCGCCAGAGCCAGTATTGTGCTTTTCCCCGCCCCCGACGGTCCGACGATGGCTACGGTCTCGCCTGGAGCAACGTCGAAGCTCACGCCGTCGAGCGCAGCCGAAGCAGAGGCCTTGTCGTAGCGGAATGAGACATCCTCGAAAGCCATCCGACCTAGAGGCGGGTTCGGCAAGGCGACGGGCAACGCCGGAGAGGCAACTCGGGGTTCTATGGCGAGGATTTCGGTCAGTCGTTCGGCGGCGCCGGCAGCTTGTTGAACCGCCCCCCAGACTTCGGACAGGCCCGCGAGAGAGCTTCCGGCGAAGACGGCATAGAGCACGAACTGGCCGAGCGTGCCGGACGTCATGGCGCCGGTCGCGACAAGACCTGCACCATGCCACATCACACTGACGATCCCGACAAACACGAGCAGAATGACGAGCGCGGTCAGGCCGGCTCTCGCGAGAAAACGGGAGCGCGCGGCGACGAACGCGTGCTCCACAGCTTTCCGGTAGCGCTCGGTCACGACGCCCTCTGCGGTCGCGGCTTGCATGCTGCGATAAGCGGCGAGATGCTCTGCCGCATAGCCCGCAGCATCAGCCAGCGTGTCCTGGGCGGAACGCGACAGGCGGCGCACCCAGCGGCCGTATGCGACAAGAGGCAGCACGATGGCCGGAATGGCCACCAGCACCAGTCCGGAGAGGCGCGGACTGGTCGCGACCATCATCGCGAGCGCACCGCAGAGCATGATGGCGTTGCGAACCGCTTGCGACAACGCGGCGCCCGCGGCGGCCGTGATCTGTGTTGTGTCGGCCGTTATCCGGCTCATGATCTCGCCCGACCGCTGGCGCTCGAAGTAGCTCGCGTCGAGCTTGGCGAGGTGGGCGAACACCCTGGCCCGAAGGTCGGCGACAACCCGCTCGCCGAGCCAGTTGACGGCGTAGAAACGCGCGGCGCTGGCAATGGCGAGGGCCGCGCCGAGACCGATCAATCCCTGGAAATAAAGGTCGATCGCGACGTGATGGTCGCCGGAGAAGCCGAAGTCGATCATACGGCGTACGGCGAGGGGGATGGCGAGCAGAACCAGCGCGGAGACGATCAGCGCCACTGCGGCCAGCACCAACATCCCGCGATGCACCGACAGTTGAGACACGAGACCAGCCAAGGGCTTCAGGGAGTGCGACTTCTCGGCCTCGCCGCCCGTCCCGCCGCCGTCTCGGCCCCACTTCGATCGCCGACTCACCCGCACCTCGCCATTTAGAATGTCTCTACGCTACATTCGATGCCCGAGACCGCATCCGTGCTCAAGTGCGCATTTCGCGACACGTACGCCACGCCCCGGCAGCATCCCGTCCCGAGCAGCGTAAATTCCGGTTCGGATAGCGTCATTGGCAGGCGCGCGTTTGACAAAATTGAGCCATAAGCGTGGTTGGGATTGTAAACGGAGCTGGCTTCGCCCCGAGACCGGAATCGACCGATGGCCGACGACCCCTACTCTGTCCTGGGCGTTCAGCGCACCGCGACGGATGACGAGATACGACGTGCATTCCGGAAGCTCGCGAAGGAGCTGCACCCGGACGTCAATCCCAATAATCCGGCGGCCGCTGAGCGCTTCAAACGCATCACGGCGGCCTACGAAATCGTTGGCGAGACCTCACGGCGGCAGGCCTACGATCGCGGCGAGATCGATGAATCGGGTGAACCGCGGCGCACCTACCACGGCGCATCGGCAGGACGTGGCCCCGGCGCAGCGGGCGGGATGGATACCGGCTTCAGCGACATTTTCTCGGACCTTTTCGGCCAGCGCGGTCCGCGCGGTCCTGGCGCCGGCTTCAGCCTGCGCGGTCAGGACATGCGCTACACGCTCGATGTCGATTTCATGGAGGCTATTCTCGGCGCGAAGAAGCGCGTCACGATGCCGGAGGGAGGACAACTCGATCTGACGGTGCCGGAAGGTGTCGTCGACGGCCAGGTGCTGCGGCTGAAGGGCAAAGGCGGGCCGGGGATTCGCGGCGGCGAGGCGGGCGACGCACTGGTCGAGGTGCGCGTGCGAGTGCATCCCTACTTCCAACGGCAGGGCGACGACATTCTGCTCGAGGTGCCGATCTCGATCGACGAGGCGGTGTTGGGCGGCAAGATCGAGGTGCCGACGGCGAGCGGACGGGTCTCGTTGACGCTGCCCAAGGGTACCAGCACCGGCCGCGCGTTTCGGCTCAAGGGCAAGGGCGCCCGCAATGCGGCGACCGGCGGCTACGGTGATCAGATCGTCACCGTAAAGATCGTATTGCCGCAGACGATCGATGATACACTCGCATACTTCCTCACCGAGTGGCGCAAGAAGCACGCCTACGATCCTGGGCGTCCCTGATCCGGTCGATCCGGCTGACGCCCGGATGCCCGGACGCAGCCGAGATATCGGCCCGCCCCGAACGCAGCGCAGGGGCCGGGTTGCGCCGAGCAACGTGCTCGTGCAGCTATGATCGGCGTCGCCGTCGGCGAATGCCAAGAGGCGCCAGAAAGTCCGCTCGGAAGGAACATCAATGGCCGCGTCGATCTCTGCTCCCCTGAAGGGCGTACTTCCCATCGCTCCCACACCGTTTCACGATAACGGCGATCTCGACATCGACGGCATGCGCCGGGTGCTGGATTGCATGATCGACCAGGGTGTCGACGGCATCTGCATTCTGGCCAACTATTCCGAGCAGTTCGCGTTGAGTGACGCGGAGCGCGAGACGCTGCTGCGTCTTTCGACCGAACATGTTGCCGGGCGCGTGCCGATCATTGCAACCATTAGCCACTACGCGACCAGGATAGCTGCCGAGCGCGCCCGGCAGGCAGCCGAAGCCGGCGCTGTCATGGTGATGATGATGCCGCCCTATCACGGCACCGCCATCCGCGCCGACGAGGATGGCATGGTCGAGCATTTCGCGCGCGTCGCCGATGCGGGGCGGATCCCGATCATGCTGCAGGATGCCCCTCTGTCGGGGGTCACGCTCTCGGTCCCGTTTCTCGCGAAACTGGCTCGACAGGTGCCGCTCGTCCGCTATTTCAAAATTGAAGTGCCGGGAACGGCTGCGAAACTGCGAGGGCTCATTGCCGCTGCGGGTGACGTGATCGACGGTCCGTTTGACGGCGAAGAAGGCATCACGCTTCTGGCCGATCTCGATGCGGGCGCCACGGGCACGATGACGAGCGCCATGTATTCAGACCTCGTCAGACCGATCGTGTTCGCCCATCTGGAGGGACGCAGGAGCGAAGCAGCGTCCCTCTACAACAAGCTTCTGCCGCTGATCAATTTCGAGAACCGGCAGTGCGGTCTCCGCGGCACCAAGATCGTCATGAAGGAAGGCGGTGTCATCCGGAGCGATCATGTCCGCCACCCGCAGATGGCCTTGCCGGCCGCGACGCGCGCAGAGCTGATGGAACTCGCCCGGGACGCCAATCCGCTCGCCTTGCATTGGGGGAAGTGAGGCCCCGGCAGTCTGACGCCTTGTCCCATCATGAGCGGCCACGCATAAAGAGGACAGGTCAATCCTCGAAGCATGGGGCGGAGCACCGCGATGGAAGCCGAGACGCCAAAAGCCGTCCTCTTGAAGGACTACAAGCCCTCCGGTTGGCTGATCGACGCGGTCCATCTCGATATCGCGCTCGACCCGACCGAAACGCGCGTGCGTTCGCGGCTGGACATGCGGCCCAACCCCGCGCGCACCGGACGCCGCGGGCCGCTCGTGCTGGATGGCGAAGGCCTGACGCTCGACCGGATCGCGCTTGATGGCGAGGAGCTTTCGGGCCGGGCGTTCTCGCTGAGCGAAGCGGGGCTGCGGATCGCGTCACCACCGGACCGCCCGTTCGTGCTCGAGATCGAGACCCGCTGCAATCCGACAGCCAACAAGGCGCTGTCGGGGCTCTACCTATCAAAGGGAATCTATTGCACGCAGTGCGAAGCGCAGGGATTCCGCAGGATCACCTATTTTCTCGATCGGCCGGACGTGCTCGCCGTCTATACGGTTCGCATCGAGGCCGATCCCAAAGCCGCGCCTGTGCTGCTCTCGAATGGCAATCCGGTCGAGCGTGGAACGCTCGATCACGGTCATCGCCACTACGCGGTCTGGAAGGATCCGCATCCGAAGCCCGCCTATCTGTTCGCGCTCGTCGGCGGACGGCTCGGCGCCGTCACGTCCACCTTCAAAACCATGTCGGGCAAGAAGGTCGATCTCGCCATCTACGTGGAGCCGGGCAAGGAGCAGCGCTGCGCATGGGCGATGGACTGCCTCAAGCGGTCCATGAAATGGGACGAGGACCGGTTCGGCCTGGAATATGATCTCGATGTTTTCAACATCGTCGCGGTATCCGACTTTAATATGGGCGCGATGGAGAATAAGGGACTCAATGTCTTCAACGACCGGCTTATCCTCGCCAGCGCCACGACCGCGACCGACGGCGACTATTTCAATATCGATCGCGTCATCGCGCATGAATATTTCCACAACTGGACCGGCGATCGCATTACCTGCCGCGACTGGTTTCAGCTCTGTCTGAAGGAAGGCCTGACCGTATTCCGCGATCAGCTCTATTCAGCCGACCACAGATCACCGGCCGTCCAGCGCATCTATGACGTCCGCATGCTGAAGGCGCGACAGTTCCCGGAGGACGCCGGTCCCCTCGCCCATCCGGTGCGCCCGGATCGTTTCATCGAGATCAACAATTTCTATACGTCGACCGTCTACGAAAAGGGCGCCGAGGTCTGCCGCATGGTGCACACGCTGCTCGGCGAAAAACTGTTCCGCAAAGGCATGGATCTCTATTTCGAGCGGCACGACGGCCAAGCCGCGACCGTCGAGGATTTCATCCAGTGTTTTGCCGACGTCAGTGGCCGCGACTTCAAGCAATTCATGACCTGGTATTCGCAGGCTGGCACACCGGGGCTCGTCTGCGACCTGAAGTATAACGCCGAGAAGCGGACTGCGGATCTGACGATCGAGCAGGTTTTGCTGCCGACACCGGGACAAGCGACGAAGAAACCGCTGCAGATCCCCCTGAAGCTCGGCCTGCTCGGTGGCAACGGCAACGACTTGCCGCTGGAAACCAAGGGTACCGCGAAGATCGAGAATGGCGTGCTCGAACTCACAAAGCGCAAGGAAACGTTCCACTTCGTCGACATCCCGTCGCGTCCGGTGCCATCGCTGCTGCGGAACTTCTCGGCGCCCGTCAACCTGACGATCGAGTTGACGGACGACGACCTGCTGTTCCTCATGTCGCACGACCGCGACGAGTTCAACCGCTGGCAGGCCGGCCAGGATTACGCGACACGGTTGTTGACCGCGAGCGTGCGGGCCTTGCGCAAGGACAAGCCCCTTCCCGACCCGGCCCGCTTCATCGAGGCACTTGGCGAGATCGCTTCGGACGAGAGGCTCGAGCCGGCCTTGCGTGCGCAGGCGCTGGTTCTCCCCAGCGAAACGGATCTGGCGCGGGTCATCGCCAAGGACATCGATCCCGATGCCATTCACGAGGCGCGCAGCGTGTTGCGCCGCAAGCTGGCCCAGAGCCTGGGCGTCACGCTCGAGGCCCTTTACAGCGCCATGGCGGTGAAAGAGGCCTACGCGCCCGTGCCGGACCAGATGGCGCGCAGGGCGCTCCGCAACTCGGTTCTCGGCCTGCTGACGGCGCGAGGCCAGGCGGCCGATGTGGCACGCGCCGCGCGCCACTTCGAGACGGCAACTAATCTCACGGACGAAATCGCCGGGCTCGCGGCGCTCTCCGAGACGCGAGGGGCCGAGAAGAAGGCCGCCTTCGAGCGGTTCTATGACCGTTGGCACGACGACCACATCGTCATTGATCACTGGTTCCTCTACCAGGCTGCGATCGCGCAGCACGCGACGCTGGCAACGGTCAAGAAGCTGGCGCGCCACCCTCTGATGTCGCTCGAGAACCCGAACAAAGTACGCACGCTGATCGGAGCTTTTGCAGCAAACCCTGTAGCTTTCAATCGGCCGGACGGCGCAGGCTACGAGTATGTCGCCGATCGCATCCTCAAAATCGATGCGTTCAACCCACAACTCGCCGCTCGCCTGCTGACCGCGTTCCGGAGCTGGCGAAACCTGGAGAGCACGCGTCGGAAGCTGGCCGAAAAGGCCCTCAAGGCCATTGCCAAGACCAAGCCGCTCTCGCGCGACGTCTACGAGATTGTTACGCGAACGCTTCACTGAAGGATCGAGACAGCATCGCGAATGTTCTTGCTGACTGGCAGCCTCGGGCTTCTTACGGCTTGCTTGAGGGCGTCGGCGTCACCGAAGCTGGCGCCGCTTGCGACTTCTGCGGTGGATCGTCGTCTGCGTCATCGCCTTGCCGGTCGCCAGACGTGCGATGATGCCTGTTCCGCCAGGGTCGTTCGTGTTCGGACTGCCATCGGGCATACTCACGCCGCTCCTCAGGAGTGAGCAGCGTTCCGACATTGTCGTAAAGCGGGTAAATGGCCTTGCGCACATTCAATTCGGCCTCGAGCATTCGCGCGTGTGCAGTCCGGAAGCGCTGAACATCGAACGGCTCGGCGGTCAGGGCGGCCCGCGCGACGGCTCGCGCTTCGCGCAGTTCGCGCCAGAAGGGGCGAATGGCACGAATCTGCGGGCGTATGACGTCCCAGACCTGCTTCTTGCGCTCGGCCGGCAGTCCGCGCGCAAACCTCAGAAGCGTCGCCTGCTGGACACTCGGTGGCGGCCCCCAACCGTGCTTGATGCCGGCGGCGGACACAATTCCAAAGATGAGCAGGTTCACCGCCAACGAGGCGACGAGCAAGACGCCCTTCCACCGCGGCCAACGCGGCGCGGCACTGGAAGGTCCGGTGTGGGTCATATCTGATCCTCGTCGTTCAACGTATCGAGTTGCAACTCCGAGAGAACCGCATCGGCGTCTGATGGTGCACGTTGCACGAGGGATGCAACATTGTAGGTCGCGTTCGGAGCAACATCGCTGAAGCCGATAGCGAAGCCGCAGGCGAGTGATGCAGCCAAGGCGGCAACCGCCGGCCAGTTACCTCCGCCCGTCCATCTGGACTTCGACGCGCGGCGTAGCGATGGCTGGCTCTCCGGCGAAGCCGTAGCATGCGGCGGCTCCGACGCCGTACGGCCGGCACCGACACGGCCATTGAGCGGCATCGGAATGATGCGTGCGCCCGCGTCGGCCGATGCATGCTTCGGCACGCCTTCGTGCTGAGCCGCCTCGACGATGCGCTGCGCCAACTTTTCGAGACGCCGGGGATCGGGCGCCGATGCCTTGGCGAGCAACCGATCGAGGGCCTGCGCCTCCTGATACAGCCGGCGGGCCGCGTTCGAGCTGCCGATCAAGGCGCGGACCTGCGGGGCCAGCCCGTCCGGCAGTCGTGAAAGATCGCCGCCATAGGCATCGAGCAGGCTCTCGAGGCGATCGAGCGTCAGTTTCTGGTTTTGCCTGTTCATGCCGTTCCGGGACCGTTCGATCCCGCCTCCATCGCTATTGAAGTCATGCCGCGTCCCCGTCACCCGGCAATAGGTCTCGCCATTCCTCCTGCAACGCCGCCTTGAGCGAGCGCCGTCCCCTCGCAAGCAGCGATTCGACGGCCTCGTCCGAGATCCCGAGATTGCTCCCGACCTCGCTCTGACTCAGCCCCTCGAAATGGAACAGGGTGAGCGCGAGGCGCTGTCGATCCGGCAACGCCTTGAGCGCCTCGTCGATCCGGTTCGAAAGCTCCTTCTCCATCAGTCCGTCAAGCTGGCGCGCCGGTTCCGTTTCCTCGGGCAGATCCTCCACCACGGTCAGATGGCGACCCGCCCGGACGCGATCAATGCAAAGGTTCGTCACCACACGCCTCAGCCAAGGTTTGAAGCCACCTGGACCCAGCTCCAGCCCCGCAGCATTCCGCCAGAGCCGGAGGATCGCCTCCTGTGCCACGTCCTCCGCCTCGGCCTCGTCGCGCAACACGCGGCGCGCGACACCGACAACGAGCGGCAAGTGACGGTCGACGACCATGCGGAACGCAACCGCATCACCTTTCGCGAGGCGGGCGAGAAGCTGCCCGTCCTCGCTGACCTCTCCGTTTGCCGCGGGCGATGTATCGCCGGTGCGTGCCAATGCTGTCCTCATCCGAAGGGCCCTCACGGCCGATATGTGGAGCTTGCCCGATCCGGCGACGCGGTGCTACTGCCGCAGGCGTTGAGTTCAGTTCTTTGCCGGCGGCTCCGCGGGTGCAGGCGGCCCGCCGTCACCGGGCAAGCCATCGGCATTGGCGGGATGCTCACCCTTGCCGTGAGGACCGGAGCCATGACGCCAGCCACGCTTGTGGTGGGCACGGCCGGGAAGCTCGCTGCGTTCGAGCTTGCCGTCCTTGTTGACGTCGAGCCGTGCGAACCGCTCGGCCGCCCTCGCCTGGAATTGCTCGCGCGTGACCTTGCCGTCCGGTCCGGCTCCCATCCGATGGGCCGTTCGCTTTACCGCATAGTCAACCATCTCGGTACGTAGCGCGTCACCATCGGCCTGGTCGAGCACGCCGTCCTTGTTTCGATCCCAGCGGGCAAAGTCCTGCTCGGCCAGCGCGGCGATCTCCTCCTTCGTCACCACACCATCCTTGTTGGCATCGGCCTGGCGGAGAAGCCCCAGTCCGCGCATCATGCCATGTCGGCCACCGCGTCCCATGCCGAGGCGGCCATCGCTGATGGCATTGCGACCGCGCATCAACGGAGGCAGGTCGGCGTCGTCGATTTTGCCGTCGGAGTTGATGTCGGCTTCGGCGAACCGGCGCTCGAACTCGGCGCGAACCTCGTCCTTCGTGACCTTGCCGTCGTGGTCGGCATCGAAGGCGCGCATCATGCGCTCACCCATCATGCCCTTGCCACGACCGCGCCGTTCGAAGCGACGCGACATGCCGTCTTTGAGAACGGCCTCCATCTCGGCCGGGTCGATCACGTTGTCGCCGTTCTTGTCGAAGCGTGCGAAGCGTTCACGGGTACGCGTGTCGAACTGCTCCTTCGTCAGCGTTCGGTGAAACCAGCCATGCTTGCCGAAGCCGCCGCCGATCCCGCCACCTTGCATCATCAGGTCGTCGCGCCATCCATCCCGATGCCCGGGAGCCGACACCGCGGCCGCTGCGCCAGCGACGAGCACTACGCCCGCGGCTAGAAGCGCCATCCTCTTCTTGGACATCTCCAAACTCCTCGTTCCAGGGCCCTCAACCGCCAAGTGGGGCACTGCTTATGAAACGAGGCACGCCGCGACTTCCGTCGCTCGGCGAAGTTTTCAGACGATCAACTCGTCGAAAAGTGCAGCAACGTCGCGTGTCTGGCTCACGAGGGAAGCCTCGAGAACCGAAAAATCCGGCGCTTCGCCAACCCGCGCCAGGAGTTCCTTCAGGCCGTCAGGCGCCTTGGCCGGATCGAAAGGACCATCGAGCGTCAGCCGCGTAATCTGGGTCAGGTTGTGGATGAGACTGGCGGCAGGGATGAGAATGTCGGCCGCCCGCGCGGAAATGAAACCGTGGGCCGACAATTTCTCGAGTGCCCGGATGGTCGTCTGATCGAGCACGTTCGGTGTCTCGGCCGCATGGACGAGTTGCAAATACTGGGCGATGAATTCGAGGTCGACGAGGCCGCCGCGCACCTGCTTCAGATCCCACAGGTTCGCGCCCCCCTTTTCCTTCTCGATCCTGGCTCGCATGTCGCGCACGTCGGCTGCGGTCTTCGCCCGGTCGCGCGGTCGGATCAGCGCGGTTCGGATCGCGCGCTCGACCTTCGCTGCCAGCTCCGGCGGGCCGCTGACGACGCGTGCACGCGTGAGCGCCATGTGCTCCCACGTCCAGGCTTCACTCGCCTGATATTCGACAAACCTGGAAAGCTGCGTCGCGACCGGACCTTTCTGTCCGGAAGGCCGCAGCCGCATGTCGACGTCGTAGAGCGTTCCCTCGGCGGTCGGCACGGAAAGTGCCGAAATAAGCCGCTGCGTGAAGCGGGCATAATATTGGCTCGGCGCGAGGGGACGATCGCCGTCGGACTGGCTTGCATTGGCATCGAAGTCGTAGACGACGATCAAATCGAGGTCGGAAGCCGCGGTCATCTCGTAACCGCCGAGCTTGCCCATCGCGATCACAACCGCACCACCACCGGGCACATGGCCGTGGGCCTTGGTCATCTCGTCCTCGACGCGCTCCGACAGCGCCAGGATGAGATGGCCCGCTAGCTGAGCGTAGGCGCCGCCTGCATTCGCGGCCGAGATGGTTCCCGAGAGCACGCGCACGCCGATGAGAAAGGCCTGCTCGCTGCCGATCACGCGAGCCCGGTCGAGGGCCTCCTGGAGGTCGGAGCCGTCGCCGATCGCGTCCTCGACAATTCTCTTCAAGGCCGCATCGTCCGGGAGGCTTCCGAAGAAGCCAGGATCGAGCACGGCGTCCAGGACACGGCGCCGGCGGCTCAGAATCCTCGCAAGGCGTGGCGCGGTCCCAGCGATGTCGGCAATGAGGCGGAGCAGGCTGGGATTGGCGCGGAGCAGCGAAAAGAGCTGCACGCTCGAAGGAAGTTGCGAGAGAAAGCGATCGAAACTGGCAAGCGCAGCATCCGGATCAGCGGTTCGGCCAAGCGCCTCGATCAGCAGAGGCTGCACCTCCGTCAGCAGCTCCCGCGATCGTTGGGTGCGGACGGCGGGATATCGGCCGTGATGCCAACCGCGCACAGCTGCGATGGCATCGCTCGGGCGCTGGTAACCCATGCGTCCCAGCGTGTCGATTGTGGCCGGATCGTCGGCTTCGCCGGCAAAGACCATGTTCGAGCCGGCTGCCGTCAACTCGGGTGTCTTCTCGAAGAGCGCCGCGTAATGGCTCTGCACGCGCTCCAGTCGCGAAACCAGGCTGGCGGAAAAGGCCGTCACCGAATCGTACCCGGCAAAACCGGCGAGGCGCTCGAGGTCGGCCCCCGCGGTCGGTAGTGTCTGGGTCTGCTCGTCGGCAAGCATCTGCAAACGATGCTCGATGCGTCGGAGATAGAGATAAGCTTCGGTCAGGTCTGCAACGACCTCGGCATCGATCCACCCTCTCTCGGCCAGCCGTCGCAAGGCATCGAGCGTCGTTGCCACACGCAGATCAGGCTGGCGCCCGCCGGCGATCAATTGCTGCGTCTGAACGAAGAACTCGATCTCGCGAATGCCGCCACGGCCAAGCTTGATGTTGTGTCCGGCGACGCCGATTTGCCCAAAGCCCTTGAACGCATGGATTTGGCGCTTCATCGCGTGAATGTCGGCTATGGCGGCAAAGTCGAGGTATTTGCGCCAGATGAACGGAGCCAGCTCCGCGAGGAAAGCTTTGCCCGCCGTCAGATCGCCAGCGATGGGCCGCGCCTTGATGAGGGCGGCGCGCTCCCAGTTCTGGCCGAAGCTTTCATAGTAGTTCAGGGCCGTATCCGACGCGATCGCGACCTGCGTCGCGCCAGGATCAGGTCGCAGTCGCAAGTCGGTGCGGAAGACGTAGCCGTCGGCGGTCCGCTCCTGCATCAGCTTGACGAGATCACGGGTCATGCGCACGAAGAAAGCCGACGGCTCGAGGCCGGGCTTGAGGCGTGCCAGCTCCGGCTCGTAGAACACGATGAGATCGATATCGCTGGAATAATTCAGCTCGCCTGCGCCATGCTTGCCCATGGCAAGCACCATGTAACCAGAGTTTTGCTCTGGTCGATCGCGATCCCGGCCGATCCAGTCGCCGCGCTGTGCGGCCTGAACGAACAGAAAGCGGATCGAGGCTGCGACGGCGGCATCTGCGGCGGCGGTCAGAGCGGCCGTCGCGCTCATGACGGGCCAGACGCCAGCCAGGTCGGCAAGCGCGACCAGAAGCGCCACCTCGTTCTTGAACTCACGCAGAAGCCGCATGGCGTCGGGTAATGCCGGCGCCGCCGCGACCACATCCCCGAGCCCTTCGGCGAGCCGCGAAAGGTGCGCCTCCGGATCGCAATCGAGAACGCGAACGGCGCGACCGACATCACGCCGGATCAGTCCGCTCAGATAAGGCGAGCAACTCAGCGTCCCGGCGATCAGATCTCGGACCTGCGGGAGTTCGGCAAGCTCGACCAGGCGAGCAAACTGGTCGGACTCGCGGCTGTCCTGCAGCAGATCCGCCAGCAATGCGATCGCCTGCGCGCCATCGACGGCGCGCGGCGCTTCGACAATGCGCGCATGGAGCGGCCCTTTCCCATCGCTCATCCCCGGATCGGCTCCTTCTCCTGGCTGAGATCCACCTCCAATTCTGGCATGGGGGCCGCCGAATGTGCGAGCGGCAGTGTGAGCACGACGCGGAGCCCCGGAAAATTGTCCTCGAGCATCACGTGGCCGCGATGGAGGCGCGCGACGGCCGCAACCAGACTGAGGCCGAGGCCAGTCCCAGGTTGAGATCGGCTTTGCTCGAGCCGCACGAAACGCTTCAGGGCACGTTCGCGGTGTTCAGCGGCAATACCGGGTCCACTGTCGGCAACGACTAGATGCGCGCTCTCCCCTTCCTTTTGCAGCGTGATTTCGATCACCCGCCGTGCCGTCACCGATGCCGACGACGCATATTTGAGCGCGTTATCGATCAGATTTGCGAGCGCCTGCCCCAGCAACTGCCGATTGCCGATCACCGAAATATCCGGGGCGATTGCGGCGCCGAGCCGGAAGCCAGCTTCTTCTGCGACCGGCTCATAGAGCTCGGTGACGTCGGCCGCCAGGCCGGAAAGATCGACGGGCTCGACGGAGTCGGCGGTGCTGCCGGCCTCCAGGCGGGCAATCAGCAGAAGTGCGTTGAATGTCTTGATGAGGTCATCGGCCCCCTCGATCACCTTCTCCAGCCCGCCGCGCCATGCCTCGGCCCCACGACCATCGGCGAGCGCCGCCTCCGCGCGATTGCGCAACCGGCTGAGCGGCGTCTTCAGATCATGGGCGATATTGTCGGAGACCTCCCGCAGGCCTGCCATCAGTTGCTCGATGCGGGACAGCATCTCGTTGAGCTGAACCGCCAGCCGGTCGAGTTCATCCTGCGAGCCGTCGACAGGAATGCGCCCGGAAAGATTGCCGGCCATGATATCTGCGCTCGCCCGGCTCATCGTCTCGATCTTGGCCTGGATGAGGCTCGCGATCAGGACGCTTCCGGCAAGACCAAGCAGCAGCAGCAGCGCTGTCCCGTAGCCGATGGTGCGATAGACGGCGAGGAGGAGAGCGCGCTGATCCTCGACATCGCGGCCGACGACGAGCCGCGGCTCCCCATCGATATCGATCAAGAGGCCGGCGGCCGTGCGCCGCGTTCCCTTCGCCGAATAGCTGAAGAGCCCGCGTCCAACCGTATCGTGCCAGTCCGGCAACCTCGTCAGATTGCCGGCGCGGTAGGTGCCGTTGCCATCGGCGAGATAGTAGATGCCGCTGCCGCCCGACCGGCTGCGCTCGGCCACCACTCTGACGAGCGCGTCGAAACCGCGCGTGACGAGCTCGGTCTTGAGCTCAGCGGCGTCGGTCTCGATCGAACGCTCGGCGGAGCGCGTGTAGATCGCATTGGCGTGCCAGCCGACCACGCCGGTCACCACCGCCGCCACGGCAGCGAGGAGCAGCACGACCACGAGCGTCCTGCGAAAGACGCGCGATCGCAGCAATCTAGCCGGCGTCATCTCGGATCATGTAGCCGGCGCCGCGAACCGTGTGAAGCAGTTGCGTGTCGAAGCCTTTGTCGATTTTACCCCGCAGGCGGGAAATATGAACATCGATGACATTGGTTTGCGGGTCGAAATGATAATCCCACACATTTTCGAGCAGCATGGTCCGCGTCACCACCTGTCCGGCATTGCGCATCAGGTATTCGAGAAGCCGAAACTCGCGCGGTTGCAGAACGATGGGATCGCCGCCGCGCATGACCTTGTGGGTGAGGCGATCAAGCACCAGGTCGCCGACAGCATAGCGGGTGGCGGGCTCCTCCGAGGTGACGCGCCGGCCCAGTGCCTCGATCCGCGCGAGCAGTTCGGTCAGGGCGAAAGGCTTGGTCAGATAGTCGTCACCGCCCGCCTTCAAACCCTTCACACGATCGTCGACCTCGCCCAAGGCTGACAAGATGAGCACGGGCGAACGAACACCGGCGCCGCGCAGCGCCTGGATGACGGAGAGACCATCGCGCTCTGGAAGCATGCGGTCGATGATGATGGCGTCGAAGGCACCCGAGAGTGCAAGGTCGAGGCCGTCGTCGCCGTCGTAAGCGACCTCGGCACCATGGCCGCTTTCCTTCAGACCGCGCTGCACAAAGCGGGCGATCTCCCGATCATCCTCGACGATGAGCACTCGCATGACGGCCTCTTTTCCCTTCTCCGTTCGGTGGCTGCCACGGCGAGAGGCGCACCCGAAAAAGTGCGCCTCCCGACGTCGAAACAATGTCGTCCGATCAGCCCGTGGATTTCAGCTGCACCGCCACGAAGCGTACCGTATCGCCTTGCTTGACCCGCAAGAGTACGGCCTTGCGACCGTCGTCGCGGGCCTTTTTGACGCCGGCGATCACGTCATCCGGGCTCTTGATGGCGCGCCCCTGAACTTCGAGGATGACATCGCCGGTCCTCAAACCCTTCAGCGCTGCGTCCGAATCGCCGTCGATGTCTTTGATCACGACACCGTCGTCCTTCGCATCGGGCGCCGCACCAACCGACAGACCCAAAGCGGCCCGTTCCGTCGCATCTCCGACCGGCTTCGCCTGCGGCGCCGACGCGACCTGCCCGACCGACGGGAACGTCCCGAGCTTCACCCGGATCGTCTCGGTTTTTCCGTAACGAGTGACCTCGAGGGCAACTTCGGTGGCTGGGGCAATGTCCGCGATTTTGCGAGCGAGATCGCGGCTGCTGTCGACGCGGGCGCCGTTCACCGAGAGAATGACGTCACCCGCCCGCAGCGAGCTGGCTGCGGCAGGGCCACCGGGCGTCAGTTCGTTGACGAGCGCGCCACGCGGCTCCTTCAGGCCGAGGCTCGCCGCCTTGTCCTCGTCGACGCTCTCGATTTTCACACCGAGCCACCCGCGGCTGACCGTCTTGTTTGAGCGAAGCTGCTCGACGACGTCGCTCGCCGTGTTGGCCGGTATGGCGAAAGCGATGCCGACGTTGCCGCCGGACGGGCTGTAGATGGCCGTATTCACGCCCACGACCTCGCCTTCGAGGTTGAAGGTCGGACCGCCGGAATTGCCTTTGTTGACGGCCGCGTCGATCTGCAGAAAGTCGTACGGTCCGGATCCGATGTCGCGGCTCAAGGCCGAGACGATGCCTGCGGTGACGGTTCCGCCCAGCCCGAACGGATTTCCGACGGCGAGCACCCAGTCGCCCACGCGGACCGGTTTCGAGGAGAAGCGCACGGTCGGCAAAGCGCCTTTCGGAGTCTTGATCTTGAGGAGCGCGATATCGGTGCGAGGATCGGTGCCGACGAGATCGGCATCGAGTTTCTCGCGTTCGTCGAAGCTGACCTGGATCTTGGACGCACCCGAAATAACGTGGTTGTTGGTCACCACATAACCGTCGGACGAGATGACGAACCCCGATCCCTGCGCTTGGGCGCGGCGAGGCACGTTTGGAATGGCACCGCCGAATTCCTTGGGCAGGTTCTTGAAGAACTCCTTCAGGGGATGGTCGTCGGGCAACTCGGGAAGAGGATCTCTGCCGCGACCTCGACTGGCGACACGTGGGCCACCGCCCGAGGCGACGTGAATGCTCACGACCGCTGGCTTCACCTTCTCGATGATGTCGGCAAACGTGTAGGGGGCGCGGCCGAACGGCGTGGCGACCGTGGGAGGCTCGGCTCGCTGGGCGAGTGCGCCGTCAGGCTGCAACAGGACGAAGCCGCCCAGCGCCGTGGCCGCCAGCAGCGCAACCGGCGCCACGCGCCGAGCGGCGGCACTGCGGCGCGCACTGCGGGAATTCGGGCTCGGGACCTGCATGTGTCTCACCTCTCCATGTCATTCCAGCGCTGATCGGCGCGTTCTTGTGTGCTATAGAGATCCTCGCATTACAGAGACCTTGCAGCGCCATTAATCTTTGGTAATCCGGTGGGTGCCGCTCGCGAGATTCCAGACGACGCGCAGGGATGGTCCGATGGGCGAATGCCGAATGCCGAAATCCAGGTGGCCCGCCCTGGCCGTGGCCGTTCTAATTGCCGGAAGCGAGCCCGCCAGTGGTGTTCCGTCGATCCGGCTCGCCAATGACGCCGGAGGACCCCGCGTCGAGCGCATCGCGATTTTCGGCACCGACGACCGGGTGGCATCGCCCTCCCGCTATGCGAAGGCCGCGGACAACATCGGCCTCTTCTTTTCGAACCAATCGCGCACGGTCTGCACCGCATATTGCGTTGCCCCCAATATCGTTGCAACCGCCGCACACTGCCTTTCCCAGCCGGACGGGAACCCGGCCCAGCTCTCGGACTTCATGTTCGCGCGGGGATATGACCGACTGCGCGACTATGCCCGCATCGAGGGATACCAGACCGGCTCGAGCGCGCAGAGCATCATCACGGGGGATTTTCAGCATCGCGTGCGCCCTCCGATCGACGCGGCCAACGATTGGGCACTGGTGAGGCTCAATCGCCCGATTTGCCGCGAGGGCGGCCTGCAGGTGACGCCGATGACCGCCGCACAGGTCGCGACCGAGGCGCAGGCAGGGCGGATTTTCCAGCTCTCCTACCACCGCGACTGGACGCAATGGCGACTGGCCTACTCGAAGCCGTGTGCAGTCGCCCGCGATTTCAAGGCTGTACCCTGGACGTCGATTGCGCCGGATTTTCTCAATGCCGATAAAATGTTGTTGCATCAGTGCGATACCGGCGGTGCGTCGTCGGGCTCGCCGCTTCTGCTCGACCGGGGCGGTGTCGTGTCCGTGGTCGGCACCAACGTGGGCACCTACGTCCAATCCAAGATCCTGACCGAGGGCGGCCAGGTCACCCTGCGCGAAAAGGCCGAAACAGTCGCCAATACGGCCGTCAATGCCGGCGTCTTTGCCAGCCGTATCCAGCTGCTCGGTAGCGCGACCATCCTCTCGTCCGGCGACCCCTTGCGCGATCTGCAGCGAAGGCTCAGCGACCAGCGCCTCTATCAGGCGCGCATCGACGGCAGCTATGGCCCGGTCCTGAGATCGGCGATCGAGGGCTACGAGCGACAGCGTCGGATGCCGATTACCGGGCTGCCGACCCACGAGTTGTTGACGCGGCTCAATCAAGAGGCGATCGGGCTCGGCCAGGTCTCGCCCTCGAGCGCGCTGCCGCCCCCTGTCCCACCTCGGCGCTGAGCAAAACACGAGCGCACACGGCGGCGCGGCCGCCGTCAGCCATCGCGGTTCAGGATTCGATCGAGACGCTGCGATTCTTCCGGCGAAAGGGGAGCCTCTGCACTGGTAGCGGTCGGCAAGCTTGCTGACGCGGCGCGGCGGAATTGCCGCCGCGCAAATACGGCCGCGCCAATCAGGAGCAGCAGGGGTGCGACCCACAAAAGCACAGTCTCCGCATTCAACGGCGGCCGCAGGAGCACGAAATCGCCGTAGCGGCGGACGACGTAGCTCATGACCGCCTGATCGCTGTCGCCGGACCTGAGACGCTCGCGCACGAGAAGTCGAAGGTCGCGGGCCAGTGGCGCGTTCGAATCGTCGATCGATTGGTTCTGGCAGACGAGACAACGCAGTCCGCCGGAGATGTGGCGCGCCCTCGCCTCGAGCGCAGGATCGGCCAGAATCTCATCGGGTTGGACCGCGCGGACAGGTGAGAGCGGCGCACCCGCGACGAACGTGGCGAACACGACCGCCGAAAGCCACGCTCGCGGTGTGCCAATCGGCCGAAACAGGGAAACGTATCGTCGAGGGCGCCGCATCTCACTCATGGCCCGGCTGGGATCACGATGCGGTTGCGAGACTTGCGCGGCGCGCCAACCCTGAGACGCCGGTCAGAAAGCGACAGAACGCCGCCAAGGAACATGAGCACTGCGCCGAGCCAGATGAACCGCACGAGGGGATTGAAGTACAGCCGGACGGCAAAGCCGTCGTCCTTCTGGGCGTCGCCGAGCACGACGTATAGATCGCCGCCAAGTGCGACATGGATGCCGGCCTCCGTCGTTGGCTGGCGCGGTGCGTCGTAGAGGCGCTTGGCCGGGAAGAGTTCAGTGATTTGGGAGGTGCCGCGCGTGACGATGAAGCGACCGCGATCCTCGGCGTAGTTCGGGCCTCGCCCGGATTGGATGCCCCGGAACTCGAGCGTGTAGCCGGCGATGACTTGCCGGTCGCCCGGTTTCATGGCGACGATCCGCTCGCTTTGCCACGCCGTGGTTGCAACAATTCCGATGACCGTCAGGCCGACCCCGGCATGAGCAGTGGCCGATCCCCAGGCGGACCGGGGCAGGTTCGCGAGGCGCCGCGCCACCTCACGGACGTTGGCGTGGCCGGCACGGGCCCGAAACAGCAGCTCCCACACGGCCCCCGCCAAGACCCAGACACCAAGCCCGAGGCCCAACGGCGCGGCCCAGGGCCCAGGTCGCATGAATGCGAGCGCCAGGATGGCGCCGACGAGTGCGATCCCGGCGGCGACGAGAAGCCGTTCGGCCGCCGCGCGCAGGTCGCCACGCTTCCAGCCGAGGAACGGACCGAACGGAACGGCCAGCAGGAGCGGCACCATGAGCGGGCCGAAGGTCAGGTTGAAATACGGTGCGCCGACCGAGATCTTGTCCCCGGTCACGGCTTCGAGCGCGAGCGGATAGAGGGTGCCGATGAGCACCGTGCCCGTCGCCGTCGCCAGCAGTACGTTATTCAAAACCAGGGCACCCTCGCGCGAAATCGCCGAGAAGAGCCCACCCTGTTTGAGCTCCGCCGCGCGGGCGGCAAAGAGCGCCAGCCCGCCACCGGTGAAAATGGTCATGATGGCCAGGATGAACACGCCGCGCTTCGGGTCCACGGCAAATGAGTGAACCGAGGACAGCACTCCCGAGCGAACCAGGAACGTCCCCATGAGGGAGAGGGAGAAAGTGAGGATCGCGAGCAGAATGGTCCAGACCTTGAGGGCCTCGCGCTTTTCCATGACCAACGCCGAATGGAGCAGCGCGGTCCCCGCCAGCCACGGCATGAAGCTCGCATTTTCGACGGGATCCCAGAACCACCAGCCACCCCAGCCGAGCTCGTAGTAGGCCCACCACGAGCCCATGGCGATGCCGAGCGTCAGGCACATCCACGCGGCAAGCGTCCAGGGTCGCACCCAGCGCGCCCAGGCCGCATCGGTACGACCCTCGAGCAGCGCGGCGATCGCGAACGAGAAGGCCATCGAGAAGCCGACGTATCCGGCGTAGAGGAAGGGAGGATGAAACGCGAGCGCGGGATCCTGCAAAATGGGATTGAGGCCGCGCCCCTCGAGTGGGGCCGGATCGAGACGCTCGAAAGGGTTCGAGGTCAGCAGGATAAAGACGAGGAAGGCGAGCGAGATGGAGGCCTGGACTGCGAGCACGCGAGCCTTGAGCGTGCTCGGAAGATAGCCACCGAAAACGGCCACGGCAGCACCGAACAGGGAGAGGATGAGAACCCACAGGAGCATCGATCCCTCGTGGTTCCCCCAGACGCCGGACAGGCGATAGATGAACGGCTTGGCCGAGTGCGAGTTGGCCCAGACGTTGGCGACAGAGAAATCGCTCGTAACGTAGGCGTCGGCGAGCATCACGAACGAGACCAGGATCAGCGTGAAGGTGCCGATCGCCGCCGAACCGCCGACCGCCATCAGCCGTTCATCACCGACGCGGGCGCCCCAGGCCGGCACGATCATCTGCGCCAGCGAGACGAGCAGGGCGAGGATCAGGGCGAAGTGTCCAATCTCAACCGTCATGTGCGATGCCTTGTCGGCCTCATTGTGTCGTCTTGCCCGTTGACGCGCCCGGATGCGTGGCGCCCTCGCCCAGTTTTACACCTTTTGCCTTGAGCGCCTTGGCGACCTCGGGGGGCATATACGTTTCGTCGTGCTTGGCGAGCACCGAATCGGCACGGAAGCGACCCTGCTCGTCGAGGCGGCCTTCGGCGACAACCCCCTGCCCCTCGCGGAAGAGGTCAGGCAGGACACCGCGATAGACGACGGGGATGGCCTTGATCGTGTCCGTCACCCGGAATTCGACGTCGAGGCTCTCGCCACGTTTGACGCTGCCGTCGGCGACGAGCCCTCCGAGCCGGAAGCGCTGGCCGGCGGGCAATGGGTTTTCGGCGAGATCGCTCGGCGTCTTGAAATAGGTGATGGTGCTGCTCAATGCGAACAGCATGAGACCGACGGCCGAGCCGACAACGGCCAGGCCGGAGACGATGAAAACAAGACGCCGTTGCTTCCGGGTCATTTCATATGTCTCTCTGCGGTCACGTGCCGAGCCCGAGGCTCGTAGCCAGGTCGGCGAGCGATGCCAGCGCCTGCGGCTCGTCGGCGAGCGACTTTCGCGCACGGCCGAGCGCCGCGACGGCCTCGTCCTTGCGGCCCAGGACCGCAAGCGCCCGGATCAATTTGCGCCATCCCTCGAGGTCACGGCCGTCCTTCTCGAGACGGGCTGCGAGGCCCGAGACCATGCCGTCGATCATAGCTTGGCGATCAGCAGGAGAAAGTCGAGCGGCTGCACTGATGTCGGCCGACGTTGGCCCGCCTTCCGTGCTCGCGGAAGGACTGGGGCGCGCGCTTTGCGTCGAACCTTGGGCCGCACTCGATGCAACGCCGGGTACAGGAGGAGGTGCTGAAGATCGAGGCGCTCGCCCGTCGGAGCGTAATGCGGTGCGCACGGCGGCTATCCGCTCCTCGAGCATTGGCCGCCACTCGGCATCCGGAGGGGCGTCGGCAATCAGATTGCTGTAGTCGGTGGCGGCCGCGGCCAGATCGCCCTCCTGCTCCTTGGCGAAGGCCAACCAGAAACGTGCCTGCACATGGCCTGGCTCGAGCTTGAGCAGACGGTTGAGGGCACTTTTCGCCTCGTCGCCGACCCGGCCGTTGTCGCGCAGCATGGCCGCCTCGGCGAGCCCCGCCAGCCGACGGGAGCTGTCGCCGCTCAGGTGCAGAGCACGAGCATAGGCGAACGCCGCGTCGGCATGGCGGCCGAGCCGGAGATAGACCGGCGCGATCACGTCCCAACCGCGACTGTCGTCAGGATGGCTCTTGAGACGCTCCTCGACCGCGGTGACAAGCTTGGCCATCTCTGCATTGGCGGGCGGAGCCGAGCGTCGCGACGCAATAGGTTGGGTGGGCGTACCGGGAGAGCCGATTTGCAGGTAGACGGCGAGTGACGCCACCGGGAGCAGAAGAGCGGTCGCAGCCGCGACGCTCGTCCGGCGGCGCTGGTGTGCCAGTGCGTTCGTACCTTCGGCACGCTGCGGTCCGTACGAATGGTCTTCGATGGCCGGCACGCTGGCCAGAATGCGCCGGGAAATCTCGCGACGCGCGGCCTCGGCTTCGTCGGGACCGATGAGGCCGCGCCTCGCCTCGGCGTCGATCTCCGCGAGCTGATCCCGGTAAACGGCCGTCGCAGCGCTTTGGTCCGCAGTCTCGCGGGCCCGGCGTGTCAACAGCGGGTGCAGCAACCCGACGACCACGCCTGCCGACATTACCGCAAAAACCACCCACAGCAGCATCTATGTTCCCGGGCTCGCGCGTTCTTTCGATTGAATAGGCACGCGACGGCCGGGAGGCAAGATGTCTGGCTCGATGTCTCGCAAATGCCGCGGGAACGGACCCTTTGGAGTATTTTGCAGAATGTGACTGGGCGACCCGGGCCACACGCAGCGGCCCGCGTGTCGCGTCAGCCGACGTTCCGCCAGGACCCGTCGGGGTTGCGGCAGGCAGTGCCACGCATCGCCTGGGGCCTACCATCGATATAAATCGTGTGGGTATAATCGCGGCAATTGAACTCCCCGCGACGATAGGGCGCCATCGGAACGACATCACCGTAACGACCGTTGTCAGGGTTTCTCCAGCGAACGGGACGTCCGGACTGACCTTCCTCGAAGGCGTCGAGCTCAGCCCGCTCGGCGAGGCGCCGGTCCTGATCGTCCATCGAACGGCCGATCTCGCTGCCGACGATGCCTCCGACGACTGCGCCGACGATGGTTGCTGCCGCGCGGCCGCCACCCTTGCCGACCGAATTGCCGAGAAGCCCGCCCGCAATCGCGCCGACGGCGAGGCCGGTATCGGCCTTGTTCGGCCCCTCGGGGCCACAACCTGAAATCGCAAGCGCGCTGGCCAGCGCCGCCACCCCCACCACCCGGTGCATCGTCTTGTCCTTCCTGAAATCCCCCAAGCGAACGCGACCGACGTATCGGCTACCGGGTCGAGGTGTTCGCCAAACGCGGCGACAGTCCTGCCCGATTCTGGCGAAACTTCGGCTCCGAAACGGCACATCGCCGGTCATGCACAGGGACTTGGTTCATACGGCCGGCAGATCGAGGCGCGCGCTGAGACCGCCGAGATCGGCGGCTTCGAGCCGGAAATGACCGCGATAGGATTGAGCCAGATCTCCAACGATCGAGTGTCCGAGGCCCGATCCGGGCTTCGATTCGTCGAGCCTGCGACCTCGTTTGATACCTTGCGCCCTTTGTTCCGTCGTCAATCCGGGTCCGTCGTCGTCAACGGAAATGTGCAGGCGCTTCGAGTGGCGCTCCCGAGGTTCCGAGACGACGGCAACAGTGATCAGCACGCGGGTCTTGGCCCACTTGCAGGCATTGTCCGCCAAATTGCCCAGCATCTCTTCGAGATCCTGCTTCTCGCCCTGGAACCGCGCATCGAGCGGGCAATCGACCGAGATTTCGAGCTGGCGCTCGCGATTGATGCGGCCGAGCGCCCTGGCGATGGCCTCGGCGATGGGGCGCACTTCCGTCACGCGGCCGATCACGTCGACGCGCGCGACCATGCGCGCGCGATCCAGATAGTAGGCGACCTGATCGCGCATGATCTCCGCCTGCTCGGCCACCTTGCGGGCCGCGGGCGAGTCATCGTCACGCACCTCGTTGGTGATGACGGCGAGCGGCGTCTTGAGCGCGTGCGCCAGATTGCCCACCTGTGTGCGCGCGCGTTCGATGATGTCCTGATTGGATTGAATGAGCGCGTTGAGCTCGGTTTGCAGTGGCTCGATCTCGGCAGGCACCCGGCCTTCGAGCCGATCGGCTTCACCTGAGCGGATGGCCGACAGGCGCCGCTCCATCCGCCGTAGGGGCTGCAGTCCGTAGCCGACCTGCAGGAACGTTGAAAGTACCAGGCCGAGCCCGGCGAGGGCCAAGGAGAATGCGAGCGGCACCCTGAAATCGCGAACACGCGTCTCGGCGAACTCGAGGTTTCCCGCAACCAGAAACGAGTAGAAGTGTGGGTTTTCGTCGTCGCCTGCGTTGTAGATGGTCTCGGCAATTCGCAGCGGCTCTCCGACGGGGCCTTGCGTGTCGTACCAGATGATATTGTAGCGGTCGGGAGCGTGGCCGAGCCGCGAAGGCAGAGGCAGCGACTCGCTCGCGAGCGACGTCGAAATCAGGCGCTTGCCTGGGCTGTTGTCGATGGGCGTGATCTGCCAGTACCAGCCCGAATGCGCCAGCTCGAACAGCGGCTCTCCGACGTTGCGCGGGACACCTGGCTCCGCCCCTCCGCGGTCGGTGGAGAAGGCGATGTTCAAGGTCAGAAGCTGCGACAATCGGCCGTCGAAGCTCTGGTACGTGTCGCGCGTGTGCACCCAGTCGATCGCGAGCCCAGCCAAAGGCAGCACGAGCACCGCCCAGACCGCGGCGGTGCGAAAAAGCCGGAAAGCGAGCGAGTTAAGTTTCATCCTTCTCGGGCGACAGGCGATAGCCGAGGCCCCGGACCGTCTTGATCAGGTGAGTGGGGATTTTCTTGCGAAGCCGGCCGACAAAAACCTCGATGGTGTTGCTGTCGCGATCGAAATCCTGATCGTAGAGGTGCTCGACAAGCTCGGTGCGCGAGACGACGCGGCCAGAGTGGTGCAGAAGGTAGGCCAGCAGCCGGTATTCGTGCGAGGTCAGCTTGACCGCCTGGCCGTCCACCGTGACGCGGGCGGTCTTGGTGTCGAGACGTAACGGTCCACACTCGATCTCCGCCCGGGCGTGACCGGTAGCACGGCGCACCTGGGCGCGGATGCGCGCAAGAAGCTCCTCCATGTGAAAGGGCTTGGCGACGTAATCGTCGGCGCCGGCATCCATGCCTGCGACTTTGTCGCTCCAGCGGTCGCGGGCCGTGAGGATAATGACGTGCATGTTCCGGTCGGCCCGGCGCCACTGCTCGAGTACCGAGATGCCGTCCATCTTGGGTAGCCCGATGTCCAGCACGACAACGTCGTAGGGCTCGGTCTCGCCCAGGAAATAGGCTTCCTCGCCGTCCATCGCTTTGTCGACGGCGTAACCTGCGGCCGTCAGCGCCGAGACGAGCTGACGATTGAGATCGGGATCATCCTCGACGACGAGAACGCGCACCGGGAAGCCTCATGCGTTGCTGGCGGGGCCTTGACCGCCCCTGCCCTGTTCTCGCCGACCATAGACGGGAATCGTCGCGCTGTCGCGAGGAGGCCGGAGGATGCAACAAAATGGGGCGCCAACCGAGCCGGAAGTCAGCGGCCCTTCTTCCGGGCCGCGCTCACGGTGAAAGTTCCCATGCGACCATCGAGACGTCGCAGCACAAGGCGGTAAGTAAAGCCCCCATCACCTTGGCAGAGCACGATCCGGACAGCCTCACCGCCGAGTTCGTCGCGCGCCATGTCCTGCACGTCGAGCGCCGAGCGCAGCTTCTCGCGAACCACGATCGGGGCGGCCTCGGACCAGTCACCATAGCAGCGTGTATCTGCTCGCGCCTCGCTTCCAGCCGCTTGCAACAGCAAGCTGCCGAGAATTACAACAGCAAAGAGTTTGGTTAAGCGACAGGACATGGCAGCTCCAGGCGCCATGCCTACGCCGCTGCGGCTGAACCCTCGATGAATAGAGGGCGGCCAGCTCAAATGCGCAGCGACAAAGGACGGCGTGCGAGCGGAAGCACGGCCCGCTTGCGGCCGATGATGGTCATGATGGTGCCGACCAGGCCGGCAATCGCCTGGGCTACGGTGACGACGTCTCCGCCCAGTTGCTCGATGAGGGACGAGGAAATGTCGAAGCCAAACGCCGCGAGAATGGTCGGGGCAACAGTCGAAACGCCGGTGATGAAGGCACCCCAGATGGTGAGCGAGTTGCCCCACCACTTGGCATCGGCCTCGGACCCGGATGGCGGAAATGAAGCATCTGGCATGGTCTCGGTCTCCTTGACGGTTGGAAAATGGATTTCTGGAGGAGGCGGCGGCGGGCTGGCGTCATGCCCGGCGGCCGGCGGGAGCGCGAGCGAGCGCGCCTGAGCGAGGGCCGCGTCGACACGCCTCAGCCAGCCGCGGCCGAAGCGCCAGAAATGGCGCAAGCCGCGATAGCGTTCGCGCCGGTGGATTGTGTAGCGGTCGAGTGTCGACGAGATGGGCCGCGTCCGGGCGGCAGCCAGCGTCAGCGGGCCGATCTCACCGTCCACCGTCACCCCGAGCGCCGACTGCAGCATGCGCGCAGCCCCGCGGATGCCCTGGTTGACGGCGCAGTCGAAATGAAAGTGTGCGAGCGGCCGCGGCAGCTCGGGACAATGCGCCGGCAGCCAGTACTGTTCGAAGTAGATACGTCTGACATCGCCACCCGACAGATCGCGAAGCTCGCGATTGAGGCGATTGCGCGAGATGGCGTCGAGACGCACCTTTTTGTAGGCAGCGTAGTCGGTCAGCGTGATGCCTTTGTTGGTCGGGCCGCCGGGATCGAAAGGGTCGTCGGTATAGCCGCCCTCGAATTCGAGAATGCGCTCGAGCGACCAATCGAAACCCGATGGCTCGGTGAGCACCCCGGTGGTGGCGTCGCTGCCGGCCGCTGCGGGGACCCGTATGCCCAGCAACCGGCTGCGCGCAAAGCCTTCGACGGTCACGGCGTCGGATTGATTGCCACCGAGCAGCACGACCCGCTCGTCCGTCGTGCCGACGAGGAACCCGACATGGCCCTGAGCCGGATGACCGCCGCGCGACAAGACGGCGATAGCCCCGAGGACCGGCTCCTCCGAAGCGGCGCCCCACGCGAGGTAGGAGCGCGCGCGCAGCGATCCCGTACCCGCGATGCCGGCGCGCTCGAGGCATGCTCCGACGAACGCGGCGCACCAGGGGGTCGCGTCGTCGGCGAGCGCCGGGTGACCGACGCGGCGGATATAGTCGGCGACCCGGGGGTTGCTCGCGTTGCCGGCGATCTCGCGCTGGCCGAGTTCCGCCCAGGCGTGATCGAGCCACGCCGGCTGGCGAAGGGCAGCGGTGGGCATTCTGTAAACTCCAGATTTTCGTGAGTAGTGCCCGAGGGCGGTCAGACGACCGCCTCTCGCGGCGCCCCCCGGCCCAGCACGGGGCTCATCTGATGAACCCTCACGGTGATGCTGGCCTGGGGGGAGCCGAAATCGGCGACCTGCTGGGCAGCCGAGTAGGTTACGCCGGGCAGCCCGCTCGAGAGCGTGCGAACCACGGTGTCTCCGGAAAGAATGTCGATCTCATAGCTCTCGTTCGTCTCGGCCAGCGGCACCTCGGACGCCTCCCAACTGTCGCCGCCGCGACGCGTGCGCCTGATCCACGCGATCGCCAGATCGCCGCCAGTGCGACGGCCCCTGACATGCACCGGGCTCAAGGGACGCAAACCGAGGCCGCGATGCACATGGCTCGTGGTCTGATAGGACGCATCGCCGAGAGCGCGCTGCGCCGGGCCGTACCGCCAGAGGAGAGGCAGGCCCATGTCGGCGAGTGTCATCGGCAGACGCGCGAGTGCACCATCGAGCACGACGAAGCGGGCGCCAGCCGCGATGGACGCGCGCATCGCCCGTTCCGTCCCGGCCTGCCCACGCAGCAGCGACGACAGCTCATAGGTCTGCGGAGCGAGCAGATCGGCCGTCTCGAACTGCAGGATCTCCCATTCGCCGTCGACACCCTCGATGGCGGCGGCATTGGCGCCCGCGAGAAGGTTGAGGCGCGTGGTGGAAGCCAGTGTGCCGGTGTCGAGGCGCACGCGGATGCGACCGCCGTAGTCGAGACGCGATTCGTATCCGGGCTCGACCGGATCGAGCGTGACGCCGGTCGTCGCGCGCCGTGTCGCGATGGTCGCCAGCGTGAAATTCGCATCCTCCGCGGAACGATAGAACGCAGCGCCGCCACGCGGCCACGGCTCGCGGGACGCCGCAACATACGCCGCCTCGTCAGGCTCGTTGCCCGTCAGCAAGGGCAGATCGAGCACGATGCCGAGCACAGGACCGCTAAGATCGGTCTCGATCGGGGCAGCAGGCCTTACGACACTGCCGCTCGACGCGTAGACGGCCGGGTCGACAGCCATCGCATCGATGTCGCGCGCGCCGTGCTCGCCGACCTCCGTAATGCGAAGAAGGCGGGTGTGCTCGCCTTGCTCGAGCCCGACGACGTCTCCCGGCTGCAGCGCGAGCGCCGATGGCGGCAGGACGAAGCGGGCCCGTTCCCGCGCGGCCCAGGATTCGAAGAGCCAGGTGTCCGCAGTGCGCACCGCCTGACCGGCATCCATGACGAGTGCGAGCTGCGCCTCCGAAATCCGCCCGGCCGCGCCGACGAGGCGACGCGACCGGGCCACGGCCTGGCGATAGTCCGACTCGATCGCGGAATAAGAGAGCCGAGCTTCGGCCGGAAGGTCGGTCTCCTGAGCGCGCGTCAAATGCACGAGATCGGCGCCGGCTTTGGTCTCGACCAGGTCGTCGAGGCACAGCACGGCGTGCGCCGGCTCCGCGCCGCGATGGATGAAGCGAATGGCATCTCCGTCTTCGATGGCATCGAGGAAGTAGGCGAGCTCCAGCGGCTGAAGCGCCTCGCGCGCCGACATGGCGCGCTCCACGACGAGACCCGTCACCAATCCGTCGAGGGTGGACACGTCGATGTCGTCGAAGGCATAGCCCTCGAGCAGCGCCGCAATGACGGCACCGAGGTCCTGCGCCGCAACCCGACCGGTGAGCCAATGTCCAAGGCGCCAGTTCTCGCCATCGCTCCACACGTCGGCGCTTTGCGGGAACGCGGGGTAGGGCCGCGCATCCCACGCGTAGACGTGAACATGCTCGAGATCGATCATGCGGCCGGCGTAGACGGACGAAGGCGGATTGGCATCGGCAAGGTAGCCGGGGTGAGCTGGATCGAAGGCCTCCAGCATCGCTTGCAGGTAGCGGCGCTGGATGAGATCGTCGCGCTCGCCGCTCGAGTGATACGGCCAGAACGATTCAGAGCTTTTCGGATCGACGAAGACGTTGGGCTGATTGGCGCCCTTGTCAATGGCAGGACAGCCGATCTCGGTGAGCCAGATGGGTTTCGATTGCGGGACCCAGGCGGTCGGCGAACCGGCCTCGACGCCCCCCGGCCGATCATGATGCGGGTTCGCCCACCAGTTGCGGATATCCTTGTAGCGGAACACCCAGGGCTTGGCGGCGGCACCGTCGCTGATCGGCGTTCGAACTTGCGCGTCGCGATCACCCGGGCTCGCATAGAACCAGTCGAAGCCTTCGCCAGCGAGCAGATTCGACTTCAGATAGTCGACGTCATAGACCGAGCGCGCACCGGCAGCGAGATCAAGATGATTGCCGTCGCGCCAGTCCGAGAGCGGCCAGTAGCAATCGATGGCGACGGCGTCGACAGCCGACGACGACCAGAGGGGATCGAGGTGGAAATGCACATCTCCCGATCCGTCGGCGGGCTGGTGACCGAAATATTCGGACCAGTCGGCGGCATAGGTGATCTTGGTCGAAGGACCGAGAATGGCCTTGACGTCGGCCGCGAGCGCGACGAGGGCAGAGACGAACGGGTAGACGCCGGCGCCGGAGCGCACTTGCGACAGGCCGCGCAGTTCGCTGCCGATCAGAAAGGCGTCGACGCCACCCGCAGCCACGGCCAGGTGCGCGTAGTGCAGCACCATGCGGCGCACCGTCCACTCGTCGGGGCCGACATAGTTGACGGTTTCACCGGCCAGCGAAAAGTGACCAGGGGCTGCCGAACCGACGAGTTGAGCGATCTGCGTCGCGGCGGCGGCTGTCTTGTCGGGTGAACCAACCCTGTCGGGTGCCGGATCGATCGTGATCCGCCCTCGCCAGGGATAGGGCGGCTGTCCCGCTTCGCCCGTGTAGGGGTCGGCGAGAGTGTTGCCCGCCGCGATATCCATCAGAATGAAGGGGTTGAGGACAACCTTGTGGCCACGGGCCTTGAGGTCCCGGATGGCAGCGACGACGGTGCTGTCGGACGGCGTGCCGCCATAGGCAGGCTTGCCGTCGATGACGGAGACGAGAGGCGCGGCGGCACGATCGACGCCCGCGACCCGCCATTCCAATGGCTCGGTCGACTTCGCAACGGCATCGACACAGGGCCTGATCAGGCACTCCCCGGCGCGCAAGTCGCTGCCGAACCAGCTCACGACCAGGGACGTCGAACGGGCATTCGGAAGCAATCGCCCGAGCTGGTCGAGCGCCACCTGCCAGTCGGTGCCGCCGCGAAGCGTGTGCCGGTTCTCGGGTGCGGTGCTGACGCGGCTGACAGTGCGCGTCACCGGCTCCGTTGCATAGACGAACTCTCCTGAGCCGGGGATCATCACGACGCCGCGAGCGAGTTGGGCAAACGGGTCGACCGATCGCAGAACCTCGAAAGAGAGCTGCGGGATGCGGTTGCCGAATGCCGCCAGCGCCATCCGTTCGAACACGATATAGGCGATGCCGCGATAGGCCGGCGCGGCACCGGCGTCCTCGTGCGCCGCGATCAGACCGTCCGGCGGCTGTGTCTCCGTGCCATGATAGAGGCGCCAGACGTGCTCGCCGAGGTCGATCTCCTGCCCATCGGCCCAGACGCGGCCAATGTCGGTGATTTCTCCCTCGCACAGCGCCACGGCGAAGTTGGCGTAGTAAAGGAAGTCGGTGCGTTTTGCCGATGCGCCGGTGGGAAGACCTTTCGAGCTGCCGCTGCCGCCGGTCTGCGAGACGACGGCCTCTTCTTCGAGATCGGTGGCCCAGATGACCTGACCGCCGAGCCGCGACCATCCGAAAAGCCGCGGCACGGCGGCGCCTTCCGTCGAGGTGGTGATCTTCAAGTCGGAGAGACGGGGGCCGGATGTCGCGCGCGTCTGGCCACTGGCACCGAACAACGCCTGATCGATGTAACCGCCAGCAAGCGCGCCGACCTGCGATCCGATCGCCGCACCGGAGAGCGTGGCACCGAGCAGCGAGATCCCGGCGGGCAGAACCGCGCCACCGAGCGCGGCACCGGCCGCGGTGAGAGCAAGCGTCGCCATCAGTCGATGACTCCCGGAAATTGGAACGCGGCCGCAATCCGCCGGCGCCACCAGCCTGTCAGCACCACCTCGCAGACGGGCACACCTTCCATTGCGTGGATGAATGAGACATGGGCTGTCGGTGCACCGGCGCGCAGCACACTGTTGTCTCCATGGCCGGATGCAGCGTCACCGATCGGATCGTGCGCCAGAATGCCGACGTGCTTGGCGACAGCTCCGGGCCGATAGCGGAAAACGAGGATGTCGCCGGCAGCCACAGCGATCGGCGCGACTTCGACGAAATGCCGGCGGGCGGCATCGATGAGCGTCTCGCGCCCCGTCGCCTCGGACCAGTCGCGACTGTAGCCGGGGAGCGCCTCCGGCTCACGTCCGTAGAGCGACCGCCAGACTCCGCGCACGAGGCCGATGCAATCCACGCCGACGCCGACGCGGCTCGCCTGGTGATGATAAGGTGTGCCGAGCCACTGGCGCGCGTGCTCGACAATTGCCGCACGGCGATGCTGAAGAAGGCATGTCATGAAGTCACCACGAATGACGCACGCAGGCTTCACGCGCTGCGAGGTGTCGTCAGGAAGTCGTTGCCCGGCATATGCGGGAAGCCGCGGTAGTTGATGACGTTCGAGAATTTGGCGCGACAGGTGGCGTGCTGCTTGTCGCAGCCGGCGGTGAGCACAAACGTGTCGCCCGGAGCCATGGCGACACCGGGCATCTGCCACAGCTCGATGGTCACGTCGGCGGCCCGCCGCTGATGCCGTTTGATCTCGATCGCTCGCCCGGCGTTGTCGCCCGTCAGGAATTTCAAAAGGCCGCGCGTGAACCAGCCATCGGCGAACGTCGTCAGATCGGCCGTTGCAAACATGCGGTCGCCAAGGATGCCGGAGACGGCGCCCTCCGCACGAAACGAAGCGCTGCCGAGATCGATACCGCAGCGCTGGTCTCCGAGTTCTGCATCGCATGAGTACTGGAACACGCGGCCCTTGGTCTGCTGCAGGTAATGCGCAAGTCCGCGCACCTCGGCGGCAAAGGCGTTTCCGGTGCGGCGAACTTCGCCGATGGAGCCGCGCCGGATCAACACACGGCATGCCGGGTCGGTCCAGTCGACGCGGAAGATCTCGACAGCAGCGTCGTCGAAATCGCCGGCCGCCAAGGCCGCCTCGCTCAGGCGTTCGGATGCGAGCGCGCTTTCGACCTCGAGATTGTCAACCGAAAGGCCAACTGATTCTCGGATCTCGCTCGCGGTGAAACCCGATGCGGCCTCGAATGTCGTGCCGTCGAACACGATGTCGCAGTCGTGATCGGTAAAGCCCAGGGCCGGGCCGAGGCGCGGTGCAATACGCCAGCACCAGCAGAGCGTCGTGACGCCGCATGCAAGAGAGGCGGCGAGTACGGGAGGCAGAGTTCTCATGATGCGTTTCTCACGTACGGAGAAGTCCCGACGGGTTAGGCGGAGCGCACGGCGGGGCGAGACGACGTGATCGCCGCGACCAGCCTCAGATCCTGATCTCGACGAGCGGGATCGAGGGGATTGCGCCGTGACGAAAGCCCGAAATGTTGACCTCGAGGCGATCGGTATCGAAGCGGACGGGCACGTCGAACTCGAAGCCGGCCGTGACGAGCGCCCCGGCGGCCGGCACATGACCGGCGCGAAACGAAACGAGGCCGAGCGACGCGTCGAGGTCGAAATCCACAGCCTCGACCTGCGGCGCCTCGTCGACCGCGACGAGGACGCTGCCTGAGACGGGCTTCGAGATCGGCCGGTCGTAGGGCGCATGCAGCGAGCCGTAACGCTTCGACAGGGCAAATGCCGCGCGCGAGCCGTCTCCGGTGCCGAGGATCTGGTCGGTGGCGCTGGCGCTCTGCTCCGGCGGACACGACTTGAAGTCGGCCTGATCCTTCCAGCGGAATCCGTAAAGACGTCCGCGGCGTTCCTCGAAAAATGCGATCACCTGGTGCAGGTCGTCGAGCGACCTGACGCCATAGCCTGCATTGTACGATCGCCGTGCGTGGGCCCATCGGGCATTGCGTTCCTCGAAGCCCGATCCGAGCACGATGACGTCGGTGCGGCGCTCGGGCCCGCCGGTCGCGCCACGCGAAATCTGCGTGGGAAAGCGGATCTCATGGAAAGTCATGATGCCTCCCTGGAATAGGTGCGCCTCAAGTGGCCTGCAGCGCGGTCACAGGTTGCGCTGGCCCTGCGAGACGGCGCGGGAAAGCAAGGCCGCGATCTGCGATTGCGAATTGTGAAAACCCTCGACGTCGGGCGTCGTCACGTTGAACACGATGTTGGATGCCCCGAATGCGCCGCTGGTGACCGGCGAGGCGAAATCCTGGCTCGCAGCCGCGGCCGACGCCACGCCGCCTGCGCCGAAGAGGCTTGTGCCCAACGACAGTGCGGCGGGAGCAGCCATGCCGGCTCCGCTGATCGGCGATGGAGACGCGATGATCGATTGCAGCGCGGAGCCGAAGGCCGTCTCGAGGGGCTTGAAGGCGGTACTGATCGCTGCCTTCGAAAGGCCAAGCGCCAAGCCACTGAGCACATCGCCGAAGCTTTTACCCTGCACGGTGAGGCCGACGAAGGCGCTGGTCAGCGTCCGGCCGAACTGACGACCGAGCCGGTCTCCCCCCGCGAGGGCGACATTGAGCTGGAGCTGGCTTTCCGTCACCTCGTCAAGCTGGAGGCGCAACCCGGCGAGATCGGCTTCATCGTATGGCAGACCGGCAGTCGATGAGGTATCGGGCATGTCATTTCCACTTGCTGGGCGACGGCGCGGCGCGATCAGCCCCGATCGGGAAAGCGATGCATGAGGCGTGAGAATTCACGGCGGGCCATTGGCTGGCGCGGGGACCGCCCGCCGAGGCCCTGCAAGGCGGCGCCAAGCTCACGCGGCGTCATGGACCAGAAATCGGCGGGGCGCAGGCGAAGGAGGCCGAGGCCGGCCGCCATCACCTCCGCCCAGGGAAAGGGCCCGTAGCGGCCGCCTCGGGCACGTCCGGCATATTGCCCTCGTCGTCGCCTCCGGTTCGCGACGACCGATCACCACCGAACGTCGCGGTTAACAATCGCGCGACGACGTCGACGAAGCCCGCCGCCCCACCCTCGGCCTGGAGCCGGGCAACGTCGGCGTCCGCCAGATCGTGGCCGCCGCCGCGCAAGCCTGCCCCCAGGACGCGAATGGCATCGCGTGCCGAAAGTCGCCCCGAGGCAAAGCGGTTGGCAAGTGCAAGCATATCCTCGTCGCCAAACGTGGCCTCGAGCTCCGCGAGTGCGCCGAGCGTGAGGCAAAGCGTCATAGCGCGGCCGTCGAGAATCGCCTCGATCTCGCCGCGGTGCAGATTGGGCATGCTCCGGTTCTCCCTATGAGGCTCAGACGGCGGCGAAGCCGAGTTCGCCCGCCGATTCGAGCGTGATCTCGAAGGCGACCTCTCCGTCGTGACGACCGGACAGTTCGAATGCGCTGATTTGGAACGGCCCGGACACGGTGCCGAAGTCCGGCACAATGATTTGCCAACTCCGGATGGTACCGGCGAAGACGTAGCCGCGCACGATCTCGTCCGAAGATGCGTCCTTGAAAATTCCGGTGCCGGTGACACGCGCCGACTTGGCGCCGGCGCCGGACAACAACTCGCGCCAGCGGCCAGCAGATTCGGAATGCGTGATATCGACAGCCTCGGTGTTGAACGAAATGGCCCGCGATCTCAGGCCGGCAACCGTGACGAACGACCCTGCTCCGTCGGCATCGACCTTCAGGAGCAGGTCTTTTCCTTTCTGGGCTGACATCGCGTCAGTCTCCTTGAAACAACAAGTTAAGTGTCAGCGTGACTTGAATGGCACGGTGCCGTGGGCCCGCGTCACAGCGGCTCGGTAACCGCGCGCAGTCGAACGATGCCTTGATAAGTCTCGCCGTCGGGCTCCCGCCGCGCTTCCGAAATCTCGTGGCGCAGGTTGACCAGGCGATGGCCGTCCAGGGTCAAGGCCTGCTCGTGCAGCGCATCGCGCACGGCTTGCATGATCTCGTGCGCCTGATGGCGGCCCTCGGCACGCGACCAGACGTGGAGCGTGAGCCTATGCTCGTTGCCGCTCTCGGTGCCGGTGCTCCAATCGCGCACGACCGTTTGCCCAATAGTTAGGTAGGGCATCGCGGTTCGTTGCGGTGCGTCATCGAAGATGCGGCCGGCGCCAAGGAGATCGGTCACAGCGGCATCGTCCGAGAGCACCTCGAAGATGGACTTCTGCAACGCCCAGCTCGAACTCGGCATCGTCACGACCTCTCGCCGTTGCGCGACCGGCTCGATGGATCCGCCGGCCGGGTAGCTGGTGGCGCTTGCGCGCTCGGCGAGGATGCGCGCCTCGCGCAGCGCTTGGACGGCTTGGAGAGCCGGGCGAGAAGCCGATCGGCTAGCACAAGCAGAAGGTTTGCGGGGATGTTGCGCAGCAGCGTTGCCAGGACACGGAAGGTGGCGCTCACAGCATCTCCTCCCGGCATCGACAGCGAAGCAGGCGGCGGCGCTCGTCGACGTCGAGGACGGCCAGGATCTCGAAGATGCGGGTGCCGAGACGCAGGCGCATCGCCGGGACGACGTCAGGCCGGTGACGCACCGTGATCACGTGCGAGATACGACCGGAGACCTGATCGGCCACGACGGCCTCCGAACCGGCGGTCGGCTCGATGGAGGCCCACAGCTCGGCGACGACCAGCCATGTCACCACGGCGCCTCCGCCGCCATCGGTCGCTCGCACCGGCGACTCGAGCACGATCCGATGGCGCAGGGCGCCGATGTGGAACGCACTCACAATCGCCTCCGCCGATAGGGCGCCAGCAGCTCCGATACCATGGCGGGCACCGCGTTGACGCCAACTCCGATCTGCACCGGCTCGCGGTGTTCGTACCAGTGGGCAACAAGCAGGAGCAGCGCGTGACGGATCGTGGCCGGCACGTCGTCGGAGGACGCACCGAAGCCCGCCGTGATGCCCACTTCGATACTGTTCGCCATGCGCCTTCTCGCGATCTGGTCGAGGTTCGCGAGCGCGACCAGGCGGGGTGGCATGCCCTCGCCGTCGAGCAGGAAGTCCGACAGATCGAGGGTCTCCGCCACGTCCTCGTCGCTCCAGACACGGACATGCGCGAGCGCCGCGACCGGCCGCAGGGGGAGCACGAGACGGCCGGACTTCGGCCAACGGTCGAGATAGTAGGACCAGTTCTGTGTGATCAGCGCCAGGCCGAGCGCCGCCTCGATGTGAAGGCGCGACGTGACGATCAGGCTTTGAATCAGCGCATCCTCGGCCGTTCCGTCGATGCGCAAATGGGCTTTCGCCTCGGCCAGCGATACCGGCTCGAGCGCGGGCCCGCTCGTCATTACGAGGGACATGGGACATCCAGCAATGAAGTGAGTGGTGGGCGAGGTCGTAGGGCGGGGCACGTGGCGTTCGGTGTCCCCGGCCCCGTCCCATCAACGCGGGAGCGTCACTCCGCGAACTTCAGCAGTTTGATGGCATTGAAGTCCTGCACGCCGCCGCCAACGCGCTTGGTCGTGTAGAAAAGCACGTAAGGCTTCGACGAATAGGGATCGCGCAGCACGCGGATACCAACCCGATCGACGATGAGGTAGCCGCGGCGGAAGTCGCCGAAGGCGATGGCCGTCGCGTCCTCGGCCATGTCTGGCATGTCCTCGGATTCCGCGACCGGGTGACCGAGCAGCGTCGGCGCTTCACCCGGCCGCGCCGCCGGCTGCCAGATGTAGTTGCCGTCGGCGTCCTTGAACTTGCGGATCGCAGCCTCGGTGGCGCGGTTCATGACGAAATGCGCGTTGGCGCGATAGGCGCTGCGCACCGAGTAGGCGAGGTCGATCAGCTTGTCGGTCGGGTTCGACGCCGGGAAGGCTCCATCGACGCCGGTCGCGATGAAGCCGATCTTGCCCCAGACCCACGAGCTGTCGGCCACCTGGTCGTAGTCGAGGAAGCCACGCGGCTGGGTGGAGCCGGTACCCGAAACGAAGGCGGCGCCCTCCTGCTCGGCGAAGGCGATGCGTACCTCGTCGGCGATCCACTCGTCGATGTCGACGGCGGCGTCGTCGAGAAGCTGCGGCGTGGCGGCCGGCATGGCGTAGAGTTCCATCGTCGGGAACGAGAGCTCCGCCAGCGTCGGCGTCGTCGTTTGCGGGCGCTCGGCCGTCTCCCCCACCCAGCCCGTGCCGGGCCCGGTCAACGAGAACGGCTTCTTGAAGACCGATCCGGAGACCTGGCGGACGGTCGAAATAGCGCGGATCGGCGAGATATCCTTCAAGGCGGCGTTCACCGTCTGCTCCGTCTCGGACGGGACGAGATAGCCGCCGTCCTGGCCGCTCGCGACGGAAAGCGCCTTCGCCTCGAGATCGAGAAGACCGTTCGCCTCGCCCTTGCGCACGTAGGTGTCGAAGGCCGACTTGTGCGCGAGATCCGCACGGTTTTGCGGTATCGCCGGACCGCTGAGCTGCGGACGGCGGGACTTCAGGGAAAGTTCGTCGAGAGCCCGGTCGAGACGCGCGAGCTTTTCGACGGTCACGGCGTCGGATGTGCCACGCGACTTGACCTCGGCGAGCGCCTGATCATTGGTCGCCTTGTAATCCTCGAAAGCGCGGGCGAGGTCGTCGATGGCCGTGGCGAGGTCGCCCGTGCCTTTGATTTCGTAGCTGTCCATGGGTTCAGATGGTCCTGTCGTGTTGCGGGGAGGAGCGAAGCAGGCGCGCGACCGAGGCAAGGCGCTCGGCGAGGCGGGCATGATCGCCGGGACCAACGGCAGCGTCTTGCATGCCGCACAGTCCCTTGAGGCCATGGCGTAGGAGCGCCCGGGCCTCGGAACGCGTCAGCCCAGCGTCCTGCGTGAGCCAACGTTCCAACTCTCGGCCCGTCGGCGTTGCCGACGCGAACGGGCGATGCTTGACGGCGCGGATGCGGGCGCCAGGCAGCATGGGAAACGTGACGATCGAAATTTCCCACAGGTCGGCCTTTGCGATGCGCCGGACGCCGCGGGCGCGATCACGATGCGCCTCGAGCGCACGAAAGCCGATGGAGAGACCATCAATGGCGCCGGCACGCATCAGCGAGAGAACCTCGCGCGCACGGCCGACGTCCGTGGCCAGGCGGCCGCGCGCGAACAACCCGCGCCGATCCTCCTTCAACTCCTCCCAGATGCCGATCGGTTCTTCGGGCCGGTGCTGGAACAGGAGCCGAATGCCTTGTGGACCTTTGCGCGCCAAACTCTCGCGAAAGGCACCGGGCGCGATGACGTCGCGACCGAGATCCTCGGCATCGAAAAGAGAGGCGTAGCCTTCGAAAACGCCATCGTCGCCGATGGACTTGAGGTCGAGAGCGGTGAAGCGCACCTCGGTCGGTCGGTGCATGGCGATTGCTCCAGGGGTGAAGGAATGGGCTGTCGACGCGATTGCGAGCGCGACGGTGAAGGAGGCCGTTGCGCTCAGGTCGTCTCGTCGGGCGAGAATCCGGCGATGGCGCGCTTCTCGCCCCGCGTGAGAAACGATGTCTTCTCGAGCGACTGCCAAAGCGCCTCGCGCTCGGATGCCAGCGCCGGCAGCGTGTCGAGATTCGGCCGCAGCTCGAGGGCCCCGTTCCGCGAAGTGTCATGGCCGGATACGCCCGCGTCCGTGGGGTAAGCCGGCGCAAGCCAACCGGAGAGCTGAGACGCGACGCGATCGACCATCGGCAGGACCGTGGTGCGCCAGAAGTTGCGCTGTGCCTCGGCGAGATTCGAGTAGGTGTTGTCGCCCGGGATCCCGAGCAGCATCGGCGGCACGCCGAGCGCGAGTGCGATTTCTCGCGAGGCCACGTGCCGCGCCTCGATGAAGTCCATATCCTTCGGCGAGAGCGACATCGCCTTCCAGTCGAGACCGCCTTCGAGCAGCAACGGACGGCCGGCATTGGCGGAACCCTGGAAACCGGCCTCGAGCTCGGTTTTAAGACGCTCGATCTGCTCAGCCGTGAGGTTGCCGTCACGGGCCGTGTAGACGATTGCACCGGAAGGGCGGGCCGAGTTGTCGAGCAGCGCCTTGTTCCAGCGCGAGGCGGTATTGTGAAGGTCGATGGCCGACGCAGCCGCTTCGAGCGGGGAGAGGCCGTAGTGATCGTTAGCCGGATGGAAAAGCTTCAGGTGGAGGACCGCACGCACGCCATCGGTCGCCTCACCGGAGATGCGGACTGTGCGGCCGGCGACAGTGTAGTCGAACGCCTCGGGCCACCCGTCAGGGCCGGGCACGACCTGCACGCGATCGGGCCGCAGCAGGTGTAGTTCTCTGATTTGTGGCGCTTCGGATGCCCACTTCGCATCCGCGCTTGTACGTGGCGCTTCGGATGCCCACTTCGCATCCGCGCTTGTACGTGGCGCTTCGGAAGCCCCCGCGTCACCGCGGCCGACCGCGACCGCTTCGATATAGGCGTTGCCCGAAACAAGAAGGTGACCCACCAGTCGCTGCATGAACGCCGGCCACGTCTCGTGGGCGTTCGGCCGCCGGATGAGGGTCTTGAGCGGATGGATCTCGATCTCCTGCTCGCCCGCATAGAGCAGCAGCGGCACGTAGGCCGCGCAATCGGCGATCATAGTGACGGATCGGTAGACGATCGGATTCTGGCGAAAGCCCTCCTCGGCGAAAGTCCGGTAGTCGCGCGGTGTCCAGACCGGGCGCCGAAGATGCTCAAACGCAAACAGCGGCCCGGTGCGCGAGGCTTTCGCCTGGGGCGTCGGGTCGGGCCAGGCGGGCGCCGCAAACGGCTCCTCCTTCCCCTTCGCACCGAGGCCGGCGAGAGCAGGGGTGCGCGTCGCGCCAAGCGCGCGGCCGAGCGACCGAGCGATACGCGCGCCAAATCCGGGAGCGGCGGTTTGCATGAACTCAGATCCTGTGGATGGGTGATCGGCTTAGCCGCGGGGCAGCGCGTCGCGACGCCGGAGCGAGAGGTCGGCGCATAGGACGCATCACAGACGGCGGATGACCGGATCGCGATTGGTCGTCAGCATCAATTCGGTCAGCGCCCAGACGAGCGCGTCGACCCGATCCGGGCTGCGCCCCTCCGAAAGGCCTTCAGGGCCGAAGTCGCACATCTGGTTCTCCAAAGCCGGAAATTCGCCGACGTGGACGACGCGGTTCTCGGCGTAAAGCGCGGCGATGGGCTCGGCGCGGGCGAACTTGCCGCGACTGGCGTGGACCTTCTTGACGGGCGCGTTGGGCTCGACCGAGCGGATGACGTTGACGACGAGATCGCCGCCCTGGTTCGTCTCCGCGACGATGCGGTCGGCGGCAAAGTCGCGGAAAGCGGCGATCACGGCGCGCGCCCAGGTGGCTGGATCACGGCCTTGCAGCGAACGATCGGCGAGAACGTAGGCGCGGTTGTCGGCACCGAGACCGGCGACGACGATGCCGCACGTGTCGGCATTCTCGGTGGCGGTGACGGGCGGGTCGACGGCGACGACAACGCGCTGCATGTCGGGCGGGCGGGTGACGCGGGCTTCGGCCACCCATTTGCGTTGCCACAGACTGTCGGGACGCTCGGTGACGACCTCGCCGTCGAGTTCCTGGCGGCCGAGCGCGGTGCCGGCATACATGCGCGTGACCTCGGCCATGAACGCCGGCGCGAGGTTGGCAGCATTGTCGGCCGTACGGGCACGGGTGACGGCAGTTGCCTCGTCCGCGATAATCGACTTGAGCAGCTTGGTCGCGCGCGGCGTCGTGGTCACGACCTGTCGCGGCAGCGGGCCGAGGCGAAGGCCGAATTGCAGCATGTCCCAGGCCCGGCTGCCGCGCTTCCAGCGGCAAAGCTCATCGCACCATGCCGCCTCGAACTGGGGGCCGCGCAGGCCTTCGGGGTCCTCCGCCGAAAAGAACTGGGCGATGGCCCCGGTCCTCGGCCACACGAGCTGACCTTTGGAAATCTCGAGCACGGGGCGCTCGCCTCTCGGATGTACGGCCATCAGGCCCGAGACGCCTTCGACCATGACTGCACGAACATGCGCCTGCGTCGGTCCGATCAGCGCGATGCGGGAGGCACGCGGCTCACCGGGCCACAGCCCGAGCGCAATGGCACGGACCCACTCGGCCCCGGCGCGCGTCTTGCCGGAACCGCGACCGCCGAGCAGCAGCCAGGTCCGCCACGCATTGCCGCTTGCGGCATGGAGCGGCGGCAACTGGTCGTCCCGCGCCCAGATCTGCCAGTCGTGCGCGATGAAATGCGCCTGTGCGTCGTCTGCGAGCAGCGTTGCGAGCGCGGCCTCACGCGCTTTTCTCGGCAGTTTCGACGATGCGGTGAAGGCGCGCCGCAAGCTCGCGGCGGCAACGGTCCGCCTCGTCGGCAAGATCGGTAACGGGGGTGGCGGAGCCGGACTTGCCGGAGACGTTTCCGAGGCCAGTTTCGATCTCCGTAATCTTTTCCAGATTGTCGATGAGGGCACCGATGGCGCGAGCCTCGCGCTCGTGATCGGTGGCAGTGGCATCCTCGCCCGCAGCAAGATCGCTGGTCATGCGGCGCTCCAGTTGTTCGAGTTTCATTTCGATGGCGGCGACCAGCCGGTCGAGCAGCCGGCGACGCGACGCCGGCGTTGCGAGCAGCCGCGGCGCAATGCCCGGAGGCTCGATGGCCTCGGGCACGGCCAGAGCAGACGTGGAGGCAGGCCGCGGCGGCGCGTCGGCACGACCCGCCGAAGACCTCCGCGACGGGAAAGGGCGCGGGTTTCTCCGCCGCCATCTCTCTTTCTTCCGGCGCGTCTCGAAGCGGGCTCGCTCGACACGGACGTCGGCGCAAATCTTTTCGATCCTGTCCTGCGTCTCCTCGTAGCGACGGCGAATTGCGGCCCAGTCGGGCGCTGTTGGTTCTGTCATGCAGGCTCCGGCGGAAGAGGGAGCACGAAGCCTCGCCAGCCGGGTGCGCAAACGAAAATGCCGGCTCGCAGGGCGGCCGGCTGGGTGATGCGCAATCCTTCAGCGGAGAGAGCCGTGGGGCAGCGACGGGTACCTGGTGGCGTCCCACGGTGCGGGATGGCAACCGGCAGTCGTCGTCACGCCCAACTGTCGCGTTATACCCAAAATATACGAAATCATCGGCACGCTGTCAACGAAATACTACGCGAAAACTTGTTTTATGGGCGATGTATTCAAGTAATTTACAAGCCATAATAATCCCGTTGGAAGCATACACTAGGAAACACGTGCGGGGATAACTGTCGGACACTTGGGCGTCCAAAGCTCGCCACGCTGGTACGGACGCCGGCAGCCCGGCAGAAAGAAGGGATCAGCTCTTCCAAAACCGCAGAGCCGGCGCAGCTGGCGCCCTACATGAGGCCACCGGGGGCACCGCTATGGTTCAAGGCGATAGATCACGCCCAAGGTGTGCGCTTCGCCGGGATCGAGCGAGACGACGTCGTCAGCGGCGTTCGCGGTCTCGACACAGATCATCTGGCGGAACGCATCCGGGGAACCCATGTCGCCGAGGCGGGCGGTCTTGGCGGTCCAGGGATTCCAGACGACCGCGCTGCGGCTCCCGGCGGCCTCGATCAGGATTCGCCGCCCGGTGCCGGCGTCCCGAAGCATGATGCAGGAGATCGGGTCGAGGTAGATGCGATCAACCTCGGATGAAACGGTGATGGGGCCCGACTGAGACTTGCGAGCGAAACCGTCGAGCTTGTCCAGGTAGGCGCACCCGTCGAGCCCCGCGACCGAGACGGCGCCGATATCGGAGACGCGGAAATACGTGTGCAGCGCCTCGGTGATGGAAAAGGGCTTACTACCGGTGTTGCGCGTCTTGAGGGCGACGGTGAGGGTCTCGCCGAGGGTGACGGTGACAAGGGCGTCGGCTCGATGCGGCCAATTCGACTGGTCCGCTTCGGTGCTCGTGGCCAGCGATATGGAAACGGCATCGGCCGTGGCGTGCGTGGCGACGATCGACCATGCGCGGTGACGAACGAAACCGTGAGCGGGCTTGGTGGGATCAGTCGGGTGATCGGCGAACCACGGCCAGCAGATGGGAATGCCGCCACGAATGCCCCGGCCATCGCGAATGCGCGCGATCGGCGAGAGCCACAGGAGGCCATCTCCTTCGCAGGTCCAGTTGAGGACCTGCGCGCCATGCAGCGCGACCAGCGCCTGGAAACGGCCAAGAGCGAGGCGCGCGACCGGCCCGCCAAGCGGACTCGGCTCGATGTCGACGCGGCCGGGAATAGCGTGTGACGTGAGCGTATCGGGAAGAGCGGTACTAGCCATGTTGGCCAGTGTAGCCGTTGCGCCCGTGGTCGTCATCCGGGGTGACCGGCGGCGCCTTTGTCGAGTTCCGTTTGGATGTCCTCGCACAGTTCGACGTCCGCGAAAACAAATCCATCGCGCTCGACCGTTGCGCCGGACGCGATCGGGATGCGCTGCGAGAACATCGGACCAGCGCAGGCGAACGTGTGGAACTCGCCCCGCTCGCCGCAGGGGTCCACGCCAGCCGGCAGGTCGGACAGCAGTCGCCGATCGAAATCACGCCCGACGAAAGCAGCATCGAGCTGCCGCGGATCGAGACAAACGATGCGGGCGCGCAGCCCGCCGTCGATCATCTCGTCCGCAAGCTCGGACGTCGTTCGGCCCCACAGCGGAAACAGCGGCACGAGGCCCGTGCCGTGGAGACGCTGTTCGCGATAGGCGCGGATGTCCTCGAGGAAGAGATCGCCGAAAGCGATGGCACAGATGCCGGCACCGCGAGCCTCACCGACGAATGCCGCCATGCGCGCCTCATAAACCTCGTTCGGACACGGATAGGGAATTGTCACGACGTGCAGCGGTAATCCCGCAGCGCGCGCCTGGGCTTCGACCAGGCGCCGGCGGACACCGTGCATGGCAACACGATCGAAGGCCTCGTTGACCGTCACCAGGAGGCCGGCGATTTCGATCGCGGGGGACTGGCGTAGCATGTGCAATGCCCAGGCCGAGTCCTTGCCGCTGCTCCAGCTCACGATCGCCTTCACTCGAGCGCCCCCTCAGACGTGCCCCAATCGTCGATGATGCGGACCATGGCGTCGAGCCCATCCGTGAGAGCGGCAGGGCCCGGCTGCAGGATGATCGGCGACTTGATTTCGAAGAGGTGACCGGATCGCACTGCCGGCAATGTTCCGAAGCCGGGCCGGTTGGCCACCTTTTCGGGGCGGAATTTCTTGCCGCACCACGATCCGATGATGATGTCCGGCTCGGCGGCGATCACGGCTTCGGTGCTCACGATGCGCTCCTTGGCCGATTTACCCCCCGCAATACCGGCAAACACATCGACGCCGCCGGCAACTGCGATCAATTCCGAAACCCAGCCGATACCGCTTATCATGGGCTCGTCCCACTCCTCGAAATAGACCCGCGGCTTCCTGCGCCGAAGACGAGCCTTGGTCGCGCGTATCCCGAGACGCGTTGAAAGCTCGAGGGCGAGCCGATCTCCCGCCGCGCGCGCATCCACGAGGGCCGCCAGTGTGCCGATCATGTCGAAGATGCCGTCGATGGTGCGATGGTTGAAGGCATGGACCGCGATGCCCGCCCGGACGAGATCGGCGACGATACCGGCCTGAAGATCCGAAAACGTCAGCACGAGATCGGGCTCGAGCGCGAGGATTTTCGGCACGTCGGCGCTGATGAAGGCTGCGACGCGCTGCTTTTCGCGCCGAACCTGGGGCGGACGCACGGCATAACCCGAAACACCGACAATGCGATCCTGCTCGCCCATCAGGTAGAGCGTCTCGACCGTCTCCTCGGTCAGGCACACGATGCGTTGCGCAGGGAACGCCATGGATCGAGGGCTCCGATTCTGCTGCGCGCCGTTGCGATGTGATATCGCATTTGAGATCGCTCCCGCCCCGCCCATGCGTCGAAGCGTTGCGGGTCCCGTGTCCGTTACATCAGCGGGCCGCCGCAGAGCTTTCGGACTTCTTCGGGGCCGCCTTCTGCTTCTCCGAGTTGGCCTTCTCGACGCGGATCTCGCCGGTGTCCAGCGTGTAGATGTCGGCTGGCTTGAACACGAGGCCACCCGCCATGCGGATCGCCACCGCCATCACGAGAACGCCAAGCAGGGCGCGCAACTGCTCCGGATTGAGCCGGCTCGCGACCATCACGCCGACGTGGGCCCCGACGACGCCGCCGACGATCAGCGGAAGCGCGAGTGCGGCATCGATGGCGTAATTCTGCGAAGCCTGCAGCAGCGTGGCATAGGCGGCAACGAAGATGATCTGGAAGGCCGACGTACCCAGAGCGATCCGCGTCGGCATCTTGATGGTGTAGATCAATGCCGGCACCAGCAGGAAGCCGCCGCCCACGCCCATGATGGCGGTCAGCCAGCCGACGAAAGCGCCGACGACGAGCGGCGGGATCAGGCTCATGTAAAGTTTCGACGCCGGAAAGCGCGTCTTGAACGGCAGTTTCGAGAGCCAGCTGTGCTGACCACCGCGCCGCGGGCTGCCCTGGGGTTGTCCCGACGCCTGGCGCAACAGCGAGCGCAGAGCCTCGATCACCATCAGCCCGCCGACGATGCCGAGCATGAGTACGTAGGTCATGGTCGTGAAGAAATCGAGCTGGCCCGCAGCCTTCAGCAATTGCTGGAGCCAGATGCCCGTCGTCGCACCGAAGAGACCGCCGACGATGAGGTAAACCCCCATCTTGACGTCGACGTTGCCCCGGCTCCAGTGTCCGAGTGCACCCGAGACCGACGAGGCAACGACCTGACTGGTTCCGGTGCCGACTGCGACAGCGGGCGGAACACCGAGAAAGATGAGCATCGGAGTGGTGATGAAACCGCCGCCGATGCCGAACATGCCCGAAAGCACGCCGACCGCAACACCGAGCCCGAGCAGAACCGGCAGGGGAAGCGCGATCTCGGCGATGGGCAAATAAAGGTTCATGCGGGCAGGCGATCCTGACTGATCGGGCTAGCTATAACAACGGACGAGGGTATCGCCACGCGCCGCGGTGAGGTCGGTCACGCGCTTCAAGTCCAAAGTTTCTCCAGAACACTGTCACTCGAAAGCCAATTCCACTACGAGCCCGATCCAGGCGGCGTGTCGCATACAAGGGCCGGCGCCATAGGACGCGGCGCCGCCGCCCGGCGCAAACGATCGTTGATGGCGGCGCCAAGACCATGCTCGGGAATCGGCATGACCGCCAGTCCCGATGCACCGGATCGGTCGAGACGTCGCAAGGCAGCAAAGAGATTGGCTGCCGCTTCGGCAAGATCGCCACGCGGGCTGAGGTTGAGAAGCGGACCGTCGTAAGCGGGCGCAAACGGCCCGAAGGCTAGGAACGCCTCGCCGTCGCGCGGGCTGGTCGCTGAAAGCCGAACGGTCAGCACAGGCGCATAGTGGCTCTCGAGCTGGCCCGGCGACGATGGACGGTCGCCCGCGATGGACCGGACCGGGTCCGGCATCCGCCCGATGATCTCGGCGATAGCCTCGGCGGTGACCGCGCCCGGCCGCAGCAGCACCGGGCGTTCGTTCGAGGTGACGTCGAGGATGGTCGATTCGATTCCGTGAGGCGTCGGCCCGTCGTCGAGGATCATGGCGACGCGGTCGCCGAGGTCGGCCGCGACGTGGCCGGCCGTGGTCGCACTGACATGACCCGAGCGATTGGCGGATGGAGCCGCGACCGGGCGTTGGGTGGCCCGCAGCAGATCGCGCGCAGTGGGGTGCGAGGGCACGCGAACGGCGATCGTATCGAGCCCGGCCGTGACCAGACTGGCGATGGATGAGGCGGCCCTGTGCGGCAGAACGAGGGTCAATGGTCCGGGCCAGAACGCCTCGGCAACGCGGCGGGCGAGGCCATCCAACGTGGCGATGGCGTCGGCGCCATTGATATCCGCGACGTGAGCGATCAGCGGATTGAAGCGCGGCCTGCCCTTGGCCTCGTAGATGGCAGCGACAGCCCGGCCCTGGGTTGCATCCGCGCCAAGGCCATAGACCGTCTCGGTCGGAAACGCGACGAGCTCACCGGCACGCAACAGGGCGGCCGCATTCTCGATCGTTGCCGGGCTCGGTTGAGCGACCCGCACGGAGCGTATATTCCTTCTGCTGTCCCGGGCCTTGGCCCCCGGCCACCTCGTCCGAACCCGCCGTGGCCGGCGCACCCAGAAGATGGCAGCGAGCTCCATGACCTATCGCGCTCCAGTAGACGACATCATGTTCGCGCTCAAGACCGCAGCGGGCCTCGACGAGATGCTCGAGAGGGGCACCGTCACGGTCGACCAGGATACGATACGCGCGGTGGTAGACGAGGCGGGCAAGTTCGCGAGCGACGTGCTCGATCCGCTGAACGCGTCCGGCGACCGCGCGGGCGCGCGCCTCGTCGACGGCGTGGTCGAGACGCCGGCCGGCTGGAAAGAAGCCTACAAGGCCTTCTCGGACGGGGGTTGGGCGTCGCTCGCCGCCGACGAGAGCCTCGGCGGCCAGGACCTGCCCGAAATCGTCTCCATGGCGACGAGTGAGATCTGGAACTCGGCCAACATGGGCTTCGGGCTATGCCCGCTGCTGACGCAGGGCGCCATCGATGCCATCGCCGCGCACGGCAGCGACGAGTTGAAGAGAACCTATCTCCCGAACATGGCGTCCGGCCGCTGGACAGGCACCATGAATCTCACCGAGCCGCACGCAGGCTCGGACCTTGGGCATCTCAGAACCAAGGCGGTACGCCAGCCGGACGGGACGTATCGCATAACGGGAACGAAGATCTTCATCACCTACGGCGATCACGAGCTGACCGAGAACATCATCCATCTCGTGCTCGCCCGCCTGCCCGACGCGCCGCCGGGAACCCGCGGCATATCGCTGTTCGTCGTGCCGAAGGTTCTGGTCGATGCGGACGGCAACCTGGGGGAGCGGAACGACGTCATCTGCGCGGGCCTCGAACACAAGCTCGGCATCCACGCGTCGCCCACCTGCGTGATGAAATACGGCGAGAACGGCGATGGCGCGGTGGGCTATCTCGTCGGCGAGGAAAATCGCGGCCTCAACGTCATGTTCGTGATGATGAATGCAGCACGGCTCGCGGTCGGCGTGCAGGGCGTGGCAATCGCGGAGCGCGCGACGCAGCGGGCCATCGCATACGCACAGGAGCGCAAGCAGGGCCGCTCCGCCCGAGGGCGCGGGGGCGAGATGAGCCCGATCATCGAGCACGCCGACATCCGCCGCAACCTGATGACCATGAAAGCCATGACACAGGCGGCCCGCGCCATTTGCCTGGTGACGGCCGCCGAGCTCGACAAAGCGCATGCGGAAAAGGACGAGGGATCGCGACGGGCCGCGCTCGATCGCGCAGCGCTGCTGACGCCCGTCGCCAAGGCCTTCTCGACGGATATCGGGGTCGAGGTCGCCTCGATCGGCGTGCAGGTGCACGGCGGCATGGGCTTCATCGAGGAGACGGGTGCCGCGCAGCACTATCGCGATGCACGCATCCTGCCCATCTACGAGGGCACCAACGGCATCCAGGCGATCGACCTGCTGATGCGCAAATTGCCGCTCGAAGGAGGCAAGGCCGTCGAGAGCTATATCGCCGAGCTGTCGACGACGGCCGAGGAGGTTCGGGCGTCGAACCGGCCGGAATTCGGCCTCATGGGCGAGCGATTGATGCAGGCGGTCGGCGCCCTGGCCGAGGCGTCGCGCTGGATGGGAGGGGCGCTTCAGCAAAACCCCGAGGCGGCACTGGCCGGCGCCCAGCCCTACCTGCGCTTGTTCGGGCTCGCAGCCGGCGGCGTCTACCTGGCTCGCGGCGCTCTGGCCATCGTGCGCGACGGCACGACGGCGGGGCCCGGGGGCGGGGTCAATCCCCGCATCGCGCTGGCGCGTTACTTCGCGGAGAATCACGCGGTGGTGGCTGCTGCCCTGAAGGACACGATCGTGACCGGCGCAGACGCCACGCTGATGCTCGAGCCGGATGCGCTTGCCGGCTGAGCGTCCCGAGGCCGAAGCAAACGCGCCGCATGGCCAATCGACGGCGGCGCTCAACCGTCTCCCATGGCGTGGGCCAACACCTTGCGCATGACACTCGGCAGGGCCGCTTTGTCGAGTGCACGGCGCGGCACCCAGCGACATCGATCGGGATCGGCCCACAGATCGAGCGGCGTGTCGGGCGGCACGACTGCGCGGTAGACGGTCAGCTCGAGGCGGAAGTGCGTGAAGGTGTGGCTCACGGTGCCGATCACCGGCCACCATTCGGCGCGGACCGGCGCCGAGCGCAACGCCGACTTCGAGGCCACCTGTTTGTCGCCCCAGTCGGTCGACGGCACCTCCATCATCCCACCGAGGAGGCCCGCATCCGGACGACGGCGGAGCAAGACATGACCGTCCTCGCGCAGGACGACGAAAGCCGTGCCGTAACGCACCGGCCGCTCGGCCTTTTGCCGGCGAGCGGGAAGTGTCGCCTCGATACCGAGGGCCCGCGCCTCGCATCCCGGCGCGAGCGGGCACATCAGGCAAGACGGTCGCTTTGGAGTGCAGATGCGTGCGCCCAGATCCATGAGCGCCTGAGCATGGTCACCAGCACGGGTTTCCGGTGTCAGCGTGGCCGCAAGCTCGCGTAGACGAGGCTTCGATTGCGGCAAGGGCTCGGCGATGGCGAACAGGCGCGACACGACCCGTTCGATATTGCCGTCCACCGGAGTGGTGCGCTGGCCGAAGGCGATCGCGGCAACGGCCGCCGCCGTATAGGGACCGATACCCGGCAACTCGCGCAGCTCAGCCTCGGTCGCGGGGAATTCACCGCCGTGGCGCTCGACCACGGCCCTGGCACAGGCATGGAGATTGCGGGCCCGCGAGTAATATCCGAGGCCCGCCCAAGCCGCGAGCACATCGTCGAGCTTGGCTTTGGCAAGACGCGTGACGCTCGGCCATCGGCGAACGAATTCGAGGAAGAAGGGCACGACCGCCTTGACGGTGGTCTGCTGCAGCATGATCTCGGAAAGCCATACCCGGTATGGATCGGGCAACTCGCCGAGGCCGTAGCGCCAAGGCAGATCGCGGCGCTCACGATCGTACCAGTCGAGCAGCGAAGTGGCGTCGGACACCGCCGCCCGATTGCCCGACGTCGGACCTGGCACCTGACTTTGCTCTCCCGCGGAGAAAACCTCCGGACGCAATGGTTGCTCAAGTGCCACAGTGCTCATGGCGGGCCCCGCGCATCGATCCGGCGAATCGTTTAACTCAATCTTAAGGATATGGCGGTGCGATGGGAACCGCATCGACGGGGGACGAAGACGCCATGCAGCTGAAGGCGCCAGCACGCGATCGCTCCGACACCAATGGTTCGGCCACGCTTTCCGGCGCGGCGAGTCCGGGCTCGGCGCGGCGCGCCGGCCGGACCGATGCGCGCCTGCCACTGGCCGCCTATGCGGCACGGCTACAGGACCGCCGAATGCCCATCCACAGCGCCGCTCCCCGCCCGGTCGCCGCCAAGACCGTCGGCAGCTTCGTGCCGCGTCTCACGCGACCTGCATTCGAGCGGTACGGCTTTTCTGCCGCCGCCATCGTCACCGACTGGGACACGATCGTCGGCGCCGACATCGCCAAGTACACAATGCCGGAACGCCTGAAATGGCCGAAGCGGGTCACCTGGACGGGCGACGAGGTCTCCGACGACGAGCGCGGCCGGCCGGGAGCGACGCTGGTGCTCGCTGTGGCAGCGGGCCGGGCACTCGACGTTCAGTACAAGTCGGCCCAGCTCGTCGAGCGTATCAACAATTATTTCGGATATCGCGCGATCACCGAGCTGCGCATCGTACAGGTGTCGCAGATCAAACCGCCGCAGGCCGTCGCCGTACCGCCGGCCACCCCGGTAGCAGCCATGCAAGCGTCGAAGCCGCGGGAAGAACTCGCACAAATTTCGGCCCCGGGCCTTAGGGCAGCGCTCGAGCGCATGGCAGAGGGCCTCGGCGCAAGGACAGCGCGGCGGCACGGTCGCGCTTGACCTCGATGCGCTCCTGACGCATTGCCACTCTAACGGCAAATTCATTAGGTGTTGAGCTGGGAACCGCCCTAAAGGGACGGCGTCAACCTGACGTGCATGATGCCTCAGCCGTCCTATCAGCGATCCGAAGCGGAGGAATTCGACGTGACCGACCTCAACGAGCGCCTCGTGAAGACGATGGTGACCCGGCGGCCGATCGTGATCGCGGCGGCCGCACTCCTGCTCGCCCCGGGCCTGGCTTTGGCGCAAGACAAGCCGGCGAGCGGCGACCTGACGGCCGAGCTGATGAAGCCGGGCCCGCTGACCGACATCGTGCTCGGCAAAGCCGATGCACCGGTCACGATCGTCGAGTACGCCTCGATGACGTGCAGCCACTGCGCGCACTTCGCCAACGTCGTGTTACCCAAGCTCAAAGAGAAATACATCGACACCGGCAAGGTGCGGCTCATCTCGCGCGATTTTCCTCTCGACAACCTCGCCGCTGCCGCGTCGATGATCATACGCTGCTCGCCGGCCGACAAGCAGCACGAGCTGATGGCGACCTTCTTCGCCAAGCAGGACGAATGGGCCTTCGTGCAAGGCAATCCCGTACCCGCACTCTTCAAGATCGCGGAGGCGCACGGTTTCACCAAGGAGAGCTTCGACAAGTGCCTGACCGACCAGAAGCTTCTGGACGGCATCACGTCGACGCGCGACCATGCGAACAAAGTGCTCGGCGTACGCGCCACGCCGTCGTTCTTCATCAACGGCAAGAAGCTCGATCGATCGGACGAGATCGAGTACTTCGACAAGGCGCTGGAGCCGCTGCTCAAATCGTAGCGGCCGCGCCGGCCCCGAAACCGGAGGGGGATGCTCCCGCGAGGGAGCCGGGATGGAGGAGCCGCGAGCCATGGCAGCGCAAACAGGACCGGCGGGCCGCCTCGACGGGACGGCCGGACATAGGTCGGCCCGGCGCCGGGGGGCGCTCGCGCTTCTCGGCCTGACGCTGGCATTGGGCGCAGGTGGCTGTGCCGGCGGTGACGGCGCTGTTTTGCTTGGTTCGCCGGGCGCCACCAGCACGTCGGCCGACGCAACGCCCGATGCGGCCGACAGCTCTCCTTACGGAACCGCGACGGCGCAAAAAGCGCCCTTCAATCCATTCGCGCCCGAGGGCACGTCACTCACCCCCCGCCGCGAGGTTATCGCCAATCCGACGTTCGCCGACGTCATGAAGCAGGGCCCTCTGCCGGAGTTCTCGCTTGGTCGCGCCGATGCGCCGGTGGTGATGGTCAAGTACATGTCGCTCACCTGTCCGCACTGCCGCCGGTTCATGGCAGAGACGTTTCCCGTGCTCCGCCGCGAGTATATCGATACGGGCAAGGTGCGGCTGGTCATCCGCGAGTTTCCGATCGGCAAGACGAGCGGCAATGCGACCATCGCGCTGCGTTGCGCGCCGATGGACAAGTACCTGGCGCTCTATCGGAAGTTCCTGGAGCAGCAATCCGCCTGGGTTTCTCAGGAGGTCCGTCCGGAAGCGATCATGAAGGTCGCCTCGCAAGTGGGGGTAACGCGGGCGCAGTATGACGCGTGCATCAAGAATCAGCCCATGATCGACGGGTTGAAATGGGTCAAGGAGCGCGGGCGCGATCTCGGCGTGATCGGCACCCCGAATTTCTTCATCGGCAACCGTTTGTACAAGTCCGTGCTGACGATGAACGAGATCCGCGGCATTCTCGATCCGATGCTGGCGGGGCGCGGAGGCGCCGACAGGGCCGGCTGAACCGGGCAGGCTCGTCAATCGCACGGGAGCTCCGGCTTCGCTAGCGACGAGGTTGCTGAGGCATGCAGATCACGCGGCTGAGGCTGATGGGCTTCAAGTCGTTCGTCGAGCCCACCGAGCTCTGGATCGAGCCGGGCCTGACCGGCGTCGTGGGTCCGAACGGCTGTGGCAAGTCGAACCTGCTGGAAGCGCTCCGCTGGGCGATGGGCGAGACATCGTACAAGGCCATGCGGGCCGCGGCGATGGAGGACGTGATCTTCGGCGGCACCACGACGCGCCCTGCGCGGAACTGGGCCGAGGTGACGATGTTCGTCGACAATTCGGCGCGCAAGGCCCCGCCTGGCTTCAACGACAACGACGAACTGGAGCTGACGCGCCGCATCGAGCGCGACATGGGCTCGGCCTATCGGATCAACGGTCGCGACGTCCGCGCGCGCGACGTGAAGGTTTTGTTCGAGGATGCGGCGACCGGAGCGCGATCGCCCGCGCTCGTGCGCCAGGGGCAAATCGGCGAGATCGTCAACGCCAAGCCCGAGCAGCGGCGGCGCATCCTGGAGGATGCCGCAGGCGTAGCCGGGTTGCATACGCGCCGCCACGAGGCGGAGCTGCGATTGAGGTCGGCGGAGGACAACCTCGCCCGCATCGGCGATGTGTTGGGAGGGCTCACCGCCCAGATCGACGGCTTGAAGCGGCAGGCCCGGCAGGCCCGCCGATATCGCGAGCTTTCGGGCGAAATCCGATGCACCGAGGCGCTGGCGGCGCACCTCGCCTGGACTGCGGCCCAGGCCACGGTCGAAACCGGCGAGAGCGCGCTGCGCGATGCCCTGATCGCACTCGCCGAGACGACGGCGGTCGAGGCCCAGGCGCTCGCCGAAGAAGCCGAGACGGCCGAGGCCCTGCCGCCGCTGCGCGAGGCCGAGGCCGAGAAAGGCGCGATCATCGCGCGCCTTCGCATCGAGCGCGAGACGTTCGAGAAGGAAGCCGAGCGCCTGCAACGCCGCCGCGACGAGCTCGAGGCGCGTCTCGGGCAACTGCAACGTGATCTGGCGCGGGAGAGCGGACTTGCCGCCGAGGCCGCCGAAACGATGCGGGTCCTCGACGGCGAGGCCGCGGAGCTCGCCGCCCGCAACGACGACGACGGCCCCCGCGAATCGGAGGCCGAAACCGCGCTGACATCGGCCGAGGTCGATTTGCGGACGGCCGAATCAGCGCTGTCCGAAATGACGCGCCGCGCATTCGAGGCCAAAGCGCGCCGGCAAAGCCTGGAGCGTGTCCGGGCCGAGCGCGTCTCGGTGGTCGAGAGGGCGAGGCGCGATCTTGCCGGCCTCGAAAGCCAGCTTGCCGAGGCCGCCGCCCGGGCGCCCGATGCAGCCCGGCACCGGGCCGCCGCCGAGGTCGTCGATCGCCTTTCGGGCGAGGCGGAGACGATCGAGGCACAATCGATTGCAGCCGAAGAGCAACTCGAAGCGCTCTCGGAAACGGCAGCGGCGCTGCGCGAGGCAAGCTCGGCCGCGCAGCTCGACGCAAGCCGGATGGCGATCGAGATCGCGACCATCGAAAAGCTTCTGATGCCGCCGGCCGGTCAGGGCTATCCGCCGGTGATCGACCGGATGACCGTCACCGCGGGCCTGGAGGCGGCGCTCGCGGCCGCGCTCGGCGACGACCTCGATGCCGCCGTCGAGGACGCGTCGGCTCAGCACTGGCGCCTGATCGCCGGTAGCGACGGCGATCCGCCGCTGCCGGCCGGTGCCAGGCCACTGCTCGACGATATCGACGGCCCGGCAGAGCTGACACGTCGGCTGAGCCAGATCGGTGTTGTTGCCCGGGCCGACGGCCGGCGGCTGCAGGAGCACTTGAAGCCCGGTCAGCGGCTGGTGTCACGCGAAGGCGATCTGTGGCGATGGGACGGCTTCGTAGCCGCGGCCGATGCACCGTCGGCAGCCGCGCTGCGGCTGGCGGAGCGCAACCGGCTGGGTCATCTCAAGTCGCGCGAGGCGGCGCTGGCGCGCGACGCCGGCAAGCGGGCGCAGGACGCAGAACGCGCCGCACAACGTCGAGCCGCCGCCGAGGGCGAAGCGCGCCGCTTGCGGCATCTCTCTCGGGACACGCAGACCGAGCTTGCACGGGCACGCGATGCGCTCGGCGCGATCGAGCGTCATGCGCGCGAAACCGAGCAACGCCGTCAATCGCTCGAAGAGGCGCGCGGCCGGCTCACCGACGGCATGGTGGAGGCCGAGGAGCAGCTTCTCGAAGCCGAGGCGGCACTGGACATTCTCGAAGCCGACGACGGTCTCGACGAGAGCGTCGCGATCGCGGAGAACGCCGCGCATCGCGCACGGGCGACGCATGCCGAACGGCGCGAGGCGGTGCAGGCGCTCGTCCGCGAGCGGCGGCAGCGCGCCGACCGTCTCGCCGCGATCGCACGCGAGCGCGAGCGGTGGGTGGCGCGGGTTGCCGACACCGGACGGCAGGCAGCGGCGCTGCAGGCGCGTCACGGCGAGATTGCCGGCGAATTGGAAGGCCTCGACGACCTGCCGGCGATGCTCGACGAGCGGCGTCAGCGGCTGATCGACGAGATCGCAGCGGCCGAGCGCAATCGCCAGGCGGCAGCGGACCGCCACGCGGCGGCCGAAGGCGCACTGAAGCGCGCGCAACAGGCGCTCCGAACGGCGCAGGGCCTCGTTGCCGAGGGCCGTGAGACGCGGGCGCGCGCCGAGGCGCAGCTCGATGCCGCGCGGGCAAGGCGCGCCGTCGAGGGCCGCCGCATCCGTGAGGCGCTGGACGTGGCGCCGGAGGATTGTCTGGCGCTGGCCGGCGAGACGCCCGCAAGCAAGCTGCCGTCGCAGGCCGACGCCGAACGCCGGCTCACGCGCCTCAAGTCCGAGCGCGATCGGCTGGGCGGCGTCAACCTCAAGGCGGAGGACGAGCTGACGCGGCTCTCCGAGGAGCACGCCAGGCTCGACGCCGAGCGTGCCGATGTCGAGCAGGCCGTGCTCAAGCTGCGCGGCGCGATCGGCCAGCTCAACCGCGAGGCCAGGAAGCGGCTGGGCGATGCCTTCAAGACCGTCGATGGGCACTTCCGCCGGCTATTCAGCACGCTGTTCGGCGGCGGCGAGGCGCGTCTCGAGATGATCGAGAGCGAGGAGGACCCGTTGCAGGGCGGCCTCGAGATCATCGCCAAGCCGCCCGGCAAGAAGCCGGCCACGCTCTCGCTGTTGTCGGGCGGCGAACAATCGTTGACCGCACTCTCGCTGATCTTCGCGGTGTTTCTGACCAACCCGTCGCCGATCTGCGTGCTGGACGAGGTGGACGCGCCGCTGGACGACTCGAACGTGGATCGCTTCTGCACGCTGATGGAGCAGATGGCGGCCGAGACATCGACGCGGTTCCTGGTCATCACGCATCATCCGATGACCATGGCGCGCATGAACCGCCTGTTCGGCGTGACCATGGCCGAGAAGGGCGTTTCGCAGCTCGTTTCCGTAGACCTCGCCACCGCCGAGCGGATCATCGAGGACGACGGGACCGACGACGAGCGCGCAGCCATTTGAGGCGTCGATATTCGGTGCGTGGAATGGGAGACGGCGCGTTCTGTGGCTGCTCGAGAGCATCGAACCTGCGGCACGATGGATCCTCGGGACAAGCCCGAGGATGACACGTTGGGATGCTGTACCACCCGCGAGCCGCCCCGCCGCGACGGCACTGCGAAGGAAGCGGACGCCGTCCAGTGGCGAGCAGCAGCCCTATCGTGCGCTCAGCTCGACGGAAGAGGATTGGCCGAAACCGAGGCGTGTTGCGCCAGTATGAGGCCTAGGGTAAGCTCAGCATACTCTATCAGTTGTTGGGAGAACGTTCGGTCTATCGGCCACGTTGTTTTCGGGAAAAAGGCATAATGATAAGTCAACGCTTGTGGCCAAGCTTTCTTATAACTCTAGTTTTTATTATTTTGCCGTTTCTCGCCCATGCAAAGGATAAATGCGACGCGCAAGACGTGGATTCAAACGCAGCAATTAAGGCGTGCACATCAGCCATCGACCGTCTTGATCGGAGAAATCGAACGAGATGGCATTACAAGCAAAAACGAGCGATACTTTATAGGAAAATCAAGCAATTCGAAAATGCAATTAGTGACTGCAAAGAAGTTTTGCAAGCCGATGCTAGACGGATTGACAAGGCATGGTGCCACACAACGACGGGATTTGCCCTTCGCGACTTGAGCCGCGATGCCGAGGCCAAAAATCATATCGACGCAGCACTTCGGCTTGAACCAGACAATGGAAATTTCATTCTCAATAGCGCACACTTCAATGTAAAAGAAAATCCCCAAAAAGCTATCGAGCATGTAAACAAGGCTCTTAAGGTCAACTTGACATTGAAAGGCAAGCAGGTTGCTTACTGGAACCGAGCAATGGCCTACTTCAACCTGAACAAATACCGATCCGCGGCGTGGGACCTTTCTAAATATCTCGATCTGACTCCGAATAACGCAGCCGCGCTGTATTGGAGAGGTCTAGCTTATTATGAAGACAACGAACTTAATAAATCCTTATCGGATATTGATCTGTACCTAACACTAAAGCCGGAAGATGGATCGGGCGTTTCGCTTCGAAAAAAATTGCAAGCAAAAATGAAAGCGGCCAATAGCCAAAAATCGAACCCTTCTAACGTGGCCCTTGTGATCGGCAATTCAAACTACCTGACAGCTGGGCAATTGCGAAATCCATCTAACGACGCGCGCAGGTTCAGCTCTCTTCTCGAGAGCATTGGATTTCGCGTGTTCCTTGGTCTTGACCTCAACAAGAGTGAAATGGAAAATATAATTCGTTCATTTGCGCGGTCTCTCTCGAGCGGCAAACTCGGGCTCATGTTTTATGCGGGCCATGGCATTCAACTGGATGGAAAAAATTATTTAGTTCCAGTAGATGCGAAACTTGAAACAGCAAGCGATGTCGATTTTGAACTGATTTCTCTATCTTTAGTCCAACGATCGATGGAAAGCGCTGTGAGAACGAACGTGATCTTCCTGGATGCATGTCGGAACAATCCACTTGCTCGTAATTTGGCTCGATCAATGGGAACGCGGTCGGTCCAGATCGGTCGCGGGCTCGCAGCAATTGAGTCAGGCGCCGGCACTCTAATCAGCTATTCTACGCAGCCAGGGAACGTCGCTTTGGATGGCGACGGAGAAAATTCACCGTTTGCGACAGCATTAATTAATCATTTTGGCGCGTCTGGTCTTAGCCTGCAAGATATTCTCATTAAAGTGCGACGCGATGTCATGCAGTCAACCGACAATAGGCAGATACCTTGGGAACATTCCGCTTTGACTGAGCGCATAGTATTTTCCCAATAGAATTGCAATCTAGGAAATGCGAGCCGGCACGGGCGGTGCCGGGCGGCAGCGGGCTCGCCCGCGGCGACGCGCATCACTTATCTTTTCGGCTCAGTATATCGGACGGCCGGAGGATCGTGGCGGGGTTCTCGTCAGTCCCGGCAACGGCCTTCGCCACTTGCGCGGCGGCCTTGCGGACGAGGTCCTTGTGCGCCTCGGCGATGAGCGCATTCTCGGCGAGCACGAGCGCGCATCGCGACAGTTCACCGGCCGCGATCGTCATGTCGGCCTCACCCAGCCGGGCAATCGCCGCCAGCGTCTTCTGAAGACGAATTCCAACTTCCACGGCACCGGCCCCGTCGCGCGAGATCGCGGTGAAGCAGTCGCGCATCACCTCTTCGGCCGTCAGCGCGGGCATGTAGACCCGCTCGAACTTCGGCAGCGCATCCACCTGCTTGCGCACCTCGGCCCAGCGGGTCATCACCTCGAGCTGGCGACCGAGGATCGCAATCGCGGTGCCGGGGTCGTTGATACCAGGCGACAGCGCGCGATCGGCGGTTTCGGCAAGCGTGACGAAGCCGAACCGCACGTCGATCATGTAGTCGCGCGAGGCGTCGATCTCCAGACACGAGGCGATACGTTCGAGATGGCGCGCGAGGTGCTCGCCCAGGATGGCGGGCGCGGGCTCGATGGCGGCGAACGGCGTCGCGGTGTCGATCGAGTCACCCGGCCGCACGAGCAGATGCACGACGAGACCGTTTTCCTCGGCCCAGTCGGAAAGCCCCTCGACATCGATCGCGTGCAGATAGCCGACCCTCGGCCCGCAGATCGGCAGTGCGCCCTCGGGCAGTTCGCTGTAGCCCACGCGCGCGCCCCACGTTCCGACGTTCTCGGGCGTGATCATGTCGAGCGTCGCCTCGGTCAGCTTGTCGATCACCGTGACCTGTCGGCCGAGCTTCATGGCGTGGTCGACCCAGTTGACGAACGACACCAGCACGAACGAAACGATGACGATCAGGCCGACGAACAGGAGGAAGCGGCCGGCCTGCCCATAGGCGAACGCCTTGAGCGAGATGATGCCGCAGATCGAATAGATGAACGCCGCGATGAACGCCGACAGCACGAGCTGCGCCTTGTTGTCGGACAGGATGAGGCCCGAGGCGCGCGGCGTGGTCGAGGTGGCGGCGGAGGACGCCGCCGCCATGATGGCGGTGACGGTGAAGGTCGCCACCGTCAGCATGCTCGACGCGAAGATGCCGAACAGGTTGGTGAGCGAGCTTTCGTCGATGGCGAGGTTGACCTTGCCTTCATAGCTGCTGCCCACCCAATACGAGAAGACCGCCATCAGGATCGAAAATAGGCTGGCCAGCGCCGGCCTGATCCAAAGCTCGCGGCCGAACGTCCACCTCAAGCGCTGCAGAAGTCTGTGGAATCCCATTTCGCCGGCCGTGCCTCGATGCTGGACGGATCGCCAACCGTCTATGGCCCCGGCGTATACACTGGGTCGAGCCGCGCGAAGACCTGACAGGCGGGACAAATTGCCGTTGCGCCTGCGCCGCGCTCGACCTGGCGAATGCTGCGGACGCCAGACCCGCCGCTTACCCCATCGCCTTTTGGTGCATTCCCTCGCTCCAGTCGAGCGTCAGGTTCTGGAACAGCCATCGACTGTGACGTCTCAGCCGAGCGTAGGCGGACTTCATGTCGAGCACCAGGGTGATGCGGCGGCTGCGGCTGCGCAGTTCTCCCACCTCGTGCGTGGCCACGGGCTTGAAGCCGATCACCCGCGTGTGAAATCCGTAGGGGCTGTGCGGATCGTCCTCGAACACGTCGGTGACGAGATGCGTGTAGCCGCGCGCAATGATCTCGGAGAAGGCCGCGCGCATCAGGCTGGTCGCCACGGTGAGGCGTCCACGCCGCCTGGCGACCACCGCGAAGCGCCCGACCTCGGCGATGCGAGCACCCTGCAGCAACTCGTCCACCTGGAACTCGGGATCGATCAACTTCAGGCTGTACTTGGCGTATTGCTCGATCGCGGGATCGAACAGGATGCGCAGCACGCCGACGGGCTCCCCGGACATGGTGGTGACGAACCATGCGATCGAATCGCGGTCGAGATCGAACGCGGGAATCTGCGCATCGGCATCGGCGATCCAGCCCTTCTCGCCAGCATAGGTCTGCCGCAGGACCTCGATCACCTGTTGGCGCTCGGCCTCGCTCTTCACGCGTCGCGTGATTGCCGGATCATGCCGTCCCATGACGGGGCTCCTGTGGCAATGGCTCCCAGGCCTTTCCCGAGAGCCGGGAAATCTCAGACATGATGATCGAATGCCAGCTTCGTATGTCTACGCGTGTGACAGTTTCCTCGGATCGATGGGGGGGACGCAAGGGGGGACCGAACGTGAGATCGAGCAGCGGCCAACGGGCGCTGCCGCCGACGCGGCGGATACCGGCAGGAACCACCGGCACGCCCGCCTCCAGCGACAGGCGCGCAGCACCGAGGCGGCCGCGCAGGAGACGCTCCGGATCGTGATTGACGGCGCCTTCCGGATAGATTCCGACACTGCGACCCGCCCGCAGATGCGCCAGCGCGCGCGCATGCGACGGCTCGGCGTGGGCGTAGAGCGGCTTCAACGCATTGAGGAAACGCGGCCGGGCCGATTTCCGCATGACGACGATGGCGCCGGAGCGGCGGTAGAGCAGCCCGACGCCGGGGATCATCTGGAAGTTCCAATCGGCCAGGAAATGGACGCGGCGGCCGCCCCTGCGATACATCAACAGCGCCGGCAGCGCGACAGCCTCGAACCGGCTCGTGTGATTGAGCGCGAGTACGAACGGGTCGAGCTCGGGTCTCACGTGCTCCAGCCCGCGGACAGCCTGGAAGCGCTGCATCGCAGCTCCGCAGAGGCTCTTGGTCAGCGCCCGATCGATGAATCCGAGTGCCGGCAGAGGAGCACCGAAAACCTCCGCCAATGACGGCGCAGACTGGCGCTCGTCACGCACCGCATCGTCCCGATCCTCGATCGCCCCGTCATCAGCCGCGTTGCTGCCCATCACACACACCTGCTCTTCGCGCCTCGCGACGCTGCCTGAAGCAACGGCCTCGAAATTCACCTCTTCTCGAAGCCGGACAGGGAGCCAATTCCCAGTGCAAAGTTACCTTGGACGCGTACAGGTTCGAAACGGCTTCAGTTCCTGAATCCGCCGTCCAATCTCGTCCGAGGCTCGGGGCGCAACTTCGATCCGACGTGTCAGCCGGCAGCGCGGCGCAGGTCTCGCCCCTCGTCTATGCCCGCACGGGACGAAGCCTCGGCGATCGCGCCCGCGCCGACCGCAGTTGCAGCCTCCGATCCCGACTCGGACATCCGCTGTACGGCACCATCGCGGACGAGCACCTTGTCCTTCCAGATGAGCTGGATGTTTCGGGCATAGATGAAGAGACCCATACCCTGCCCCAGCATGAAGACAGGATCGAGACGGTACGTGGCATAAGCGAAGAGCAGCGCGCCACCGAGCACCGAGAAGTACCAGAACGCTTCCGGCACGATCGACTGCCTAGCCCGCTCGCTGGCGATCCACTGGATCAGGAAGCGCATCGAGAACATGAGCTGGGCAACGATGCCAACCACCACCCAGATCATTTCGGTGACCGAGACGTCGGCCCACCACGCGGCTAGCTTGGCCGTGATCATAGCGAGTGATCCCCGATGGTGACTGTCTGGCGTTGATTGCGCGGCTCCGGCAACCCTCGTCCGCCCCGGCGGCGAAGCTGAATTGGCGTTATCACGGCGTGTCGGCTTGGCCCGTGCGACGCGATGGCCCATCCGACAACTTGAGGCGGCTCGAAAAGTCCGAAATCTGCCGGCCCTCCGGCTTGTCCTCGACGATGGGAGGCACCTTCGTTCGGCGGCGCAACCACGATACCCCGACCAGATCGTAGATGCCGACGATGGCCCGACCTAAGTTCGTATACTTGGAACGGCCGGCGATCCGCGGGCGATCGTTGACCGGCGCATAGGCGACCTCATGGCCGTAGGTGATGAACAGCGCCGGCAGATAGCGGTGCATCGAGGTGAAGAACGGCAGCCGCAGGAACGCCTCGCGCCAGTAGGCCTTGATGCCGCACCCGGTATCCGGACATTGGTCCTTCAGGATGCGGTCACGCAGCCAGTTGGCGAAGCGCGAGGCGAGCCGCTTCGAGCCCTCCGCCTTGCGATCGGTCCGGACGCCGCCGACCAGCGCGGGACCCTTGGTGCCGGGAGCCGCGAGCAGCGCAACGAGGCGGGGGATGTCCGCAGGGTCGTTCTGGCCGTCGCCGTCCATGGTGGCGATGACAGGGCTCGTTGCTGCGAGGATGCCCGTGCGCATCGCGGCGCTCTGGCCGCTCCGCTCGCCGTGGCGCAGATAGCGCAACCCCGGCAGCGAACCGCGCTCGATGAGGGCCTTCACTTCGGCCCCCGTCGTGTCTTCGCTGCAGTCGTCGACGACGATCAGCTCGGCAAGCGTGGCTGCCGGGACCCTGACGTAGGTTTCCTCGATCAGGCGGCCGATGTTGCCGGCCTCATTGAGAGCAGGAATGACTACCGTGACACGCATGGCGCTCGCGCTCCCGCAACAGCAGCGGCTCGTCCGCCTTCCGACGTGGACCGGCATGACGTTGGGCCCGACATGACATAGAGCCCAACTGCCGCCCATGCGCCGACCTGACGCGGCACTCGCCTATCCACGATAAAGGAACGCCCGCAGTTCGTCGGCTCCGCCCCTTCGGCCGTCACTGGAGACTACCTTTCGGGCTTTCGTGCGGCCGGCAGGCACGGTACACGAGCCGCGGAGCGTCGGGCATGGAATGTCGCGGGACATCCTCCGGCCCGCGACCCCGACCGTCGAACGTCCGGGCTGGCACAATCCGGTGCGCCTGGCGATGCAGCGCTGCCACAGGAAGGGACACGCATCTCATGAGACGTGCGCTGGCCATGCGACGTGCGCTGACGTCGCCCGCACTGGACGCCGGCCACCAGGGGACCCACGCGCTGCTCGCAGCGGCATTGTTCGGGTTGTTGGCGGTGAGGCTCGTCGCGCTTGCTCTCAACAACACCGATCTCTTTTTTGACGAAGCGCAGTACTGGACATGGTCGCGGGAGCCGTCGTTCGGCTACTACTCGAAGCCCCCCCTGATCGCGGCGCTGATCGGAGCAGCGCGCGCTGTGTGTGGCGACAGCACGTTCTGCGTGCGGCTGGCGGCTCCGCTGCTGCACACATTCACGGCCGGGATGGTCTACTTCATCGGCCGCCGCCTCTACGACGGGCGCGTCGGCCTGTGGGCGGGGGTGACATTCGCAACGCTGCCGGGCGTCACCCTCTCATCGGGGATCATCTCGACCGACGTGCCGTTGCTGGCGGCCTGGGCGCTGGCATTGCTCGGACTGATCGGGCTCGAGCAGGAGCGGGACGGGTGGGCGCCGGCACTGGCGCTCGGCCTCGGCCTCGGGCTCGGGCTCAACGCCAAGTACGCGATGGCATTCTTTCCCGCATCGCTGGCGGTCTGGTTCCTGGTGACGCCCTCGGCCAGGGGATTGTTGCGCGATCCCAGGCTATGGGCGGGGCTGGCGCTCGGCGTCGTGCTGATCGCGCCGAACCTCGCCTGGAACGCGGCGCACAAGTTCGCCACCTTCGCGCACACCGCCGACAACGCGAAATGGGGCGGGCAGCTTCTCAAGATCGGCAAGGGGTTCGAGTTCATGGCATCGCAGGCTGCGGTGTTCGGGCCGATCCTGCTCGGCGGGCTGGCGCTCGGGTTCTATCGCGGCTGGCGCGAAGGGTTCTCCCCAGCAGACCGTCTGCTCGTGTGTTTTATCGCGCCGGTGCTGGCCGTCATCACGGCCCAGGCATTCATCTCGAGGGCTCATGCGAACTGGGCCGCAACGGCTTACGTGGCCGGGTCGATCCTGGTTCCCGCGATCTTGCTTCGGCTCGGGCTCGATCGGTGGCTGAAGGCATCGCTGGCGCTGCATCTGGCCATCATGGTGGTGCTGGTGGCGGGGACGACGCTGGCCGGACGCGTCAAGCTGCCGCTGGGCGGCGATCCGTTCGAACGCACGCTCGGCTGGAAGGAGCTTGGCGCGCGGACCGAGGCCATGCTCGCCGAAGCGCGCGCCACGGGGTCGCCCTACGCCGCCGTAATCGCAGACGAGCGCGCCGTGACGGCCGAGTTGCTCTACTACATGCGACACGACGAGACACCCATCAAAGCTTGGCTGTCGGGCCCGCGTCCGCTCGATCACTACGAGATGACGCGACCGTTCCAGGCCAAGACCAAAGGCCCCGTCCTGCTGGTCTCGGTGCGGGCCGATGCCCAACGCATCACCAGCAACTTCGCGCGGGCGAACGAAGTGCGCCGCGAGGACGTCCCCGCGGGCTTCGGAAAGCCGCGGCACGTGCGTTTCATCAAGCTCGAAGGCTACGCAGGCGGCTGAGGCAAGAGCCCAATCGGAGAGAGAACCCATGTCGCTAAAAGGCAAGAACGCCATCGTCACCGGCTCGACCTCGGGTATCGGCCATGCCATGGCCTGTGCTCTCGCGAAGGCCGGCGCCAATGTTGTGGTCAACGGGCTCGGCTCCGAGGCGGACAACGCCGAGGCCATCCGGTCCGTCGCCGAATTCGGCACGAAAGTGACGTTCGACGCCGCTGATATGCTGCGCCACAATCAGATCGCCGAGATGGTAGCCAAATGCGAGCGCGACAACGGCTCGGTCGACATCGTCGTCAATAATGCGGGCATCCAGCACGTCTCGCCGATCGAGACGTTCCCGATCGAGAAGTGGGATGCGATCATCGCCATCAACCTTTCATCGTCGTTCCACACGATCCGCGCCGCACTCCCTGGCATGAAAACGCGAAACTGGGGCCGCATCATCAACCTGTGCTCGGCGCACAGCCTTGTTGCCTCGCCGTTCAAGGCGGCCTACGTCGCGGCCAAGCATGGCCTGGCCGGCCTGACCAAGGTGGTGGCGCTGGAGGTTGCCGAGACCAACATCACCTGCAACGCGATCTCGCCTGGCTTCGTGTGGACCCCGCTGGTGGAAAAGCAGATCCCCGACCTCGCCAGGTCGGAGGGCATCACCGAAGAAGCCGCCAAGAAGAAGGTGCTCGCGTCACAGCCGACCGGACGTTTCGTGACGGTCGACGAGGTCGGCGCGCTGTGTGCCTTCCTCGCCAGCGAGGAGGCCCGCTCGATCACCGGCGCGAACTACTCGATCGACGGTGGATGGGTGGCACGCTGATCTCCGCGGCAGGCGTTACACGGTCGGCGGCAGCGGCGCGAGTGGCAACGATCCGCAAGACCGACGCTCGCAGCAGCCGGAGGCGCTCCAACCCTATGCCGTCGAGGGACAAGGCCGCTGAAATACAAAGGGCGGCATTGCTGCCGCCCTTGGTCGCGCTTAACGGCGCGCCGATTGCTTCGGGGCGCTCACGTCTGAGGTTGCGGCTCGAATCCGCCTGCGTCGGGCTCCTCACGAGGGGGCCGCTGCTTACCGGCGACCGGCACCGCTGACCCCATGGGGCCCTTCGTCTCCTCGTCGTCCGAGCGGCGCACGATCTTCTCGCCGCGCATGACGGCAAGGCATTCCTCGCCGCTGATCGTCTCGTACTCCATCAGCGCCTGCGCGATGGCTTCGAGGTCTGCGCGATGGGCTCCGAGTACTTCCCAGGCCTTGGCCTGTCCGGCGGTGACGATCAGGCGGACCTCATCGTCGATCATGCGCGCCGTCTCCTCGCTCATGTTCTGGCGCTGTGTGATGGCGTGGCCGAGGAAGACTTCCTGCTGGTTATCCGTGTAGCGCAGCGGCCCGAGCTTCTCGCTCATGCCCCACTCGGTGACCATGCTGCGGGCGAGCCCGGTCGCCTGCTGGATGTCCGACGAGGCGCCCGTGTTCAGGTGCTCGCGGCCATAGATGAGTTGTTCGGCGACGCGGCCACCGAAGGTCATGGCGATACGGGCTTCGCACCACTGCTTGGAGTAACTGAGCTTGTCGCGCTCCGGCAGGCTCATCGTCACGCCCAGCGCACGGCCGCGCGGAATAATCGTTACCTTGTGCAGCGGATCATTGCCGGGGACGAGAAGGTTGACCAGAGCGTGGCCCGCCTCGTGATAGGCGGTCGCGAGCTTCTCCTCTTCGGTCATGGCCATCGAGCGGCGCTCGGCACCCATCATGACCTTGTCCTTGGCGTCCTCGAACTCCGACTGCGTGACGAGCCGCTTCGACCGGCGGGCCGCCAGAAGGGCCGCCTCGTTGACGAGGTTGGCGAGATCGGCACCGGAGAAACCCGGTGTGCCGCGCGCAATAACCTTGGCGTCGACGTCCGGCGCGAGCGGCACCTTCTTCATGTGCACGCGCAGGATTTTCTCCCGACCGTTCACATCCGGGTTCGGAACCGTGATCTGTCGATCGAAGCGGCCCGGCCGCAGCAGCGCCGGATCGAGCACGTCGGGACGGTTGGTCGCGGCGAGGATGATGATGCCTTCGTTGGCCTCGAAGCCGTCCATCTCGACCAGCAACTGATTGAGCGTCTGCTCGCGCTCGTCATTGCCGCCGCCGAGACCCGCACCACGGTGGCGCCCGACGGCATCGATCTCGTCGATGAAGATGATGCACGGCGCATTCTTCTTGGCTTGGTCGAACATGTCGCGCACCCGGCTGGCGCCGACGCCGACGAACATCTCGACGAAATCCGAGCCCGATATGGTGAAGAACGGCACATTCGCCTCACCCGCCACGGCGCGCGCGATCAGCGTCTTGCCGGTACCCGGAGGACCGACCAGCAGACAGCCACGCGGAATACGCCCGCCGAGGCGCTGGAACTTCTGCGGATCGCGCAGGAACTCGACGATCTCCTGGAGGTCGACCTTCGCTTCATCCACGCCGGCCACGTCCTCGAAGGTGACACGGCCATGCCGCTCGGTGAGCAGCTTGGCCTTGGACTTGCCGAAACCCATGGCGCGGCCCCCGCCGGACTGCATCTGGCGCATGAAGAACACCCAGACGGCAATCATCAGCAGGATCGGGAACCAGGACGCCAGCAGACCCAGGAGCGACGGAACGTCCTCTTCGGGCGGGCGCACGTTGATCTTGACGCCCTTGCTCTCCAGCTCCTTGATCACCTCGCCCTGGTTGTTGGGGCCGAGCGTGGTAAACGGCCGCGACTTGTCCGAGAACTGTCCGGAATACCGATTACCCTGGACGAGAACTTCGTTGATGCTGCCCGATTTCACCTGGTTGATGAACTCGGAGTAGCTGATCTCGTTCGCGCGCCGGTTCTGAACCGGATTCTGGAACAAATTGAACAGCGCGAAAAGCAGCAGGCCGATGACGACCCAGATCGCGAAGTTCCTGAAATGAGAATTCATCGATGTCCCTTCCTGGGGCGCGCACCGCCTCGCCGACAAGGCCACGGTGCCTGTCCGGCTACCAGGGGGTGACCATGGTGAGCTGAGGCGGCCCGTCTAACATAGGGATGTGCAGGACTCTTGCCAAGTTTGGCGACGATATGACTAAGCACCTCGATGGCGGTTTTTCCATTATCGCTGGGCGCTCGCGCCGCGGAGCCGCCGCGGCCATTCGATGGTCACAAATACGGGGGTCGGGGCGCCATCCGTCGATCGGCCCATCGAACCGGCCAATTCGCCCGCCGCTCCCTCGGCGGCTTGGCCCTGCAACAGAGCGGAGAGAAGCGGCACGGCAACCAACCTCCCGGACTGCCTGAATGCGGGGATGCCGCGAGCGGCCGCGCGTGGCAACCCGATGCGGACGAGATCGGGGTGCGCGACGCACAGGGTTGCCCAATCCTCGTCCAGGGGACCGACCTCGACCCGTCCTGCGTAATCTTGGCTCACCGCGACCCGAAAGCGCTCGTCCCAAAACGCCGTCTCGCCCGGCGCCAAAACGATGCGCGGCAGCCCGCCGTCGCGATCCGGCTCGCGGTAGACGCGAACGACCATGGCCGACATCGCCTTCAGGCGCGCGCACTCGACGATACAGCCGCCGAGGGTAAAGGGTCGGTTGGCCGAGCCGGCGACCAGGCGGAGAACGGCTGCCTCCACCGAACCGAGATCGGCGTGCGGCGCGGCACCACCGGCACGCCTCAACATGCGCCCGATGACGCGAACGGCAGTATCGACGGGGGCGCCGGCAACGACATCCCGGTCGATCTCGTAGACCAGTCCGCCAATCGAGCGGACCGAGCGGGCCTCGCATTCATCGGCGGCACCTTCGACCACCTCGTGCGCGGCCTGGAGGCGCCTTGCCGACCGCTGCAGCGCCGCACGCGTGACGCCGAGCGTTGCCAGCACGTCCAGCGCCTCACGCACGCGCACGCGCTCGAAGCGTCGGTCGCGATTGCTCGGATCGTCGGCGAAGGGGATCGACTCGGACGCGAGCGTGGCGAGGAGACGGCTGCGCGCGATGGACAGAAACGGCCGGATCAGGTGGCATGCAGTACTCTCGCCTGCGCCGTCTGCGCCGGGCGCCGTGCTGTGCGATCGAATCGCGGCGAGACCATCGAGCCCGCTACCGCGGGCGAGGCGCATGATCAACGTCTCTGCCTGATCATCGGCGGTGTGGGCGGTAACGATCGCCGCCGGGCCACCCGAAGCCGCGGCGTTTTCGACGGCGACCTCGGACAGCAGCCGGTAGCGCGCCCGTCGGGCGGCTGCCTGCAGGCCCGACGGCGGTACCGGCCCGTCCCATCGGACGATGCGATGCGCGATACCGAGGTCGCGCGCCAGGATCGCAACGTCGTCCGCCTCGGCCGACGACTCGGCGCGAAGGCCATGATCGACGGTGACCGCGACGACCGACGCGGGGCCGTCCCGCCAGCCACTCCAACCGCGAACCAGATGCATGAGCGCCGTACTGTCCGGTCCGCCGGATACGGCGAGCACGATCACGCGATAGGCTGTCAGCGGCGCGAGCAACCGATCCCGCTCGTCGCCATCGATAGGGGCGTCGTCGTCGCCCGGCATCACGATCGCCTCAGCAGCCCTGCCGCTGCTTCAGCGAGCGCGCCTTGACGCGGACGTCGGCAGGGGCGTTCGGGTAGCGGGTTTCGAGCTCGGCATAGATGCCGCAATCCTTCTGGCCGAGCTGGTCCAGGGATTGGGCGAGCTTCAGCAGGCTGTTTGGCACCTTGGCCGAAGTCTTGTGCTTTTCCACGACAGCGAGGAAGGCCTGTCCGGCAGGCTTGTAGCGACGCTGCACGTAAAGCGTCTCGCCGAGCCAATATTGTGCGTCCGCGGCAAGCCGGTCCTGCGGGAAGCGACGCAGGAACTCGTCGAACGCGGCTTCGGCGGCGCCGTAGTCCTGCTGCAGCAGGTAGCCGTACGCCGTCTCGTAGAGTTCGCGCGGGTTGGCGCCGTTGGCTGATGGCGGTAGTCCGGGAGCGGCAGACGCGGGCTGCGGCGAATCGGATCGGAGGATGTGTCCGATCGGATCGCCGCCGCCTTGCTGGGTCACCGTTGTCGACCCGAACCCGGCCACCGGCGGCGGCGCCTGGCCGAAGGCAGGTCCCGCCGGCGGCACTGCCGGTACGGCGGTCGGCGCCAGGTCTCCACGACGCTGACCATTGAGCTGCCGAATCTGACCCGAGAGTTGCTCGAGCTGGGACGCCAGAGCCCGGACTTGGGTTTCGAGGCTATCGATGCGGGCCTGGTCGACACCGCCGCCAGCACCGATCGCCGCCGCGCCTGCGCCTGCGGGACCGCGGGGCGAGCCGCCACGGCCGAGCGATTCGAGTGTGCCGACGATGACCTGCATGTCGGCCAGCTGCTCCTCGATATGCTCGACACGCCCGCGCAGTTGGGGATCGCCGCTGTCGCCCGATCGGGCCGCCTCCTTGGCAGCCTTGCCGCGCGCCTGAGCACCTTGTGCGACGACGCCATCCGTCATTGCCCATGCGCCGCATGCGATTGCCAGAGCGAGAAGCCACGGTCGTTGCAAGCTCATGCCAGCTCCTCCGATATGCCCGGTTCGATACAGGCCTGCGGCATCCATGCGGCTCCGCGAGCACGCCGCCGGGCGCCAAGCGAAGCGTCGCTAACTGTGTCGCGGGTCAAGGCCTTGTCAATGGCGAACGACGGCAGCCCCCGCGCATCAGTCGCGACGCGACGGCGCCGCGCGCGATGGGGCGATGGCCAAAGCCGGCTCCTCGACGCTGCGATGGACCGCGTCAAGGTCGGGAAGGCCACCGACGCGCGTGATAACCCGGCGGTTCTGAGCCGCACACTCCGGCGACCTGCAGGTCGCGACGGGACGATCGCGACCAAACGCGGTGATCGAGATGCGGGCAGGATCGACGCCGGCTGCGACGAGACGCTCCTGCACGGCCCGTGCACGCTGCTCCGAGAGTTGGATGTCCAGGTCGCGGGCGTTGTCGTCGTCCGCGTGGGCCTCGATCACGAGCGGCAAATCGGGATATCGCCCGAGCCAGCGCGCCTGCGCCGATAGAACGCCGCGTGCCCGGGCGCCGAGTTCGACGCTGCTCTCGGCGAAGAAGACGCGATCGCCGGCCTGCATCTGGAACTCGAAGCTCAAGGCACGAAGCACGCGCTCGTCGCGGCGCGATTGGCGCTCGCGAGCGCGCGCCTCCCTGGCCAAAGTGCCGCGATTATCAGGCTCGGTGGCGCCGACGTTGCGAGCCTGGACGTCCGGACCGGCGGGCTGGGCGCTGTTCTGGGCGGGGATCCACCGGGCGGACGGCGGGGTGGCGCCACTGGTAGGCGAGTTCCGGCCGGGGATACTGTAAAGTGCGGCCAATTCCCGCCGCGCAGCGAAGGCCGCCGGCGAATCGGGATAGGCGTCGATCACCGCTTCCAGGCGACGGCGTCCCAGCATGACGTCACCACGGCGCAAGGCGTCGAGTCCGTCGGCGAGGATCTGGTCGGCCACGTCGCCGCGATCGGCCGAGGAAGGCCGGCCGGTCGTGATCGTTCCCAGCAGGACTTCGTGCGCGGAATCTGGTGTTGCGGTCGGCGGAGCTGTCGACGGGGACGGATCGTTGCGCGTGTCCCACCAGCTCTTTCCGGGTGTTCCACTGGATTGCGCGGAGGCCGCGGTCGTTGCCACAGTCGCGAGCAGGGACAGCGCGGCAACTGCGGCAAACCGAGCTGTGGCCCGGACGTGGGCGGCGGGCATGGCCGACCGCGCGCCTCGGTTCATTCCCCTCCCATTCAGGGGCTCGCCGGCAATCGTGGCCGCGCCAGACATCAGGCGCATGAAGCCCTTACTTGATACGTCCGCTACCATCTCACCGCCCGCCGCGTGTGAACTACCCCCCTCGTTTGGCGCGACATTGGGGCACATTTTTGTTGGTGGTGACGTTGCGGCCCACCGTTGCGAAACAGGCACATTCACGCGGCGGAGCGAAGCAGACGCAAAAAAGGGCCGGCATTCGTGCCGACCCAACAGGCTCGAGACGGCCGAGAACGGGGCTCAGGAGCCCACGCCACGGCTGTTGAGCACTGTTTGCGCGCGCCGGTTCTGCGACCAGCACGAAATGTCATTGCAAACGGCAACCGGCCGCTCCTTGCCATACGAGATCGTGCGGATGCGGGCCCCGCTGATGCCGTTCCGAGCGAGGAAATGCTTCACCGATTCGGCGCGCTTTGCGCCGAGGCCGATGTTGTACTCGCGCGTGCCACGCTCGTCGGCGTGCCCCTCGATGGTGATGGTGTACTGCGAATATTTTTGCAGCCAGCGCGCCTGCGCGGCGAGCGTCTGCTGTGCCTCGGGCGACAGATCGGTGGCATCGGTCGAGAAGTAGACGATGTCACCGACGTTCTGGGCAAAATCCTGCGACGAGCCGGGACGCGCATGTCCACGCCCGCTCCCCAGACCGCCCGGTCCCATTGCCAAGTCGTCCGGTTTCGGTGCCTGATTTGCACAAGCGCTCGCGCCAACGGCGATCGCTATTGCAATGAGCATGCGGGCCAGCATCCTCACACCCGTCGGCTCACCCATGCTTACCCCCTTTCGGCGACCGTGCTCGCGTCTTTCCGATGCGACGACACCGTCTGCTCCGATCACTTACCCCACGGCGCGTACAAAATTGTGGCCTATGCTTGGCCAAACAGCGATCTCGCAAGATCATCGGCCGCGCGCAAGCAACTCGACGACACTATCCCCAAGTCGGTTCGACGCAGCAGCGGAATTCTTGCGCGCCAATTGCCGAATTGATACTCCCGTTACCGTAAAACGCTCGTCACCCAAAAACGAAAGAAGCCGTCCGGTTCGCGGACGGCCTCCTCAGATAACTCCAGACGCTGCGCGACCGGAGCAGTCGCGTTACTCTTGCACCAGACAACCCTTAGCGGGCCGCCTGCTCCGTCGTCACGGTACCCGCGCCGAGCTTCATCGGCTCGTGATACTCTTCCCTGCGGCAGGCTCCGAGAGCCACGGCAACAAGGACTGCTGCAAGAAGGATAGCGCCTTTCATTGTCGTCTCCATTTGCCCTGAGGGGCCGTCGTCTTAGCGAGCGACCGGCTGGGTCACCGGCACATCGGCGCCAAGCTTCATCGGCTCGTGGTACTCTTCACGGCGGCACGCGGCAACCGCGACCGTAGCGACGATCGCCCCGAGGACGATGGCACTCTTGAAAGCCTTCATATTCTCTCTCCTGAGCTAGTTCGGCAATCGCAAGAATGGGGTATCCCCGCGGGTCTCGCAGATCAAGAAGTGTGGCTGGATTCACCAGCTTTTCCACGTCCTGCGATGCGAAAATACCACTTCGACGCCCCCCGACGTTACGCTCCAGGAGATTGGAAACATTCGCTTCCTCGTCCCGGCGACAGACCGCCTGCCGCACTCGTTTCAGGTGCAGAAGGCGGAACCCCGACAGTGAATCTGAACTCTTAATTCCGCGTTAAGTTGCGCCCTATTTCAGGAGCGGCGACCACGCCGGGTCGGACGCGAACGAGGGCGTGCGGACGCGGCGCTCGTTATGGCCGGTAATATCGACCGACAGCAGGTGAGGACCGCCGGTGCCGCTGCCGTCGTCGCGGAAGAACATCAGGAATCGGCCGTTCGGCGCCCACGTCGGTCCCTCGTTGTGGAAACCGTCGCTCAAAACGCGCTCGCCAGAGCCGTCGGTGCGCATCACGCCGATCAGGAATCGCCCCGCGAGCTGCTTCGTGAAGGCGATATAATCGCCGCGCGGCGACCAGACCGGCGTGGAGTAGCGGCCCTCCCCGATGCTCAGACGGCGCACACCACCGCCGTCTGGCGCCATCAGGTAGAGCTGCTGGGTGCCTTCGCGATCCGATTCGAAGACGATATGGCGACCATCGGGAGAGTAGCAGGGGCCGGTATCGATCGAGACCGGATTGGTCAGGCGGCGAAGCTGGCGTGTGCGCAGGTCCATTTCGAGCAGGCCTGTGACGCCGTTTTCGCCCTGGCTCATGACGACCCGCTGGCCATCCGGCGAGAATCGCGGCGCAAACGACATGCCCGGGAAATCACCGACAACCTGACGCCGCCCCGTTTCGATGTTCATGAGCACCACGCGCGGCTCGCCGCGGGTGTAGGTCATGTACGTGATTTCCTGGCTCGACGGACTGAAGCGGGGCGTGATCAGCAGTTCCTGCCCGTTGCTCAGGTACTGCACATTGGCGCCGTCCTGGTCCATCATCGCCAGCCGTTTCACGCGCTTCTGCTTCGGACCGGTCTCGTCGATGAACACGATGCGCGTATCGAAGTACCCTTTTTCGAGCGTCAGCTTCTCCCAGACCTGGTCGGCGATGATATGGGCGATGCGACGCCAGCTCTGCGCGGAGGTCCCGAGTTGCTGGCCTGCGAGCTGCTTGCCGAGCGTTACGTCCCAAAGCCGGAACTCGGCGCGAATGCGGCCGTCGCCGCTGCGCCCGACACGGCCGACGACAAGGGCCTCGGCACCGACCGCACGCCAGTCGGCGAAGCGCGGGGCCACGTTGGTGTCGCCGATGCGCTCGATGAACGAGCGCGCATCGAGCGGCTGGAAGAGACCCGAGCTTTCGAGATCGGCGGCGATGATGCCGGCCACCTCCTGGCCAAGGCGCGGATCTTCCGAGACGAAGGCGGGGATTGCGATCGGCCGCGGCCGCAGATTCGCCTGGTCGATGTCGACCTCGAGCGGTCCCCCTCCTTGCGCGGCCCCGGCACGCGGGCGGCCCTGCGCCGACAGCGCAAGCGGCGCAATCGTGGAGGCCAAGGCAGCGCCCACTGAAAGACGCAGAGCATCGCGACGGGTTGGCACCGGCTTCCTCTTCTCAAGACGTGCGAAACACAGGTCGGCTCAAGGACATCGGCCTTGATCGGGTGTCAAGGTGTCGAAAATGGGGAACGCCGCCGACAACACGTCGAAACAGTGTCGCCCGTCAGGTTGCACCAGCGCTCCTGGCTTTCGCAGCCGCCTCGTAGGCGGCGAGCGTCGCGTCATCGACACGAACCCCGACGCCATCCGACGTCAGGCTCTGGCCCTTGCCTGCGGCCTCGACTGCCCGATCGAGGCGAACGAGTGCCAGCCCCCGGCTGCCGTCGACCGAACCGACGCGCCCGATCACGGCCTGGCCGACCGCGATCTGCGCGCCCGACACGAGGCTCTTGCCGTCCTCTCCCGAAATCCGCGCGATCCGCTTGCGCACGAGTGTCTTGTGCTGCATCCGCGCAACGACCTCCTGGCCGACGAAACAGCCCTTGGAGAATGACACACCAGCCTGACGGTCGAAACCTGCCTCGTGCGGGAATGTATCGCCGATCGCGTAGTCCCGCTCCGGCTCGGGCACGCCGAGGGCGATGCGATGGCGGTCGTAGGCGGCGCGGCCTTCATCCTCGTTGGCGAGCTTTGCGGCCATTTCGGACGCCATCACCATCCGATGGCCCATGCCGTCGGCGCGCGGGTCGCGATAGCTGATGGCGAGGGGTACCTCGGGAGGCGGTGCGCCCCAGGCCGCCACCACCGTGCGGCTCGACGAAAGGTCGTTCAGAGACACCTTGGCCCGCAACCGATAGAGGCTCAGTCGCTTGATGAGGTCGGCGACGCTCGCGCGCAGCGTATCGAGCAGGAACCCATCGCCCGAACGGACGACGAAGAACTCGAACAGGATCTTGCCCTGTGGCGTGAGCAGCGCGGCGTGGATTGCCGGCTGTCGATCGAGGTCATCCATGTCGTTCGTGATCAGATTGTCGAGAAAGGCCTTGGCGTCCTCTCCGGTCACCGAAACGATGCCGCGATCGGCGAGGATGGCGACGTGGCTTGCGCTCATGACCGTCTCCTTCGGGGGCGACAGTCCACTGCGATGCTTCTCGCGGCGGACTTTATGCGCTAACTCGGCCCATATCCCACGCGCCGCATGGTTGGCGCCAGTCGAACGGGTGCCGACATGGCCGACACGTATGACCTCATCGTCAAGGGCGCAACCGTCGTCAATCATGACGGCGAAGGTGTGCGCGATATCGGCATTCGCGCCGGGCGGATCGCGGCGCTCGGGGAACTCGGCTCCGCGAAGGCAGCCGAGGTGCTCGACGCGAAGGGACTGCACATCCTGCCGGGCGTAATCGACAGCCAGGTGCATTTCAGGGAGCCGGGGCTCGAGCAGAAGGAGGATCTGGCAACCGGCAGCCGCGCGGCGGTGATGGGCGGCGTCACGTCGGTGTTCGAAATGCCGAATACCAAGCCGCTGACCACCGATGCCGACGCTCTGGCCGACAAAATCTCGCGGGCGCGCGGTCGCATGCACTGCGATTTCGCCTTCTATGTTGGCGGCACGCGCGAGAACATCGCCGACATTCCGGCCCTTGAAAAACTTGAAGGCTCGGCCGGCATCAAAGTGTTCATGGGGGCCTCGACGGGCGACCTTCTGGTCGAGGACGAGCCCTCGCTCGACCGTATCATTGCGCGGATCGGACGACGGGCCGCGTTTCATTCGGAGGACGAGGCAAGACTGCGCGCTCGCTCCGGTCTGCGCGAGCCCGGCGACCCGTCGTCGCATCCTCTGTGGCGCGATCCGGAAGCGGCCATGATCGCAACGAAGCGGCTCGTCGGACTTGCCGAGAAATACCGGCGGCGCGTGCATGTGCTGCACATCTCGACCGCCGGCGAGATTGGCTGGCTCGCCGACCACAAGGACTGGGCGACCTGCGAGGTGACGCCGCACCATCTGACGCTGGTCGCGCCCGACTGCTACGAGCGCCTTGGTACCTTCGCCCAGATGAACCCGCCGGTGCGCGACGAGGCGCATCGCCGGGGCATCTGGGCCGGCATCGCCGACGGCACGGTCGACGTGCTCGGCTCCGACCACGCGCCCCACACGATCGAGGAGAAGCACCACCCCTATCCGGAAAGCCATTCGGGCATGACCGGGGTCCAGACGCTGGTGCCGATCATGCTCGATCACGTCAACCAGGGGCGCCTCACGCTCCAGCGGCTCGTCGACCTGACGAGCGCCGGGCCGCAGCGCATCTTCGGCATCGTCGGCAAGGGTCGCATCGCGATCGGCTATGACGCCGACCTCACGATCGTCGACCTAGGCCGCAGCGAGACGATCCGGAACGCATGGATCCAATCGCGCGCGGCCTGGACGCCTTACGATGGCGTCAAGGTGACGGGCTGGCCGGTCGGCACGTTCGTTCGTGGCCGGCGTGTCATGTGGCAGGGCGAAATCGAAGCGAAGGCCGGCGGCGAGCCGGTCCGCTTTCTCGAAGGTGCGGCCTGACCCCGCTGCGAGACGGCTGGCTTTCCGATCGACATGCCGCCGCATGACCGCAAACGCAATTCGGCCCCCCGTCCATCGAGACGGGAGGCCGGGTTGGTCCAATCCGCGCACCGGCCTAGCGGCTGATGCTGGCGTTCACCGTTCTCAGGCTCGAGACCACGACCACCTTGGCGCCGACTTTGACGCGCTCGGCCAGGTCCAGCACGTGGCCATTGAGCATGCGGAAGCATCCCGACGACTGGGCTCGTCCGATCGACTTCGCATCGTTCGTGCCATGAATACGGTAGAGCGTGTTGCCGAGATAGAGCGCCTTGGCCCCGAGCGGGTTGCGGATGCCGCCGGTCATCTTCTCGGGCAGCTTCGGGTCGCGCTCGCGCATCTCGGCCGGCGGATGCCAGTCGGGCCATGCGGCAATGCGGCTGATCTTCTCCTCGCCCGTCCATGAGAACCCGACGCGCCCGACCGAGATCGGATAGCGCAGCGCCGAGCCACCGTCCTGGACCAGAAGAAGCTGACGGCCCGCGGTATCGATCACGATCGTCCCGGGCTCGTAGCGGCTCTGGAAGCCGACGCGCTGGGGCGAGATCGGTGCAATGCTCGGCTGAGCACCCCCGCTGAGGACTTTCGGCGCGCCTTGGTCTCCGTCGAAATACGACCGGCGGCGCGAGTAGTAGTCGTCCTCGTCCTCATCCTCGTCGTCGTCATAACCGCGGCGTCGTTCATAGCGGTCGCCGTAGGTCCCCGGCGGCACCCGATAGCTCCGGTATGAGCCCGGATAATAGGATCCCCGTTCGCGGTAACCCCCGTCGTTCCATCGCCAACCCTGCGCCAAGGCGGGCTCGATGGCCACGAAAAGCATTGGCACCAAAATGAGAAAAAGCTTACGCGTCATGATGTTCTACTCCCTCGTTCTCACATATGGGGCCGATTGCGGCCATTGAAAGAGCGAGTTTCAACTTTCGTTAGCATTGGGTGCAGGCTGGAAAGCGATAAATCGCCGCCAGCATCGCGAGAGAGCCTGAAACTGACATGACCGCACCGCTCCCGACGAATGACATTCGTGAGAGCGACGAAGTTGCAGGCGCGAGGCAACAGTCCGGCCGCAAGGGGGCGGGACCGGCCGCTGGCGCCCGCCCGGACGGCTCAGTTCTGAGCCGCGTGCACCGCCCGGCTGCTCCTGACCACGACGACCTTGGTACCGATGCCGACGCGCCCCGCGAGATCGACGACGTGGCTGTTGTGCATGCGGAAGCAGCCCGAAGACGCCGCCCGGCCGATGGAGCGCGCGTCGCTCGTGCCGTGGATGCGGTAGAGCGTGTTGCCGAGATAGAGGGCCTTGGCCCCGAGCGGATTGCGAACGCCGCCCGTCATCTTTTCGGGCAGGCGCGGATCGCGCGCGCGCATTTCGGCAGGCGGATGCCAATCGGGCCAATTCGCCATCCGCGTGATCTTCTCGGTGCCTGTCCACGAGAACCCTTCGCGGCCGACCGAGACCGGATAGGAAAGCGCCCTTGATCCACTCTGGACCAGGAACAGCCGGCGGGCCGATGTGTCGATGACGACCGTCCCCGGTGCCTGGCCCGAATGAAACGCGACCACGGACGGCGCCCGTGGAGAGATCTCCGGACGAGGGCCGCCGTCAGCCACTTTGGGGCCCGACGGGCGAGCGGGCGTTCGACGGCTCGGATAGTCGTCGTCGTCGTCATCGGAGAAAAGCAATTCGAAGAAGCTCAGGCCCGACGATGCCGATGCCGTACGGCGCACCGTGTTCGGCGTCTTCGTTTTCTTCGCCTTCGCGCGCGGCTTCTGCGTGTCGAAGCCCGCCTGTGAGCGCGACTGCGCCGAGGCCGGCGCGACAAAGGCCGCGACGAAACCGGCGACGAGAATAATTCGAAACATGAGGTGCCCTCTCTGGAGAGAAGCCCTCACGTAAAGGATCGCCGATCGAAGGTCCTACCGCGCGATTTGCTTATGGTTACCGGATGTCGCCCCATAGGCCGCATGGTGCTGGAGACACACAGGAAACGCCCGCTCAGCGTCGCAGCGCGTGCCACGTTCCGTCGGCGCCGATGACGATGCGCCAGCTGTCATAAACGCCATTCTCGAGCATCGGCGCCAGCGCCCCCGCAGGCACGATGCGCGCAAGATCGGCAATCTCGTCGACGGTGAGGCCGACCACGCCCGTCTCCGCAAATCGTGGCCACACGTAGACCTGATTGTTCTCGATATCGCGGCCGACGGGCACCGCGACCCAGTCGGCGTCGAGGATTCGCGTGATCGCCTCGAGCACGTCGCGGCCGTCGCCGTCGCGCGAGAGATCGCGGATGGCAGCAATCGGCTCACTTTCGTCGCCGCTCCCGATGACCGGCCGGATCTCGTTCAACTCGATCGCTTCGCGCAGGTCCTCGAGCTGTCCTCCGCGGGCTGCCTCGAGGATGGCCGCGCGCATCTCGGTGACCGGTGCCGGCAGCCCGTCTCCCGCCTTGCCCATGACGGCTCGGAAGCCTTCGGCGCGGCTGTCCGGCGGCGGAGGCTGGCGAGACTGTGCACGGCAAGGGGCGGATGAATGGACAAGGCTCGCTGCGCTCAGTACCAGTAGCATGACGGACAAGGCCGTCAGTCTGTGGCGGGCTGGCATCGGGAGGAATCCGTTTGAAAGTGACGCATGTCGGCGGGCCCAAAATAGGGCGAGCCCGCCGAGCAGGGCAATTGCAATACCGGGCGCGGCACAGGCTTTCGCCGGGCGACGGCACAATCATCGCATGCGCGGTATGGAGCGCGCGGTGGTGCTAGGCCTCGTTCCCAACCCTCTCGTCATCCCGGTCGGCATCGTGATCGGCGTGCTGATCGCGCTGCCGATCGGACCGGTCAATCTGCTGGCTTTGCAACGCGCCGCCGAACGCGGATTTTTCGGCGGCCTCGCGGCCGGCATCGGCGTCACCCTCGGCGACGCCTTGATCGCAACCATCGCGGCGTTCGGTGTCAAAGCGCTGAGCGGCACGGTGGCGCACTACCGATGGACGATCCAGGTCATCGGCGGCCTCGCTTTGATCGGATCGGGGGCGAAGCTGTTCTACGCGCGGAACACTTTCCGCAGCGTCCAGGATGCCGACAGCGCGACACTCGCCGACTACGCCTGGGACATCCCCAAGCTGATGCTGCTCACGATCACCAATCCCGGTGCCGTGCTGAGCCTCATCGCCATTTTCGGCGGCGCCAGCTCTTTCGTGGAGGTCAATTCGGTCGTCGATGCGATCGCCATGGTCCTTGCCATCATGGGCGGCAGCTTCCTCTACTGGCTGGTCGCTTCGCACCTGATCAACGGCCTCCGGCATCGGCTGACCCCGGACGGGATGCAGCGGATAAACCAGGTGGCCGGCGTCATCCTCGGCTGTTTCGGCGGCCTGCTGATCGGTGAGTTCCTCTGGAAACGGTTGTGACCGTTCGGCGCTCGCCTTCGCCCAATTGCGTGCCTAGGCTAGGCGCCGAGCGCGGATACGAGAGCCCGCGCGGCTAAAGCTCGGACCGTCATTTCGTGCCCCCCCCGCGGCGAGGCGCGGCGAATTTCAAGTCCGTTGCTTATTGGGAGCCCGGCATGGCACGCGAGACCTCCGCAGGAGAGATCCTGATCAACGCCTTCCACATGAACACGATCGGCCATCAGTCGCCCGGGATGTGGACGCATCCTCGTGATCAGGCGAGTCGCTATACCGATCTGCGCTATTGGACGGACCTCGCACGCACCCTCGAGCGAGGATTGATCGATGGGCTTTTCCTGGCCGACGTCCTCGGCGTCTACGACGTCTATGCCGGAACGCCCGACGCCGCCTTGCGCCATGCCATTCAGGTGCCCGTCAACGATCCGTCGCTGCTCATTCCGGCGATGGCCATGGTGACCGAGAACCTCGGCTTCGGCGTTACGTGCACGCTGAGCTTCGAGCCCCCGTATCCGTTCGCCCGGCGCATGTCGACGCTCGACCACCTGACCGCCGGCCGCGTCGGTTGGAACATCGTCACCGGCTATCTCGACAGCGCGGCCAAGGGCATGGGAGATCGCGGCCAGACCGGCCATGATCGGCGCTATGACATTGCCGAGGACTACATGCAGGTGGTCTACAAGCTGTGGGAAGGAAGCTGGGAGGACGACGCGGTCGTGGCCGACAAGGCTCGGCGCGTCTTCGCCGATCCCGCCAAAGTCCACCGCATGCGGCACGACGGCGAGTTCTACAAGCTCGACGCGATCCATCTCTGCGAGCCGTCGCCGCAGCGAACGCCGCTACTCTACCAGGCCGGCGCGTCGGGACGCGGGCGGCAATTCGCCGGACGTCACGCCGAGTGCGTCTTCATCAACGGGCCGACGAAAGCTGCGATCAAGCCATACGTCGAAGGACTTCGCGAGCAAGCCGCCGCCGCCGGACGTGATCCGCGGGACCTCAAGATCCTGGCCCTGGCGACGCCGATCATCGGGCAGACAGGCGCCGAAGCGCGCGACAAACACGCCGACTACCTGAAGTACGTCAGCCACGACGGCGCCCTCGCCCTTCTCTCGGGATGGGTGGGCGTCGACCTCTCGAAACTCGGCCTCGACGACGTGGTGCGCTACGTGAAAACCGACGCCAACCAGTCGGCTCTCGAGGGCTTCACGACCGCCGACCCGAACCGCGAATGGACCGTGCGCGAGCTCGCCGAAAAGGTCGCCATCGGCGGACGCAGCCCGGTGCTCGTCGGCTCGGGCAGCGAGGTCGCCGAGGAGATGATCTCGTGGGTCGACGACACCGGCATCGACGGCTTCAACCTCGCCTACGTCGTGATGCCGGAAAGCTTCACCGACCTCGTCGACCTCGTCATCCCCGAATTGCAGGCGCGCGGCCGCTTCAAGTCCGCCTATCGTCCCGGCACCTTGCGCCAAAAGCTTTTCGGGCGGTCGCACCTCGCGGAAAGCCATCCAGGTGCCGTCGCGCGGCGGCGCGGGCGATAAACCACGCCGCGCCGCTCCGGCGTCACCACTTTGGCGGCTGATCGACGCGCAGGATGCGACCCTCCATGCCGGGGCCGGCGGCGGGATAGGCCTTCGTCACGCGAGCGTCATGGCCCGGAATGAGCAGATCGCGGTGGCCGGCAAGCTGGTTGATGCGCCGGTAGCCGTCGATCATCCCGGCAAGATCGTAGAAGATCGCGAACGGCCGCTCGAAATCGGTCTCGTCGTAAACGTGCACCGCATCCGACGCGAGCACGACCCAGCCCCGCTTGGTGTGCACGCGCAGCACGGCTTGGCCGCGGGCATGGCCGCCCACCAGGATGAACTCGATGCCGGGCGCGATCTCGACGTCCCCGTCGTGGAACACCATGCGGTCGGCATAGACGAGGTCGATCAACTGTTTCACGTCGTCGGGATGATAGGCGGCACGGAACGGCTTCATCGTCATGTCGCGGCCCGTGACGTGGATCATCTCCTCGTCCTGGATGTGGAAGCGGGCCTTCTTGTAATCCTCGAGCGTACCGACGTGATCGAAATGAGCGTGCGTGAGAATGACGTCGGGCTCGGAGGCCGCATCGACGCCGATCTCCGCCAGCGCCTCGGAAGGCCGGCAGATGAAGTCGTAGTCGCGGCCCATGCGTTTCGACTGCACGGACGTCATGCCGGTGTCGACGATCCAGTTGCGCCCGTTGCCCTTCAGGACATAAGTGAAGAAATCGAGCCCCTGCACCATTTTACCGTGCTCGCCGCCGATGAACATGTGGCCCTCGTCTCGAAGGTCCTGCTTGGCGTAGCGGATGGCGTAAATCTCATAGCTGGGCAGGCTCATCAGGTGGCTCCGGGAGCGGTGGCGTTGTGGGGTTGTCCGGGCCACGCTCGGGCGTCGGACTCGAATGCGAGCCATGCTTCGATCGGCTCGTCGTCGCATTCATGATCCAAGGGCGCTTTCGAGGCATTGCCTTCCAGAGCAACTTCGGACCTGAAATCCGCATCCAGCGTGGCATCGAAGCATGGCGGATTTCAAGTCCGTTGCTGTGGGTGGCCACCAGGCCGGGACATCGCGGCATCACCCTCGGGCCCCGCGCGGCCTCCGCGTCGTGACTCGGATCGTGGCGTCAACGCCCGCTCCCGCAAGCACTATGGATTTTGCGCACCACTGAAGACGTCTCTCGGCGCAGGCTGCGAGCGCGCCAGCCTGGGCTTCACCCCGCAACGTTCCATCGGCAGCGCCGTCGTCAGCCAGCCTGTCTTGCCCACGCCGACGACGTAACGCCGGCAGGACGGCGAGATGCCGGGCACGAAATGAATGCGGAATCGCGCCGCCCCGCGCGACGGCTTCGGCGGCCAGAGCAGCACGCCGTCGTCCGGCGTCTCGGCGATGGCCTTCTTGATGGCGACCGCGGCATTCTTGAAATCGGTCGCGCTCAGGCTTTGCAGCAACGCGCGCGACAGCTCGGGATGGAGGCCGGCAGCTTCCGCCTTCTTCTGCAGCGGATCGGTGAGCGGCGGCAACGGCGGCAGCGGCGCCGGCCTCTCGGGCTCGACGGCGGGCGTGGGCTCGCTCTCCGATGCAGGCTCGGAGTTCAATCTCTCGACGGCAATGTTTGTGGATTCCGAGACGGCCGGAACATTCCCGGTCGCCGACGCCTGCAACACTCCCGCGGCGGCCGGCTTTGCCGCCTGGAGCATCGTCGGCTCGATCAGACGCAGGTGCGGAAGTGCAAGCGGAGGCAATGCAGCCGGCACCGCCGGCGCAACGCCGGTCTCGGGTATCAGCGTCCGCGCGAAATCGATGCCCGCCGCAAACTGCGATTTCAGCCAGTCTTGCGCCGCCGGCTTGTCGTCGATCATCGCCCAGCCACCGCCTGCCAGGCACAGCGATACGGCGGCAAGCCAGCGCGGCCATCTTCGCCGCCGCGCGAGTGGCCGGCCGACACGCTCGTCGACCGCCAACTCCCACCGCAGGAAGTCGGTATGGTCGCGAAACTCATCGGAGTGCGCCGCGGAGAAGTGCGCTGCGGGCGAATGCAATGCGGGCGTTGCGGGGCGGGTGTACGCGTGACCTGCCATGACCCCTCACTATCGTTACTGTGGATCACTGATGTTTCTCGTTCCCGCGCTTCGAGAGGCGACAAAAATACAGGCCAAAAGAAGGCGATAGACGTTCAGCGTCACCCATCGCTGGCACCCGTCGGCAATTCGCAACGATCCGTCGCAGATAGTCTCGGATTGATCATGCAATGATGGCGATGACCTATTTGTCCTTCCGGGCTCGGCATGGGCATGCAAGGCTTCGGCACATCTTCCAGAAGGCACCCATCCGAATCTCATGTCGATGTCGCGCCGCCGATCGCTCGCCGCCTTGCTCGTCGTCTGCCTCGGCACACTGGCGGCGCCGCTCGACAGCGCGGTGAACATTGCCTTCCCGCGAATTACAGCCGCCTTCGATCTGCCCCAGTCGGGCATTCGCTGGGTGATCATCGCCTATGTGCTCACCTACGCGAGCCTGACGCTCGCTTTCGGCAAGCTCGGTGATCTCCTCGGCTACCGGCGCGTCTTCGTCGCGGGTCTCGTCATCTCGGCGGCCGGCTATGCGGCGTGCTCGCTGTCACCCGGCTTCGCGCTGCTGCTCGCCGGGCGCGTGCTGCAAGGGGTTGGCGCCGCGCTCACCTGGAGCTGCGCGCCCGCCCTCGCGACCTCTCTCTATCCGGAAAGCGATCGGACACGCGTGCTCGGCTTCTACTCGGCGGCGATCGCCATCGGCGCCGCGCTCGGTCCCCTCGCCGGCGGCACGCTCGTTGCCCATTTCGGCTGGCCGGTGGTGTTTTGGGCGCGACTGCCGCTGGTGACGCTGGCTCTGGCGCTCGCTTGGCTCATTCCGCAATCGCCGGCGACCTCGGGGCGGCGCGCGTTCGACTGGACGGGTGCTCTGCTGCTCGTCGCGTGGCTGGCGGCAGGGCTGCTGGCGGCGGCACGACCGCAGATGCCCTACGGGACGGCCGTGGCCATCGGGCTCGTCGTCATCGCCATTGCGGCATTCTGGGCGTTCCTGCGCCACGAGACACGCTTTCCCGATCCGATCATCCGGCCCGCCCTCTTTCGCGAGCGCAGATTCCTGGTGCTCAATCTGGCCAGCATCGTCGTCAATCTGGCAGGCTTCGCAGTGATGCTGCTGGTCCCGTTCCACCTCTTGCAGACCGCGGGGCTCGACCCGGGGCTCGGAGGGCTCGTTCTCGGCACCAACGCCTGCGGCGTGGTCGTCGGCTCATGGCTCGCCGGCCGCCTTGCCGAGAAACTCGGCCCCACGCCGCTGGCCATGGTCGGCACGCTGGTCTCGATCGTCGGCCTGGCGCTCGTCTCGACCTGGATGCAGGACACGCCCCCCATCCGCATGGCTCTGTGCCTCGGCGTACAGGGCCTCGGTCTCGGCCTCTTCCAGGTCGCCTACACCGACCGTGTGCTCGCGACGCTACCGCAGGCCGATCGCGGCGTGGCGGGCAGCCTGACGCTCCTGACGCGCACCATCGGCGTCATCGGCGCGGCGGCGGGCCTCACCGCGTTGAGCCGCGCTATCGAGACGGCACTGCGGCTGGCTGGTGATCCAGCCCCCGTGCTCGCGGCCTTCCAAACCACGTTCATGATCGTCAGCGCGGGTCTGGCGAGCGGACTGACGATAGTCGCCATCGGCATGGCGATGGGGCGCCGCGCACGGCCGGCCAGTTCCCAGCCTGTGGACAAGGCGTGACACGACAGCCATGCGCCCATAGGCGCGCTTGAGCTGTGGACGCCCGACTGGCTATCCAGGTTGCGGGCCGGTTCGACTTCGCCTGAGCCGCAGTTTGGTCAAATTGGCGGGCAAGAAGCTTCGATCGGGGAGAGTTCGCTGATCCTGGCGGATGGTGTGGCAGAGTACGGCGGCCGTGTGCCGACACCGGCTCGGCCGTTTCGCCATGGTCTGCGACCCGAACTAGACTGGCGGGAGCACCATGAATCCGACCGATGTCGTGCAACAAACGATCGCGTCGAGCGGCGGAGCACACTCGTTCATCGAGCTGTTCCTGCAGGCGCACATCGTCGTCAAGATCGTAATGCTCGGGCTGCTGCTCGCATCGATCTGGTCTTGGGCGATCATCTTCGCCAAAGTGTTTGCGTTCCGGCATGCCCGCCGCGAGGCGGATCGATTCGAGCATTTGTTCTGGTCGGGCCAATCGCTGGAGGAGCTCTACACGGCGCTGGCGCGCGACAGCACCTTGTCCATGGCTGCGCTGTTCGTTGCGGCGATGCGCGAATGGAAGCGCTCCGTGGAAGGCAATATCCGCGCCCTCGGGGGCATCCAGCTCCGCGTCGAAAAAGTGATGGACGTCACCATCAGCCGCGAGATGGAGCGCCTGGAGCGCAGCCTGCTGTTTCTCGCGACGGTTGGCTCCACGGCGCCGTTCGTCGGCCTGTTCGGCACGGTCTGGGGCATCATGACCAGTTTCCAGGCGATCGCCGTTTCGAAGAACACCAGCCTCGCAGTTGTGGCGCCCGGCATCGCCGAGGCTCTTTTCGCGACTGCGCTCGGCCTGCTCGCCGCAATTCCGGCCGTCATTGCCTACAATAAATTCTCAGCCGATTCGGCCCGGCTGGCGCAGCGGCTCGAAGCATTCGCCGACGAGTTTGCGGCCATCGTGTCGCGCCAGATCGACGTCAGGTCGTAAGGAGACTGGCTGATGGGCGCGAGCCTCGGCGGCGGAGGAAGCGGACACAGCGGCCGACGTGGCCGGCGCCGTCGCCACGCGCCGATGAGCGAGATCAACGTTACGCCGTTCGTCGACGTGATGCTGGTTCTCCTGATCATCTTCATGGTCGCGGCCCCTCTGCTGACCGGCGGCGTCCAGGTCGAGCTGCCACAGGCCCGCGGCCGTCAGCTCGAAGCCAACAAGGAGCCGCTCGTCGTCTCCGTGACGAAGGACGGTCGCGTCTTCCTGGGGCAGGAGGAGAGCACGCCGATGTCGCTTGACGAGTTGGGCCCGAAGCTCACCGCCATCGCTCAGGGCCGGAGCGGCGGGGGCGGCGGGCAGGACGAGCCGGTGTTCGTGCGCGGCGATAAGGCGGTCGAATACGGCTATGTCGCACGCGTGATGGCGCGGCTCAAAGACTCTGGGTTCCGTAAGATTTCGCTGGTCACCGAGGTGGAGGGTGGAGGCTAAGGGTGACGATCGGAATGGCATTGTCGCTCCTGCTGCATGCCGCACTGCTCGGCTATGCGATGCTGTCGATCGGCCAGACGACGCCACGCGAGCCCAAGGAGCCGGTCGAGGCGATCATTGCTGACGTCATTTCCGAGTCGGACCTCAACCGGATGCGCAAGGGCGTTCGCGAGGCCAAGCTCGATGCCGCACAGCCGAAAGACGTCAAGGACCCCGATAGTGCCGCCAAAGAGCCGCCCAAGCCGAGACCGGTAACGGCGCAACCGCCGCCACCAGCCGAGCCGCCAACACCGCCCGAGCCCCCCGTTCCCGCCGAAGCCGCCAAGGCCGAGCCCCCTCCCCCGCCGCCTGTCGCGAAGACCGAACCGCCGCCCAAGGCCGAGCCGCCGAAGCCCGATCCGGATCAGGTCGCGCTCGAGCAGAAGCTCGACGAGCTCGCGCTGAAGAAGGCCGAGGAGGACAAGGAGCGCAAGGAAGCCGAGGCGAAAGCCAAAAGCGAGGCTGAAGCCAAAGCCAAGGCCGACGAGGAGAAGCGCAAGGCGCACGAGCAAAAGCTCGCTGACGAAAAGCGCAAGGCCGAAGAGCACAAGAAGGCCGAGGAGAAAAAGAAGGCAGACGAAAAGCGCAAGCGCCAGATTGCCGAGGCCAAGCGCAAGGCGCTGGAGAAGAAGCGCGCGGAAGAAAAGCACAAGCGCGAGCTCGCCAAGAAGAAACAATTCGATGCCAATCGCCTGTCGGCCCTGCTGGACAAGACGCCCGATCCGAAACAAGCCGCGGCGGCGAACGATGCTCCCGACAAGCCGACCGATGCCAAGGGTCCGGTCCGCGGTGATACGAACGGCCGCGACCACACAATATCGGCCAACGAGGCGAGCTTTCTGGCTGGCCTGATGCGGCAGGCCGTCAGCCGTTGCTGGAACATCAACGCCGGCCTCGACGGCATTCAGCAGATGGCCGTGAAGGTGGAGATCCACTTGACCCGCGAGGGACGGCTGGCGGCCGCACCGCGCGTCGTCAACAACATGGCGAGCCCGGTCTTTCGCGATGCCGCCGACTCGGCCGTGCGCGCCCTGGTCCAGTGCGAGCCCTATATCCTGCCGCCGGACAAGTTCGAAGGCGGCTGGGAACACATGATCCTGACGTTCGACCCGGCGCGGATGTTCTGACACCGCTGCCTCCAGCGCCATCCCAGCCGGCACGCATTGTGGCGGCTTCGCGATAGACCACACCCGCGGGACGCATGGCGGACCCGCACTGCGGAGACCGCGAACTTTTGTTCCCTCCATGATAGACAGCCCCGCGCCCGGAGAGTCCACCCGGCCGTCCTGAGCGAGAGACCATGCAACGCCGCACACCGCTTTCTCAGCCCGCGCCCAATGCCCTCAAAGGCATCGGCCTCATGCTGCTCGCGCTGTGTGTGTTCTCGTGCCTGGACACGACGGCGAAGTATATGGCGACGGTCGTGAAGCTGCCGCTGACGCAGGTGGTCTGGCTGCGCTTCGTCAGCCAGTTCATGTTGATCGCGCTGCTCTTGGGCATCGTTGCGCTGCCGAGGCTCCTGATCACGCAGCGCTTCTGGCATCAGGGTCTCAGGTCGCTTCTGATGCTCGGCTCGACGCTGCTGAACTTCATAGCCCTGAAGACCCTGCGGCTCGACCAGACGCAGACCATCGCCTTCCTGGCTCCGTTCGTCGTGGCGATGCTCGCGGGGCCTTTTCTCGGGGAATGGATTCGCTGGCGGCGGATGCTGGCCATTCTCGTTGGCTTCTCCGGCATTCTCGTCGCCGTCAGGCCCGGCTACGCAGCGTTCGAGCCAGGCATGATGTTCGCCATGGGTTCGATGCTTTGCTACGCCGTTTTCATGCTGCTGACCCGGTATCTCGCGGCCTATGATCCACCGGAAGTAACCCTTTTCTACTCGCTGATCGCGGGCACCTTCATCATGGCGCCGCTGGCACTTTCGAACTGGGTATGGCCGCAGGACGCGACGACGTGGCTGCTGCTCGTCTCAATGGGCTTCTGGGGCGGGCTTGGCCACTTCATCTTCATTCTGGCCTATCGTCACGCGGCCGCCTCGGTGCTGGCACCTTTCATCTATCTCGGGCTGATCACGCACGGCACGGGCGGCTATCTCGTGTTCGGGCAAGTTCCGGATCAGTGGACACTCGCTGGCGCGGCGATCGTCACCGCATCGGGCATCTACATGGTCCATCGCGAACGCGTCGTGCATCTGGAGCGGCAGCGCGCCTATGCGACGGCCGCCGCCGAGAAATCCATGCTGACCGAGCCCACGGCTTCGTCGGGGCGCTGAACCTCCCTTTCGCCGTCAGACTTCGTTGCCGCCGAGGCGCGCCTTCATCGCCGCCGCCCATGCCGCGAAGCGTCCTTCCTCGATGGCGCTGCGCATGGCAGCCATCAATTCCTGATAGAAGGCGGTGTTGACCCACGACAGCAGCATCGAACCCAGCATCTCGCCCGATCGGACGAGATGGTGCAGATAGGCGCGGGAATAATCGCGAGTCGCGGGACACGTGCTCCCGGCGTCGAGCGGCGAAAGATCCTCCGCGTGGCGGGCATTGCGCAGGTTGACACGGCCGTTCCACGTGAAGGCGAGACCATGGCGGCCATTGCGCGTCGGCATCACGCAATCGAACATATCGATGCCGCGGCCGACGGCCTCGATCAGGTCCTCCGGCGTGCCGACGCCCATCAGGTAGCGGGGTTTGCCGGTTGGCAGATGCGGCAGCGTCGCCTCGAGCGTGCGCAGCATAACCGCCTGCCCCTCGCCGACCGCCAGGCCGCCCACGGCATAGCCGGCAAGGTCCATCGCGACGAGACGGTCGGCCGAACGGCGGCGCAAATCCTCGTAGACGCTGCCCTGGACGATACCGAACAAGGCCTGCCCCGGCTTCGACAAACGGTCGAATGCCGCACGCGAGCGCTCGGCCCAGCGCAACGAGAGATGCATGGCGCGCTCGGCTTCAGCGTGGTCTGCCGGGTGCTCGATGCATTCATCGAGTTGCATCTGAATGTCCGAGCCGAGCAGGCATTGGATCTCGATCGATCGCTCCGGCGTCAGCATGTGGCGCGAGCCGTCGATATGCGACTGGAAGGCCGCACCATCCTCGCTGATCTTGCGGATCTGGCTGAGGCTCATCACCTGGAAGCCGCCCGAGTCGGTCAAGATCGGACCCGGCCACCGCATGAACGAATGCAGGCCACCCAGGCGCGCCACGCGTTCCGCGCCCGGCCGCAGCATCAGGTGATAGACATTGCCGAGGATGATGTCGGCGCCGGCATCACGGACCTGATCGGCGTAAAGCGCCTTGACGGTGCCGACCGTTCCCACCGGCATGAAAGCCGGTGTGCGGATGAGGCCGCGCGGCGTCTCGATCTGTCCGCGGCGAGCGGCACCATCGGTAGCAAGCAGCTCGAAACGGAAGCCCGTCGTCATGCGATGCCTTTTTCGGGGGGCGCGACGAGGCGCGCGGTCTGGCTCTGCCCGCGGCACCATTCACATCGCGCGAGCCGGGTCAAGCCGGCGCCGATGCGCCCGCCGCCGGCTGTCCCACCTGCAGCACCGTCAGGCGCTGGCGTCGGCCGTCGCGGGCCGTCCAAGCCATGGACTGCCCGGCCGAGAGCCCGATCAGCGCGGCGCCGATGGGCGTCAGAATGGAAATCCGGCCCTCCGCGATGTCGGCATCTCCGGGAAAGACCAGGGTCACGGTCCGCTGCCGGCCATTGTCCGGGCGGAACTCCACCGTCGATCCCATGCGGACCACGTCGGCGGGCACGGCGTCGGGCGCGACGACATGAGCCCGGTCCATTTCCGATTGCAGGACGCGTGCCACCTCCGGCAAGCGCTCCTCGACCGCGCCCGCGAGACCCGTGAGCGCATCATAGTCCACCTTGCTTACGACGAGCACCGGCAGGACCTCGGTATCGTTCTGATCTGTCATGGCTCGGGCGGGCTCCTGGGATGGCATGCGAAAGCATGAGCGTGCGCTCGGCGAGAAATGCGGGCGGCGGTTCTGGAAGGTGGAAGTTGGGCGAGAAAGGCGGTCGCTGGATGCGGGACGGTCCGGATCAGGCGCAGGGCTACCCGAGCCGGGGTCGGGTGACCGCGACGGTGTGCGTCCGCAGAAATTGCGCGCGTTCAACTTTCATAGACGTGACTTTGGTTCGCCATTGCCGATTGTCAAGATCGGCCGCCTATCGCCCGCCGTTTTGGCGCCTGCCTGGCAACGGCGCATCGACCCCATCATCGATGTCCTCGCATGCACTGCCCGGGCAGACGATGTGATCGCCTGCCCGGCCGGAAATCGTCCCACGCGCCTGACGAGCGGGACGACGAGCGACGCGCCGCCAACTCAGCGGCGGAAGCCCTCGATCTCTTTCTGCGCCCAATCGATGGTCTCCTTGGCGGAATTGCCGGACACCATGCGTGCGACCATCTGGGGGATCACATACTGATTCCAGATCTGCTCACCCATCTCGGGCGTCCCGCTGGACCCCACGATGTAGTACTCGCCCTCGTGGTGTGGCCGCAGCGGATAGTTGTAGATCGTGCCCTTGGGTGGCTCGGTGTCGGCCCAGACGGGCAGGTCTGCCATCGACAGGAACGGCGGAATATCGTAGCCGGCGGCCGGCACGCTGAGCTTGGCAACTATCTCGCGCTGGCTGAGGTGGACCATCAGGTCCTTGGCCGCCTGCTTGTTCTTCGACCATTGCCAGATGCCCCAGAAATAGGGGCGGTGCGGAACCAAGCGACCCATCTTTCCTTTTGGATTTGGAAAATGCCAGACGTCTTTCGCAATTTCCGGAGCATCGCGCTTGGCGACGGCCCAGGCACTCGGTGGATTCCAGATGAGGGCCGATTTGTCGCCGACGAATATCTTGTTGTTTGAGGCATCGTCGAAGGAAATCGTGGTGGACGGCAGGAACGGCACCATCCGCTTGACGTAGTCCAGCACCTCGCGCACCGGATCGGAATCGACGGTGATATTGCCCTTCGCGTCGACCAGATGCGCGCCGAACGCCCCAAACGTCGCGCCCCAGGTCTGGTTGGCGTCCGTACTATTGGAGCCGCAGCCCAACCCGAACGTGAAACCTGCCTTGTGGCATTTCTCGGCCATCGTAAGAAACTTGTCGTAGGTCCAGTCGGCCGCGCCTTTGGTTTTGGTATTGCTTGCCGGGTACCACTCCGTCACGTCCTCGCCCGTGAATTTCTTGATGAGCGAAATGCGCGCCACAGTCGGCAGGGGGGCCGAACCCCAGGCCATCGGCACGCCGAGCCATTTCCCTTCCGACTTGCCCAGGTATTCGACAGCCTTGCTGACCGGCCCGTACTTTTTGATCAGCCCGTCCACGACATCGTTGACAGGCGTCAGCTTGTCGCCGTGGCGGTGGGCATTCCACTGATCGAACGCCAGAAGATCGTGTCCGGCGCCCGCCTGCGCCTCGGCGGCCTGCGTCAGGATCATCTTGTTGCCGGCCGACGCGATGAAATCGACGGTCACATCGACCTTGTTCTTCTCAGCCCACTCGCCGACGATCGACTTCAGCACGGGATTGGCCGCGGGCACCCAGTGATCCCAGATGCCCATGGTCAGACTACCGGCTGCGGAAGCTGTCCGAACATGCACCAGCGGGAGGCTGGCGGCGGCAGCCGCGGCACCGCCGAGCTTGAGCGCCCGACGGCGAGAGATTGGGTTGGCACGTTTCATGTTTCACTCCCATTGACTTATCGTTTTATCGCTCGGCCGCCTTTTTGCGCGGCCGATTGTTTACGCCGGATCAGTGCTTTGAGAGCCGATGGCTCGAGTTCCCAAAGCCATTTCTTCGAATAACTTTTTGGCTCCCCCCCTTTACGCGTGTTACTATTCATGGATCTGCTGGCTTCGAAAATTCGTCGCCGTTTAGGTGTGCCATGCGCCGCCGCACTCGCATTGGCGGGCACCTCGCGCGATCATTGTTTCGTCGTGGCCAATGCCAGGGCTTGGAATCGAAATCGCGACACGGTTACGCGCGACGAGACAGGCGGCCGGCTTCGCGGCAGCACGCGATCAATTTCTGGAGCAGCCGTTTCGTCTGAGCCTGGTCGCGCGGCGTTTCACTCGTCGAGCCAGCAAAATATGACTGTGCACCATCTGCCTGCACCCTTTCGCCTCGCCGGTCCGCTCGAGCGGAATTCAGGCACCAACGTGAAGTGGTCGGGCTCGTCGGAAGTTTACTCCCAACTAAACTACGATAGTCCTGCCTATTGAGCCATGGCAAGATTTTATCGGCAGCGAAATTGGCTGGGCTTCGGGACGGGGCCCATTCTTGGCAATTTCGAACGTCGCCATGAGTCCGATTGTCTTCGGTCCCCGGCGGCGATTAACCTGCCACGCTGCCTCCGGCCGGCAGCGCCACAATCGTCGTCACTCGCACAAAGGGCGCTGGCAATGAATGGTCATCTCTCCGAACTGAAGGCGCTCAATCGAAATTATGTGCAAGCTGTGCAGGACGCCGACGTGGAATGGTTCGAGCGCCATTTGTCAGGGGATTTCATGAACAGCAATCCAGACGGCTCGATCGTGGATCGATCGCAATTCCTTGAGCAAATCGGCCGCGGTTCAACCGTTAAAGACCTGCGCGAGCACGATGTGACTATTCGCATTCTCGGCGAGTTCGCCATTATTCATGCGCAGACAGCCTACACGAAGCCGGACGGATCGAGGGGCGCCGGCCGCTACACCGACGACTGGCAGTTCCGCGACGGCCGCTGGCAGTGCGTATCGGCGCACGTCACGCGAGCCTGACCTGGTGGCGAAGCGCCCGGCTGCACGGTTTTCAATCGCCTCTGAACAGCAGGCTCGCGTCGCCATAGGAATAGAAGCGGTAAAACTCTCGGATCGCGTGGCGGTAGGCGGCGTGCATGGTGTCGAGACCAGCGAAGGCCGAGACCAGCATGAACAGCGTCGAGCGCGGCAGATGAAAGTTGGTCATCAACACGTCGACCGCCCGGAAACGATAGCCCGGCGTGATGAAGATCGACGTCTCGCCGCGAAAGGGCCTGATCCGGCCGCTCGCATCGACCGCGCTTTCGAGCAGCCGAAGCGCCGTCGTGCCGACCGCCACGATGCGCCCGCCGCGCGCGCGCACGCCATTGAGCGCAGCGGCGGTCTCCTCGCCGATCTCGCCCCACTCGGCGTGCATGGCGTGCTGATCCGTATCGTCGGCTTTGACGGGCAGGAACGTGCCGGCCCCGACGTGCAGCGTCAGCGTATGCCGCGCGATGCCGTTCCCCGCCAGAGCAGCCGACAGCCGGGGCGTGAAATGCAGCGCCGCGGTCGGCGCCGCCACCGCTCCCTCGCGGGCCGCGAACATGGTCTGGTAGCTGGCGCGATCGGCGTCGTCGGGTGGTCGCTTCAAGGCGATGTAGGGTGGCAGCGGCATGTCGCCCAGCGCCTCGATCGCCTCGTCCAGAAAGGCGCTGTGCAGCGAGAACGCCAGCTCGACCTCGCCCCCCTCGAGCTTCTGCGCCACCACGGCCGAGAGGCTGCCGGCGAGGCAAACGCGGCCTTCGGCCTGGAACACCACCCGGTCCCCGACCTCCAGCCGCTTGGCTGGCCGCGCGAAGGCGCGCCAATGGCTCTCGTCGATGCGCTTGATCAGGTTGAAGGCGACGTGGGCGATGTGACCGTTACGCTCGCGCGTGCCATCGAGAGCCGCCGGGATGACCTTCGTGTCGTTGACGACGAGGGCATCCCCCGGTGCAAGCAGCGACGGCAGATCATGAACGGAGCGGTCCTCGAGCACGGCAGGTGCGGCCCAGCCCTGCCCCTGCGAGCGACCGGGCTGGCGCACCACGAGCATGCGCGCACGATCACGCGGCTCGGTCGGTCGCAGCGCGATGCGATCGTCTGGCAGGTCAAAATCGAAGAGGTCGGTACGCATGTCCCCGGATCGTTTGCGGTGGGCTATGTGGTCACTCTACCATGGTCGGAGCGAAAGCTCGCGTATCGGCGATCGATGGGAGGCGTGCGAGGATGGCAGACGTTCGCGATGACATAACCATCGCCACGTTGTGGAGCGAGGCGGTCGAACGCTGGTCCGACCGGCCCTTCCTGGCCGTTCCGCCCAATCCTGACCGCGACTACCTGACCGGCGGTACCGAGATCTCCTACGCCGAGGCGGACCGCGACATTCGCGCCCTCGCCGAGGCCTACCGGAGCGCCGGCTACGGTCTCGGCCACCGGGTGGCGCTGCTGCTCGAAAATCGGCCGGAGCACGTATTTCATCGGCTGGCGCTCAATTCGATCGGGGCTTCCGTGGTGCCGATCAACCCGGACTATCGCGCCGCCGAGACGGCTTACCTTTTGGAACATTCCGAGCCAGACTTGCTCCTTGTGACGCAGCGGCGGCTCGCGCAGATCGAGAGCGCGCTGGCCGAGAGTGAGCACAAGCCGCCTGTGCACGAGCCCGCGCCGGGCCTCCGGCCACCCATGCCCGCACGTCGATCCATGCACGGTGTGCCGTCGCCCGAGACCGAGGCCCAGATCCTCTATACGTCCGGGACCACGGGCCGGCCCAAGGGTTGCCTCATCTCGCATGGCTACGAGGTTTCGATGGGCGACTGGTACGCGAACCGCGGGGGCACGTTTTCCCTGCGGTCCGGCGAGGACCGGATCTACAATCCGCTGCCACTTTATCATATCAACTCGGGCATCATCTCGCTGCTCGGCGCCGTCGCGTCCGGCTGCTGCCAGATCCAGACCGACCGCTTCAATCCGACCCGCTGGTGGCGCGAGGTGAAGGCGACGCACGCAACGATCGTCCACTATCTCGGCATCGTGGCGCCCATGCTCCTGAAGCAGCCCCCATCGGACGCCGATCGCGACCATGCGGTCCGGCTGGGCTTCGGCGCGGGCATCGAGCCGGCGTTGCACAGCGTCTTCGAGGAGCGCTTCGGATTTCCGATGATCGAGGTCTGGGGCATGACCGAGTCCTGTCGCATCCTGATCGACAATGGCGAGCCGCGGCAGACCGGGACACGCGCGTTCGGCAAGGCGGTGCCCGGTCTCGACGTGCGCGTGGTCGACGAGGCGGACCGGGAGGTGGCCGACGGTTCGCCCGGCGAGATGGTGGTGCGCCACTCGGGCGAGACGCCTCGGCGGGCCATGTTTTCGGGTTATCTCAAGAATGATGAGGAGACGGCGCGGGCCTGGCGCGGCGGCTGGTTCCATACCGGCGATACCGTCTGGCGCGGCCGAGACGGCATGCTGCATTTCGTCGACCGCAAGAAGAACATCATCCGAAGGTCCGGCGAGAACATCGCCGCGGCGGAGATCGAGGCGCTGCTGCTGACGCACCCTGATGTGGCGCAGGTGGCGGTGATGGCCGTCAAGGACGAGGTGCGCGAGGAGGAAGTGCTCGCCTGCGTCGTGACGCGCTCCGGCGCCAACGACCAGAAAGCGGCCGAGGATGTCTTTCACTATTGCAACCAGCGCCTCGCCTACTTCAAGGCTCCCGGCTGGGTCTGGTTCGCCGCCGCGCTGCCGACCACGGGCACCCAGAAGCTGCAAAAGCACATGATCTTTCCCGATCACGCCGACCCGCGCGAGGCCCCCGGCATGATCGACCTGAGGCACATGAAACGGCGCGGTTAGGCATTCCCGCGTACGGCACACGACAGGAGACGGCATGGCCGGAGGACCGCTCGACGGCATTCGCGTGATCGACCAGACGTCGGTCGTGGTCGGGCCGATCTGCACCCGCACGCTCGCCGATCAGGGGGCGGACGTGATCAAGGTCGAGGCGCCCGGCGGTGACCTGCTGCGCACCATGGCGCGCGGCACGCGCAATCCGGGCATGTCCGGCAAGTTCCTCAACTTCAACCGCAACAAGCGCTCCGCCGTTCTCGACCTGAAGACGCCCGGCGGTCTGGAGGCGATGCTGCGGCTGATCGATCGGGCGGATGTCTTCGTCTCGAACGTGCGGCCGAAGGCGCTCGAGCGCGCCGGCCTCGATGCCGCAACGCTGCTGAAGCGCAACCCCAGGCTTATCCATTGCTCCATTCTCGCATTCGGTCCTGGCGGTCGCTACTACGACAAACCGGCTTATGATCCGATCATCCAGAGCCTCTCCGGCGTAGCGGGCACATTCGAGCGGGCGATCGGCGAGCCTCGCTTCGTGCCGATGGTGATGACGGATCACATCTCGGGCCTGATCGCGGCCCAGGCGATCGGGTTCGCCCTCTATCGCCGCGAGAAGACGGGGGCCGGCGAAGCGATCCAGGTGCCCATGCTCGAGAACATGGCCTCGTTCGTGACCTCCGAGCACATGGGCGCCACCACGTTCGTTCCGCCGATCGGCGAGAGCGGCGACAACCGCCTGCTGTCGCCCGAGTACCGGCCGCTGCCGACCAGCGACGGCTACATCACCATCAGTCCCAACACGGACGCACAGGCATTCGCCTTCTTCCGCGCCATCGGGCGGCCGGAGCTCGAGCACGACCCGCGCTTCCTCAATGCGCAGCTTCGAAGCGAGAACGCCGACGCCTATTTCGAGGTCCGCGCCCAGGGCCTGTTGCTGAAGACGACCGCCGAGTGGATGCAGATCTTCGACGCGTTGCAGATTCCGAGCGCACGCTACAACAGCATCGACGACCTGTTCCTCGACCCCCACCTCGCCGATGTCGGATTCTTCGAGACGGAGCAACATCCGAGCGAGGGAACGATCCGGCGCACGAAGATCGCCAACACGTTCTCGGGCGGCATGCGCCAGGACAGGATGCCGGCACCGCGGCTCGGCGAGCATACGGCCGACGTGCTCGCCGAGATCGGCTATTCCAGCAGCGAGATTGCGCGATTGACCGCCGACAAACCGTAGGTGCGCGCCGGAATTACAGGTTGGGTCGCGCCTACCGTCCGACCGGCTTCCTGCGCATGAAGCAAGCCAGCGGAACTGCCGTGAAGCCGACCAGGGCCATCAGATGGAAGGCATTGACGTAGCCGATCATGGCGGCCTGCCGCTGCACCTCCCGAGCGATGCGCGCGAGCCCGGGAGCCGTCTCGGGATTCCAGGGCGCCGGTAACCCGAAGATGCCGAGCGCGCGTCGGTAGGGTGAGACGAACTCCATCATCTCGGAGTAGTTGATCGAGGTCGAGCGCACGAGCACCATCACCGACATGGAAATGAACAGGCTGGAGCCGAAGTTTCGCATCAGCGTGAACACGGCTGAGCCCTCGGTGATCTGGTGCCTCGGCAACGTCGTAAAGGCCATCACCGTCATGGGCGTGAACGTAACGCTTTGCCCGAGCCCGACGAGATAGTGGCTCCAGAACACGCGCGACTGGTCCACGTTGAGATCGAAATGCGACATCCAGTAGGCCGCCAGGCCCTGGATCGCGAGTCCTGACGCGATGGCGAGGCGCGGCGCCACCTTCGTCAGTCTCGCAATGAAGAAAAAGGCGGTCCAGTTGCCGAGCCCTCGCGCCGCGATCAGCGTCCCGATCACCGTATCGGGATAGCCCTTCAGGTCGTGCAGCAGGCTGGGAAAGAGCACGAGGCTCGTAAAACTCAGCATGCCCATGACGAAGGCGATTGCGGTCCCGATGGCGAAATTTCGATCGCGCAGCAGCGAAGGCGACAGAAACGGCTCCTCGGCCGTCAGGCAATGCACGCAGAAGATCCAAAAGGAGAGCACGCCGATGAAGGCGAAGATCGTGATCTGGCTCGATTCGAACCAGTCGAGCCGCTGGCCGCGGTCGCAGATGAGTTGGATACACACGAGCGCAAGCGAGAGCGCGAGAAAGCCGACCCAGTCGAACCTGGCACGCTTGCGCTCCGTGTAATCCGAAAGCGCGAACCAGATCGTGACCAGCGCGGCAATGCCGGGCGGCACGATCATGAAGAAGGCCGCGCGCCAGTTCCAGGCTTCCGTTGCCATGGATCCGAGAATCGGACCGAGCACGGGACCGAACACAGCCCCGATTCCCCACATCACGAGCGCTGCCGGCTGAAGGTGCGGCGGGAATGTCGCTAGCAGGATCGCTTGTCCCATCGGCATGATCGGCGCGCCGAAGGCCCCCTGCGCGACGCGCGCCATGATCAGCGTCTCGAGGCTCGTCGCGATGCCGCACAGGAACGACGACACGGTGAACCCAAGCACCGTGAAGAACATCATATTGCGCCAGCCGACACGCGACGACATCCAGCCGGTCAGCGGCGTCGCGACCGCCGTCGCAACGAGATTGAGCGTCACTACCCACGCAATCTCGTCCTGCGTTGCCGAAAAGGTTCCCCTCACCTGCGGCAGCACCAGGTTGGCGAGCGTGATGGTCATGCCGAACAGCAGGTTCGACAACTGCACCATGAGCAGGATCAGCCATTGTCGGCCCGACATGCTGAAGAGCCCGCCCTGGGGCTCCGCATCGGCTCCACCGTGCGTCTGGGTCATTCGCCTAGCGTTTCCTCAGGCTACCGCGGGGATTACCCCTTAGCCGCACCGGCAGCCGCCTTTTCTGTCGCCCAGATTCGCATCTTATCGGCCCGTGCACAGCCGCAATTTTTGCAACCCGCTACGGCAGCGATGGGGGCACTCGGTCTGCGGCGGCTGCAAGCGTCTTGCGGTACCCGAACGACCGTTCGATGCGGCCGAGAATATGGGCGCCCGACGTCGTCGGCTCGTAGCGGCACTCCGATGCCGGAACGCCGAGCTGCCGCGGATCCACGTCCGCCTTGAAATCCGGGTCATAGAACGTGGCGATCGAGAAGCGTTCACGCCCCGATGCGTTGATGACGCGGTGCGGCGTCGAGGCGTAGCGGTCGTTGGTCCAACGGGCCAGTAGATCGCCGACATTGACGACGAGCGTGCCGGGAACCGGCGTCGCGGCGATCCAGGCCTTGGACTGACGCTCCAGCACTTCGAGGCCGCCGTTCTGGTCCTGCCAGAGGAGCGTGATGCACCCGAAGTCGGTGTGCGGCGCCAATCCAAACTGATCGGCCGGCGCGCCGGCGGGATGGGGCGGATAATAGATCAACTGGGTCCGCTGCAAGCGCTTGCGATATTTCTCCCGGAAGAAGTCCTGCTCGAGACCGAGAGAGATGGCCACGCAACTGAGCAGGTCCGCGCCGCATCGCCCGATCTCCTCGTAGTACCGGCTCATCGCGTGGCGCAGGCCCGGCCGATCGGCCGGCCAGTTGTTCGGGCCGAGCAGGGGTTCGCCCGCGACGACATCCGGATCGTCCTCCGCAAGTTCCAGGCCGATCGTGTAGAATTCCTTGTAGTCGGGCTTCGACGCCTCATACATCAGCGCGTCCCCGAGGGCGTTGAAGCCGCGATGCCGCTTGTTGATCGCCACTTCGCGCTTTTTCTCGGTGGGCTGCCGGAAAAAGCCCTGCGCCTCGCGCACGGTCTCCGTGATCACCGCCTCGGGCAGGCCATGGGTTGAGATGTAAAGAAAGCCCACGGTCGTAAAGGCCTGATGGATCTGGCGCGCTGCCCGCTCCATCGCCGCCCTGTCCCCATCGCGCACACCGCTCATGTCGACGATCGGTAGCTCGTTCATCGTTCGCCTCTGATCTGGTCCCGTCCGGGCGGCCGCGACGCATTCGCACATGCCCGATGATGCTAGAGGCGATCGCATCGGCTGCCAATGCCCGCATCACCGGCCGCGTTCGACTTGCGCAACGCACGCCGGATGGCGATAAGCCTTGGACGGCACCTCGAGCGGCCGCCAGAGGGGAATCGTGCAAGGATACGAGGGACTGAGATGAGCGGCTTGCTTGCCTTGCTCGACGACGTGGCCGCGCTCGCCAAGCTCGCTGCCGCTCAGCTCGACGACGTCGCCGCGCATGCCGCCAAGGCAGGCGCCAAAGCCGCCGGGGTGGTCATCGACGACAGTGCGGTCACTCCGAAATACGTGCACGGGCTGCCAGCGGCACGTGAACTGCCGATCGTCTGGCAGATTGCCCGAGGCTCGCTGTTCAACAAACTCGTCATCCTGTTGCCCGCCGCGCTTGTACTCAATGCCTTTGCGCCTTGGCTGGTGACGCCCCTGCTCATGCTCGGCGGCGCCTACCTCTGTTTCGAGGGCGCGGAAAAGCTACTGCATCTCTTTTTACCCCACACCGATCCCCATGAACGGCCGGAGGCGCTCGACGCCGCTCGCCTTGAGCGCCAGCGCGTTGCGGGCGCTATCAAGACCGATTTTATCCTGTCGGCCGAGATCATGGCCATCGCCCTCGCGACGGTCGCGTCCCAGGATATCTGGATCTCGGGCGCTGCGCTGGCGGCGGTCGCCATCGGTATCACGGCGCTCGTCTATGGAAGCGTGGCGGTGCTGGTGAAGGCGGACGACGTGGGCCTGAAGCTCAGCCAGATCGGCCGGCTGGACGCCACGCGCGCTCTCGGCAGGGCGATCGTCATCGGCATGCCGACTGTGATGAATGTGATCAGTACCGTCGGCACCGCGGCAATGCTATGGGTGGGTGGTTCGATCGTTCTGCATGGGCTCGGCGGTATCGGCTTCGCCGGCCCGGAGCACGTCATTCATGACATCGCACGTGCCGTGGCGGACGCCTCGCCCGTGGCCGGCGCAGCCGCGGAATGGATCGTCAAGGCGACGCTCGACGGCCTCGTCGGGGTTGTCATCGGCTTCATCCTGATCCCGTTCGCAACCTACGTCGTCGCTCCTCTCACGCGGCTGGGCCAAGCGCTCCTTAGCCAACGTGTGACGCAGCATTGAGCACGAGGACGATGGGTGTGCCGCTAGACGTCGTCATAGCACCTGCGACCTCCCCCGCCGACATGGCGGCGGCGGCCGAGCTGATGCGCGCCTATGCGGCGTCGCTCGGCGTCGATCTCGCCTTTCAGGACTTCTCGGCCGAACTCGCCACGCTTCCCGGCAAATACGCGCCTCCACGAGGGGCCCTGCTGATCGCGCGCGACGCGGGTGGAGAACCGGTCGGCTGCGTCGCCCTGCGTCCGCTCGGTGACGACGGCGGCTGCGAAATGAAGCGCCTTTACGTGGCACCCGAAGGCCGGGGCGTGGGACTCGGTCGGCGCCTCGCGCAAGCCATCATTGCCGAAGCCCGCAGCCTCGGTTGCCGAGAGATGCGCCTGGACACCTTGCCGTCGATGCGAGGCGCGATCGCCCTCTATCGCAGCCTCGGCTTCGTCGCGACGGCGCCTTATTACGATACGCCTATCGCCGGCACCGTCTTCCTGCGGCTGGACCTCGGCGCCCGGCGACCTTGACCGGAGCTTCCCCGCACGGTTCAAGTCTGCAGCAGGCTCACGATTGCCGAGTTCCAGACCCGAGGAGATCGCCCATGAAGACCCGCGCGGCCGTCGCATTCGAGAAGGCCAAGCCTCTCGAGATCGTCGAGGTGGATCTCGAAGGCCCGAAAGCCGGCGAAGTGCTGATCGAGATCAAGGCAACCGGCATCTGCCACACCGACGAGTTCACGCTCTCCGGCGCCGATCCCGAAGGGCTCTTTCCGGCGATCCTCGGACACGAGGGCGCGGGCATCGTGGTCGACGTCGGCCCCGGCGTGACCACGGTCAAGAAGGGCGATCACGTCATCCCGCTTTATACGCCCGAGTGCCGCCAGTGCCCCTCGTGCCTCAGCCGCAAGACGAACCTGTGCACGTCGATCCGGGCGACGCAGGGGCAGGGCCTGATGCCGGACGGAACCTCGCGGTTCACGTTCGAAGGCAAGCCCGTGTTCCACTATATGGGCTGCTCGACCTTCTCGAACTATACGGTGCTGCCCGAGATCGCCGTTGCGAAGGTGCGCGAGGACGCGCCTTTCGACAAGATTTGCTACATCGGCTGTGGCGTGACGACCGGCGTCGGAGCCGTGATCAACACGGCCAAGGCGGGCCCCGGTTGTACCGCGATCGTGTTCGGCCTCGGCGGCATCGGCCTCAACGTCATCCAGGGCCTGCGCCTCGTTGGCGCCGACATGATCATCGGCGTGGACTTGAACAGCGACAAGAAGGCGTGGGGCGAGAGGTTCGGCATGACGCACTTCGTCAACCCGAAGGAGGTCGGCAAGGACCTCGTCGGCCACCTCGTCGACATGACCAAGCGCGGCGCCGATCAGATCGGCGGAGCCGACTACACATTCGACTGCACCGGCAACGTCGATGTCATGCGCGCCGCCCTGGAGAGCAGCCATCGCGGCTGGGGCGAAGCGATCATCATCGGCGTCGCGGGCGCCGGCCAGGAAATCAAGACGCGCCCGTTCCAGCTCGTCACCGGCCGCGTCTGGAAGGGCACGGCCTTCGGTGGTGCCCGTGGCCGCACCGACGTGCCGAAGATCGTCGACTGGTACATGGACGGCAAGATCGCCATCGACCCGATGATCACCCACACCCTGCCGCTCGGCGACATCAACAAGGGCTTCGACCTGATGCACGAGGGCAAGTCGATCCGCAGCGTCGTGGTGTTCTGAAGTTACCGGCTTGGAACGCGGCCCCACCCGTCATGCCGGCGGGAAGGGCCGTGCTCCTTAAACTGCAAGGTTGACGGTGACGCTCTTGCGCTGAGTGAAGCTGTCGAGCATCCCTTCGAGGGATTGCTCACGTCCAATGCCGGATTGCTTCACGCCGCCGTAGGATTGCCCTGGGAACTGGCCGAGCCCTTGGTTGACTTGCACCCAGCCCGCTTCGATGGCATGCGCCGTTCTGAGCGCCCGGCCGATGTCTTTGGTCCACACGTAGGCGGCCAGCCCATAGTGCGTCTCGTTGGCGAGGCGAATGACATCGGCCTCGTCCGTCCAGCGGATGGCGACCAGCACCGGCCCGAAAATCTCCTCGCGCGCGAGGCGCCAGTCGTTGGCCGCATTGGCGAACACCGTCGGCAGGGCGAAATAGCCCTGTGAAAGCGGACCCTCGGTGGGCGGCAGACCGCCCAGCAGCACTTTCGATCCCGGCAGCTTCAGACCTTCGTCGACATATCCGCAAACTTTCTTGAACTGCTTCTCGTTGATGATCGCGCCGATATCGCTCGCCTCGTCGAGAGGGTCGCCGATCTTTAGCTTCGACGTTTTGTCGGCGAGCTTCTCGAGGAAGCTGTCGAAGATGTCGGCGTGCAGAAAGAGGCGCGATCCCGCCGTGCACGACTGGCTCTGACGCGTGAACCGCATGGCCGCGATGATGCCGTCGATGGCCCAATCCTCGTTGGCGTCCGGAAAGACCACCGAGGGGCTCTTGCCGCCAAGCTCCAGGCTGACCGGCACGATACGCTCGGCAGCCGCGCGCATGATGATCTTGCCGACCTCGGTCGAGCCGGTGAAAGACATCTTGCGCACGGTCGGATGCTCGGAGAGCGCGGCGCCGGCTTCCTCGCCGAGCCCCGTGACGACGTTGAGCACGCCCTTCGGCAGGTACTCGGCGCAGATGCGCGTCATCTCGAGCACGCCGAGCGGCGCATCTTCCGCAGCCTTCAGCACCAGCGTGTTGCCGGCGCACAGCGCCGGCGCGATCTTCAGGGCCGCGAGCGCAACTGGCGCATTCCAGGGAATGATCGCACCGACAACGCCGATCGGCTCGCGTCGCGTGTAGGAAAGCACATGCTCGCCGAGCGGCACCGTCTCCCCCTTGAGCTCGCTCGCAAGGCCGCCGAAGTAACGCATGATATCGACGGCGCTTCGCGCTTCCCCCCGCGCCTGAGTGCGGATGGCGTTGCCCGTTTCCTCCGCGAGAATGCGCGACAGCTCTTCGACCCGCGCCTCCATGGCGTCCGCGATTTTTTGCAGCATCCGGCCGCGATCGCGCGGAACCACGCGGCTCCAACCTGGAAACGCCTTGGCGGCGGCATCGACCGCCTTCCCGATATCGGCGGCGCCGCCCCGTGGCACGTTGGCGATGATCTGCCGCGTGCCGGGCGCCTCGACGCCGAGCACGTCCCCGCTTGCGGCAGCGACCCAGTCGCCATTGATGAACATCGGTTGCATACGAACGGATTGAACGGCGGCTGCCGTGGCTCTCGATGCCATGTCATTTCCTTTTCGGTTGGTAGCCGTTGATGTCCCGCTGGGAACACCCTGCCCTCGAGACGGGCCGAAGCCACACCGTCTCGGCCTCGCTGCATGACTATGACCGCAAGCTAACGTCGCGGTGCCGCTTCGAGCAAGTCCGAAATATTATTACAGATATATCGACTCAGGTGCCGCGAAGCTTCTTCCGATAGAAGAGCCGCCACGGATCCGGGAAGGCACCGACCGGAACCTCGATCAATGCCGGCTCCCCGGATTTCAGCGCCTCCGTCATCTGCGTGATGAGCTGGGCTGGCGCATCGGCCCGCGTCGCGCGGATGCCGAAGCTGTCGCCGAGCTTCACGAAATCCGGATTCTTCAGATCGCTCGCGATGACGCGACCGTCATAGTTGAGCTGCTGCATGCGGCGCACATTGCCGTAGGCGCTATCGTTGAACACGATGGCGACCAGTCCGATATTGTGCCGCACGGCCGTTGCCATCTCCTGCATGCCGAACATGAAGCCGCCGTCACCCGAAACCGAGACGACGGGCCGGCCGGACATCGCAGCCTTGACGCCGAGCGCAGTCGAATAGCCCCATCCGAGGGTGCCTTGATAGCCCGACGAAATGTATGTGCGCGGCGCATAGACGGGATACATGACACGGCTGACATAGCTTACCTGCGTCAACTCCTCGACCAGGATGCCGTCGTCCGGCAGGCCAGCGCGAATGGCGTCGATCCAGGCCTTCTGCGGGGCGAGATCGGCAAGCTCGCGCTCGGCCTGGACGCCTGCTTGCGCAAGCTCGTCCCGGCGGCTTTCGCGTTTGCCGAGGTGGCGCCCGAGGCGAGCGATGATGGCCGCGATGCCTTGCCTGGCGTCAGCGATCAGCGCCACGTCCGGCTTTCGGATACGCCCCGGTCGCGTCGCATCGATGTCGAGGTGAATGATCTTCATCTGGTCGTCGGTGCCCCAGTCGAGCTGGGTGTGCAGCCGCGTGCCGACGCCGAGCAGGACGTCGACGTCCTTCCAGAGCCTGTAGGCGCCGGGTGTACGCAGGGCGAGCGGGTGCCGCGTGTCGATGACGCCGGCGCCCGTCCTGAAAGAGACGACGGGGGACTCGAGCATTTCGGCAAGTTTCAAGACCTCGGGCCCCGCATCGAGCGCGCCGCCGCCTACCCAGATCATCGGGCGCTTCGAGCCGGCGAGCAGCCGGGCGGCCGCCTCTGCCGCGTCCTCGTCGATGGCCGGCGTCTCGCGTCGCACCGGCTCGTGGTCGAAAGCGACGTCGGCGGCGCGTTTCCACACGTCCCATCCGCATTCGAGGCCGACGGGACCAGGCACGCCGGATATGGCTTGCCGAAAGGCTTCCCGCGCCTTCGGTCCCGCATCCTCGGCACCGTCGATATGCCCGGCCCATTTGGTGAGCGTGCGCATGATGCCGAGCTGATCCGGTATCTCGTGCAGGTAGCCGAGGCCTTTGCCGATCCTGTCCTCGAAGATCTGACCCGAGATGGCGAGAACCGGCTGGTAAAGTGATTGGGCCGTCGCAAGCGCCGTGGTGGTGTTGAGGAACCCCGGCCCGGGCACCACGCAATAAGCTTGCGGCTTACCCGTTGCCATCGCCGCGCCGAGCGCCATGTAGGCCGTCGCCTGCTCGTGGCGCGTATGGATCGGCTTGAGCGGCTCACCGTGTCGCGCCAGCGCATCGAAGAAATCGTCGTTCTGCACGCCCGGCAGACAATAGAGCTGGTCGATGCCGTTCGCCGAAAGCGTCTTGATGACACATTCTGCGGCGTCGAGCCTTGCTAGGTTGCTCGATGTCATGGCGTCGGACCTCCGCGTTCTTGCCGGCATCGGCAGGGTGGCATGCCCGACTGCCTGTGGCGAGTCATCGGCGAAACGGTCGCTCTTTGCGCAGCATCAATGTTTCGACCTCGACCCACACCAGAACTTTCGTCACGCTGCCGCGTTGATGCAAGGCGCGGCGACGCTGGTCCGTTTCTGCGTGCCCTATTCGACGTCCACATGAAAGGAGTTATTCCATGAAAGGCCCGGCAGTTTCCCTGAAGCACCTTCAACGCGCTGCGACGATGGAGCTGACCACGGTCAATCAATATCTCCTGCAGGCTCATGCGCTCGAGGATTGGGGCGTCGACCGCCTGGCCAAGCACATGTTCAACGAGGTGAAGGAGGAAGGTGGCCACGCCAGCCGCTTCCTGGCGCGCATGCTGTTCCTCGAAGGCAAGCCGAACGTGCGTGAGCTCGACGAGATCGAGTATCCCAAGTCGGTGAAAGGCATTTTCGAGCGTCAGCTCAAGATGGAGCTCGAGGCCCGTGCGTTCTACGACAAGGCGGCCCGCGAGTGTCAGGAGGCCGGCGATACGGGCTCGTTCGAGCTTTTCATGCGCACGCTCAAGGACGAGGAAGGGCACATCGATTTCCTCGAGGAGCAACTGAGCCGCATGGAGCTGATGGGCGAGCAGACCTATATCGCCCGCCAGATCTCGTCGGTGTCGGGCGATTCCGAGGAAGACGATTGAGCGTCGCCCCCCGTCAGCCGCTCATCGTGAGCCCGCCCGAGACTGAAATCACCTGACCGGTCATGAAGGCGGCGTCGTCGCTGGCGAGGAAGGCGACGATGCCGGCAGGATCGTCGGGCTGGCCGAGGCGCTTCAGCGGAATGGCGCGCTTCAAGCCTTCGTAGGCTTTCTCGCCTTGCTCGCCCTTTCCCAGGAATTGCGCGAGCAGAGGCGTATCGGTCGGGCCCGGGCAGACGCAATTGACCGTCACGTTCGAGCGCGCCATCTCCCGTGCGATCGTCTTGGTGAAGGCGATGATGCCGCCCTTGCAGGCCGAATAGACCGCTTCCATCGACGAGCCGACGCGCCCCGCGTCGGATGCGATGTTGACGACGCGCCCGCGCCGCCGGGCCTGCATCCCCTTCAGCACGGCGTGATGCAGATGGATCGGCCCGCGCAGATTGATGGCGATGATCTTGTCCCAGTCCTCGGGGCTCGTTTCGAGGAAGTAGGCGAACTTGTCCCACCCCGCGTTGTTGACCAGAACGTCCGTCGGCCCGCTCTCCGCCTCGAATGCAGCAACCGCAGCTTCGACACTCTTCAGGTCGGTGATGTCACACGCATGCGCCGTGGCGCCATGACCGATCTGTGAGGCGACGCGCTCGGCCGCCTCCGACCTCAGATCGAAGACGCCCACTCTGGCACCTTCTTCGGCGAGCCGGCGGCAGATGGCAGACCCGATCCCGCCAGCGCCCCCCGTGACGATCGCCGCCTTGCCTTCGAGCCCACGCATGCGCCTCTCCCGTTCTTCGGTCTCTCACATGACCGGTTGAAACCGTGAGCTTAGGCGGTGTGACGTCGACACGGAAGGCAAGGTCGCCCGGCCTCGGCCGGTGACCGCATCCCTGCCCAGGCGTCCGCCTTAGCGGACGACCAGAACGGGCACTTCCGAATGGATCACGACTTGGTTGGCCTGGCTGCCGATCAGCAGGCGGGAAATGCCGCGCCGGCCATGGCTCGCCATCACGATGAGATCGCAGCCCTTTTCCTTGGCCGTGGCGATGATGCCGTCCGCGGGATACTGGTCCGCCATGTGCACGGTATCGGCGGCAATGCCGGCCGCATCCGCATCCTTCTTGACCGCCGCGAGAATGTTCGCGGCATTCTCCGAGGCGCCCTTCTCGTATTCATCGACGGGAAAAGCCATGCCCATCTCGCCCGGCACGACGGCTGTCCATGGTTCCGTGACGGTCACGATCGTCACTTTGGCTCCGAGGGCCTTGGCAAGCGCAAACCCGTGCACCGCAGCTTTCTGGGCGAGTTCAGATCCGTCTGTCGCGATGAGAAGATGCTTGTACATGGGTGATCCTTCGTGATCGTCCGTCGCTTCCGTTAATGTGCGAGCTTCACGCGCCGCCGCTATTGATGCGGATCAAGCTACCCCGCGGCGGCCGGCTGCGCCAGCTACTCGGCAGGCTGATGCGCTTGCAACGCCTCCCGCCGCAGCCGCAGCCCCAGCCACAAGGCGGTCAGCATGACGATGCCCATCAGGGGCAGGGCCGCCAGATTGATCGCCGTCCAGCCGGATTTCTGCTGCAGGAATCCCGCGAGCGCAGCGGCCGTTGCCGTCGTGGCGTACACCGTGAAGTCATGGCTCGCCTGTACCCGCGCCCGCTCGGCCGGTCGGTAGGTCCGCGTCAGCAGCGTCGATCCGCCGACATACGTGAAGTTCCAGCCCAATCCGACCAACGCATTGGCGATCAAGAAGTTCGCGAATTCGATACCCGCGATGTTGACCAGGGCACACCCGGCCTGGATCAGCGCTCCCGTGGCGATGATGGTCAGCACGCCGAAACGCTGGATCAGGTGTCCCGTGAAGAACGACGGCAGGAACATCGCGATGATGTGCGCCTGGATGACCGTGGCGCTGTCGGCGAAATGAAAGCCACACGCGAGCATCGCCAGTGGGGTCGCCGACATGACGAGCGTCATCACGCCGTACCCGAACATCGACGAGATGATCGCGGCGATATAGGTCGGCTGCCGGATGATTTGAATCATTGGCCGCCCCCCCTCGGCCCGCTCTTCGGCGGAGAGCCGCGGAATGCGCAGGAATTGCATGAGCACAACGCTGAGCAGGCCCGTGATCGCAATCGCGACGTAGACGCCCATGAACGTGACCGGCGCGAACCAGTCGACCGTCCATTTGGCGATCTGCGGCCCGACGAAGCCAGCAGCAATCCCGCCCGCCATCACGTACGAGATGGCCTTCGGCTTGAAACTGTCCGGCGAGGTGTCTGCGGCCGCGAAGCGATAGTACCAGGCGAACGCCGCGGCCGATCCCTGCAGCAAGGCCGACACGCAAAGGACCTCGAAGCTGCGGATGGTCACCGCGTAGGCCGCCAGCAGTCCGAACACGATCGCCAGAACCGCACCGATGGTGAAGCCTGCGCGCCGCCCGATGCGCCCCATCAGCAGCGAGGCGGGAATCGTCGTCAGCATGATACCCGCATGGTTGAGGAAGATCGGCAGCGTCGCCAGCGACTTGTCGGCACCGAGCAGCGAATGCCCCGCCAGCGGTGTCGTCGCAATTCCCATCGATTGGGTGCACATGAAGAGCGCCTGGGCGACGGCGAGCAACGCCACGTTGCGGCGAAACGAAGGAGTCGGCGCGGCGCTGCTCGTCATCGGCGTTCCTCGACTGGCGGACATGCGTCTGGTCTCGCCAAATGCTTGTTGTTGGGTTGCGGAATACTGCGAGAAACCCCCTTTTGGCAAAACCTTTGCCGTTCGCTGGGTGCAACGCTGCCTTGCGAATTGGGTGTGGGGCTCCGCTCAGGCCCTGTCCCGGCACCATCGACCGGTAGCGCGCCTCCCTCTGTCGGGTACGGGCATTGGCAACAATTTGCCTGCCCACGTCGGGCCTTCTGCGCTAACAAAGGGCCCGGTTCAAAACCGCGCGGACACCCGTCCCGCGCCGAAACAAGGAGACGAACGCATGGACAAGGAGATCTGGGAAAAGGGCAAGGCGGCGCGCACCAAGACCCTCGGCACGGATTACGTGACGAAGTCGCTGTCCACCGCCGACGATTTCAACGCCGAATGGCAGGACATCGTCACAGAGTACTGCTGGGGCAAAATTTGGGGCGACGACACCATTCCCGCCAAAACGCGCTCCATGATGAACCTCACCATGCTCGCCTCGCTTGGCCGCATGCACGAGTGGGAGTTGCACTGCAACGGCGCGCTCAACAACGGCGTGACGAAGGACGAGTTGAAGTCGATCATCCATCAGATCGGAATCTACGCTGGCGTCCCGGCGGGCGTCGAGTGCTTCCGCATCGCCCGCAAAGTCTTGAAAGAGCGCGGTATTTAGAAACTCTGTCCGTCTCCTGCAACAGCACAGCGGCCCCGGGAGACCGGAGCCGCTCGATCGAGCGCAGCTACCAGACCCTGTTCGGCCGCTACCAGACCCTGTTCGGAAAGTAGCGCAGCATCAGTTCCTCGTAGCGTCCGCTGGCCCGAATCCTCGCGAGCGCCGAGTTGATCAGTCCCTTGAGCTGGGGGTCTCGCTTCGAGATGACGATGCCCACGCCATCGCCGAAGTATTTCGGCTCGTAGAAGGGGCCGCCCTTCAAGGTGCAACAGCCACGCGACAGCGTCCCGTTGATCCAGAAGGTCAGCCCGATACCGTCACCGAACGAGACGTCGACGCCACCCCCCGTGCGGACCGCGTCCCACGCCAGCTCCGCGCTTTCGAACGGCACGATCGCGCTGTTCGGAAAGAAGGTTCGCGCGTAGGCCTCGTGCGCACTGCCTCTCACCACCCCGATGCGTTTGCCGCGCAAGCCCTCCGGCGTGGCCGTGATCTGGGGCCCCTCGAGACGTCCGACGAAACGGGCCGGCGTGAAATAGTACCGATCCGTGACGTCGAACTCCTTGAGGAGCGCTGGCGTGATCGCGTGCGAGGCGGCGACCGCATCGGTCTCGCCGCGCCGCAGCGCGGGAAGAAGATCGTTCCAGCCGCGCACCTGGATGTCGCAGGCCGCCGACAGCTCGAGGCAGATGGCGCGCGCGATATCCACGTTGAACCCGGTCAGCACGCCTTCCTCGTCGTAGTAGTGGAACGGCGGATAGTCGCTGTCGGTCATGAATCGAATGGCAACCCGGCGCGGCTCGTTGGTGGCGTCACCACCGCCGCCGACCTGGGCTGCAACCTGCACGGGCAGCGCGACGATCAGGCATGCGAATAGCAGCCGGAGGATGCTTGCGAGCGGCACCCCCCCGCTTAGTCTCAGTCCAAGCATTGATGGCGTTCGTTGATCGGCCGACGGCACGCGCACCCCTCGATATTGGCGCGCCGCCATCGGACGGCGGCACGCGCACATATTGCATGCACTGCTCATTGCCGGTTGTCACGGGGGCCCGCCGATGTCAATACGCCGCCGCGGCGTCGCAGGGGAAACGAACTTTGTGTCGCGTTCGTCCCCGGTTCCCAGCCACTCGTCAGGAGCAGCGACTGATCCGATTTTGACCGAGGCCATCCGCGGTCTTTTCCTGCGTCGACCCGACCTCTCCGCGCGACAGGCGGCGCCGCCGTGGTTGTTGCCAGCGATGGCCTTTATTCTGTGCGCCTTCAGCTTCGGCGTCGTGCTCGAGCCATTGGGAACCTGGGGCGGTTTCGGCGCCTTGCTGCTCGTGCCTCTCGCCGGCAACACCGCGCTGCGCCTGATGGCGTCGATCGAGATCCTGAGGCGGCCCGGCATGCACCGCAAGCGCAAGCTGCCGCGGATGCCGCCCCATCGGATGCCCGCCTACACCGTCCTCGTGCCGATGTTCGACGAGCCGCACGGCGTTCCGGCGCTGGTGCAAAGTCTTGCCGCACTCGACTATCCGCGAGACCGGCTGGAACTCGTCCTCGTGCTCGAGGAGCGCGATGCCGTGACGCGCGCGGCCGTGGCCATGCTGAGGATGCCGTCGAACCTGCGCGTGGTGCTTGTGCCGACAGGTGGTCCCAAGACCAAGCCCAAAGCGCTCAACTATGCGCTCGCCTCGGTGACCAGCGAGCTCGTTGTCGTCTTCGATGCCGAGGACCGCCCAGAGCCCGAGCAGTTGCGCATCGCCGCTCACGCGTTTGCCACCGGCGGCTGGGACCTCGCATGTGTGCAGGCCCGGCTCAACGTCTACAATCCGGACGACAGCTTCTGGTCGCGCCAGTTCGCCCTCGAGTATTCAGCCCTGTTCGATGGTCTCCTGCCCGCGCTCGACCGGCTGCGCATGCCGATACCGCTCGGGGGCACCTCGAACCATTTTTGCGTGTCGATCCTGCGCAGCGTCGGGGCCTGGGACCCCTACAACGTCACCGAGGACGCCGACCTCGGCATCCGGCTTGCACGGGCGGGCTATCGCACCGCCACCATCGCGTCGACGACATGGGAAGAGGCGCCCGTCGACGCCAAGGTGTGGCTCGGTCAGCGCACCCGCTGGCTGAAGGGTTGGATGCAGACATGGCTCGTCCATATGCGTCACCCCATCCGACTGCTGCGCGAAGCGGGTGTCTGGCAATGCCTGGGCATTCTCGTAACCCTGGGCGGCGTCCTGCTTGCGGTTCTCGTCTATCCGATCGCGCTTGGCGCCCTGGCTTTGGCGTGGTTCCTCGGTGGCTTCGACGATGTCGATCCGACTGGGTCCCGTTCCTGGCTCTGGGTGGTGGCACTGACCAATCTCGGCGCGGGCATTATTGCCCCGATGCTGGCTGCGGTGCTGGCCGTATTGCGGCGAGGCCGTCCACGCTTGCTGTCGTCCGTGATCTGGATGCCCGCCTACTGGATCGTGATTTCCATCGCCGGCTACCGGGCGCTTGTCGAGTTCATGCAGCGCCCGTTCTACTGGGAGAAGACGCGCCACGGCCTCGGCGGCCTGCGCAAGCGCATGCTTCCGCCTCCCCCGCGCCCCGGCAGAACAGATGGGCCGCGGCCATCGCCCCGGGCTGCCGGCCATGCGCAGCGAGTGAGGCGACCGTAGCGGCAAGGCAACGGGCAGACCGCGATCGGTCGCGTGTGCTGTCGGTCGCCGGCCCTTGCCACCTCTGGCGCAATCGACCACGCTTCCCCTCGAACGCCCGCTGGAAGCGATGGGCGACGAGGAGGCGTCAGCATGGAATTCGGAATCAGCACCCTGTCCCGAGGGCTTTATACCACCCGTGCCACCTACATGGCCGTCGCTCAGGCAGCCGAGCGCGCGGGATTCGCGTTCCTCTCGGTCAACGACCACATGATCGTTCCGGGCAAGCTCGGTTCTGCCTACCCCTATACCCAGGGCGGGGTCTGGTCGGCCTCCGAGCATGGCCACTGCTTCGACCAGCTGGCGGCCCTTGCCTTCCTCTCCGGCTGCACGAGCCGGCTGCGGCTGCTCACCTCGGTCATGGTCGTCCCGCACCGGCCGCCGATCCAGACCGCAAAGACGTTGGCCACGATCGACGTTTTGTCGGGCGGGCGACTGATTCTGGGCGTTGGCGCCGGCTGGATGGAGGAGGAGTTCAAACTGCTCGGGGCGCCGTTCGCGGAGCGAGGCGCCGCGACCGACGAGTACTTGGAAGCGTTCCGCCAGCTCTGGACGGCGGATCGCCCCTCCTACAAGGGTCGGCACGTGAGCTTCGACGATCTGATCTTCGCGCCGAAACCCCTGCAAGCGGGCGGCCCCCCGATCTGGGTGGGCGGTGAGAGCCCGGCCGCCATGCGGCGAACGGTCAAGCTGGGCGACGGCTGGTATCCAGGCAACAACAATCAGCAGATGCTGATGGACACGCCCTCGCGCCTCGAGGCCGGCATCGCCAAGTTGCACGCCGTCGCCGAGCAGGCCGGTCGCGACCCCGCCACCATCGATCTTGGCCTGATCGTGCAAAGCCCGTTCGAATGGACAGCCCAGCCGACCCAGGACAAGTCGGCCCGGCGCATGTTCACGGGGACGGCCGACGATATGCGCGCCGATCTTGCCGCCCTCGCCGACGCCGGCGTCGGCCACGTCGCACTTCGCCTGGGCGGCGACACGGTCACGGAGTCCCTGGAGCGCATTCAGCGCTTCGGCGAGGAGGTGATCGCCCGCGGCCGCTAGACAAGAGCGTCGACAGTCTCCCAAACGGCGACGAGCCGGGCAGCGTCCTCTCGGACAGCTACTCGGCTCGTTTGACCAGAGCGCCGGCTACGCGACACCAGGGTCACGGCGCTGAGAGCTATATGCGCAGCAAGATATTGCTGAATTGCGAACGCTCGGAGATATCGCGTGCCGGCGCGGTCTTCAGGCGCGAGCCAACGCACCGGTTACCCACTGGCCGAGGAACCGATCGAGCCAACTGTGCACTTTCGGGGCTTCCATGAGGTGCGTATCGATCTGCTGCTGCCGCGGACGCGCGCCGCGCAAAAGCAGCCGCACCGGGTTCGCGCCGGACCAGCGATTGACCTGGGCGAAGGTGATCTCCGGATGAAATTGAACGCCGTATCCGGAGCCGTACCTGAAGGCCTGATTGGGATAGGCACCATCCGAGGTCGCGAGCAGCGTGCAGTCCCGGGTGAGATCGAAGCCCTCGCGATGCCACTGGAAGACCCGCTCTGGAAACTCGAGCGCCTGGCCCGCCTGGGTCGCGCGGATCGGGTGATAGCCGATTTCGACTGAACCTCGGCAGCAGTGGTCGACCCGGCCACCGAGATGGTGCGCCAGCATCTGCGCTCCGAGGCAGATGCCGAGGAAAGGCTTCTGTTCCTTGAGGGGTACAGCGATCCAATCGACCTCCCGGCGGATGAAGCCGATACGATCGTTGGCGCTCTGCGGACCGCCAAAGATCACGACACCCGAATGTTCCGCCAGCGTCTCGGGCAGCGCCTCGCCGTTGAAATGTCGGCGGACGTCGAGCCCGTAGCCGTTGCGCCGAAACCATTGTCCGACGTGACCGGGGTTCGAATGGTGCTGGTGAAGCACGAGCAGGACCGGAAGCTTCGTTTCCCGGCGGGGTTGCGAGGCGAACACGTCGGTTCCGCCATCCGTCACCTCCTGCTGAGGCACCTCGAGCATTTCTATGAGCTCCTTCATTTCGTCCGGCGCGGATCGAGCAGCCACGCCATCAATGGAACGAGTAAGATGTGTGGCGTAAGCCGCAAAGCACAAGCGCTCAGCACGTTGAACACGCCCGGAACGACCACTTTGAGGCCCAGATCGAAGCCACGCACCGCCCATCGCGCCACGCTCTCCGGCGTCGAAGATGGAAGCAGCCGCCGGTAGAAAGCGTTATTGGCGTCCATTTTAGCATGAAACTCGGTCTCGACCGGACCGGGTGCGACAACGGTTACGCGCACCCCGTGCGGGCGAACCTCGGCTGCGACGGCCTCGCTGAGCGAAATGAGGTAGGCCTTGCTCGCGTAGTAGGCCGCCTGGTGAGGCCCCGGCACATACCCCCCGAGCGACGCGATATTGATGATGCCGCCGCGACCGCGCTGGCGCATGCCGGGAAGCACATGACGCATCAGCCGGCCAGGCGCCTCGACGTTGAGCGCCACCAGCCGGTGGAGATCCTGCGAACTCACCTCGGCGAAATCGCCCGATAGGCCGATGCCCGCGGCATTGACGAGAAGCTCGACATGCCCGCCAAGCCGCTCGAGTTCGGCATCGAGGCGCTGGCAGGCGTCCCCCCGCACAAGATCGAGGGCGAGTATCGCCACGCCCCCCGTTGCCGGGCCTCGGAGGCTACGAGCCGTTTCCTCGAGCCGTTCTGCCGTGCGCGCCACCAGCAGCAGGTCGTTGCCGCGCCCCGCCAACACGCGCGCGATAGCGAGGCCGATGCCGTCCGAGCCTCCGGTGACCACGGTGATCGGTCGGCTCGCGATGGGCGAGAGTTGCGTTTCACTCGAGGCGGGCGAGGACGATGTGGGCATCGATGGGTTGGTCTCCGGCCGCCGACGGCTTGGCGGCGATGAAAGGCATCGCCGAGCCACACTTTGGTCGTCCCGTCGGCGCGCCCCTAGGGGGCGCGAACCGAACCGGCGCTATCCCACCCCTCGGGGACGGGGCTACTCGCGCGTCACGAAGCTCGCCACCACGCGCTTCCGATCACCGATATCGAACGCAATGGTCAGCTTGTTGCCGTCCACGCCGACGACCGTGCCGCCGCCGAATTTCTGGTGCACGACGCGGTCGCCGATCGCATAGCCCGCGCTGTCGGCCGACGACGACGCAACCAACTCGCCATCGATGGTGAGCGGACCGCTGCTGCGCTGGAACTTCTTGGCCGAACCGCCAGCCCCGCCCGCCACGCTCCCGCCTCCCGTGTTGCCGCCGTCCCACTGCTGCTTGGCGCGTTGCCAGCCTGGCGTGTCGTAGCTCGAGCGGAAAGCACCGGGGCCATTGTCGAACCGGCTGGCGCCGTAGGGACTGGCACGCCCGAAGCCGGAATAGGCGCCTCCGAACGGGCTTTTCGCCTCCACCACCTCGACGTGTTCCTCTGGCAGTTCGTCGACGAAACGGGACGCCGTTGCCGATTGGTAGAGCCCCCGCAGGCGCCGGTTCTGCGCGAACGAGATATGCGCCTGCTTGCGAGCCCGGGTGATGCCGACGTAGGCGAGGCGGCGCTCCTCCTCCAGGCCCGCGAGCCCGGATTCGTCGAGACTGCGCTGATGCGGAAAAAGGCCTTCCTCCCAGCCGGGCAGGAACACCGCGTTGAACTCCAGTCCTTTCACGGCGTGCAGCGTCATGATCGACACGCGATCGCCGTCGTCGCCCTGCTCGGCATCGGCGACCAGCGACACGTGCTCGAGAAAGCCCGCCAACGTCTCGAACTGGTGCATGAACCGCACCAGCTCTTTGAGGTTCTCGAGCCGCGATTGGGCCTGCGGGCTCTTGTCGGCCTGCCACATCGCCGTATAGCCGCTCTCATCCAGGATAAGCTCGGCAAGCTCCGTGTGCCGCATCGTCTCGGACAGCACCCGCCAGCGTTCGAACATCCGCAGCAGATCCGCCAGCGACCGTCGCGCCTTGGCGCCGATTTCCTCGGTCTCGACGATTTCCCGCGCTGCCTGGAACATCGGCACCAGGCGCGCGCGCGCAAGCTCGTGCACACGCTTGATCGAGGTGTCGCCGAGGCCTCGCTTCGGCACGTTGACGATTCGCTCGAACTTGAGGTCGTTCGCCGGATTGGCCGTCACCTCGAGATAGGCGATCGCGTCTTTGATCTCCTGGCGCTCGTAAAAACGCGGGCCGCCGATCACGCGATAAGGCAGACCCATCGTGATGAATCGATCCTCGAAGGCGCGCATCTGCGCCGATGCCCTGACCAGAATCGCGATCTGGTTGAGCGGGTGTCGGTCCTTGCGCAGACCCTCGATCGTCTCGCTGATCGTGCGGGCTTCCTCCTCGTCGTCCCAGACGCCCGTCACCGTCGGCATTGCCCCCTTGTCGCCGTCGGTAAAAAGCGTCTTGCCGAGCCGCGCCGTGTTCTGGGCGATGATGCCTGCCGCCGCGCCCAGGATGTGCCCGGTCGAGCGGTAATTGCGTTCGAGGCGGATCACCGTCGCACCGGGGAAATCCTTCTCGAAGCGCAGAATGTTATCGACCTCCGCGCCACGCCAGCCGTAGATCGACTGATCCTCGTCGCCGACGCAGCACACGTTCGGGCAACCTTGCGCCAGCAGCCGCAGCCAGAGGTACTGCGCGACGTTGGTATCCTGATATTCATCCACCAATATGAACCGGAAGCGCCGGTGGTAGTCGGCGAGCACGTCCGGGTTCTCGGTAAAGAGCCGGATGCACTCGAGCAGCAGGTCGCCGAAGTCGGCGGCGTTGAGATCTTTCAGCCGCTGCTGGTAATCTGCGTAAAGCTTCGCACCCTTGCCGTTACCGAAGGCGAAGCTCTCGCCCTTTGCCACTTTGTCGGGCGTGATGCCGCGGTTCTTCCAGCTATCGATCAGCGCGGCGAGCTGGCGCGACGGCCAGCGGTCCTTGTCGAGCCCGTCGGCTTCGATCACCTGCTTCAGAAGGCGGTTCTGGTCGTCCATGTCGAGGATGGTGAAGCCGGACTTGAGACCCACCAGCGCGTG